>NZ_VTSR01000006.1 GCF_008329715.1 Gimesia chilikensis | reverse complement strand
CGATCAACAACCTGATGAGGACGAAGCTCTTAAAACTTGACCACCAACCTTTTGCTATATCAAAGCCTCATCCAGATACATATCTGGGTGAGGCTTTTTTTGCGCGCTCGACCCCTTTTATCAAAATGACACAGGGTTTCCGTGCAAGAGCGTAGGTAGCCACACAGAATAGGAATCAGAGAGTGGAAAGCTCTACACAAAAAAAGCATAAAGTGCGGGCGATTATTAATCAAATCCGTAGTCCTTGTTCCTGCATGAACCCCGCCCCCATCTGCTCCTGCTGCAATCAAATGGTACTCCGTCACCGAAAAATGATGGTAAGCCCTTCTATGGCTATGCGAAGTTCGCTCGTGGCGGCTGCTCTGATACGGCGAATACTGCGGACAGTGATTACGGGGAATAGTGCCCTGTCAGAAAATCCGTGAAGAAATGAGCAAATGCACAAGATTGCATTGAACAATTATCTGGACATACTGAGAATGGGGGTGATTTATTTGGGATTCAGTACTCAGGTTAAGGAATAAGTTATGGTAAAAAAAGAAGTGACTATGATCGTATGGGAATGCGATTCTTGTGGGAAACAAGTTCGGGCTAATGAAGGTGCTGATTATCCTGCTGGGTGGGGGTATGCATCAGGTGAAATTGACTTGGGAAATGGTCCACAAACAAAAGCTATTGATGTCTGTGGTCAATGTTCACAGAACACTGATGCTGCATTTGCAAAATATAAAACTTCATTGATCTCGCCAAACTATGATGTTTAACAACAAATTATATTTTTGAGTTGGAGTCGATGAATGCATTTCATAAAGATAGGCGATGAGTTAATCAACACTGGCTTGATATTGAAGATTGATTTTACACCTGGGGCAGAACTGGATGCAGGTGATGAATCGTGGCGGTAATGGGAGGAAGGTGAGGATTTTTATGGTGATCACGTTTCAACAAGACCTTACAACCGTGTCCGGATATTCGTTTTTGGTCGCGAAATGCCAATTGAATTGACTGCCCCAAATCATATTGAAGCTTTGAGAGGATTGTGGGAAGCAAAAGCTGTTACTGAAATAATTTGACACCTCCCCACCATTGCGCTAATCTCCACGCAATGATCACTGAACCATATATCTGGATCATACCACCTGCATCCTGGCTCATAACCGTGAGACGCTACACCGTCTTTTCCGGATGATCAAAATTGCCTACGAATCGTGTCCGGATCGTGTGCAGTTGGCGGATGGGCGGATCTGGACCAAGCCCAAAGCAAAGTATGACTCCAAAAATGAGTTGTACTTTGAAGGGCTGGATTCACGTATCTATGTGGCCCTGAAAGTGTGATCCGACACCATTCACAGTCTCCATGTGTCGGAATGGCCTTTATTGAGCATGCTGAAGAGGCTTTAATTGTCCATCACTCTTAGCTCACCATTCGCGGCAGCATCTTCGGAAATCAGTTCTGATCCACTGTCTCTTCCAGGAACTGTATCAAACGCTGGCTGTTGCGTTCGGTATCGAATTCTTCTTTGACCGTTTTCCGGCCGCTCAGGCCGACTTGTTTTCGCAGCTCGGGTGAGGTGAGTAACTGTTCCAGGGAGGCGTACCAGGCCTCGGTTGAATCGGCGCAGAATCCATTCTCCCCCTGTTCGATGATCTCTGCATTGACGCCGACCGGCGACGCGACGGCGGGGATTCCCAGGGCCATGTATTGCAGCAGTTTTAAGCCGCATTTGTAGCGGGACCATTCATCGTCTTTTAAGGGCATGATGCCGATGTCGAAGGCGGAGAGGTCCTGATATTCCGTTTCCGGATTCCAGACCAGGTGGCGGACTTCGACTCCCTTCAGTTCAAGCTCCGCGATCGGGTCGGGGGAGGCTGAGATGATGCAGAGTGTGAATTCGTATTTTTCTGCCAGGCGGTTCAGTGCCGGGACGACGAGTTTGAGGTTCGGGATGTTGGTATCAAGGCCGGTCCAGCCGATGACTGGTTTGGTGGTGGGGGGCTGACTAAAATCCTTGAGGGGGTATTTACCGGTGATGACCGACGTGGGGAGCAGTCGGACGTGGTCGTTATATTTACGGGCGACTGCGCAGAGATTCTGGTTGCCGGCGATCAGCAGATCGACTTTCTCCGCCAGTACCTGGAATTTCTTGGGATAGCGGAGAAAAATCGCATCGTCAATATCGAGAACGCATTTGGCGGGTCGGTTCAGGAACAAAAGTTCCATGTCGTAGGCGGGGATGTCGAAGATTTCCCGTTCGATGAAAATCAGATCGAAGGGTCTCAGGCAGGCGTAGAGATAATGCAGGTAGCGGGTGATGCGTTTGAGCAGGTAGCTGAGGCGGTAGCCGAGCCAGGGGATGTGCTCATATTTTTCGGGGTAACTGGCGAGAACCGTACACGAGATGCCTGCCTGTTTGAGAAAGGGGAGATAATTCAGCACCCGAAATCGAGAGGAGGGAACATTCTTCCCGGAGATCAGGAACAGGACACGCATGAGGATTCTCGGCAAACAGTCGGCTTCGGTTGATTCTGCAGATAACGCTTACATTCTGACAATCATAACCAGTTCTCAACCAGAAATCAGCCTGCAGGCGCCGGTCAGGGAACCGCCTGTCCGGTGCGGGGATCGATGGTCAGATTCAGCCGCTCATTCGCATAGGTGTAGAAGAAGAACGCGTACAGCATTTCATGGTAGGTCTGCGGTCCCTCCCTGACGGTGGCACCTGGATCCGGATTGAAGGGATTGAAAGCCGAATTGTCGTAGTGGGCGATGGCTTCGATGCGGGTGCCTTTGGGGAAGAAGTGCCGCTGGTCTTTCCAGAGATAACCGATTTGCCAGTCGAAGCTGTAATTGGGAATGACCAGCAGTTTTTCCTGTTTCCCTTCCGGGTAATGGGCCAGGAAGGAGAGATCCTTGCCGCGGAGATGCATGTGGGCGAAGAGTCCGATGCCGTGGGCGTCCTGTTTGAGTGTGCGGGCGTTGCTGACCTCGTAGTGCGGGGCTTCCGGGGGGATCTCGAATTTCGTATTTTTGATGATCAGGAAGCGATACCGTTTCTGAACTTTGCCCTGCACGTATTTAAAGCCGACCGAGATGCGACAGTTTTCCGGTTTGCCGGTCGAGGTGTAATGAATCTGTAACGCCAGGGCACTCCCTTTGGGGATCATGACCCCCAGTCCTTCGGGCAGCATCATCGGTCCCGAGCCCGGCACTTTTCCGGTGAGAAAATTCGACTCGTCCCATTTCTTCGTTAAGGTGACAGCCGCCATGTTGCAGTGATGGACGACGCCGGGATTGTCGGGTTTGATTTCGATTGCAGAGACCCAGGTATCCTCGGGGAAGACGTAGGGGAGAATGGTGTAGCGGTAGGGAATGTATCCCTCCGCGGGGAGCGCGTGTCTTTCCAGCATGCTGATTTTGAGATCAGGTTCGCCGATCAGCCACTTATCGGCGTCGACTTCAGTGAGCGCGGGTTTGAAATCGGCGGGTTCTGTTCCGGCGGGCATGCCTGACTCGACCCAGTCCGTCACCTGTTTACGTTCCCGGCGGGACATGCCACGGTGATTGGCGAACTCGGCGTGTGACGTCCCCCCATACCAGGGGGGCATGCGCTGGTCGGAGACGACCTCCGCGATCATCGCACCGTTATTCTGGACTTCAGCGAGCGTTGTTAAGGCGAAGGGGGCTTCAGTGCCGGGGCGATGACAGTCTGTGCAATGTTTTTGCAGCAGTGGCTGAATGTCTTTGTAATAAGTGAGTGACCGGTCGGGCTCTGTTTGGGCTGCGTGGGTAATCAGGCAGCCATCCACGTTGGTTTCTGTTACGGAAATCGGCGTTCCGTGCAGGACTCCCTCAATCGCGGCCGTCAGATTCTCCTGGGAAGGTCGCGGCAGCGAACCCCCGATGCGGTACTGGTCATCGATGCGGCCGCGGTAGTGGAGACGGTAGCTGGCGTCGAGAACGGCGACTTCCGGCGTGCGGGTCAGTCCCAGAGCAGCGACGGAGGTTCCCTTGCGATCCTGGACATTGGGGAAGGGGATTTCGTGTTCTACCGCAAATTCGGCGATCTCGCGAATGGAGTCAGTGGGGCCGGTGTGCAGGGCGATGAATTGAACTCCCTGTGGGCGATATTGCTGTTCGAGACGTTTGAGTTTGGGGAGATAGCGTTTGACGAGGGGGCAGGTCGTGTTGCAGGCGACGATGACGAATGCCTTGCGGTCTGGAAAATCAGCGAGGGAGCGGGTGAGGTAGCGGATGTCTTTGAACTGCAGGGGCCCTGTATTGGAATGAATTTCGGGGCGTGCCTGCTCCCGGGCCGAGGCTGTTTGCAGGCAGCAGCAGATCAGGAGCAGCGTACAGAATCGAAACAGAGAATCGGGCATGATCGGCAATTCGTTCGAATGAAAGTCGACTGATGAGGGAAGTCCGTTCAGGGGAAATACTTCATCGGAGTGGCCTGCGTTTCAGAAAAATCAATATTTCCAGATGACATCTGACTTCGAACTGGCGTACGATGGCAGATCTAAACTGTCGGACATGCATTGTAGTGTTCTGAAGCGGAGAAGCAAAAATGAAGTTTTCACGAAGAGCGTTTCTACAGGCGGGCAGCGGCGCCCTGGCGATCCCGTTGCTGGATCGACGGTCTATCAAGGCCGATTCAGGACAGAAAGCCAAGGCGGCTCCCTCACTTGAGCGTGCGCTGGGGATCACGACTTCTTCTTTTTCGGGACATCTCTCGCCCCGGGCTGCCAAGGGAAAAATCTCTCTGCTGGACCTGCCCCGCATGCTGCGGGAGGAACTGGGGATGACGGTCATCGATCTGAATACGTCCACAGTGTCAGTGACCGATGGCAAGTACCTGGAACAGTTGCGGAATGCAGCGGATCGGGTGGGATGCGTGTTGACCAACCTGAAAATGAACCAGGGAAAGCTGGACATGAACAGTCCCGATCAGGCCACTCGCGCACACGCGTTGAAAACCTATAAGGCGTCGATCGATGTGGCTTCCGAGCTGGGACTGAAGTGGGCGCGTCCGCTGCCTCGAACGCAGCGTCCCGATATGCAGATTCATATCGACAGCTACCGGGAGTTGTGTGATTACGGTGCGGAACGGAATGTCCAATTGCTGGTTGAGAATTACGGCTGGATGCAGAACGATCCCGAGTCCGTCGTCAAACTGGTCAAGGCGATTGGTCATCAGGTGGCGGCTTGTCCCGATACGGGGAACTGGGACAGTGATGAACTGCGTTACGCAGGGCTGGCGAAGACATTTCCGATTGCGGTCACCTGTGATTTTAAAGCACGGGCCATTGGTCCCCGCGGTGAGCATCCGCTGTATGATCTCAAACGCTGTTTCGAGATTGGCTGGCAGGCCGGATTTCGGGGGCCCTGGTGCTTCGAACATGCGAACAAAGACCAGGGGCAATTGTGGAAGGAACTGGGCATGCTGCGTGACATGCTGCAGACCTGGATGAAGGAGGCAGCACAGGAACCCGCTGATTCCTGATGTTCCTGCGCTACGACCGGTTCGATCAGGGAATGGGCGTTTCCTGGTAGGAGACTTCGAGCCACTCTCCCTTGCGTTTGATCCAGCATTCCAGAATCTGCACATGCTTCGCCAGCTGCTTACCTTCGAAGGTTCCTTCAATCTGGGCTTCGTAGGTGATGATGGCCGCGCTCGGTGTGGTGTGGATGATCTTTTTCGGGCTGGCCTTGAAGAGGGTCAGCTTGAGTTCGGGCAGAGCCTCCAGTTGATCTTTCTGGCTGAAAAACTGGTAGCTGGGTGCGATGGAAATGTGCCGCTCATCGGTCATCCGGCGAATCGTTTCCTTGTCCCGCTTGGAAAAGGCTTCGTCCAGCGTTTTGACTGCTTTGAGCAGTTCGGCATCGAGGACAGCAGTTTTATCGGGTTTATCTGCTGCTGAAAGCAGCGTGGATGAGAGTAGGCAGATGAGAGTGCAGGCAATAATTCGCGTTGACATGGTCTGTTCCTTTCGTGAATCAGACGGGCAGGGCATAGCGGGGAGGCTTCCCACACGGGATGGGTGTCTTCTGCTCTGGAGTATACTGCGATTTCGCCTCAGGCGGGAAGCGGAATCCCGGGAATTTCGTCGCAAAAACAATCAGTCTGAAGATACTGCATTCTGCACTGCATATCGGCTTTGGACGAAACCGTTATCAAAGGAACGTGTCTCTCGGTGCTGAAGCGGAATGTCTTGCGCGAGTGCGCCGAACAGGGGGAGTCCCTCGCCAATCAAGGTGGGAATGCGCGTGATGATCAGCTCGTCGATCAGTCCGGCTGCGAGAAATCGCTGGATCGTAATGCCGCCGTCGATGTAGGCATTGTTCAGACCCTCTTCTGTCAGATCCTGAAACAGCTGTGTGGGCGAACTGTTTCTGACTTCGACCGAGGCGGGCAGATGATCTGGTAGACTAAGCGACTGGCTGCTGAGGACGATCACCCGTTTGTCGCCGTAGGGCCAGGTGCCGAAGGAGAGGACTGTTTCGAACGTATGGCGGCCCATCACGAGAACGTCGATTCCGTCCATGAACTGCTGGTAACCGAAATCTTCAGCCGTCTGATCGCCGGCACCATCACTGCCGGGAAGCCAGTCGAGGGAGCCATCTTTACGGGCGATGAATCCGTCCAGACTGACTGCAATAAAAACGCGTCCGTGCATGGTTGATCTCTCCAATGGGAATTAATGATGGGCATCGGGAATCAGCGGCGGTTTTTCTTCCGCGACCGAGTAATCACGTTCTTCGACCGGGGGATGCCCCAGCGGTCCGAAAGTGCCGAACTCGTCGCACTGGTCGAGGCCGGGGATGAAGGTGACGTCGATCCCGGCTTCTGAAACATCGCAGCGATGAAATCCAAAGCGGGTGTCAGCTTCGGGCCAGCGTTCTGCCAGCTGTCCGGTGTTGCCTGCCGCCTGGGTGCGATAGATGCGAATGCCGTCGATGTGTTGCACGGCGCGTCCCGTATGGACGTGACCGCAAAACAGAATCTCCACTTTGGCTGCTTTGAGGATCTCCCACAATCTTTGTCTGTGTGGCGGATTGATTGAGAAATACCAGTTGTCGTATTCCTCGCCTTTGGTTGGGTCCCAGTCCGGTTCATCAGGGGATTCCATGAAGGGCCAGTAATGCATGACGGCGACATGATGTTTTCCTGCAGGCAGATCGGGGAGTTGTTCCAGCATGCGCCAGAAGCGGTCTTCATGGGGGAGACCCGTGCCTGCGACGGCGGCATAAAAGCCGGTGAAGCGGATCTCTTTGTGCATGAAGGTCCACTGCAGAGGGCCAAAGTAGTTGCTGAAGAGATCCAGGCGTTCGCCGGTCATATTCAGATCCGGGTCATTCCAGCCCAGGCCTTTGGGATCCCACCGCGGTTTGACTCCGTTGACGGCGGTGTGTTTGTTGCCGACATCCATGTTCCCGGGGATGATGAATGTGGGGAAGGGGAGTGTATTCAGATCTTCGCGGGCCTGCTGGTATTCGAACTCGTGCGTGTCGCCGTCGCGCGTCAGGTCGCCGCCGTGGAGCAGGAGGTCGGCATCGATCTCTGACATCTGCTGTTTGATGGCAGCCCAGCGTTTGTTGATCGCCGGCCGAAAGCGGTAAGAGCGAGCCGTACCCATATGACTGTCATTGACATGCAGAAACGTCCAGGGTTCAGAGGAGTGAGTCATGAGTTGCTTGTCCTGGTTCGGATTTCAATGAGTTCGGTTTTCAATGAGGATCGCAGCGCTAACGACCTTAAATAACATACAGTGGGAAGGCCACGGGGCCGTTTCCGTATCGTACTGTGACTGTTGCTGCGGAAGCAACTCCAGCCGAAAGAGACCGCGTTATTCCCATTTTCCTCTTGCAGGAAATCGGCAGAAAATCAAAAATGGAGAGAGTCACACAATTCACCGCTCCCTGTTCTCAAAGGGAGCGATTATCTGATAGAGAGGAGGCCCCGTCATGGTCTGTACGCATTTAAAGGAACTCTACAAGTATTGCGAAGAAAATCAGCTGCGCCTGGGCGGTGCCGACCTGATTCAGGTGATTTGCAAACAGTGCGAAGAGGAAGAAACCTGCCCCTCTCTGCTGATGGAACAGTATGATGCAAAACACCCGGAAGAGAGCGAAGACGAGCCATCCAAGGCTGAGACGCCGTCCGAGTAGAATTCCTTTCTGCTGTGCCAGTTAACGAATCATGATGCAGGACGGGCTGGGGATGGAGATCGGTTCGCCGACGGCCGTCAGTTTGCCGGTCTGCTGATCGATGGCGAAGACCACGACGTTATTCCCCGGCATATTCGCACAGAGCAGATGCTTCCCGTCCGCGGTAATGACCAGGTTCTGTGGTCCTTTGCCCAGACTGGGGATGATTTCGATCAGCGATAATTTTCCCTCTGGGTCAACACTGTAAGCCGCCAGACTGTCATGGCCGCGATTCGTCCCGTAGAGGAACCGACCATCGGGAGTGAATTTCAGGTCGGCACAGTGGCTGACATCGGTGAAGTCAGCGGGCAGGGTGTCGATGGTCTGGCCTTCGGTCAGAAAGCCGGTTGCGGGATCGTAATCGAATTCCGTGATGGAATTCTTGAGTTCGTTGATGACATACATCTGCTTTCCATTCGGATGGAAGGTCAGATGACGCGGGCCGGCACCGGGGATGGTTCTGACAAACGGCTGCGTAGCGGGAGTCAGTTTCGCGGTCTGGGGATCCAGTTTGTAAGCCATGATTTTGTCGAGCCCCAGGTCGGCGGCGAAGACATATTTCTGGTCCGGGCTGATGACGCTGCAGTGGGCGTGCGGTTCTTTTTGACGCTTGGGATTCACGCTGGAACCCTCGTGCTGCACGAACGTGGCTGCTTCTCCCAGCGAGCCATCGGCATTGACGGGGAGGGAAGCGACACTGCCTGTGGTATAGTTGGCAACCACAACTGCTTTACCGGTGTCATCGATATCCAGGTAACAGGAAGCGGTTCCCAGTGAGGACTGCCGATTGAGCAGCTTCAGTTTGCCGGTGCGTTCCTCCAGTTCGAAGGCGGAGACAAATTCATTGTCTTTGCCGCTGAATTTACCGGGGGCATGGATCGAGTACAGGTAGCGGTTGTCGGGCGACACGGCGAGGAAGAAGGGATGCTCGACATCAGCGGTCCGTGCGACCTGCGTGAGCTCACCTGTCTCGGGATTGAATTTGTAAGCATGGATGGCACCCTCTTCACCAGCTGCGAATGCCGAAATGAAGACCAGGGGCTCATCGGCTGCGGTGGCCTGAGCGGTATTGCTGAGGACCATTCCGACGACCAGCGGAAACAGATAAAAGACATGTTCGTAAGACATCTCAAACTCCCACAGTGGATTCATCAGGTGTTGCATTAAAGACGGAGAGCACATTGTATCAACGCGGACTTGCCGCGGCTATGTTCGGGTTTAATACCGCGGTTTGGTATCATCGATTTCGCAGGACCAGGCATCGATGCCCCCCTGCATACTTTTGACATTCGTAAAACCATTTTGTGACAGCCAGCTGGCGACCTGCAGACTCCGCATGCCGTGATGGCAGTAGACGATGATTTCCTCAGAACGGAGGTCTTCCAGTTCTCCTGCCCGCTCCTGAATTTCACTCATCGGGAGCAGGCGTGCTGCGTCGATATGGACGTGGTCATATTCATTCTGTTCCCGGCAGTCGAGCAGAACAAAGTTTTGATCTGAATCCAGTTTCTGCTTAACGGTCCGGCAGTCGGTTTCCAGTGAATGCATGGAATTCTTTCGTATGCTGGCTGATTCCGAAACTCTCTTCGGAATAATGATTATTTAGTGGATGTTGTTTTGAGGGTCGGGGGGACCGGATTCTCAATGTGCGCTGCTTTGCGCTGATTGGCACCGGGGCGATTGGTGTCTCCCAGGTCGGCACGTCCCTTTTCGGCGAGGGCCTGCAGTTCTTTGACGATCTCCGGATGCTGGTCGGCGACATTGTGCTCGCAGCTGATATCGGTGACGACGTTAAACAGGAGCGGCTGAGAGCCTTCTCCTTTTTTGAAGTGCGGGTGCCGACTGAATTCTTTGAGTGGCACAAACAGTTTCCAGGGCCCTTTGCGGACGGCCTGCAGCTGATCCATCGCGTAATAGTAGAAGACATCGTAGGGGCTTTTCGCGCCTTCTGTGCCAAAGATCAGAGGTTGGATATCGTGTCCGTCGATGATGCGATCGGTGGGTACTTTGGCGCCTGCCAGATCGGCGAAGGTAGGGAGCAGGTCCATGGTGGTTGCCAGTTCGGTACAGACCGTGTCGGCGGGAACGCGGCCCGGCCACCACATGATGGTGGGGACGCGGAAGGCGCCTTCCGAAGTGGTGTAGCCGCGACCATGCAGCGGTTTGTTGGTTCCCCGTTCGGTGCTGTTCATGTCCCGGGCCATGGGAGAGCCATTGTCTGACGTCCAGACGACGAGCGTATCGTCGTCGATGCCCAGCTCGACGAGTTTGTCGAGCAGTTGTCCGGTCGACCAGTCGAGTTCTTCGATGCTGTCACCCCAGGGGCCGTTTTTACTTTTGCCCCGGAAGGCATCACTGGCGAACGGTTTGCTGGTACTGCCGGGCATGGCCTGTGGGAAATAGAGGAAGAAGGGCTCGTCTTTGTTCTGTTCAATGAACTCGACCGCTTTTTCGGTGTAGTCTTTGGTGAGCAGATTACGATCGACGCCGGCTCTGATGACAGTATCGTTCAGCATGACGGGCAGGGGAGGCCAGTTTTTGCCATCCAGGCGATCGCCGAGTCGCTGCCCGACGGCCTGGGTCATGTCATCGCTGTAGGGAATGCCATAGAAATAATCGAAGCCCTGTTTGGTGGGCAGAAAAGGAGGCTGGTCTCCGAGGTGCCATTTCCCGATCATGCCGGTCTTGTAGCCTTTCTGCTTCAGGACTTCGGCAACCGTGACTTCTTCGGGATTCAGTCCGTAGGGAGAGATCGGTCGCAGTACCTGTCCGTCGCGGGGATTCCAGTGCATGCCAACCCGCTGTGAATAACAGCCGGTCATGATGGAGGCCCGTGAAGGGGTGCAGACACCTGCGGTCACACAGAAGTGAGTGAATTTGCGTCCTTCGCGTGCCATACGGTTTAAACAGGGGGTCCGATTGACGGTCGAGCCGAAAGGTTCGATATCGCCATAACCCAGGTTGTCGCAAAAGATGACGATGAAGTTGGGCTTCCGGTTGGACTCCGCAGCAGACAGCGGATTGGAGAAAAGTCCAGACAGCAGACAGATCAGGGCGAGCAGATTCAACAGAGCTTTCACGTGATGATCCTTTGGTCGAATGAATCTATGGCGAGGAATAACGAGCAGCTTGAAAGCCGGCGGCAGTCCGCAGCGCAGGAGCCGACTGTAAAGCTATCTTAAACATTACTAAGAATCTTTACAAAATAAAACCGGACGAAGAAGAAGAGGATTGTGTCTTGTCTTGAGTTTCGCATAATGAAGGTTGCATATGTTTTCCCCACACCACATTGAGAACCTTCTGAGGATACCCGTCCCGTGAGTGAAGCAGCAGCAGAATCAGCAACGAATGCCCGGCCCCACTGGTGGCAACGGATTGGCCCCGGCCTGGTAACCGCCTGTGTGGTGATTGGTCCCGGAAGTATTTTATCGAGTTCCAATCTGGGAGCCAAAGACGGTTACAGCATGATCTGGGTCGTGCTGATCTCGGTTTTCTTTATGCTGATTTATACTTCACTCGGTGCGAAACTGGGGACAGTGACTGAAGAGTCGACCTGCACCCTGCTGGCTAAAATGGTGGGACGTCCGTTAACCATTTTGATTGGCTGCGGTGTCTTTTTTATCTCAGCCGCCTATCAGTTCGGAAATAATATCGGAGTGCATTCGGCTCTGGAAAGTTATACTGATTTCAAATATGGCATCGTGATCTTCAATGCGATTTCACTGGCGTTTCTGTTCGGCTTCAAGAACCTGTATAAGCTGGTCGAACGATTGATGTCGATCTTTGTGGCTTTGATGCTGGCGTCCTTTGCCATCAATCTGTTTTTCGCGAAACCCAATCTGCTGGAAATGGCAGAGGGGGTGATTCCCGGATATGGCAGTGACGGACTGGATTCGATTCTGAATCTTTCGTTGCTGGGACTGGTGGGAACCACCTTTGTAATTTCAGCCGCATTTTACCAGTCTTACCTGGCGCGGTTCAAAGGCTGGAAAGTTCAGGATCTGAAAGATGGCCGCATCGATTCTGTTATCAGCGTGACGATTATGGCATTGATCACGATCATGATCATGTCGACTGCAGCCGCGGTACTGCGGGGGAAAGAACTGTCGGGAGTCAGCGATGTCGGTAATGCATTGCAGCCGTTGTTTGGAGATAAAGGACAGATTCTGTTCTGCATTGGACTGTTCTCGGCAGCCTACTCTTCATTTATCGTGAATTCGATGATCGGCGGATTTATTCTGTCTGACAGCCTGGGCCTGGGGGGCACGCCCCAGGATAAGTGGACGCGTATTCTGACGGCAGCGGTACTGTTGACCGGGATGTTCGTCGGGCTCTACGTGATCCAGTCGGGGACGAAACCGGTGGTGGCGATTGTTGCTGCCCAGGCGGTGACCGTTGTGGCGGCCCCTCTGGCTGCGGGCGCGTTATTGTTGCTGACCAGCAGTAAAAAAGTGATGGGCGAACATCGGAACGGAATCGGGATGAATATTCTGGCCAGCATCGGCTTTGTGCTGTTGCTGGGGATGGCCTGGTATATTGCGAGTGAGAAAGTACTGCCCCAGATTCAGAAAATGCGGGGTGCATCCACGGCGATGATTCAGGTTGAACCTGTGGAAACGAAACTTGCGCTTCAAAACTGGAACTGAGAGTGTTATGAAACGTCTGTGTGTGAATGTCTGTCTGATCTGCTGCATGGTTCTCTGCGCACTGCCCGCGCAGGCTGCGGAACAAAAACAGGACCAGCGCCCGAACATCATCTTTATTTTGCTCGATAACGTGGGCAAGGACTGGTTCCGCTGTTATGGGAGTTCGGAGAATCAGACGCCAACCATCGATCATCTGGCTTATAACGGTCTGCGATTTCGCAACTGTTATGTGACGCCGGTCTGCAGTACGACGCGGCACATGCTGCTGACGGGACGCTACCCGTTCCGTTCGGGCTGGCATACGCACCACGATCCCGCGATTTACGGAGGCGGCTACTTTGACTGGAACCGGGAAATCTGCTTCGCCCGGATTCTGCGTGACGCAGGCTATAACACGTGTATCTCCGGGAAGTGGCAGATCAATGATCTGTTCGATCCCGCACAGAAAGACGCCTTGATCGAGCATGGGTTTCAGGAGTACTGTATTTTTCCGGAAGGGAAAAAAGGTCATCCGGCTCATAAGAAACGCTACTGGGACCCCTATGTGATTCAGAACGGGAAGCGGCTGGATACAAAAGGGAAATTCGGTCCGGATATTTTCACGGACTATCTGATTGAGTATATGAAAACGCATCGGGACAAGCCGTTCTGTGCTTATTACTCTACGATTCTGACTCACATACCCGTGGTGCATACGCCGCATAATCTGGGAGAAGACCTGACGCCGCGCGAGCAGTTTGCGGGCATGCTGAATTATTCCGATCACCTGATCGGGCGGCTCGTTGAGACGCTGGATGAACTGGGCATCCGCGACAATACGATTCTGTTTATTGTGCCCGATAACGGGACTGATAACGGGACCGACCAGAATGCAGAACAGAGCCTGGGAGGCCGGATCAACGGTCGTGTTTCGGGAGAGGGGATCTACTCGCTGAAAGAGCAGGGCATTAACATGCCGCTGATTATCAATTGTCCGAAGCTGGTGGGTAGAGAACGGGTCAGCGATGACCTGATTGATGCGGCTGATTTTCTGCCGACGCTGGCTGATCTGGCCGATGCACCGCTGCCATCGGGAGTGACGATTGACGGCAGGTCGTTTGCACCGCAGATTCTGGATCAGCCCCGTGAGGAGCCCTGGCGTCCGTGGTGTCTGACCCAGTATTACAAACAGCGGGTGGTCCGTGATCAGCGGTTCAAGCTGTATTCCACCGGCGAGTTTTATGATCTGTCGGAGGACCCGCTCGAGCAGCACGATCTGTCGGGAACCGAACGCGTGAAAAGTGATCGGGCGACTGGAACGTCGCACGCGGAACTGCAGGCGGTGCTGGATTCGCTGCCGGAAAACGCGAAGCTGCCCTGGGAGTTTCGCAGTATCTCGGCGCGGAAAATTCGGGCTGAGGAAGCGCGTCAGAAAGAGGCTGAGAAATCGGGTAACTAGTTTGCTCGCGAACAGCGGCAGTTCCTGCCGTGCCCCGCCGACACTTGTGTGATCCGTTCGAGCGGGACGAATCTGCACTGCGCATGTTATCAGCTTCATTGTATTCATCTCTCTGTGCGCGCGACGGTCGGGTACAATGGATTCCTATGACCGTTCCAGGCGGGGCTGATGCCCTGCGGCTCATTCGTCTTACTTGTGTTGAACGATGGTGAGATTGTGTGGAACGGCGCGCGGGGGTCAAGGGGAGCTTGTGCTTTGAATTCCCTGTGAGAGTTCCTGAGTTTCTTGTGAGTGAACTGTGAAATGCTCTGAATGTGCTCCGAAATGATTTGAAATCTTAGGAGACATCGAGAAGTAGTGCAGGAGGTTCCAGTGAAAAGGTGGAAAAATCGACGGCGATTCAGGTGCATCTGGATGACTGGTCACGCAGATTCCAGTGCTCATTTCGTCCGCCTCGCGCGCGAAGCACAATTGAGATAATTTATGATTGGGGGAGAGCGGATCAAGTTCAGTTTAAACAGTGGTGGGGGCAGGAATGGTCAGGTGTCAAATGAGGGGGGAGGGATGATCTCATTTATCAGAAGTGGGGAGTTGTTTCCCTGTGTTGAGAATTTCACGAGGGGTTAGCGGGGCTGCTCTGGTGATCGAATGTGACATGGCTGGGTGCGATTGTAAGTTAATTTATTGTAGTTACTTATGTGAAATGTTTTTGTGTGGCGCGAGAGCGGGAACTGATCTGAAAATGAGTTGGATTGACTGACTGGAACCTGCTACGGTGAAATTTCTCAAATTGGCGCAAATTGCAAAATCTGGTCTTTAAGTTCAATAAAGCTTGTATATGATGGGTGAGTTAAAGCTTGAAAATAAGCGGATTCAGCTTATTTTTTCAGTTTCCTACCCCTTTGCTCTCTGCTGCATTGATTGCTGACTGTGAGCCGACAACAAGCGAGCCCATTTGGATGAGGGGCGGAGCCCGAGTAATTTCAATTTGCGCTATCTGTGCGGAAATTATTATGAATAAATAAGTTAGGTTCAGATATCAAATCTGATTTCCTGACACATTTTAGAGCCTCCCGTGCCACCCAGGCACATCTGTCAAAGAATGAGACAGATCAGAGTTTTGTTGTTTTTAGCTAATTAGAAGAGAATTTGGAGATTTTAGAGGATGGTTTATCCTGTTGCTGAAGTTGTACGTTTACTGCCATCATCCCGACTGCCTGAATATACGTTTGTGCCTGGCAAGAGTTTGCCGCATCCCTATCGTGATCCCAAGGGCCACAGCTACGGTAATAAGCCGAAGCCTCCCAAGGCGCTCACGCAGGAAAACTGGATGGAGCACCGGAACTATCTGAACGCGATCGACTTCTTCAACCTGGGCTACTACTGGGAAGCCCATGATGAATGGGAGCGTCTGTTACGCGTCTGTGGTCCGGATTCGATTCCAGGCCGATTCCTGAAGGGACTGGTCAAGCTGTCCGCTGCGGGTATCAAAGTTCGCGAAGGCAGTATTCATGGTGTGCGTCGTCATGCTGCTTCCGCTGGTGAAGTATTTGCAGACGTGGCCGCAGAGTCAAACGCCGATCATTACTGTGGACTGGAACTGACTCGCTTGCAGTTCGCCGCAGACCGGGCTGCTCAGTTGAAGTATCCCGATGATCTGACCATGGGCGAACCGATTCGGGTCTTCCCTTTCCTGCTGGAACCAGAACCGTTCCCGCTGGGCTAGGTTGCCAAGATTGATCTGCTTTGACAGTTCAAAATAGAAAGAGCACACTTTGGTGTGCTCTTTTTTTACGCCTGCTGTTGATGACATTTGCCTGTTCAACGGAAAGTGCCGCGAACCGCCCGTCCCAGCAGACTGCCGCCACCGCTGTTGAACTTCCAGGCCAGATCCTGCAGCAGGGAGCGCAGGTTGCGGCGCTGGACCGGGATGCCTTCGAAGACCAGTCTGACATCGGAGAGGACGGTGACGCTGTCTGCGTGGTAAGAGTGTCCCAGGGCGAACAGGTTCGTATCGATGTCGGATGCATCCACTACGTTGATCTTCTTGAATTTGGGGAAGACCGTGAGGTAGGAGCCCCCCTCTCCCAGCCTTTGATGCCAGAGCGAATTCACTACCCGCGAGGCTTTGAGCGCGAGGTCTTCCGAGGAAGAGTAGATGGTGAATCGGTCGGCTGTCTGCACGATGTGAGGGGCGATGGAATCTTTAAAGACCTGGGCGTCGATGTCAGGGGCTGTGAGTATGACCTCATTAAACAGAGGTTTCTCCTGTCGCGCCAGTGTCAGCTTTTGAGAAATGTTTTTGAGTGCACGCGAGAGAACCCGGTTGCCCATGCTGTGTGCGATGAGATGAATCTTGCGAGCCCCGGACTCGCGGGCGATGGCTTCGACGAACAGGGTGACGTTTTCTTCGCACCATTGAGCGGTTCGTCCATCTTCCTTGTAGGCCCAGATCGAACCGCTGCCCTGCGAAGGCCAGCTATACATCAGCGGTGCCCCTTTGAATTTCAGGTCGTAGGCGATCTGTGCGGTCCGCCGGGCTGCGTCTTCAAAGGAGTTGTTGAAGCCATGGATGAAAATAAACGCTTCTCCACCCCGTTGCAGAACGCCTGAGGCGGTTTCTTTCGTTTCGACGGAATCTTCGATGGTCTTACGGAGTTCGGTCAGGAAATGCGAACCGGAAGCTGGCTCGACCGATTTCAGTACCACATGCTTATCCGGGTTCTCACGGAACTCCAGCTTCCAGATGCTGGGGGATTCCAGTTCGCCGGGCTGATGGTCTTCAGGGATACTGACATCACAGAAGCCGAGGGAGAGCGTGGACCGTTTCGTGCCGAAGAACTCTTTGGGTTTGGGGGAACCGGTGAGGTTGCGGTCGGTGCCATAAAAGACGCGGATGGTCTCGTGTTTTTCTTTCTCCTCACGCTCCGAGTCTGAGGTAGAGTCTGGCGCTGCTTCTTCAGGCATGGGAGATTCGTCCTGCGTCACGCGCGGGGGTTTGCCTGCATCTGGTTCAGGCATGGAATCTTTGGCGCTGTCACAGCCTGTCAGCATCAAGCCGGCCAGGGCCAGCGACATCAGGAGATGGGGGGCTTTCATCGTGCATCCTTGCAGTTTGAAACAATCCAACCGGACGGTGGTAAAATGAATAGGGAAAAATACTTGATTCACGAGGATGGCTCAAGGCGAATCTCGGCCGGAACCAGACTGGATCGTGTTCTGGAAAGCCACGGGACCGGCTGCCTTAACGCTAAAATTTGCTTTGGGTTACGCTCTCTGGTATGCTGGAAAGTCAGCTTCCGTTGAGGAATCAAATCAGCGGAGGCTTAAATAGAAAATCAATCCCCGGACAGACAGGACCGTACTGTGAACAGCGCTCTCAGGATCTTTTGTTGTCTCGTTGCTTTCTGTATTGGATCGATCGAATCCCTGCAGGCGAAAGAGGCGAAGCAGGCCAGCCCCAACTTTGTCATTATATTCGCAGACGATCTGGGCTATGGGGATCTGGAATGCTACGGGCATCCCAGGTTCAAAACGCCGCATCTGAACCAGATGGCCGCGGAAGGGGCGCGGTTGACGCAGTTCAATGTTCCGGTGCCTTATTGTGCTCCCTCCCGCGCGACGCTGTTGACGGGGCGTTACCCCTGGCGGCACGGCGTCTGGTTTAACCCGGCTCCGGATGGGAAGCAGTTCAATACGGGGGTGGGGATCGCGGATAGCGAAGTTCTGCTCAGCGAATTGTTGAAAGAGCAGGGGTACTCGACTTTGTGTGTCGGGAAATGGCACCTGGGCCACAATCCCCGGTTCTACCCCACGCGACACGGTTTCGATGATTACCTGGGGATTCTGTATTCCAACGACATGCGTCCCGTGAATCTGATTAAGGGGGAGCAGGTCATCGAGTACCCGGTCATTCAGGCGAATCTAACGCAGCGTTATACCGAACGGGCCATTGAGTTCATCAAGGAAAATCAGCAGAAGCCCTTCTTCCTGTATCTGCCGCATGCGATGCCTCATAAGCCGCTGGCTGCTTCGGAAGCGTTCTACAAGAAAAGTGGAAACGGTCTGTATGGTGATGTGATCGCTGAGCTCGACTGGAGCGTGGGAGAGATTCTGAAAACATTGAAGGACCTCAATCTCGATGAAAATACGCTGGTAATCTTTGCCTCTGACAACGGGCCCTGGTTTGGTGGGAATACGGCTGGTCTGTCGGGAATGAAATCGACCAGTTGGGAAGGCGGGCTGCGTGTGCCGATGATCGCCCGCTGGCCTGGGAAAATTCCTCCCCGCCAGGTGATCGATACTGTCTGTGGTTCGATCGATGTGTTCCCGACGATCCTGAAGCAGGCGGGAATCAAGGTGCCTGCTGACCGGGTGATTGATGGTAAGGATCTGTTTCCCGTACTGACGGAGCAGGCGTCGACTCCGCATGAGGCGCTCTTCTCCATGAAAGGCAATTCCCTGTTTACGGTACGAAGCGGGCCCTGGAAGCTTCACATTAAACCGTCCCCCCGACAGTTGCTGGCGAACCGGGGAAAGGACTGGATTGACCCGCGCGGGCCCGATGGTGTGACGATCATTGCTCCTTATGAACAGGCTATGCCGAACCAACCACCCGGATTGCTCACGGGCGATCAGCCGGTACCGATGATGCTCTTCAATCTTGAAAAGGATCCCGCTGAGCAGCATAACGTGGCGAAGGATCATCCCGAAGTCGTGGCGCGTCTGCAGAAACTCTATGAGGAGATGCAGACCCAGGTGCCCGATTCCATTCGCAATTTCGATCCGCGGGCCCGCAGTAAAAAATAATCTGCGAAGTAACGAAGGTCTAATTCTTTCATCCGGAAGCCCGGTCGACTTTCCCGTTGCCTGCGCCCGTTTCACAGCTTGAAGAACGTCGCGTCTTCAGTTCCTGTACGCCAGTAAATTCAGGGCTGTACAGTAATTCTTATCCGGCTGTTAGATTTTCTCCGCTCAAACGTCGTCTGAAAAATAAGATGATCGTTGCCAAAATCCAACATTCACTACCTGGAGTCCGTAGTAAAGGGTAGATATTGCCTCAGAGCTGAACACTTCACAAAGCCTTTTGTTTTATTTGTCGAACCTGTCGCGATGTCTTTTTACATCATTCCAGATTTCAATGTAGAAAAAGCACAACATTCAACGTTAAGAGTTAATGAATATCAAACAGGGCCATAATTCTTAACTCCCTTTTATCGTTGACTTTATCGAGGGGTTGCAACAGAGCTTACTGATTAGGCATACGAATGGTCCGCTCTTTGCGTCTATTCAATGTTCTTAACAGTACACTGTTCAACAGCCTTGATGATCAACCAGAAGAAAGAGAGAACCACAGCATGGCATCTAAACGCGATCGAATGAGCGTCTATGAGCGTGACGGGGTAACCGTTCTGGATTTCGGAACTATGGAAATCTGGGATGGAGCCGACCTGGCACTGTTGCGTGAAACGCTCACGCGTCTGGTTGATCACGAAAAGTGCAAGTCGATTGGCGTCGAGCTGTCGTCGGTCAAATACATTCCGAGTGGCTTCTTTGGAATGTTGTACGACCTGTATGAAAAAGGGATCGCGGTGACTCTCTACAGCCCTCAGCCCAACGTCGCGAGCATGCTCTGGTTTAAGCAGTTCTGTCTGCATACAGAGGACGGACGCTATCTGCTGAAAAGCGATCTGGCATCAGCGCATGACAAGGCGTCTGATGAGGAAGTGCGTTCCGAGAAAGAAAAGTGGGACAAAAGTCTGAAGCAGTCGAACGACTACTCTACCACAGTTTCCTGAAGGGGAGGCACTGCGCCTCCCTGAGGAAGTACGCTCCTGTTACTCAGTTTCCAGGAGCAATGCATGTTTTTCGAGCCGATTTTTCAACGACAGATAATTTCCCGTCGTTGTGGCTTCTTCTCTCAATTCCTGATCAATCTTGTCGGCCAGTTCAAACAGCTTGAATTCGGGCCAGGCATCATTCAAAGTCAGTAACTGATCGAGCCCCTGCGGATTCTGTCTGAGGGGATCCGGGATCAGCGAAGCGACCGCCACGGCAGTTGCAGCTGTTTTACCGAGTTTGTCATCTGTGAGCAGTTTCAAACCCTCATGGTGCAGATAGACGGCACAGATCAAGTCATCAGGAAATGACCAGTCCAGCATCACGTTAGCTGCAGCTGCCGAGTGATCCCAGCTGAAATGCCGGCGTTCATATTCACTCAACAGACAGGGATCGCTGTCCTGGTTGATCGTGAATTTTAAATACAGATCAAAGAGTTCTTTAGAAAGGATGGGCAGCAGAAAGTCTTCCAGCATGGCTGCTGAAAAAGCCACATCGGCGTCGACCTTCATCAGCATGGCAATCTCGCGTGCCATCAGTGCCCGTTCCAGGTTGGTACTCCAGAAGTTGGGCAGGTTGATCAGCTTGGAATCGCTGGTTGCCATCGCCTGCTTCAGACCGGTGGTGACCAGGAAGAGCTTCGTCGAACGAATTCCCAGCAGCGTAATTGTCTGTTGAATCGAAGAAACCTTCCGGCGTAATCCGAACGCGCTGGAGTTAACCATTCTCAACAGTTCACAGGAAATTCCGGCGTCGGTTTCGATGATCTTGCTCAGCTCTTTGGGAGTCGATGCAGGATCTTCAGCCTTCCGCGAAAATTCCATCACTGCTTTGGGCAGCATCGGAAGCTTAATTTCCGGAGGCAGCGGGCTTTGTTTACCTTCACCGATCAGTTCTCTACGCAGCTTTGTCCAGTCCGTCATCTGTTCCTCTATTACTTTCAGACATGAAGTCGAAACAGTACTCTCCTGTTTCGCAGTTCAGGGTTACCAGACGGATCTTCACCCCTTATCGTTAAAGGGAGAGGATCGCTTAACACATTGAAATCTTAGCTTAAGGATTCTTTGTAAGTGGCGTTCTTTTCTGCTTTTTTTTCGCAGGAAACCCCTCCACAGGCAGTACGTTGATTTAATGCAACATTGCTCTTCTGTCCAATGAAAACCTACATTGAAAAATACTCATAAGTCACTAAAATTCATCCACTTAAACGCATAATTAGAAAACGCTCGAGAGGAATGGCCTCACCTGCTTTCGGGCCCACAGCAAATTCTTAGCATTGTCAGGACAGAATCATGGAAGCGAAATCCCTGGAATTCCTCAAAAACCTACTCCATTCTCCCGCCCCCTCGGGATACGAGCGGCCCATTCAGGAGGTTGTGCGGGCGTATGTGAAAGAGTTTGCTGACGAAGTGAAAACTGACCTGCACGGCAATGTGATCGCCGCCGTCAATCCCGGAGCAAAACGACGGGTGATGTTCGCTGGCCACTGTGACCAGATTGGTCTGCTGGTACAGCATATTGATGATGACGGCTACCTGTGGGCGAATCTGATCGGTGGCTGGGATATCCAGATGCTGCTCGGTCAGAACATGCAGGTCCACACCGATTCGGGGCCGATCCACGGCGTGATCGCCCGGAAGGCAATTCACCTGCTGACCCCGGAAGAACGCAAAACCGTGCCCGAGATCAAGGACCTCTGGATCGACATCGGAGCTAAGAATGGAGCGGAAGCCCGTGAGAAAGTCGCGATCGGGGATCCCATTACATTCGAGCTCGGTTTCCGACCGATGCTGAACCAGTTAGCTTCTGCCCCCGGGATGGATAACCGCGTCGGGGTCTGGGTTGTCATGGAGGCCTTGCGCCAGGCGAGTGAAAAGTCACCTGAGTTCGGCGTCTTCTCGGTTTCGACGGTTCAGGAAGAGATCGGCCTGCGTGGGGCACAGACCAGTGCTTACTCAATTCAGCCTGAGGTCGGGATTGCCGTCGATGTGACCCATGCCACCGACTGTCCCGCGGTCAGTAAAAAGGAAAATGGCGAGATCAATGTCGGCGATGGCCCGGTCGTCTACCGCGGTCCGAATGTGAACCCGGTTGTGTTCTCAACGCTCACCGATCTGGCGGAGAAAAACGACATCTCCTGTCAGATTAACTCGATTTCGCGTCCCGCTGGTAACGATGCCAATGCGATGCAGTTGAACCAGGGAGGCATGGCGACCGGTATCGTCGCCATCCCCAACCGGTACATGCACAGCCCGGTCGAGGTCGTCTCGCTGGAAGACCTCGAACACGCGGCTAATCTTCTGGCTGCATTCTGCCTGGAGATCAATGAACAGACGGATTTCACTCCGTAGTCAATTGTCGTTCAGATGAGATCGATCAGCCGATACTCTGCAGCACTTCTTCTGCTGCCTGAATCGTCTGGTCGATATCTTCATCTGTCATGCAGGTAGAAGCGAAGTTGGCTTCAAACTGGCTGCAGGGCAGATAGATCCCCCGGTCGAGCATGCCCTGGAAATAGCGGGCAAATCGCTCTGTATCGTTCTGGGAAGAGACCGCAAAGCTGGTCACTTTTTCGGGATTGAAGAACAGCGTAAACATCGAGCCACATTCAGCAAGCGTGTGAGGCAGACCTGCTTTGGAGGCGGCTGCGGAGAGCCCTTTTGTCAGTCGCTGCGTCTTCGTTTCCAGTTCCGGGTAGGGATTAGTTTCCCGCAGACACTGGAGCGTTGCGATACCGGAGGCCATCGCGATTGGATTTCCCGACAAGGTCCCCGCCTGGTAGACCGAGCCAACCGGAGAGATCGCATCCATAATCTCCGCTTTTCCGCCATAAGCGCCGACAGGCATGCCGCCGCCAATGACTTTACCCAGCATGCAGATGTCGGGAGTCACCCCGAACCGCTGTTGTGCTCCACCGAGGGCAACACGAAATCCGGTCATGACTTCATCCATGATGAAGACCGACTGGTGCTGGGTACAAAGTTCTCTGACCGTTTCGAGGAATCCCGGTTCCGGCAGGACGACCCCCATGTTACCCACGACCGGTTCGAGGATCACACCTGCGATCTGGTCACCTGCCTGGGAGAATGTTTCCTTGAGTTGCTCAATGTCGTTGTACTCCAGGACCAGGGTATCGGCTGTGCATCCCTGGGGAACACCGGGGCTGGAGGGAGCGCCTAAAGTTAACGCACCACTGCCTGCCTGAACGAGCAGGCTGTCGACGTGCCCGTGATAACAGCCGGCAAACTTGATGATCTTATCCCGACCGGTGTAGCCGCGTGCCAGACGAATCGCACTCATGGCGGCTTCGGTTCCTGAATTCACCATACGGACTTTCTCGACGGAGGGAACCAGTTCCGCTACCAGTTCCGCCAGTTCACTTTCCAGAACCGTGGGCGCGCCAAAACTGGTTCCTTTTTTGAGTGCCTCTTCGATTCCAGACATGACCTGGGGATGCAGGTGTCCCAGAATGTGGGGGCCCCAGGAACCGACGAAATCGATGTAGCGGTTGCCGTCGATGTCATACAGGTACTGTCCCTCGCCGCGATCAATGACGACCGGGTGTCCGCCCACGGCGCCAAATGCCCGCGCCGGGCTGTTCACTCCTCCCGGAATGACCTTCAGGGCGCGTTCAAATTCTGCTTCACTTCGCGTACGGGAGCGGGCTGTCATGGATCAGGAGTTCCTCTAGTTCGTAGTCGTTTTTTCAGGAGTGACCGGGGCATCTGACCCCAGCTTGAGACATTTCAATGTTTTTGAATCTCTGACGTAAAGTAGACCATTAGACAGGGCAGGCAGAGCCCGTGTCGTGGAGTGGAAGATCTGCTCGCTGGCCAGTTCTTTATAGGCATCCAGGGAGGCTTCGGCCAGTACCAGTGTGCCATCGGTTTTCATGATAATGAGTTTGTTGTCGGCTTCAAGTAAGGTCGCGTATCCAAAATCGTTCTCGGCCCATGCGACTTTGCGTGTCTGGGGGTCAAAGCAAATCAGGCGGGCTGTGCCGATATCCTGACGACCATCAATGCCGATCAGTTTGCCATCATATTCAATCGGCGTCGTGTACTGACTGGACATCGGCTTTTCGCTGCGCCAGATTTCACGCGTGCCGATCTGTTCAATCTGGCCCCAGAAACCGCCCACCCCGTAGCTGGCTGTCGCAAAGACGTTGTTGCCGATCACCACCGGGTCGGCACCATTCACCGTAGGGCCCCGCTTACCAAAGGGGAACTGAAACAGCACATTGCCGTTCTTCGGATCCAGGCCGGTCAGGTGCAGCCGGGTGATGAAGATGGCATAGAAGCGACCGTGTAGAAAGGCAGAGGTTGGCGATGAGTAGCTGGCATCGTCCTGCAGTGCCTGCCACAAGGTAAAACCCTTGTCCAGGGAAAACGCGACCACGCCGGCATTCTTACGTTTACCACCCACGTTGACCAGCAGCTTCTCTTCCACAATGATGGGCGTGCTGCCGACTCCGAAGTACCCGTCACTGACCTGGAATTCTTTATGAGTGTCGCGGGACCAGACTACCTTGCCGGTCTTCAGTTCCAGGCATTGCAGACGACCCGTGATGCCAAATGTGTAAACCCAATTGTTATGGATTAAAGGGACCGCGATCGGACCGTCATTGGGGTTGAAGGTTCCCCGGTAGCTGACTGGGGCGGACTGTTTCCAGATCGGTTCTCCAGTAACAGCGTTGAGTGCTTCGACGATTTCCTGATCGCCAACCCGATGAAAGAGCACCAGCGTATTCTGAAAGACTGCAACGCCTGCAAATCCACTACCGACGGGACGCTGCCATTTCAATTCCGGTCCGCCTGCAGGCCAGGACGCTGCGATGGTTTCGTCAGCAGCATGAGCATTTCGATAGGGACCCAGAATCTGGGGCCAGTCTCCCGCCTGACAAACGGGATTGGTGAAGAGGATGAGCAGCAGTAAGATGCCTTGCAGAATTCTCATGTGTCGGGCTCCGCCTTACAGATGAACGGGGATCAGATTTCAGGGAATCTCATTTTAGCAGGAACGGGGCTTGGCTGCATAGGAACGTCTGTTATAGTCTGATAAGATAAAAGCTGAAACCAACCATCGAACAGGCTGCGCTTTCGAGAAAGGGTTTTCGTGAGATCGTTTGCCCGCCAGGAGAAAACTTTGGACTCAAACCCACTACGGTTAATCAGAAACTTACGCAGAAGTCGCGAGATCGTTACCGTTCTCATGAACTATGGTTTTGATGATCTCGTTGATCAGTTGGGGCTGAGACGTTATCTCCGCTGGGGCCGCAGGCTGCTGTTCTGGAAACGCACCGAGCCTGAAATCAAGCTCACCCGTGCCAAACGCATTCGCCTTGCCCTGGAAAGTCTGGGCGTCACGTTTATCAAATTCGGTCAGGTGGTCAGCACGCGTCCCGATCTGGTGCCCCGCGATGTCGTCGCGGAACTGGAAAAATTACAGGAACGGGTTCCATCATTTCCCGGTGAAATCGCGATTGCCATTATTGAACGCGAACTGGGAGAGCCCATTGATAAGCTGTATGCCGAGTTTGATCCTGTTCCCCTGGCCGCCGGTTCGCTGGGGCAGGTTCATAAAGCCCGTCACCACGACGGTACACCTCTTGTGGTCAAGGTAAAGCGGCCCGACATCGACCGGGTAATCGAGCAGGACCTGAGCCTGATGCACGAACTGGCGACCATGATCGAACGCCATTTTCCGGATGCGGAAGTCTTCGATCCGGTGGGACTGGTCAATCAGTTTTCACGTACGATCCATCGCGAACTGCAGTTCAGCAGAGAAGCCCGCTCGACCGATGAGTTTTATCGCCTGTTCCAGGATGATGCCACGCTGTATGTTCCCAAAATCTATTCCGAGATGACCCAGGGCGATATCATTACCATGGAATTCATCGACGGCTATCGGATTGATGACGAACAGGAACTGCAAAACCTGCCCATCAGTCCGCATGAGGTCGCCGCCAACGGTGCGCGGATCTTCATGAAGATGACGTTCGAGTTCGGAGTGTTCCACGCGGATCCGCATCCGGGGAATTTCCGGGTCCTGCACGATGGTTCGCTCTGCCTGATCGATTACGGCATGATCGGAGTACTGGAAGACGAACGCCGCGATCTACTGGTCGACCTGTTACTGAACGTGGCTAAAAAGGATACGAACAAACTCGTCGATGTTGTATTGAATATCGGCAAAGCCAAGCGGGCCGTCGATCATCAGTTGCTCCGGGCGGATCTCCGCGATTTCATCGGCAATTATTATGGAATCCCGCTGGATCAGATCAGTGTCGGCAAGATGCTGACCGATTTTATCAATATTCTGGCGATTCACCGCATTCGCTGCCCGGTCGATATCATGCTGCTGATTCGGGCCATGATCACCCTGGAAGGGGTGGCTTCCCGGATTGCCCCTGAACTGAATATCGCCCAGGAAATGGAACCGTACATTTATAAACTCTCCTCGGAGCGTTATCATCCGCGTGCGATTGCCAGCCGGATCTGGTCCGAGGCCTGCAGCTTTTCCAAGGTGATGCATGATCTGCCGGAGCAGGTGGGGCGAACCCTGGGGAAACTGGCCGATGACGAACTGCAGATCCACCTGGATCACAAAGGCATTGATCACCTCACGACCGAAATGGACCGCTCCGGGAACCGCCTGGCGATCGGAATGGTAATGTCGTCGCTGATCCTCGCATCGGCCATCACGATTTCATCGGACACGCGGCTGGTTTATATCAGCATTCCGATTTTCATGATGTCGAGTCTGTTGGGAATCTGGCTGATCTACGGTGTCTTCCGCAGCGGACGATTGTAAGATCGAATGACCTTACAATCGCCGTGTCAGCTGCGATGAGAAAAGCGTTTCGACGTGCTCTATTTCCCGTAGAGTCGAGCCTTGGGATCGCCGCCTGACAGCAGGTAGGCGACCAGATCCCGAACTTCCTCGGGGCTGAGTGTATTCAGCATTGCCTGGGGCATCTGCGAGACAGGAGATGCCTGGATTTCTTCGACGCTCTCTGCCGGGATCTCGATCGGCTCTGCCTTGATGTCGGCCGTGTAGACAATCACTTTGTCGCCGTCTTTCGAAACGAGACCAGTGAAAGTACGCCCTTCATCGGTGATCACGATCGAGGATTGGTATTGATCGGAAATTACCTTACTCGGTTCGATAATCGATTCGAGGATATAACGGGCATCGAACTTGTTTTTCACGGTCGTCAGGTCGGGACCGACATCGCCCCCCAGTCCGTCAAAGCGGTGGCAGGCAGCACAACGCAGGGAATGGAAGAGGTTCCGGCCATTCTCGAAACTGGCTTTCTGCAGGTGTCCGCCGGAAGTGTATCGGCTGGCATCGCCGATCGTCCAGGTTCGTCCCGGGCCTTTAGGGGGAGTGATTTTGAAATCAGGAACGGGATTGAAATTCTCACCACTGATATCGGCCAGAGCAGCGCGATCGGCGTTGGAGAGATATCCGAGTACTTCGTCACGCAGGTTCCCCAGGAACTTGGCATAGCTGTTGCCTCCCGGGTATTTCGCTGAGGCGTTGATGAACTCGATGTAGGCTCGACGCTGATCCATGGTCCAGCCGTCACGCAGATTTCGCAGCATGAATGCATAATTGATTTCATGCGTGGGCGGATGCTTGGCCAGCATGTCGAGGACACGCCCGCCATAGTTTTTATTGCGTCCCGCCAGCTCGGTCCAGTCGGGGACTTCAGGTTCCCCCCGGTTTTCAATCAGATCCAGGGCTTTGGCAATCACGGTTGGTGATTCCAGGTAAACCAGCACACGAACCAGTTCGGTGTTGATGTTCTTGCTCTGGCTGGGCAGATACGGGTCGAGTTCGGCAATGACCTGTGCTCGTTGTTCTGCCGTGGGTTTGCCCAGGCGAATGAACGTCAGGGCGTAAGCACGTAACAGTCCCAGGAACTGTGGTTCGCTCAATTGAGATGGATCCAGTTCCAGCAGAGCAGCAATCTGGGCATCGCGGTGTGATTTGTTTCCCATGCGGGCCAGGGCGACTGCCCCGGAAATCCGTGCCTGAGGGTTTTGCTCCTTAAATACCTTCGAGGCCCACTGCTCAACGGGCTGCGATTCGATGGCGACACGAGCCGCGTGTCGCAACCAGCGATCAGAACTGGAGAGGTGTGGCCAGGCAGCAGCGACGGCTGCTGGATCCTGTTTGCCATGATAAGCTTCCAGGCTGCGACGCAGTATGCGGGCCTCAGCGCCAGCCAGTTCTGCTGTAACCGGTTTGGTTGATTTGTTTCCGGTGTAGGTGATTCTGAACAGCGCTGACTGAGTTCCCCGTCCACCGATGGTGAAGTAGAGTGCGCCGTCTTTACCAATGATCGCATCGGTCAGCGGCAGTGGTGAACCGTAGCAGAACGCTTCCTGCTCACCCTTGTAGCCTGCGCCATCGGGAGTGAGATGAATGGCGTAGATCGTGCCGAACGTCCAGTCGAGTGCGAACATGGCATCCTGGTAGCGTGCCGGGAACCTGGCTCCCTGGCCACTGATCACGCCGGTCGGACAACCGGGGCCGATATTCACCACGGCGGGCAGACTGTCTTCGTAGTATTCGGGCCATTTGCCGGAACCACTTCGCCAACCATAGTCGGAACCACTGACGGCGACGTTGATGCGGGTAGGGCGGTACCAGGGAGTTCCGAGGTCCCATTCCATGTCTGCATCGTAGGTGAAGATATCACCGGCCCGGTTGAGGGCGATATCGTATTCGTTTCGATAGCCGGTAGAGATAATCTCGTGCTGTTTGGATTCCGGTGAGAACCGGGAAATCCAGCCGCCCGGTGCCATGCGACCGCGGGCATGTCCGTTGGCATCCCATTCACGGGGCAGCAGCAGGTCTTCGTCCCAGGTGGGAACGTGTGAACGGACAATGCTGTCCTGAGGAGGGAGAGCGGCGTGATTGCCGCCGATGACATACAGGTGCTGATTATCTTCCGCGACGATCACCGCATGGTTGCCGTGTTCGCCACCGCTGCGTTCGCTGGGAAGAACTTCGGCGGTATCGAGCTGGTCGTCCCCGTTCGTATCTGTAACTTTGAAGAGGTTGCCGCCATTCTTGTGGAAGTAAAGTGCGTCTTTGTGCCAGACCATACCCTGGGCACCGGAAAGGTCGATCTGCATTTTTTCGACATCAACCTGGGGGGCATCCCCTTTCTCAGTGACTGTGATGCGATAGAGGCCTTTGTTGCCCTGATCGCTGGCCAGCAGTCGTCCTTTGCCGTCGGTGGTGAGTGAAACCCAGCTCCCTTGTTCATTGGCAGGGACTTCATAAAGCAGTTCGACTTTGAAGTCCTTCGCGATGCTGATGTTCTGGGCCAGTTCTTCCATGTCGACACCACTACGAGTTGTGATCCCGGGTTTACCCCAGGGACCACTGCCGAAGGCGCCCATTGATTTCAGTTTCAGCTTCCAGGAGGAATCGTCGAAGCGGACTTGCTTCCACTCGGGAGACTCCTGGTCCGACAGTTTCCAGTCGGGAGTAGAGCTGATCTGCAGCTGTTTACCATCGGCAGTTTCAATTTCCAGCTTCAGGATGAAGGCTGCGACGCCACCGTTGTTGTTCGCTTTCACTGCGATCTGATTGAGGCCGGTCTGCACCAGTTTGCGTGCATCGCTCAGCATGACGGGATTTTTCCAGTCGGTTGCGGTGCCTGCGTCTTTGCCGTTGATCCAGACGGTGGCTCGATTGTCACAGGTGAAATAGAGACGGGCCGCTTTGATCTGATTTGCGACTTCGAACTGCTTCCGCAGGTAGATCGGGGCGTTGTCGGTGGGGTTGTCTGTCTTCCAGATCCAGCCTGGAACCGGCTTGGCAGAGACCCAGTCAAACTTGTCCTTTTTATTTTTTGTGGACGATGTTTTGTTAGCGGGCGCTTTCTTTGTGTTCTCGACAGCTGCCTTGAGTACGGCCTGGGCTTCTTTGCCTGCTAACGGCCGGTATTGCACGTCTTTGAATTCGACACGCATCGGTGGTCCCGCGTGAAGCTGCAGACCGAGCACCCCTTTCGCAAACGCCTGGGGGTGGTTGTCAGTGATATCGACGGTGTTGACTCCATTCACCTGGTGTACCAGCCGGTTGCCTACCGCGACGATCCGCAGTTCGTTCCATTCCCAGTCGTTCAGTTTCTGATTTTTATCGCCGATCTCTGCGACGACTTTAGGCTTGCCTTCCGCTCCAATTTCGACTCTCTGGAAACGCTGGGCGATGATGCCCCGTCCGGTTTTTTCTCCGTAGAGCATCCCGAAATATTCGGGTTTCGGATGCAGGTCGGCCTGGTAGCCTTTGAGTGCGAAGTTCTGCGGATCGACCAGTTCGCTGCGGTATTGCACACCTGAGTTGTTGCCTTTGAAGCGGACCTGGGCTTTAAATTCAAAGTCACCTACATCTCCCCCCTGCCAGACGAGGAAGGTGTTGGGTTTAGCGGGACGCTCTGGAGTGGTTTCACCCACGATGGCTCCGTCTTCTACGGTCCAGAATCCTTCTCGACCTTCCCAGCCGGTCAGATCTTTACCGTTAAAGAGCTGCTGAAAGTCCTGAGCGTGGATGGTGCTGGTTGAGAAAACGATGCAGGTAAAAAGAACGCGGACGAAAGTATGCATGGTGATATTCCGCTTACTGAAGTGAGTTGCAGGATACTTGAGGGATCTAAACAGTGAAAATCAGGGGAGATCAAAACAGGGACATTGATCGCGCAGCCTGATTTTATATGAGTTGGTTAACATATAATCCAGAACTGATAGCTTAACCCGCCTGCAGGGCTGTGTCGAGTGCGCAGTGAAATTCAGACGAGAGAGGTCGGTTCACTCTGAGTTAGAGGCGTCGCTGATACGTTGCCTGAGATAGTTGGCGCGGGCCGCATTTCGTTCGCTCGATTCCAGTTCACCTCCCTGCAGCTTCTGCAGGTGAGCGGGCTGGGTGAAGATGAACATCTCGTTCACGGCTGAAATGGGGAGACTTTCGATCAATCCTAAATTGACCCCCATACGCACGCTGGAGAGCAGGTGCATGGTCTCTTCGGAACTGATGGTCTGGGCGGTACTCAAAATTCCAAAGGCACGGGAAACCTGATCGTGCAGACCCTGGCGATTTTCTTTGAGCAGCGAGTTTCTGACACGCCGTTCGTAAGAGATGATATTGGGGACGACTTCCTTGATGCTGTCGATCAGCTGATGCTCGGTCTGCCCCAGGGTGACCTGGTTGGAGATCTGGTAAAAATCACCCATGGCCTGGCTGCCTTCGCCATACAGTCCACGGACGGCCAGATTGATCTTCTGCAGCGCCTGGAAGACTTTCTGAATCTCTTTCGTGATGACCAGCGCCGGCAGGTGCAGCATTACGCTGACACGGATTCCGGTACCCACATTGGTGGGGCAGGCGGTCAGGTAACCAAACTCTTCACTGAAGGCGTAGGTGACTTCGGATTCCAGCAGGTCATCAATCCGGTTGATGGTGTCCCAGCATTCGTCGAGAGAAAATCCGCTGCGTAAAACCTGGAGGCGGAGGTGGTCTTCCTCATTGACCATGATGCCGATGTTTTCCTCGTTATCCAGTCCCACACCGCGGGGACCAGAGCGTTCGGCATGCTCACGGCTGATCATCTGGCGTTCAACAATGAACTGACGATCCAGGTTGGAGAGCTTGTTTACATTCAGATAGGAGAGCTTTTCCTGCATGGGCAGGTTGGTAATGATCGGCCGCATCAGCTGCTCGATCTCTCCCAACGTAGATTCCGTACAGCGATTGATAAAGGGGAACTGTGCGAGGTTTCTCGCCAGGCGAATTCTGCTGGACATCACAATATCGGAGTCCGGGCCGGTTCCTCTCAGCCATTCACCACTCGTGCGAGTGAATGCATCCAAATTCACCCTGATTCTCCTTGATTGAACTAAATAGGTCAGACCCCGGGCCTGTAATCCGGTTACCGGCCCGCATGGTAACTCGCGTGACTTTCGTCCCCAAACGGTGTAGACTCGGGGACTGAATACCATACTGGTTCAGCCCCGGAAAACAAAGTCACACAACCGAGTTCTGTCAGAAAGCCGTTGAAGAACGGTTACTCTGATTCATTCTATGCAATGCGTGTCCCGAATACCATTGCACTCCCGTGGATTCCAAAACTGAAACGGGAAACTCCGGGAGTACACCACCCCCAATCTGTAGACAGCGACTGAGATTTTGCGGATTTTTGAGAACAGAGACCTCTGACAGCTTGTCTCTGTAATCAGAAACACTCATAAGAGAGTCCGCAGCGCACATTTAGAAACAGGATGCCCGGTCATCCATAGAGACGGCAACTGAAGGCCCATGAAATACGTTCCAGATTTTGATACTTTTCAACAGCTTTCCACACAGGCGAACCTGGTTCCCGTGTATCGCCAGTTGACCGGAGATACATTAACGCCGGTCAGTGCGTATCAGCTGCTGGAGAAGGGCCCGTACTCGTTTCTGTTTGAAAGCGTCGTGGGTGGTGAGCAGATCAGCCGCTACAGCTTCCTGGGGGCCAACCCCTTTCTGACTATCGATGCCTACCAGCAGCGGATGGTAATCCAGCAGCAGGGAGAGACCGAAGAGCGGACCGTCGCTGACCCACTGCAGGAACTGGAATCCATTCTGGATCAGTACCAGGCTCCCGAATTACCGGGGCTCCCCCGTTTCTGTGGAGGGGCCGTCGGTTATGCTGGCTACGATGTGGTGCGTTATTCTGAAAACCTGCCTGATGCACCTGAAGACGATCGTCAGCTCCCGGACCTCTCCTTTGCGCTGTACGACCATATGGTGGTCTTCGATCAGATTAATAAGACCGTGCTGGTGGTGGCACATGCCCATATTACTCCCGGAATGAGTGAGTCAGACCTCCAGGCCGCTTACCAGGCCGCCTGCGAGAAGATCGATCAGACCTGCGAACGCTTCCAGACCGGGGATCCTGCCGTTCTGAAGATGGCGGACATCAGTGTGAATCCCCATGCGGAACCGGATCTGGAATGGTCGTCCAATTTCTCACAGCAGAAATTTGAAGCAGCGGTGGACGCCTGCAAGGAATACATCGTGGCCGGCGATATTTTTCAGGTTGTCTTGAGTCAGCGCCTGAAACTGGAGACTTCGGCGACACCACTGGATATTTATCGCAGCCTGAGAGTCGTCAATCCGAGCCCGTTCATGTTTTTGCTGAAGACTCCCGAAGTTGATCTGGTCGGCAGCTCACCTGAAATCATGGTGCGTGTCGAAGACGGCCTGACGACGATCCGTCCCCTGGCGGGAACCCGCAAACGGGGGAAAACCGAGGCGGAAGACAAGCGGCTGGCCGAAGAACTGCTGGCCGACCCCAAAGAACGAGCCGAGCATGTGATGCTGATTGACCTGGCGCGGAATGATGTTGGTCGGGTAAGTGAGTTCGGTTCGGTGGAACTGTCGGATGTGATGGTAGTGGAACGTTACAGCCATGTCATGCACATCACATCCAATGTGACCGGTACTCTGACCGAAGGTCGAACGGCCCTGGATGCCTTGCGTGCCGGGCTGCCTGCAGGAACGGTCTCTGGTGCCCCCAAAGTGCGGGCCATGGAAATCGTCGACGAATTTGAACCACATCGACGAGGCCCGTATGCCGGCGCCGTCGGATATCTCGATTTTACGGGAAATATGGATACGTGTATTGCATTGCGTACGTTGGTCATGCAGGGATCGACGGCCTACGTTCAGGCCGGCGCCGGGATCGTTGCCGACAGTGTACCCGAGACGGAGTACTATGAAACATTGAACAAGGCAAAGGGGTTGCTGAAAGCGATTGAGGTCGCTGAACAACAACTGAAATAATTCAGATCAGAGTGGTGACCGTCTGAATTCTTTCGGCTCTGAATAGTTGTTTCGACATCATCCCCCACTGTCGATAACAAAGGTGAAGCAGGAGTACGATGGAATCTCAACAGGAGAATAGCGCTCTCGATCCATCAGTGGGTTCCGAGAAAGAAGAAGCCATTAACGCCCCGACCAGTTTTGGCGGGATCGTCAGACGCCTGGGACCCGGCCTGATTGTGGCCGGCAGTATTGTTGGTTCCGGCGAGTTGATCGCAACCACCAAAACCGGTGCCCAGGCCGGGATTGCACTGTTATGGCTGATTATTGTCGGCTGTCTGATCAAGGTCTTCGTACAGATCGAACTGGGACGCTATTCCATCTCCCGGGGAGAGACCACGCTCCAGGCGCTGAACCATGTGCCGGGACCTCGCCTGGGAGTCATGCGGAATCCGAATCAGCAGGCGCCCAACTGGATTCTCTGGTTCTGGCTGATCATGAGCCTGTGTACGATCGGACAACTGGGGGGGATTGTCGGCGGTGTGGGGCAGGCCCTGGCACTGACGCTACCGATCAAAGGCGACTATCGCCAGGCGATCCAATATCCGTCCGAAAAAGAATTCGTGCACTACCTCGAGATCGAAGAGGAACTTAACAGCGAAGAGAGTTCCCTGGCTGCGATGTCTCCCGAGGAACGGGAGCGATATCTGCGAGGGCACGCTAAGATGCAGCAGCGAATTGAAGCCCTGCAGGAAGAGGGGCAGATGATTCTACTGAAGATTCGCAATCAGGAATCTCTGGTTGATGAGCAGGGCACATCCCTGCTGGAACCGCAAACCTGGGACGATAAGATCTGGGCCGGATTGATCGCGGTGATGACCGCCTTTCTGCTGTTCTACGGTCGCTATAATCTGATCGAGCATCTTTCAACGATTCTGGTTGTTTCCTTTACGTTTATCACGATCGGCAATGTCTTTTCGTTACAGACTTCAGAGATCTGGAGCATTTCCGGCGAGGAGATCATGAAAGGGCTGTCGTTCGGAATTCCGGAAGCGACAGGGGGCATGAATCCCCTGATCACTGCGCTGGCAGCGTTTGGAATCATTGGCGTCGGAGCGACTGAACTGATTGCCTATCCTTACTGGTGCCTGGAGAAGGGCTACGCCCGCTTTACCGGCCCCCATTCAGAGGATGTTGGCTGGGCATTTCGCGCCAAAGGCTGGATGCGGGTGATGAAGATCGATGCTTTCGCTTCAATGTGCATCTACACTTTTGCGACACTGGCGTTTTACCTGATGGGAGTGGCTGTGCTGCACAAGGAAGGCCTGGATCCGGACGGGATGCGGATGGTGAGCACGCTGGCGGAAGCGTATGTGCCTGTGTTCGGGACGTACGCCAAATGGCTCTTCCTCGCAGGAGCGATTGCCGTTCTCTATTCAACATTCCTGGTGGCGAATGCCGCGAATGCACGTATCTTTTCCGACGGACTGCGTTTCTTCGGAATCTACGACGAACGTAAGCCGGGCGCACTGCAGAAATGGATCAGAGGCATGTCGTTTATTCTGCCTCTGCTCTGCCTGGCGGTATTTCTGACTGGGGCTAATCCGGTCAGGCTGGTGTTGATCGCGGGGACCATGCAGGCCATCATGTTGCCGATGCTGGGGATCGCTGCCATCTATCTGCGCTATACCCGGATCGATCAGCGATTAACGCCTGGGCGGATCTGGGATCTGATGCTGTTTCTCTCCTGTCTCGGTCTGTTACTGGCGGGTGGGTTCGGGGTCTACAAACAGTTATTCGCCTGATGTGAAAATTGGCAGCGTATTCTGAATTGTTAAGATCAGAAAAGTGTCCCGATCTGGGGGACTCGATGAGGTAATGAATTTGAACGCAGCCCGGCTGATGATGTGCAGCGGATACCGTTTCTGTATAATCAGTGTCAGGCGCCCGAGAAGGTCTGTCAGCATGACTTGCTGGAACAGATCCGGTTTTGCTGGAATTCACCAGGAAATTGAAAATAGTGTCGAATACGAGACGAAGGATGCAGGTTAGATGAGTGGCAAGAAAACGATTTTCAAGAAAATTATCGACCGGGAGATTCCGGCTGACATTATCTACGAAGACGAACTGTGTCTGGCGTTCAAGGATGTCAATCCACAGGCTCCCGTGCATGTGCTGGTGATCCCCAAGAAGGAGATCGTATCGATTTCTCACCTGGAACCCGAAGACATGGAACTGGCGGGCCACCTGTTTCTGACAGTTGGAAAGCTGGCAGAAATGCTGGGGCTGGATGAAGGGTACCGTACAATCGTCAATACTGGTAAAGCCGGAGGTCAGACGGTCGATCATCTCCATTTACATTTACTCGGAGGTCGCTCCTTACAGTGGCCACCCGGATAACCGGACTTCCCGGGTATTTGAGCCCCGGTGCCGGCGAGAAACGAATTGCGAACCCTGGCTGCTGTCAGTCATAATGAGAGTATCAGACAAAACATCATATGAGCAGGGGATTGAGATCGTGTTGAAATCAAAAAACTTTCGAAAGGTACTGTTTCTGATCGGCTTTGTGGGAATCGCGATTCCTGCGCAAGATGTCCTGGCCCAGGGGAGTTCCAAGAAAGGGAATGTGAAACAGCTCAATATCCAGGCTGATAAACTACGCGATTCGTTTATTCGCCAGTCTGCTGATATCGCCCGTAAATATTCTGATGCCGGCGATTATGAGAAATCCAAAGAGATGCTGGAGTCGATTCTCAGCATTAAAAAAGATGTCCCAGGCGTGAAAGCGATGATCGATCAGCTCGATGAAAAAATGATCTCGTCGAATTCCACTGATTTTGAGATCGATGCGGCTCGTAACTGGAGTGGCCCTGCCGGCCTGGTCGCGAAGGGGAGATCAATTCGGATTCAAGCCACCGGGACCTATGATCTGATTACAGACATCAAAACTAGCGTCGAAGGGCTGCCTGAGAAAAACCCCATGAAAGAACTGGCTCCCGGCGTACCTGTAGGAGCGTTAATGGGGGTTGTTCTCTCACAGGAAAAAGGGAAACCCAAAATGGGGAAGCCCTTCAAGATCGGAGAGAAAGTCGAATTCACGCCTAAAGATGATGGCGTGCTGATGATCGGTCTGAATCTGCCTCCGGGACATCAATCCAAAGGGAAAGTGAAAGTCCGCATCAGCGGCTATTTCAGACGCAGTTCGAATTAAGCGAACTGATAAAAGCGGCGTTACTTTTTGTTCTTGCGAGCGTTCATCTCGGCGCGGATCTCTCTCCGCAGCAGCTCGGTCATCTGGCTGCGTTCCTGCAACAGCGGTGCAGTTTGAGCGATTACCTTACGCATATCGGAAATAATTCCGCTCTCCAGCTCTTCGGTCGTAATGCCATCGCAGGCATTCACGCAGGCGACGACTCGACGGACCATCTCCTGATTTTCAGGAGTGTCTTCGCCGAGGATTTCTCCTTCGCTTGAGATTACAAAGTGCGGAGGTTGAATGGATTGACGCTCTCCAGTCATTCGCCGATTACTCCAGTTGCTTTAAGCCCGGTGTTCGTGTGTACCGCGCTTTATGTGCTGTTTTGGGATTTCATTTCAGACCAGGATAACAATGGTCAAATAATTACTGTTATCTGATCTATCGGCGAATGAGGAAGCTCGGATTCACTATCTCTAATGGTTCATTAAAAAATGAATCCTGATTTTGGTGTCTTTAACTCAAAATTTAAAACTATGGTCCATCTGGGTAAAATGGGGTGTTTTGAATTACCAGTCAATTATTCCAGGACGATCAGCAGGTCTCCCGACTCCACCTGAGTCCCAGGCTCGATCAGAATCTCTTTGACGACCCCATCCTGTTCAGAAATGACGCTGGTTTGCATCTTCATGGCTTCCAGCATCAGCAGCTGATCGCCGGCTTTGACCTTACTGCCGACCTTGATGGTCAATGAGACCACAACACCAGGCATCACTGAACCGATTTGCTTCTGATCAGATGGATCTGCTTTGCGACGGGTATCGTTCTGCGGTTTCAACGATTTATCTACGATCACCACTTCACGCGGCTGACCGTTGAGCTCGAAGAAGACCGTTCTGCAACCATCTGTCTGTGGCTTACCAACAGCCAGGAACTTGATGATGAGGGTTTTACCGGGAGCGATGTCGACGGCGATTTCCTCTTCCGGTTCCAGTCCGTTGAAGAAGGCGTAGGTCGGCAGGCCGCTGGTATCGTAGTACGCTTTCTGATGTGCTGCGAAATCTTCGAAGACTTTGGGATACAGCAGGTAAGACACGACTTCCTGATCGGTAGGCGTGCGGTTGATCATCTCCTGCACTGTCTTCGCAGCGTCTTCAAAGTCGGCAGGAGCTAAAATACTGCCCGGACGTTCGGTGAGAGGTTCTTCTCCTCGCAGAATTCGTTTCTGGACGGCATCGGGGAAACCTCCGGGGGTCTGCCCCATGCGACCACTGACGAGATCCAGTACTGATTCGGGGAATGCCAGATCACGGTCGCCGTTAACGACATCATCACAGGTCAGATCGTTGGCAACGAGGAACAGTGCCATATCGCCGACTGCTTTGGAGGTAGGAGTTACCTTTACGATATCGCCCAGAAGCTGGTTGACTTCCGCGTAGACATGACAGACTTCAGACCAGCGGTCACCCAGACCCAGCGATTGTGCCTGCTGCAGCAGGTTCGTGTACTGACCGCCGGGCATCTGATGGTCGTAGAGATTCGCACCGGCTGGTAGCACGGGGCTTTCAAAGGCGGTGTAGAAGTTACGGACGGCACGCCAGTACTCGGAGATTTCGTCGAGGTGTTCGACGTTGACCTGCGGCTGGTGTTCTGCAAATCGCTGTGATTCAATCACTGTGGTCAGGTTCGGCTGTGATGTTCCACCGGACATCGATGGCACTGCACCGTCGGCGATATCCAGTCCTGCCTCGGCGGCTTTCAGAATGGAAGCGGCCTGTCCGCCAATCGTGTCGTGGGTATGGAAGTGAATGGGAATACCGATTTCCTGCTTCAAGGTTTTAACCAGCAGTTCGGCTGCATACGGTTTACACAAACCGGCCATATCTTTGATCGCCAGAATGTGGGCACCCATGTTTTCCAGTTCCTTGGCCATCTTCACGTAATACTTCAGATCGTATTTCGATTTGGACGGATCCAGAATATCGCCGGTGTAACAGATACTGGCTTCACAGATGGCGCCGCTCTTCTGCACTTCTTCCATCGCCACCTTCATGTTGGGCACCCAGTTCAACGCATCAAACACGCGGAACACATCGATGCCTGCGGCGGCAGCTTCTTTCACAAATGCACGGACCACGTTGTCCGGGTAGTTGGTATATCCAACCGCACTCGAAGCACGGATCAACATCTGGAAGAGAATGTTCGGCACTCGTTCCCGCATATCAGCCAGACGCTGCCAGGGAGATTCTTTCAGGAACCGCATGGAGGTATCGAAGGTCGCTCCACCCCACATTTCCAGCGAGAACAGCTGCGGGCAGTTATGGGCGTAAACTTCTGCGATCTGCAGCATGTCGTGTGTACGGAAACGGGTAGCGTACAGCGACTGATGGGCATCGCGGAAGGATGTGTCCGTCAGCAGCAGCTGTTTCTGATCCAGGATCCATTTGCTGAATTTCTCTGACCCCAGTTCGAGCAGCTTCTGTCGCATGCCCTCCGGTGGATCGATCTGCTTTTTGTTATATGAGGGCACAGGAGCCGGCATCCGTCGCTTTGCTTTCGCACGGTCTTTGACCAGCGAGTTGCCGTTCACGATCGTCTCTGACAGGTAGGTCAGCAGTTTGGTGGCCCGGTCGTGACGTTTGGGGAACTTGAACAGTTCCGGCGTCTCATCGATGAACCGGGTAATACACTCACCCTTGATGAAGGTCGGGTGCGTGACCAGTTTCAACAGGAACGGAATGTTCGTTTTCACGCCACGAATCCGGAATTCCTGCAGACAGCGTTCCGTACGGGCAGAAGCATCTTTGAAGGTCCGCGCCCAGGTGGTCACCTTGACCAGCAGTGAGTCGTAGTAAGGGAAGACCATTGCACCGGAGAATGCGGTTCCCGCATCGAGGCGGACGCCCATGCCGCTGGCTGAGCGATAGTGTGCAACGCGTCCATAGTCGGGCATGAACTTGTTCGCAGGATCTTCGGTCGTCACGCGGCACTGCAGCGCAAAACCGTGAGTCTTGATTTCTTCTTGAGAGTTGATGCCGATTCCGGTATCTGAAAGCTTAGCGCCCTGGGCGAGCAGGATCTGTGATTTGACGATATCAACACCGGTGACCTGTTCCGTCACAGTGTGTTCGACCTGGATACGAGGATTCACTTCGATGAAGTAGAACTGGTTCGTCTCATCATCCAGCAGAAATTCGACAGTACCAGCCGACTCGTAATTCACGCTCCGACCAATTTTCAAAGCGGCATTACAGAGAGCTTCGCGAACCGAGGCATCCAGGTTCGGAGCGGGGGCGATTTCCACGACCTTCTGGTGACGACGCTGTACCGAACAGTCACGTTCGTAAAGATGAACCAGACCGCCGTGCTTATCACCCAGCAGCTGGACTTCAATATGACGGGCTCGGGAGATGAATTTTTCGACGAATACATCGGGACTGCCGAAGGCTGCCAGCGATTCACTGCGGGCCTGCTCGTAAGCAGCGTCGAATTCTTTCTCCGTCTGGACAACACGCATCCCACGACCACCACCGCCGTGGGCTGCTTTCAGAATGATCGGGAAGCCGATGGTTTGAGCGGTTTTGCGTCCTTCTGCGGTATCGGTAATCGCTTCGCCACTACCGCCGAGAACGGGAACACCTGCCTGCTCGGCAATTTTACGGGCCGAGATCTTGTCTCCCAGTGATTTGAGTGTCTCGACCTGAGGACCGACGAAAATGATGCCGGCGTCTTTACAGGCCTGGGCGAATTCCGCGTTTTCGGAGAGGAAACCGTAGCCAGGGTGGATGGCGTCGATTTTCTTCTGCTTCGCCAGTGTGATGATGGCGTCGATATCCAGGTAGGATTTCACAGGATGGCCTGGCTTACCAATCTGGTAGGCTTCGTCTGCCTTGGTCCGGTGCAGGGCGTAACGATCTTCATGGGTATAGATGCCGACCGTGCGAATCCCCAGTTCGTGAGTACTGCGAAAAATTCGAATCGCAATTTCGCTTCGGTTGGCAACGAGCAGCTTTTTAATCTTACCCTCAGACATGAGCTATCCTGATTCTTTGTATACTTTATGTTTGATGGTCTGGTTCAAATCTGGCCCGAGGCGTGATTTGCCCGCTGGCCAGCGGTTCCCAGAGTACCTGTCTGAGCCCGGAAACTCAACACACTGCCCCGTCTGGTCGAGGCGAAAGTCCGATGCGCACTCACAATCGTAACGATGAGATGAATTTTACTAACTTCCCTGCGGAAACCGCCTTGGATTGATTCATCTTGACCTGTTTTGCTTCTCTGATTAGTGTTCACGCCAATCTGACCCGTTCTATTACGGCTCCGCTGAAATTCAAGGGGCCTAGACAGTAGAATTCTTCGAATTACAGGCGAAAAACGGTGGTGAATCAAATGGGACAAAAGCAATGCGATCTCTGTGCAGGAACCGAGTTTGAACAGATTGGAACCCGGGACCGACACCACCAGCCTCTGGAAAGCGTGATCTGCAAGACCTGTGGCCTGGTCGCCCATGGTCAGGTTCCCAGCGACGAAGAGCTTGCCCGCTATTATGCCACCGAGTATCGCCAGAGCTACCACGGCGAAATGACTCCTTCCGATCGCCGCGTGATGCGGGCCTGGAATAACGGCGAACGAATTTTCAGTCAACTGCAGCCCCACATCGAACCCGATATGGAAGTCTTCGAAGTCGGTGCAGGCATTGGCTGCACCGTCAAAGTCTTTGAACTGAATGGACACGCTTCGCGGGGAATTGAACCGGGCGAAGGTTTCCAGAATTATTCGCAGCAGCAACTCCTGACCAACGTCGTCCGCGGAGATCTCTTCGAGCAGCCCCGCGACAAGAGCCATGAGCTGATTCTGCTCGTCCACGTGATTGAGCACTTTAACTCGCCTCGCAAAGCCCTCGAATACATTCGCGGCATGCTCTCCGACAACGGACTGTTCTACGTCGAATGTCCGAACATCGCGGCTCCCTTTGCCCGACGCAGCAAAATGTTCCATTACGCTCACATTCATAACTTCACTCCCTCCAGCCTCAAAATGCTGGCCGAGAGCTGTGGCTTCAAGCTGGTGCAGCAGTTCGGCACTCAGGAAGATCCCAACCTGCAGATGCTCTTCTCCTGCAGCGATTCAACCGAACTCACCATCGATCCGGATAATTACCGCGAAACGATGCAGGTCATCAACGCGGCTACTCCTCTGAAGTATCACCTGCGGCCGTATTACTTCACATCGCGCGTGAAGAAGGTCTCCAGCTACCTCAAGGAGCACCTGTCAGCCAAACAGTTCGTGGTAGACGTCATTCAGGAATGCCAGAAGTTCGCCGCAGAACAGGAAGACGAAGCTCCCGAATCACTGCGTTCAGCTGCGTGACTGCTGACCGTCTGATGTCACACAGTATCACTCGTTCTTGTTACTTGTCTGTTTGACTTCAGACGCTGTCGGATATAGCCAGGGGCTCTGAGGGAGTCTCTGCATCTTTGTCAGCATTTTGTCTTCCAGCGGTGCAGGCAGTTCCGTGTAATTGCCCTCAGCATCCACTTGCCAGGCCCGTGCTCCCTGATCCTGATTCCAGGCCGCAAAAGTATTAGCATCCAGCCAGCCTGCTTTCCAGTTTGAATTCCAGTCAGTCCAATGTTGGCTTTGATCAAACAGGTCCTGCAGGCTCTGTTTCTTGTTTGTTTTGTCAGTTTTAATCGGGCGGTACTCTGTGACGAACAGCGTTACGAGTTCTGTCTGTTCTTTGAACAGACGGACTCGCAGTTGGAAGCCCGGCACTCCTTTTCGCTTTTCCCATTCACGTCGGATATGGAACTGGTAATCAGAGGAACAAACAATTCTAAACTTATTTTCCCCCAGCAGACTGCAATAGAGCGTCTTGCCTTCTGCTTCGAATTGATTGAGCAATTCCCGCAGCAGAACATAATCATCCCAGGTCAAATCGGTTTCGTTCCACTTTTTTCCTTCGGGGCCAGGCCACGTTCGGTTAGTTTTGAAATCGTGCAGTATCACGACATTTGTTTGATAGAGGATCGCGACCAGATTGCCGTCATTAGAAGTGACTGCTTTGTATTCTAGTTCCGGAATCCGTTCCGGTCCTACACCCCAGAAATCTCTCTCCTCAACGATTACTTTTCCATCTTCGACTACATCGAAATAGAGATACCCGGGAGGTTCATAGAACCATTCATGTTCTGCATAGAGTGTAAGCGTTCTGCCATGAGGCAATTCAAAAGTCTGGAAAGGGTCAAGGGGCTGATCCAGGATATAGCTTTTAGCAGCCGTATAAAAAATCATGACGAACATGATTGTCACAGCGAATAGAACAGGGGCCAGTAACGCAAACCCGGCAGCCAGTGAAAGAGTCCCACCGAGGTTCTTAATCCCTCGGATCAGAGACCAGATTTGTGAACGAAATGCCGACATGAAACTGGCTTCATTGATGAGATAAAAGAGAGAAGTGACTACCTTCATCTTACTCTCTGGTCAACCGGTTACCATGGGCAAACTCAAATTTCACCGACTCCAGATTGATTCTCCAGTTTGGCACTGGAATCAAAGTGGTATCATGCTATGTAAGTCGAATCCCCCCTTTCGTGCCTTTCGTGATTTTCGTGGTAGCAAAAAATACGTCAATCAATTCGCAGCCGGCTTTGGATTACTCCGCGGCGTAATCTTCGCCGAGGGACCCAGCGGGCGTTCTTCCTGATGTGGAAAGGCCCGGATTGTCGTCACGATCTGTTTCTGCTGTTCGAATTCTTTGCCGTTCTCCAGTTTGACGGTCGTCTCGAGGAAGCGGTCAATCTTGGATTCCAGCGGCAGCCCCGTCTGGCGATCAATCAGACAGCTGCCAAACGATTTCCCGCCCCGGATAAACAACTGCACCGATTTCCCATGCTGGTTGATCGGACTGCTGATCTTCGAAGCTGCGATGTCACCGGCAATATTGATCCGGGCGATATTTTCGTTGAGCTCCCGCAGCGTGTACTCAGTCTTCAGGACCATCGGAATCGGCTGCGTCAGGCGCCGGGTTTTCGTCCAGCTCTCGCCCACACGCACCGCGCCCCCTTGATGCTCCTTGTTGATGTTATAAGGCAGCAGACCAATACTGTCGTCGATGAAGTTGGCCACGCCGTCGTCTCCCGATGTTTCAGAGATCTTCGCCAGCACGGTTTCCCGCTGACTGACCGGCGTATTCTGCAGACAGCGTTGCATAAACTGATCAAAGCCGACCAGCTCGATGATTTTGTTATCCGGTCCAATCCAGAAGGAGAACCCGTTCTGCACGAGCCCCTGGTAAGCCTGGACCTCCGGTGGTGCAGGGCCCGAGCTACGATTGGAATCGAACGAGACTTTCTCGCCGGCGATATCATGTGAATATTTCACCCCCGAATACTGCACGCGCAAACGCTTGCGACCGTCATCGTGAAGCTCCTCTACCGTCAGTGCCAGAATCAGCTCCAGTTTCGATTTACTCTGCACGACCCCGGCAGCCGAGGCCTGCGACAGCGTCTGCTCCACCGTCTTGATCATCGGGAAACGCTGATTGACGGCCAGGTTCAGCTCCAGCACCTCTAACTTTTCTTCACGCAGTGAAACCGGAGCGACTTCCACAGGCGGTTGCTGAGTCTGTTCCGCGACCGCTCCGGGAGGTTTGACGTCTTCCACCTTTTCCGACGATTCGTTCTGCTGCTTGTTCAAAAAGGACCAGCCGGTCCCGGCAAGAATCACAATTCCGATCATCCAGCTGATATAACGCTTGCCCTGCATGGCGACATTGTCCAGAATAGATAAAGAAAACTAATGAATGTGCTTTTTCTGAGGTATTTCCGGCACAAAAGTTATCAGTAATACGGATTTAGTGAAAGACGAATTCAAACCGGCTCCTCGACCCGGGGGCCTGAGAGGGGAAGAGAATGCGATCTGCGATTTTAGTTGGTTTAACAACACTGTTTACGCTCTCCTGCTCCCTCGTTTTCGCCGCTGATGCGCAGCCTGAAACGCCCCGGCGACCCAATGTGATCCTGCTGCTCTCGGACGACCAGCGCCCCGATACCATCGCCGCCCTCGGAAACCCGGTCATCAAGACCCCCAACCTGGATCAACTCGTTAAACAGGGAACCAGCTTCACCCGCGCGACCTGTGCCAATCCGATCTGTACCCCCAGTCGTGCGGAAATCCTCACCGGTGTTGGTGGATTCCATAACGGTTCGATGGACTTCGGCAAGCCGATCAAATCCGATCTCCCCACCTGGTCCGAAACCATGCACAAAGCGGGCTACAACTCCTGGTTTGTCGGGAAGTGGCACAATGACGGCAAGCCGGTAATCCGGGGCTATGATGAGACACTGGGACTGTTTACCGGCGGCGGCGGTCGCTGGGCGGTTCCCTCCTACGATGGCAACGGTCTGCTTGTGACCGGCTACCGTGGCTGGATCTTTCAGGATGACGAGCGTCACTTCTTCCCGGAGAAAGGGGTCGGGCTGACCTCCAATATCAGCGAACACTTCGCTGACGCAGCCATCGAATTCATCGAACGCAAACACAGCAAACCCTACTTCCTCCACGTCTGCTTCACCGCCCCCCACGATCCGCTGCTCATGCCCATCGGCTACGAACAATACTACAACCCCGACGAAATGCCCGTTCCCAAAAACTTCCTGCCCGAGCACCCCTTTGATCACGGGAACTTCGACGGTCGCGATGAAAAACTGCTGCCCTGGCCTCGAACTAAGAAGGTCGTACAGAACGATCTCTCCCTGTATTACTCGGTGATTTCGCATCTGGACTCGCAAGTCGGACGGATTGTGGAAGCCCTGAAGAAATCGGGACAGTGGGACAATACCATTCTGATTTACTCCAGCGATCACGGCCTCGCTGTCGGCAGCCACGGACTGCGGGGCAAGCAGAACATGTACGAACACACGATCAACGTTCCGATGATCATCGTCGGTCCCGGCGTCCCCGCCGATCAACGCTCGGCCGCGCAGTGCTATCTCCGCGATCTCTATCCCACCAGCTGTGACCTCGCAGGCATCCCCATTCCCAAATCGGTCGAAGGCAAAAGTCTGAAACCCGTCCTCACCGGAAAGCAGGAGGAGATCTACGAGGAAATCTACGGCTACTTCCGCGACTTCCAGCGCATGATCCGTACCGACCGCTGGAAGCTGATCCTCTATCCGCACCTCGATCGGGTCCAGCTCTTCGATCTTCAAAATGACCCTCTGGAGATGCACGACCTCTCCGAGGACCCCGCTCATCAACAGACCCGCGACGCTCTGCTCCGCCGCCTGAACGACTGGCGGAAGTCGCAGAACGACAAGTCGCTCGCTTCGGCAAAATCTTCCTGATTCAACCGGTCTGTTGCTGCGAATTTGATTTTGGGGTGCTCTCATTCTGATGGCGCTCCGGTTTGCTTTGTGGAATTTACAAGAAAATCCTTGACTGCTTTCCCTGTTGGGGGAAATGTTATAAGTTGCTTTATACATATGGCTTGTGGCTTTGTTTGTCAGGCCACCACGTCAAATCGTCATAATTGGCATATTTTACGCTCTTCCCAAATGTCGTTCACATCACAACGCGGGCTTTTAAGATTTAGCCTTAAGGGGGAGAGTCAAGATGATCCAGAGAAAAAAACGTAGCTTACGACGGCCGTTTCGAATCCTGCTTTCGCTGGCATTGGCAGGTGGCATCTGTGGTGCCCCGGCCTTCGCAGCCGACAAGTCATCCCGACGCAGCGACAACAGCAGCAGTTCCAGCCGCAGTGACAAAGGCAGTTCCAGTCGCTCAATTCGTTCACAGAGTTCCTCAAGTCGTTTTAAAAGTTCAAGTCAAAAACAAAGTAGTCAGCCCAAATACTCATCACGCAGTCAGTCGCAACGTGTGATCCGCGATTTCAAAAAGAGTACTGGCAAATCAACACCGCAGTCCTTTGATCGTGGGGCTCAAAAATCCCGACCTTCCTTCAAGGTTGCACCGAAATCCTCGCGGCCCGATTTCAAAATGCCGCAGTTCGGCAAGAGCAGTGGTCTGAATCTCGGCACCAAAGACCTGCAGCCACGCGTTCCCGATCGCAAACGACCGGATTTCAAAAATCCCAACTTTAAAGTTCCGGATCGCAAACGTCCTGAGATCAAAATTCCTGATCGCAAAGTTCCCGACCGGAAAATCCCGGACCGCAAAGTACCCGGCCTGAAGATTCCCGATCGCAAACCGGATCACGGCAAGTTTGTTCCCAAGCCCGGGAAGAATACGGTCCGTCCTCGACCAGACTTCAACGGCAAAAATAATGTCTTCAAACAAGGCAAAGATGTTTTCAAACCTGGTAAGGGAAATCGCGTTCCACCCGTCAAAGGTATCTCTCGCGATGATCTGCTCGGCAAGCCGGGTAAGAATTCGGGAAAAACCAGATATCCTGGTGTCATCGATCTTTCCAAACACAAAGACCTGATCAAGGGAAAAGACCACAAGTTCGGTCCCAAAGGTCCTGCGAAAAACTGGCTGGGTAAGAACGGCGTTCCCCTGGATAAAGATTTCTTCAAAGGCAAAAACATCAAGCCGATCAACGGCAACCTTGATAAGAAACTGAAAGCCGGTCAGCTGAATGCGTTGATTAACAGCAAGCAGAACAAAAACTGGCACCTCAAGAAACAGTTTGAACTGCACAAAAAAGGTGACGTCGCCCGTCAGTTGAAACTGAACCAGAATCTGCTCAAGCATGGCGGATGGCGGAATCGCAGCCTGTTCGGCAAAATGAACAATTCCTTCGTCAACACTCACTTCGGCTTCTTCTACGCCGGTTCCGGGTTCTACCCCAGCTACTGCTGGAGCCCGCACTGGAGTGCCTGGGTTGACTGGTGCTGGTGGGACTGGTGTCACCCGATCTGCGATCCTCGTCCACTGCTCTGTCGTCCGATTATCTATGATCCCTGTGGTCCCTGGGTCTGGTATGACTGCCCCGTCTGGCAGCCGCTGCCCATCGTCACCTGTGGTACCTGGGTTGACGTGGAACCCATCGTGATTGACGCGGGTCTCGACCTGCAGATGCTGGCTGTCCGCTTTGTTGACTCCGGTCACCCGGAACAGGAACTCGGTCCCCGCTACCGCGTCTGGTTCCGCAATAACAGCAACGTCGATATCAACGCTCCCTTCAATGTCATGCTGCTGGCCTCCAACACTCGTGATGCGGTCGCAGGTGTTCCTGAAGCAGGTACGCGGGTTGATAACATCGCCGCTGGTCAGATTCAGTCTGTCGACATCCGTCTGCCATTCGAAGCCAGCATGATGTCGACCGATGCAGAAGGAAACCAGGTTCCCTTCGAACAACTGCACGTGCTGATCGATTCGCACCGCGAAATCCCCGAAGCCTTCGAGGAAAACAACGGTGCTGTCATGCCGCGTGTTGATGTTCTGCCCGTCGATCCCGCCCTGTTCTCGTCTGATTCCGACGTCGTCGTGAGCGGTGCCCTGATCAACCTGGCAGGCGAAGGTCTGGGACCGGAGCCCGGCAAAGTGCTGATCTCGATGAACGGAATGAACTTCGAAGCTGAGATCTACGGCTGGTACGATCTGGGTGTTCGGATTCAGGTTCCGGAACTGCCACTCGTCGATGCTGCAGAAGCCACAATGATCGTGGTGCGGGGCGACGAAGCGGTTTCTAATCCCATCGATCTGGTGATTGCACCACAGACGGCTGCACTCACCGCTGAGTAACGGAAGTGTGCGGGGGCTGGCTTGGAGCCAACCCCAGTTCCGATCGGGGAACAGGTCTTGTACCTGTTCCCCTTTTTTATTGCGCCCCGCCTGATGCGCTTTCAAACGATTCCTCATCAGTTTCCTCCGCATCCACTTCCCGTTTTTCAGTTCACTTCTGTCTCTGAAAGGGAACAGATTGAACTGGAATCGCTTCTGCCGAAACGTATCCTGTTTCGCATCTGGCTCGCGCGCGAGACAGGTGATCTGCACCGAAACATCCTGCACCAGTGCTGAAACAACAGCTGAATCCGCATCGCTTTTCACTGACTGTTTACTGGAGCAAAGCACACCAGTTCGCAAAGTTCGTCCTTCCATGTTCAGGGCAAACCAGGACACAAACCGGTCAGACGAGGATAAAATCTGGGACAGACCAGGACAAAATCCGGCCACATCAGGACAAAATTTTGTCTTGACCCCCAACTGCCCTTTTCGAAAATACGAACAGCACTCAACAGACCATGTAGGGGCAGAGCCTGCGTGCCTGCCCGCCTGGAAATATTCCATCAGTTTCACCTCCCAGGGGAACCACAAACCAAATACCAACCCGGAGCGGCAAGGCGTCGGTAGCGTTTCTCTAATTGTTTTCAGCGTGATCATGAGGTCGACAGTGTTAGACTTGTAAGTGTTCACCGTAGACGAGGGTAGGTAGTTACTTGTTTGCAGGACTTCAACAGCACAAAAGAAAATTAGCCGCAGGGCATTAGACCCGGTTGAAACGTCTTTGCTATATATCATCCGAATTAAGCAGCGCTACCCGGCCGCCGGTAAAAAGGTCAACGACGACCTCCAGAACAACGGCCTAACCCCATCCCGCTCACAAAAAAACAGGGTGAGCCCGAATAAAATTCGACCCGAGCGCAGCGAGCAGGAAACTGACAGTGTTGCGTTCACGAAAGAACAACAAGGCGATCACAGGATCTCAGCTGTGAAAGCCGATCTTCATGAGTTCACACACTGCCCCTGACGGTTTCCATTGCCCGCCGATGGAATTCAGACCAATCAGAAATTTTATAAAAACAAACCCCACCCCCATACCTGAAAATCGTTAAGCTGTAGGGAACCTGTTTTCAGCAGTTGAGACCGTAGTCCACAGAACACGAGTCAAACGGGAGCAGAAACATTTCGTGTCTTTCGTGCTTTTCGTGGTAGTAACCCCAACCATACTCAAATTGAGCCAATGTGAATCAAGCGTTCTGTGGAAAAGAAACTTACCTCTGTGGCTGCCAATCATTAAGCTGTACGGAACGAGTTTTCAGCAAGAGCGATTTGCGAGTAAGGAATCAAAATGTCTGAGAGGCAACAGTTTCAGGATTGGCTCGACTACCTGCCAGACTTTCTGCAGGAATTCCAGTCTTTCATGAATGAGAGCGATCAGGAGTATGACTATTCCTCTGAAAGCCTCGATGCACTGGAGGAGTGGATTCTCAGTCATTATCAGGATACCGACGATTTATTGAAGAAGTCCGAAAGTCAGTTCCTGAATCTTCTGGCCTGCTATATCGGAGAAACCATAATCAAAATCAAAGGAGGCCAGTGGGAACTCGATCAAGAACCCGAATCGGTCTATTACGGACTTCCTGTGATTGTTCTGCCACCATATGGAGACTCTGTCTGTCCGATAACGCTCGCGACAGCTTCCGCGGATAGAAGAACGGGGAATTTTCTTAGCTCACTCGCTTGTAGCGAGGAATGAATACCTGAAAACAGGTTAGCCCAACCCTGTTGATCCCACATTTCTTCATCAGCCCCCCAGCAGAAAAAATTTCGTGTCTTTCGTGCCTTTCGTGGTAGTAACCCCAAAAATTCGCGGTACCATCCCACCAGCCAAAACATCCCGAGGTAACACCACTGAAAACATTCCTGTATGAATTCTGGCTCTTCGGTATCAAACAGGCCTCGGCCTGTATCTTCGGCGGGTTCCTGCTGGCGATGATCATCATCACCCGCTTCTGGTACCCCTTCGAATCGCTCTACCGCTACGATTTCCTCTTCCTGGCCGCCGTTGGTTTCCAGATCTTCCTGCTTGCCTTTCGTCTGGAGTCACCGAAAGAGGCGGTCGTGATTCTGATCTTTCACATTGTCGCGACCATCATGGAACTCTTCAAAACCTCCGACGGCATTAAGTCCTGGCAGTATCCCGAACCATTCGTGATCGGCATCGGCAACGTCCCCCTGTTTGCCGGCTTCATGTACAGCGCGGTCGGAAGTTACATCGCCCGCGTCTGGCGGATCTTCGACTTTCGCTATTCGAGCTATCCGCCGCTCTGGACCATGGTCGTGCTGGTGACGCTGATTTACATCAACTTTTTTTCACACCATTACGTCACCGACATCCGCTGGCTGCTGATTATCGCCAGCCTGGTCATGTTCGGCCGCGTGCAGATCTATTTTCGCATGGACCAGATTCACCGACACATGCCCCTGGTCGTCGGCTGGTTGCTCGTTGCGCTCTTTATCTGGTTCGCCGAGAACATCTCGACGTTTGCCAATGTCTGGGTTTACCCCACACAACAGCACCAATGGCAACCCGTCTCCATCACCAAGCTCGTCGCCTGGTATCTGCTGATGCTGCTCAGCTTCGTCCTCGTCTCCCTCGTCAACCGCCCTACAATCATGCCCCCCGCAATCGTGGAGGAAGAGCAAGCAGCGAACTAAATTCCAGCAACCAAAAAAAACTGAGCGGCAAGGCACTACCGCCGGTAAAAAGGAAGACGCCTGCATTCAATAACACGATCTAATCCCATCGGACATCTCATAACAATCACCGGCTGCCACTGTTGGCTTGCCCCACAGTGCTAAGATCAGTGAAGAATATCTGTAATGAGAAAAAAAGGGTAGCCCGAATAAAATTCGGGCCGAGCACAGCGAGTAGGAAACTGACTGTGAGACAGGCGACCAGCTCTCAAACCCTCAATCCGTCAGTTCCAGTTTCAGATCCTCATCCCCTTCAGCAACAGTCACCTTCAAAGGCGAACTGCTCGGGTTCGAATACTTGATCGGGATGGAACTTTTCATCGATACCCCCTCAGGCGTCGACTGAAACGCATTCACCGTCACCTGATGTTCGCCAGGCAGGGCACCATCGTCTTTATTGAACGTGGTCAGCGTGAACTTTCCATCCGCATCCGTTCGCCCCGACGCCGGCTTACGTCCCTGGACCGGGTAGAGCATGATCGTGGCTTCGGGAACCGGTGCTCCCTTGTAGGTCACCATCCCGGAAACCGCGACGGTTTCCGGCAGGTCTTCCTGTTTCCCGCCACAGCCGGACGCGATCAATAACATCAGCAACAAAGAGCCTGTCATCGTCAGGCGGCAAAACGGAATCATGGCGTACTCCTGGCTCGTTCCGAACAGCGAATAAATCAGAGATGAGAGTGTCGATCAGTAAGTGAATCCACCTGTGGGCAGACCGTCTTGAGGATTTCCCAGTTGCTGATACGTCTGGAAGTCCATGTTCTCGCTGAAGAAATGCACGCTTCCATCCACCATCATGAAGTGCGCACCGCCGACGTGATAACTGGAAGAGGCAAAGCCATCGACCCAGCCGTGAGCTCCCGAACTGATGCGGGTCTGGGCACTCGGCCAGACGCGAAACGGATGATTGATCGGATAAGCGGTGGTCATCGGGGAATGCCAGGCCGCCCAGGAAGACCAGGCGTGGAAACCGGGAGAGTTCTCTCCTACAAACAGCACATTAGAAGTGCCGTCCAGCACGTCACGCATTTTCATTGTCCGGTTGGGCGTCACAATCGAACCCCCGCCACCACTGGCGCGCAGCCCCATCCGACGGTCGAACATTCCCTGCGGAATGGGTGACGCAGTCGCCGTCTGGTCGTAGCCTCGTCCGTCGACCCCTTTATAAGTGGTGACGGCAATGTTATTCCGGGAGCTGGAAGGACAACTTGCGGGAAAACACCAGTTTGACCAGACCAGGTTGCCTCCGCTCACGCGATCCGGCGTCGGATCGCTGGGACAGCGGTAGACGGCCAGGGGAGTCTGGGCCACGGTCAGGTTACCCGTATCGACAATGTTCCCGCTGAAATTAATCTTGTTGTAGAGCGGCGCCTGATCGATATAAGGCAGAATCATCGTCCGCCAGCCGAACGAATTGCCGGTATCCCCATGACTGATGGGGAAGACACCATGGGCATCGTGATAATTGTGAGTCGCCAGTCCCATCTGTTTGAGATTGTTTTTACACTGACTGCGGCGGGCTGCTTCTCGTGCCTGCTGGACCGCCGGCAGTAGCAGGGCGATCAGGATCGCGATAATCGCGATGACCACAAGCAGTTCAATCAGTGTGAATCCACGACGTTTCAAGACGTTGCTTTGCATTTTTTAGCCCTCACAAACAGATGGAAAATGCGACGCCGGCCCGACAGAGCGGGGCGCTGATTCTGGACGTGTTTATGTCCGGCGACGATTTACCTTGGACAGGTCAAACTCACTTCGATAGGCGCTGAATCCCTTTCGGAATCTATGGAGTTTCAAACGTTCGTATTTACAGGTCCCAGGGTCGTCCCCTGGTAAACTTCGACAGGCATGACTTCCGTCAGTGTGGTTTCGATGGCCATGCCTCCTGTTCGCATCTGGTTTAAAAGTTCTGCCGCCCGATGTCCCAGGCGGGTTTCATCCACGGTGACAGAAGCGATCTGCTGCTGCAGCACGCTGTGACGGACCTGGTCGCCCACGCCAATCAGCGAGATGTCTTCCGGCATCCGCAGTCCCATTTTGGTCAGGTGCAGATAAATCCGTTCGGCCATCGAATCGAACGACGTGAAGATGGCCGTCGGACGGTCGGGCTGTTCCAGCATCTGCTGCAGGGTGGACGCGATCTCCGCATCCAGTTCCTGCATGTCGATCACGCCGGGTGCACCGAAATAACTGTGCTCCTCTGCCAGTGTGCAGCCGACGTCGGCCAGGGCCTGCTGGAATCCCTCCAGATATAAATCGGTTGTCCGTGTACGGTGCGGGGCGAAGAACCCGCAGCGGCGGTGTCCCTGTTCCACCAGCGCGTCTCCCGCCAGTCGGCCGATTTCGCGAAAGGGGAGTCCCAGTAGTGGCGCAGTAATGCCTTCCACCGGACGATGGCAGAGCACCACGGGAATCCCCGCTTTCTGCAGCTGACGGATCTGATAACCAGGAGTCGGGGGCGTACTGGCGGGCACGATCGCCACGCCCCCGACCTGGTTATCGATTAGTTGTAAGATGACGTTGCCCTGTTTATCGATGTTGTTTCGCGTGCAGCAGACCAGCATTTGATTCTGAGTCTGGCTCGCCGACTCTTCGAAGCTGTGCTGTAGCGAGGGGTAGAAGCCGGACAGGACTTCGGGAATCACCAGCGCCAGAATGTCCAGTCCGCAGGAGAGTCGTTGACGGGCCTGGTCACTGACAAAGGTTCCTTTGCCCTGGACCCGGCTCACCAGGCCCTCGCGTTCCAGCAGTCCCATTGCCTGCCGCACCGTGCTCCGCGCGCTGTCGAACAGGCTGGCTAACTGTTGTTCAGAAGGCAGGGCCGTTCCCGGCAGAATCTGGCCTTCCCGTATCTGTCGCTTGAGATGTTCTCCGATCCGCTCGTACTTGGTCCGCGTGGCATCTGCTTCTGAGAGCCCGGCGGGAGTTGTCGTTTCTAAGACGTCATGAGCGGAAAACAAGGTCGGATTTCCTCAAGTTCAGTATCAGTCATGAGATGAAAGGTACGTACAATGCCATACCTCTGAGCTGGTATCGATATTACCCTCGAAAAATCAGCTGTCAAACAAAATATTCAGAAAATGTAACGAATGTTTTGCCAGGTGCGGGAGTAGGCGGAATCTCTATTCGCAGTAAAACGGTGGAAAAGGTCCGTAATTCATGATAAAGGTAGGTACAACAGGCATACAATAGTCTTAGGGAAGCTGGCGGCACTCGAAATCCCGGGATTCAGCTGGTTCAGCACAACCTGAAGTGGATGCCTGTGATCTGCATCCTCCTCTGATGGCCCGTCGATACAACCTGCCTCGCGGGGAAGTTTTACGGATCGGCGGCGATAAAATTTTTGGTTCCCGTCATTCGCAAGGGAATCCTGCTTGCATCCCGCGCACAAACTGTTTCTACTATTTAGATAGTGTTTATTGCGAAAAGTCCTGCCCTTAATCCGTTTTGGGATGACCTCCCTGTTCCCCTGAGCTTTGTTCCAGCGATGCTCACAGCACAATCCAACCATGCCTGACGATCTTGTCTTTATGATGGGGAATTTCGAGGCCCGAATTCCTCAGGACCGTGTTTATAGTAAGTCACACCTGTGGTTACTGCCGCAGGAGGACCATTACCGCGTCGGATTTACGGCTTACTCGGTTCGGCTGTTGCAGGATGTTTATTTCCTGGACTGGTTTATCGATCCGTTTACCGTGGTGCGGGAAAAACAGAAAATCGGGGAGATCGAAAGTTCCAAGGCACTGTCTGACCTGTTTTCCCCCTCGGAAGGCAAGATCCTGGAATTTAACGAAGCACTGTTGAACGACCCCTCGGCCATCAATCAGTCGGACAATTACGACAAAGGCTGGCTGTTTGAGATGGAGTCGGATGCCCAGTGGTTGACCCCACCCGAGTATCTGCAACTATTAGACAGTGTGTGGGAACAGACACAGCGGATCATCAAAGGACAACTCAACTGAGAAACGATTTGATGTGGATTGAGTATCGTTTCGCGTTGAAAAGGTTTTCAGTATGGCTGACAAAAAATTAACAGTGGTGATCTCTCAGGCTCAGGGGAAAAATCCCGCCAAACGTGAGCTCGAAGAGACTCTCGCCGCCACACTGTTGATGGAACCCGATATCGAAGTCTCGCTGGTTCCCCATCTCTACGATCTTTCCGCCGACCATACCGGCACCCTCTTCCTGCAGGCACTGCGGGGGGATCTGGTGATTCTCTCCTGGCTTTATCCCCGTGCCTGTCACTGGATCCTGGATCGCCAGGGAGTCCGCGGCAAGGAAGGGCACGTCCTGCTCAGAGAAGAAGTGGACGAAGACGAAGAAGAGGAACAGAAGCAGAACGCACCTTTCGAAAATCCCGAACGCAACAAAACAATCCCCGATCGACACATCTACTCGATCGACCTCCGTGTGAGTTCCAAACCGGAAGACTACGTCCAGGAAATCAAACGCATCGCTGGCGAATCCCAGGTGCAGACCGTCCCCTTGATGGACATGCTGCAGTCCGCCCCTCAGCCGGCGCAACTGGAAAAGTATCTCAAACCGCTGGACATCATCAACGCCGATAAAAACAACGCCGCTGAAACAACAGAAGACGTCAAACTGGAACCGACCAAACGCCGCTGGTATCCGGTCATCGATTACAGCCTCTGTACGAACTGTATGGAGTGCATCGACTTCTGCCTGTTTGGCGTTTACGGCGTCGACCAGGGGGGACAGATCCTCGTTGAAGAGCAGGACAGCTGTAAAAAGGGATGTCCGGCCTGCAGTCGTGTCTGTCCCGAGAATGCGATTATCTTCCCCGGTCATAAAACGCCGGGCATTGCCGGCGCGGATGGTGAAGTCGCCGGTCTGAAAATTGATCTTTCCAAACTGTTTGGGGCCCCGGATGCACTCGAGATGGCGGCCCGGGAACGCGATGCAGAACTGGTGGCGGACGGACGCGATGCCGTGGGCATGTCGGTCGGTCTCCGCAAGTCTTCCAAGGTCTCCAAGGCCACCGATGAAGAGCTGGAGGACCTGATGGATAACCTGGATGCACTCGATATTTAAACGTTCTCCTTTCCTTTACGAAACTCCCGGCAGGAACAGACCTGAATGAGTGAGACCATCTCCTACCAACGCGTGCAGGCAGCTTCGCAGCGGGTTCGCGATTACCTGCTGAGTGCCCGGAATGCCGCCGGCCACTGGGAAGGAGAACTCTCGACCTCAGCTCTCTCGACAGCCACCGCCATCATGGCTCTTGAGATGATCCGTCGGCAGCGTCCCGCCGAAGATGATTCGCTCGACATTTACATCGAACAGGGCATCCGCTGGCTGTCCCGGCACCAGAACCCCGATGGCGGCTGGGGTGACACCGTCAAGAGCTTCAGCAATATTTCCACCACGATGCTCTGTCACGCCGCCTTTCATGCGACGAAAAATACAGAGCACTATGTCTCCCACGTTGTCAACGCCCGTCAGTACATCGACCGGGTAGGAGGCGTTAAAGCTGTCGTGGAACGCTACGGCAAAGACAAAACGTTTTCCGTGCCGATCCTCACACACTGCGCCCTGGCGGGACTCGTTAAATGGAAAACCATTCCCGCGCTTCCGTTTGAACTCTCCTGTCTGCCGCATCGCTTTTATAAAACCGTCAAGCTTCCTGTGGTCAGCTACGCCCTGCCGGCACTGATCGCCATTGGTCAGGTCAGGCACCACTTCTGTAAGCCCCGCAATCCGCTTCTGCGGCTGATCCGCAAGCTGTCTGTCAAACGCAGTCTGAAAAAGCTGATTGAAATTCAACCCGAGAACGGCGGATTCCTCGAAGCCGCCCCGCTGACCAGTTTCGTCACCATGAGCCTGGCCGGCATGGGACTCGTCGATCATCCAGTCGTACAGAAAGGACTCGCGTTTCTGCTCGACTCCGTACGACCTGACGGCAGCTGGCCCATCGACACGAACCTCGCCACCTGGACGACGACGCTATCCGTCAACGCCCTGGAAAGCACGCTGTCGGAATTCGAAAAAGCTCCGATTCGCGACTGGCTGATCCAACAGCAATACACCGAACTTCATCCCTACACCGCAGCCGAACCGGGAGGCTGGGCCTGGACCGATCTGCCCGGCGGCGTACCCGATGCCGACGATACCCCCGGCGCCATTCTGGCCCTGTTGAACCTGCAGACAGAGGAAGCCGAAGAGGCCTCACCCGAATTGCGGACCTCTCTGCGGAACGGCGTCAACTGGTTGCTCGATCTGCAGAATTCCAACGGCGGCTGGCCCACCTTCTGTCGCGGTTGGGGAACGCTCCCCTTCGATCAAAGTGCCGCAGACATCTCGGCACACGTCCTGCGGGCGCTGGAAGCCTGGCTCAAAACAGAAGCCACAGCCGATGAGAGCACCCTGCGCAAACGAGCGACCCAGGCCATCGAACGCGGTTTCAAATATCTGGCCACACAACAACGCGCAGACGGATCCTGGCTGCCACTCTGGTTCGGTAATCAGCATGTCGACGAGGACGAGAACCCGGTCTACGGGACGGCACGCGTGCTGGCTGCCTACGCGGATGAAGAACGTCGTACTACGCCCCAGGCGGAACAGGCCATCCAGTTTATGCAAAGCGTACAGAATTCCGATGGCGGCTGGGGCGGCGCGGAAGGCGCACCGTCCAGCGTGGAAGAGACAGCTCTCGCCGTCGATGCCCTGTTGTCTGTGGGTCTATCACTGGAGAATCCCTGCCTGCAACAGGGGCTGGGCTGGTTGCTCGATCGCGTCGAAACAGGCACCTATACAGAAACCACACCCATCGGGTTTTACTTCGCCAAGCTCTGGTATTTCGAACAACTTTATCCAGTTATCTTCTCTGTTTCTGCCTTACAAAGGGCGGAAACGGTTTTTAAAAAATGTCCGGATGAGAAATTTAGATTGTCGCTTGATGCAGCAGATTCCCCTATAATGTCCGTAAAGGAAAAATAGGTCCCACCTGCGTTCTCAAGCCTGATTTTCTACATTCATTGTGTTACCACTCGAATGAGATACTAACCATAGAGGAGTCTTCCGTGTCCATTGCGCCTTTAGACCAGGAAAGTTCCGAAGACAAACGCGTCCCCGCTCACGATCAAGCTGAGGGCCGTGCTTCCGAAGATCCCAAACCGGTCAAAAGAAAACGCCGCAGTACCAGCCATCTCAAGGCGGTGCCGGAAACCCTTGCGCTGCGCGAAGAGATGAAAGCAGAAGCCGAGAAGTACGTGCAACGTCTCGACTGCTCCAATCCCTTCACCAAGGCGATGCTGGAAGACTGGTCGCGTGAACTGCTGGCGGAAATGGAACAGCCCGAAAAATTCCTCGGCTTCATGATGGTGCTGATCGGCAACTTCTTCTGGAAACGCCAGTTCCTCGCGATTCCCTTCGAACGCCGCCTGCTCCTCCTGCCGCACTGCCTGAAACACGCCGAAGGCTGTCCCGCGGAATACGATGAGTTCGGTCTCGACTGCGAAAAATGTGGTGCCTGCTCGATTGCCGACTACAAAGTCAAAGCCGAAAAGCTGGGCTACAAGGTGCTCGTCGCCGAAGGATCGCCCGTGGTCCTCAAGATCATCGTCGGCGGTTACGTGGACGGCATCCTCGGGGTGGCCTGTCTCAATGTGCTGGAAAAGTCGATCGACAAAGTCCTCATCGCCGGCGTTCCTTCCTACGCCGTACCGTTGCATTCAGGTGACTGTAAAAACACCAAGATGGACGAGCCCTGGATCTGGGAAGTCCTTGAGAAATACGAACCACTCGAACAGCCGCTGACCCGTAGCTATCTACCCACCATGCGGGCCGCCAACTCGCTGTTCGAAGAACACTTCGACGAAATTCTGCCGCCGCTCCGTACGAAAACCGAAGCCGCCGCCCGCACACCGCTGGGCAAGACCGAAGCCATCGCTTACGAATGGCTCAAGCATGGCGGCAAACGCTTCCGGCCCTTCATCACCCTGGCTGCCTACGATGCACTGATCAAGGCACAACAGGACGAGGCAGCAGGCAACAGTCAGACTTATCCGCTGGGCGTGCAGAAAGCCGCGATGGCCATCGAGGTCTTCCACAAAGCATCACTGATTCATGACGACATCGAAGACGATGACCAGTACCGTTACGGTCAGGAAACCCTGCACCGTCAGCACGGCACCGGCATGGCCATCAACATCGGCGACTACCTGATCGGCATCGGATACCGGCTGCTCAACGAGGCCCGGGCCGACATCGGTGCTGAAGCCGCCGCAGACCTGGTCGAAAAAATGGCCGCCGCACATCTCAAGCTCTGTGAAGGGCAGGGGGCTGAAATGGCCTGGCAGGAAAGTGAGACCTTCGAACTCTCCCCGCTGGACGCCCTGCAGATCTACGCACTCAAAACGTCGCCCGCATTCGAAGCCGCCCTCTATGCCGGCGTGCGGATGACCGGCTCCGCAGGCGAGTACGAAGAACTCATCTCCTCCTTCTCACGTCAGATCGGTGTCGGCTTCCAGATTCTGAACGACCTCAAAGACTGGCGCGGCGACGACAATAACAAGCTCATCTCCGGTCAGGACGCCCTCGCGATGCGGCCTACCCTGTTACTCGCCCTGGCCCTGCAGGCCGGCGACGAACAGCAGAAAGCCGAGCTCAAAGACATTCTCAACGGCGGCGGTCCATCGGACTACGCACGCATCAACCGGCTGCGAAAAATCTACGAATCCTGCGATGTCTTCACCAAAGCCGAAGTCCTGGTCGACAAGTCACGCGACCGGGCCGAAGAACTGGCCGAGAGCGTCCAGAACGAAGACCTGAAACAGCTGTTGAAATTCTTCTGCGAAACCGTACTGGCCGAAGAAACCCCCGAGGTCAAACCCGATCTCCCGGTTCTGATGCCACAACCAATCGCCTAGTTCCTCATGTTTCAAAGATACGATTCCGCAGGTGGGCCCGAATGTAATTCGGTCCGAGCGCAGCGAGCAGGAAATCACAGAGAAGAAGAGCAACGGGTTAGTAAACGCGCCTCACCCTGAGCCGCAAAACGCCAGCCGCCGGTAACTCGGTAAAAGAAAACGTTGAACTGATCAACCAACCCCAGGCTCTCACGCAGAGCAGGGGTTACACCATTAGCCGCAGGGCCTTAGCCCCGGTTGAAACGACTTTGGTATGACCCGTTCAAATTTAGAAGAACCAGATGCCACAGTTGGCTCGTCCCACTGTGCCTGAGTCATCCAGAGAAGCCTGTCATGGAACCTTGCATCTCAAATTCCGCTCACAGAAAACAGCGCTCATGAAACCCACAAGCATTCTCACCATCCTGCTGGCCTGCCTCTCGATTTCACAACCCCCCATCCATTCCAGCGATCCCACGCCCCAACTCAAACCCCACCCCGACGCGGTTGCCAACACCCATGCTCCCGGCGAGGTCGATAAACCCGAACTCGTCCCCTTCATCGTGCCCGATCCCACAAAACTGAACGGCATCGTCGTCGATGAAACCCAGGCCAGGCTTGTCGGCACCTGGCAGTATTCCACGCACACGCCCCCCTACGTCGGTCTCGGCTACCTGCATGATCAGAAACAAGGGAAGGGGGAGAAAGCGGTCATCTTCACTCCCGATCTGCCAAAGTCCGGCCGCTACGAAGTGCGGATGTCGCACTGCTACAACATCCGCAGATCAACCAACACCCCGGTCACGATCCACCACGCCGCCGGCGAAAAAACAATCCGCATCAACCAGCAGCAGATCCCCCCGCACGACAAACTCTTCCGCACCCTGGGCACTTACCACTTCGTCAAAGGCAAATCAGGCTGGGTGAAAATCTCCAACGCAGGCACCGACGGCAAATACGTCATCGCCGACGCCATCCAGTTCATTTATGTCGGCGAATAAACGTTTCGCGTCTTTCGTGATATTCACCGAGTCGGACGAATGTAATTCGGGGAATCCGCGAGTTCTAAAACAGACGTAGGGCGCGGCCCTGTGTGGCCGCCCGCCTGGGGACATACAATCTGCTTCCGCTGCCGATGGTACCAGTGAAAACATCCAGGGTGGGCTCGAATGCAATTCGAGCCGAGCGCAGCGAGCAGGAGGTCACAGCTCACTCAACCATTCTGAAACAGAGCTTCCGCAGCGCATTAAGTTGAATGAAGCAAGCGCCTGCTCCATCATCCGCTCACACATCCACCTCCTGTCGCCTGCGGCAACATCAGATTGTTTCCGATACCCCCCCCCGTGGATTGATCGACGCTCTGAGCGCCTTTCGCTTCGATATAGACAAAATCTCTGGCAAAGACACCGACGCTCAATTCATCATTGCGACTGCATGCTAAAACGTGTATGTTTGTGAGTGGCTTGCGTTGGCGTTTGAGTGAGTCAGAAAATGCAACAAACAGAGGGGGCCTGGATGAGTGATGTCGAAAGTGATATGAACACCGTAAAACCTGTGGTTACCAATACGGTGTTGAATTCGATCAATTGGAAGTGGGTCATTATTTTATGTATCGCGGGTGGGGGCTGCATCCTCGGATCGATGGCAACGATCAATTCCTTGAAGGCGGAAGAAAAAGAATTTGAGGGCCAGTTAAGTAACATCAGGATGGGGGAACTTGCCAAACCGTCTCACGAAGTCCCGGTTCAATATCGAAATGTGCCACGTGGCTCTCGGGTCCTGATCCCCCTGGTTCCCAAAATACGGACCAATTCAAAGCAAACGATCGAACTGGCAAATAAACTCGAAGATACCCAAAGCATGATCTTTGTTCTTCAGTTTGGGAAACCTCTTGGATACCTGATCCTGGCAGGCGCCGTGATCGTACTGGCACAAGGACTGTTACGAAGCCCGCTTAACAACAAAAACAGTCAATCCACTTGACCTGCCAGTCTGCCATACGCCCGGGGATTGTTGCTAAATGCAAGTGTCTCCCCGTTTCTCTGTCTTGGAGAAGAAACCTTTCGTGCTTTTCGTGGTAGTAGAAATTACTCTTTCGAGTGACTGTGTATGAGGCGTAGACTTGGTGAAAGTAAAAACAATCTAATCGGTCCTGGGGTGTGATAATTCACTACGATCATCCAGGACTTATAATCGCTTATGACAGTTGAAGGTAATATTGGTGAAAGTGTTTTATGTTCGTGAAGACGTCAATATTTTTCAGAGTATTGCCCCCGTTGATCAAGAGATCTGGTCTACGGATCGACTAACCTTTGATGTCGCTGAAAAACCAGACTGGTCTCCTGTTGTATGCTACGTGCAAACCCCTAAACTAGTCCGGGGAAACTTTTTCTATCTCTGTCCAGGATTGTTGGTCTTCGATCATTCCGTTTACGAACAAATGGATGATTTATTCGAAATGGCAGGTCAGATTCTGCCTATAGATCTAGAGGGGGAAACCCTCTATGGATTGAATGTTCTTGAGTGCCCTAATGCTCTGGATCAAAACCGCTCTGAATGGAAATATTCACCGCATTCAGGAAAGCGGCTTAGATTGAGAGACTATGTTTTTCATCCTGACCGGTTCTTTGAATCCAGTTTGTTCAAAATACCTGAGACGAGCAGATCAGAAATTCTTTCATTTTCGGATCTCAAAGATCAGGATGATGAGTTCAAATATCGTTATGAACAATCAGGTTTCACCGGACTGACTTTTGAAGAAATCTGGGATTCTGTACCATAAATTCAGGATGATCTAAAACCGGTTTAATGAGAGTTATTTTAACTATCGAATAGCAACAGTAGTTCCGCCTTTCGTGCTTTTCGTGGTAGCAAAAAAACTTCAAGGATTTCGCGGTCTAATCCACCTGCGGTGCCAGGCTGCCATAAGCCCACGGATTATTATTAAACGCCGGTGCCGCAGGACGCTCGGGCTGTTCGTCCGGCTTCAGCTGTTTCGACAGTTCCACCGCCGCTTCAACCATCTGCGGACCCGCCGTGGTGACCAGGTTACTGTAACTGGTCAGCCGGGTTTCGTAGCCGCCGCCGTTCTTGTCGAACGCCTCTTTCGTGGGCACATAACCGACGCAGCCGTTCGCCAGTGAGACCGGGAACGTGATCGGAAACGGACTGCCTGCTTTAATATCCAGACCCAACTGGCAGAAGAATTCCGCGGGGTCGGTCAGCAGGACCACCGGGCCGATCTGGATTGCCTGCACTTCCACTTTTGCCACCGGCTCTTGTTGCAGCCGGGCATCCAGCAGGACGGTCTCTTTCGCGAAGATCCAGTCAGTCGCGTTCGACTTCGCGGGGCCTGCTTTGACAACTTCCACCGCTTCGGCCACATGTTCGGGCGTCGGTTTGCGGCGGGGTATTTCCAGCATTTTGACTTTGCTGGCAATCGTTTTAAAGTTGCCGCGTGGCATCGAAAGCAGTACTTTCACCGCCTCGGCACCAATCCGGCCACCCACAAACCGGGCCGACTCTTCACTGGGGCGACGCTGGTATTTCGAAAGGTTATCGACCTGCGTCACATCGCCCGAGGCTCCCGCCAGGAAGACCAGCGTCACATCTTTCCCGAAGACGCCGCGAATCACCTGTTCCACATAATAGATGTAATTGGCTGAGATTCCACCCGGGTTGGTCGTGGCGTGACACACGAAGTTCACGATACACCCTTTGAGCTGTCCCTGTTCATCCCAGACGCCGATCACGCCAACTTCCGGATCGACGGGGCCCGCCGGTTTTACAATATCCGGGTTCCCGGGCCGCGGGTGTGTAAAGGTCAATCCGTTTCGCATGAAGAACCGGCGGTTGAAGGCCACCTGTTCTTCAATCCCCACTCCCGCTCCACATTCAGACGCACTCCGTTTTTTGTACGCTTCGCAGATCGCCTCCACACTCTGATTGACGACCGTTTCCAGGTAAGCAGTATCAGCCGTCGATGATTTTTCATAAGCCAGTTCCTGCACGAATTTCGAAGCATGATCGTATTCGCCGGGCAGAATCATGCCCATCGGACCGGAAGAGTGTGAATGTGTCGCGTGCAGCAGAATCGAGTTCGCCGGAATCTTGCATTTGGCTTCGACCCGTTCACGAATTTCATCCACGGTGACTCTGCGGATAAACAGCGCATCCAGGCTGACGACCGCCACCACGTTGGTGCCGTTATCAAACACAGCCGCCCGCGTTTTGCAGGGATCGTGAAACGAACGATGAAACGATTTCCCATAACCGCCCGGCTGTTCCATGCCGATCTCCGGCGTGATATCACGCTCGGCGAAACCGACTTTCACCTGCGGCGCTTCAGCCGCGCTGGTATCGGCAGTGGTAAGAATCAGGATAGAGAGGGTGACAGCAGTGCAAAACAGGAAGCGCATTTTCATGAGAAAACTCGATCTTGATCAGGTGGGAAAACAGGAGGAACGTTTTCCTCATTGTAAGCAGAATCAAAATCGGGCCGCTACTGAAGAAAGTTAAGAAATTCGCACAGCAGCGAAATTTCCTCAACGGTGATCACTTTTCTACAACCCACGCGGGTAGGGCGGACCCATGTGTCCGCCCATGTGTTACCGATGGGTCCGGTCTTTACAACAAGCCAACGGTGCCACCCGGTTGCCTCAAATAAATCAATGTAGGGTAAGACAATGTAGGGGTTGGCCTGTGTGCCAACCCGCCTTGCGAAAGTCGAGCTTAATTCACTCGTGCGCAGGAAGCAGAGAAACGATGCGAATGACTGGCCCCCTCGAAAGTCAATCACGGCGGGCGACCACACAGGGTCGCCCCTACCGGATGAAATTACTATGGGATGATTGTCCGTCGCGAATTTTTACCGCGGGTTTAACAACCTTACACCAGTTCGTAAGGTTTACGGTATTCCTTCGAAAGCCATTTGGCGGCATCGGCATCGCCTAGGATGGTTTCCTGCTTCGGATCCCATTGGATCTTCTTACCGGTCCGCACGGCGATGTTACCGAGGTGACAGACGGTGGCGGAACGATGTCCGATGCTGATGTCAGCGGCCGGCTTTTCGCGGGTCTTGATGCACTCAATAAAATTGTTGACGTGCGCGATGTTCGCATCACGGTTCACAATCTTAGGCACATCAACTTCTTTCAACAGCTCAGGTGGATTCGCAATGATGCCACCGCGGTAGACGAACAGGCTTCCCTTTTCACCCACGAACTCGGTTCCCTGTTTTTTACTCGGGGTACCGGGAACCTGGCGACAGTTCATGACAACGCCGTTGTCGTACGTGTATTTGATGTTGGTGGTATCGGGAGTTTCGTACCAGCCATCGGGATTGAAAGTGGCCGATCCTTCTGCACTCACGGGGCCGCTTTCATCCATCCCCAGTCCCCACTGGGCGATATCCAGATGGTGGGCACCAAAGTTGGTCTGCTGACCGCCACTATAATCCCAGAAGAAACGGAACAGGTAGTGCACCCGGTTTTTGTTGTAGGGACGCTCCGGTGCCGGCCCCAGCCAGCGGTCAAAGTCAAAGCCCTGTGGCGGTGCACTGTCGGGAACCGGCTTGCCGGCCCGTGCGATCCAGTTGGGACCGGGAAGGGTGACGTTCACGGTGTGAATCTTACCCAGGAGACCCGACTGCACCAGATCGACGGCCAGTTTGAATTCCTTGCCGCTGCGTTGCATGGTTCCGGTCTGGACAACACGGTTGTGTTTCCGTGCCGCGTTAATCATCACGGGACCTTCATCAACGACGAGTGTCAGCGGTTTTTCACAGTAGACGTCTTTGCCGGCTCGGCAGGCTTCGACCGTCATCTTGGCGTGCCACTGGTCAGGCACGGTCACGACAACAGCGTCAATGTCTTTGGAATCGAGCAGTCGGCGATAATCGTCTGTCTTCACGGCCGACTTGTTGGCGTTCTTCTTCAGATAGGCGTCTGCTTCGGCGAGGTAATTCTGATCCAGGTCACACAGTGCTTCGATGTTGTTGAGGAAGTACTTCATGTTGTTCCGCGGGCCACCCTGGTTACCAACGCCGATCATGCCGATCCGCACACGTTCGCTGGGGGGAACTGCCGCGAAAGTAGAGCGATAGCTCTTGGCAGTCAGGCCCATGAAGAGACCGCTGTAAACCGATTTTTTCAGAAAGTTACGACGTGACATTTGCGACATGAAGACACTCCTCGAGCGACGGAAAAAATAATATGAATGACCGGCGATTTCCTGCAGAAAATCGCCCTGATCGTTATCCAGCGGGACCGCTTATCATAGCAGCACCCGGACCTGAGTCAATCAGATTCAGATCGGAGTAATACTCTCATTTTGATGCGATGAGGGGGGCGTGGCTAGTGAACCAGGGACTCTACTTTGGGGATCCCTTTTTATAAAGGTTGTTCACGATTTGATTGTCCTTACCGCCGATGATCTCGAGCGCCTGGGCGTTCTCGCTGTCGGGTAGATCGGTAGAAATCAGGCAGTCTGACACGCGACTGTCGGAGACATTCTTCAGCAGCAGTCCCGTGGTGGAATAATCGAGAATCGAACAACCCACGATATTCATCCGACGCGAATCGCGCACTTCAAAGGCAACCCGCTCATCACCGGTCCCGTTGATATGGTTGCCGCTGATCGTGCAGCCGTCACAGTTTGTAAACAGCATACCGACCTGGGCCGTACTTCCGTCGCCATAGTGGTAGCGGGGATTCCGGTCGAGCACGTTATTCGAGATCAGAATGTTGTTGCAGTCTTCGACGCGGATGTTGTGCGTGTAACCCTTCCACATCGTGTTACCGGTCACTGTCACGCCCCGGGCACTGGTGATTTCGATATTGGTCTGCACATCCGAAAGCACATTGTCGGCGATCGTGATATTTCCGTCCCGATGTTCTTTGGAGTGCGGGCGAATGCGGGCATTTTCATTAATCCGGATGTTGGCAGAACCGGGAGCATTGTGATCGTGTTGAATCGTGCAACCCACAATCGCGATCTCTCCGACCATCGCACCTTCGGAATCGATCAGTACATTCGCTGCCGGCTTCGAGTTATCATCCCCCATGTTGCCTTCAATGTCGCAGGTGCCGATCTGAATGTTGCGGATGTCACCTTTGTCGACAACCACGCCTCCGCCGGCGTTGTAAGAAATATGACAGCCGATGATATTCGACTGATGGATGCTCACGTGATCGTAATACACGCCCGCTCCCCGGTTCTCATACAGGTGGCAGTTGGAAACGATCACGTTCCGATTGCGTTTGGTGAAGTGAATCGCATGCAGCGCGCGACGGATCGTCAATCGTGTGAGCGTGATCTGCATGGTGCCCGTCGCTTCAATGCCGCAGGCTTCCGCATGATCGCCAACAATCTCCAGTCCATCGACCATGGGAGACCGCTGATTCTGCCAGACGTTTTCTTTCACCGTATGCGGGCTGGCGGTTCCCTCGTGCGTGCCGATGAAACGAAACGCGGGACCGGGACCAGCCATGATAATCGTGGCGGTGCCGTCAGAACTGATCGACGTCGGTCCCAGTTTGTCGAGGTCAACAGTGATGGTCTTCGTCAGACGGTAGACCCCTTTCGGAAAGACGATCTGCCCCTGTTTTGAATCGACGGCCCGCTGGATGGCGTCGCTGTCATCGGCTGTGCCGTCTCCACGTGCACCAAAGGCTTTCACGTTAGTGTCGAGTGCCGGGGGCTTCTCGCTGGACTGATTCTGAGACTGAGTCTTGGGAGCCATAATCAACAGACAGCTGAGGACCAGCAGCGTTGAAACACAGATCACGATGCTGCGCATGGGAGTTCACCTTGATGATTCACGGGAGAGGTTTCAAAAGTAAGAGTGACGGTAATATTGTAAGCGGATTCCTGCCTGAATCTCAAACAGAGTCGGGAAGAATACTCCTTTCCGGCAAGATTCACTCAGAGCCCCCCTTCCTTTTCCGCGGGGACTGGATTATGTTGAGCAGCAGACGGTAACTCCTTCTTATTCAAAAGCGTGACTGTGATGATTGATCGACCCGACGAACCCGAATTCACTCCCGGCGACCGCGAACTGCTGCAGCTGCATACCCGCTGGATGCGTTTTGCGTATGACGAAGCCCGGGCGGCGTTCGAAGAAGATGAAGTTCCCGTCGGTGCAGTGATTGTCCATCAGGATCGGATCATTGCGGCCGCACACAATCAGCGGGAAACCTTGAGCGACCCCACAGCGCATGCCGAGATGATCGCGATTACCCAGGCCGCGGAGTCGCTGGGTACCTGGCGTCTGAGTGACTGTGTGTTATACGTCACGCTGGAACCCTGTCCGATGTGTGCAGGGGCGATTATCCAGTCACGCATTCCCCTGGTGATCTATGGGACGCGCGATGAAAAAGCAGGTGCGTGTCATTCACTGTTTGAGATCACCAATGATCCACGGTTGAATCATCAGAGCGTTGTCATCAGTGGCGTGATGCAAGACGAGTGTCGTACGATCCTGCAGGAGTTCTTTCGCAACAAACGCGCGCAGGGGAAAAAATAGTTTTCGATCCGATACTATTTTTAAAAACGCGCTCGTCACACGCATGTAGAATTGATGAATTCTTTTTTAAGTACGACCGCTTGTCACTGTGATGATGCTGCATCGTTGACATGTCGATGATGTGCTAATGAAATTAAGCGGAGATATTCTGAAATCAATTTTGTCAAGTGATATTCGAACAAAAGAAACCTCCTTAAAAATCGTTTTATTTTTTGAATGCTTTCAGCTTGTCCTTCTGATTGCACTTCGTCAAAATGAGCGACACAATAACTTTTCACAATTCACAGATTCAATTCTGAAATTTCTTTGAGGCGAGCGAATGCATATTATCTCTCGTGAAGCGAATGAGAGTATCCTCATTGGGGAACATACAGTAGTTAAAGTTTTAGAAGTGTTTGAGGATCGCGTCAAATTGTCGATTGAATCTCCGGGGGCCGAACCCGCTTACTGGGAAGAAACCGTTTACCTGGATCCCGTCCTCGAAGCTGAAGAACTCGAATCGGTCCAGATCAGCGGCTGATTCTTTTCGCAGAGATGATTTCAGGAGGGAATTAACCCCGGAACATCTGTACGAAACCGGAACTACGGTTCATTCTTTAAAGATGCTGTGCTTTCTCCCCGCGCAGCCTTGGCGTTTTTGCCGAAATTGCTCAAAATAAACAGACAGGGCAGATCTGATTCTGCCCACGCTTGTCAAGCCGTCTGCCAGAGCAGGCCAGAAGTCAAACTCAATCAATCATCAGACATTGTGAGGCAAATTGTGCCCGCCATATCGGAACAGGATGGGGAATCGCTGGGGCTGGAATCCCGCCAACTGCCCCGGCATATCGCGATCATCATGGATGGTAACGGTCGCTGGGCCTCACGTCGTGGTTTTCCCCGCATCGAAGGTCATCGCCAGGGCGTCAACAGCGTGCGCACCGTCGTAGAAGAATCGACGCGGCTGGGCATAGAACAGCTCACACTCTATTGTCTCAGTAGTGAGAACTGGAAGCGTCCCGCACTCGAACTCAACCTGCTGATGCAGCTGTTGAAAAAATTCGTGATCGGCGAACGTGAAGAAATCATGCGGCAGAACATTCGCTTCTCCACCATCGGCCGTCGCTCAGACCTGCCCAAAGATGTGCTGGCGGAAGTCGACAAAACAATCGACGAGAGTCGAAATAATACCGGCATGCAACTCTGTCTCGCTCTCAATTACGGCAGCCGTTCTGAAATCGTGGACGCCGTGAAGTCGATTGTGAGTGAAGTCGAGCAGGGCGGACTCAAAGCCGAAGAGATCGACGAAGACGTGATCTCTTCGCATCTTTACACCGCAGGCATGCCCGATCCGGATCTGGTAATTCGGACTGCCGGCGAAATGCGCGTCAGTAATTTTCTGCTCTGGCAGATCAGTTATGCCGAACTCTGGGTGACTGAAACCTACTGGCCTGATTTTTCCGTCAACGATTTCTGGCAGGCACTCCGTGACTTCGCAGCCCGCGACCGTCGCTTCGGCGGTTTGAAAGGATAACGCAGCATGCTGGGCTGGCGGCTTCTGGTTTCCGCAACTCTGATTCCCCTGTTGTTTGGTCTGTTTTATCTCGATCAACGTGCGGGGAGCAGCGCCCCCTGGTTACTGGGACTCTGCTGGCTCCTGATTCTCCGGGGAACCTGGGAGATCACGCAACTGCTGACGGTCCGCAATTTGAAACCGGGATATCCGCTGGTCTGTCTGCTCTCGCTGCTGATCTGTAACGCGGCCTGGTTACCCTGGCTGGTTCCTTCACTGCAGACCGGCGCGAATGATCCACAGACACTTTCACTGGCCCTCTTGTCGGTGACCTATGCGATTTCCCTGCTGCTGTTGTTCCTGAAGAATGCAATTCGCTTTCAGGAACCGGGCCAGACAATGGAAATTCTGGGAGCCGAACTGCTGGGCGTTTCGTACGTCGGTTTTCTGCTCGCGATGCTGGCCGAACTCCGCTGGGTCGCGGGTCCCCAGACCGGTTACCTCGCTCTGGGCGCATTGATCATCAGTGCCAAGCTGGGTGATGTCGGCGGTTATACGTTTGGTCGTCTCTGGGGAAAGAAGAAACTCGTGCCCCGTCTGAGTCCGGGAAAAACCTGGATGGGCGGCTTCGGTGCGATCTTCGGGGCTTCACTCGGCGCCTGGCTCTGGCTGCAGTTCACTCCCTCCCTGTTTAACGACAGCTGGAGTGCCCCTGCCTGGTACTGGTCGATCCTGTTCGGTGCGATCATCGGCGTTGTCGGTCTCGTGGGGGACCTGTGTGAATCGCTGATCAAGCGGGATGTCGGCAAAAAAGATTCTGCGGAACTGCTGCCCGGCTTCGGAGGCCTGCTCGATCTGCTGGACAGTCCCCTTTATGCAGGGCCGGTGGCGTTTCTGCTCTGGAAACTGTTGCCCCTGGTGACTGTCGCCAGTTGAAGCGTCTCCTCTGTGGATCTCAGGTTACACCAGCGCAGGCACGGCAGACTATCCGCCAGCTTCGGGAAATATGGGTCGACCAATTCCTGAGCAGACAGGTCATCCGTCGTTACTGTATCCGGCAAGTCGACAGACTTCAGTAAAACCAGTTCATCTGCCGGCCAGGTGAGTGTGATCCAGGCGGCGATCGAGTCGCTGGTTACATCCCAGGAAGTGGGGAGGTCAGCATACTCTTCTGACTGCGTGTCAACTAAGTAGTCGTTGATGGATAAGACTGGCGTCAGACCCACCCGCCAGAGATGCTCTGCTTCTTTGATATTGAGCACGAGTCGCGCATCAGGTAGCAGATAACAGAGCAGGGAGTTATTGAGCAGCATTGCCTGAATCGCCAGGGAATGCCAGTTGCCTTGAGGTAAATCATAGATCCGATCCCAGTCCCGCACCAGGTTCGCTGCTTGACCGCCCCCGGCCAGCAGCAGCGGTTGGGGATCCTTCAATTCTGACAGCAGGTTCACCAGTCGATCTTTCAGGTCCGGCAGATCGAACAGGCTTCCTCCGACTTTGATCACGGTGACAGGCATGCTGTTTTCCTGTTTGAGCCGGGACTGTTCTCCGGGTTGGAATCAGTCGATGATTTTGGAAATCTGGTATTCCACGATACCGCATGCACCGGCGGATTTCAGTTTCGGTACAATTGAGCGTACTACCGATTCTTCCATGATGGTGTTGATGGCCACCCAGTCGGGGTCGGACAATGAAGAGACGGTCGGCTTCTGCAGCGCGGGCAGCAGGTTGAGTACCTTTTCCAGATCGGTACGAACCACGTTCATCATCAGGCAGACTTTGCCTTCCGCAGCCAGACAGGACTCGAGCATCATCGCGATGTTTTCGAGCTTCTCGCGCTTCCAGGGATCTTCGTAAGCCTGCTTGTTGGCGATGAAGCGGGTCGTGCTCTGCATCAGCTCTTCCACGATCCGCAGGTTATTGGCCCGCAGGGAAGAACCGGTTTCGGTGACTTCCACAATCGCATCGGCCAGTTTGGGAGGTTTGACTTCGGTCGCACCCCAGGAGAACTCAACTTTCGCGGTCACACCGTGCTGTTCGAGGTAGCGCTGGGTCATGCCGACGACTTCGGTGGCGATTCGCTTGCCTTCCAGGTCTTTGACGGATTGCACGGGGGAATCTTCGGGAACGCAGAGTACCCAGCGAACGGGGCGGCGGCTGACTTTGGAGAACTGCAGTTCGCAGATTTCCTGAACGTCTGCTCCTGTCTCGAGGATCCAGTCGTGACCGGTGATGCCGGCGTCCAGAATTCCCTGGTCGACGTAACGGGCCATTTCCTGGGCCCGGATCAGCAGACACTCGATTTCATCATCGTCGATCGTCGGGTAGTAGGACCGGGAAGAAAATTTGATGACGTATCCGGCGCGTTTGAATAATTCCGCCGTCGATTCCTGTAAACTTCCCGCCGGAATACCGAGTTTTAAGACCTTGTCGGACATGATTCCTGTGTTTCTGAGTTCGATGGTTGAAGCGTAAGGTATAGGCAAATAACAATTTATAGGTATGGTCCGTCACTGGAATGCAGGCGGAATACGCGAGGTACTGATGTACCCTGCCACTGAGTAGATCGCCGGCAATCATTCCCTGCGCGTACTCTAACAGCTCAAAAACAGCAGTTCCAGTAGTCCGGAACGAGAATGTTCGTAGAAATTCCCAATCTGTGGGCTTCCATCGGCAGGGGACATTCTCTAGGATCGTGCAAACATCAACTCAGAATAGTCGATTTCTGCACTGTTTTCACCGCAGAGATCTGCAGATAAACCCTGTTTCCAAAGATATTTTTGAACGAGTAAGGAGAAATTCCTCGATGGCCGAGCAAAAAGCCACCAACGTGACTTGGCACGAACACCACGTATCTAAAGAAAAACGCTGTCAGCAGAACGGACACAAGGGTGCCGTTCTCTGGTTCACCGGTTTGAGCGGATCCGGCAAAAGCACGATCGCCAACACCGTCGATCACAAGCTGTTCGAACAAGGCAAACACACCTTCGTGCTGGATGGCGATAACGTCCGCATGGGTCTGAACAAGAACCTGGGCTTTTCTCCTGAAGACCGTACCGAAAACATCCGTCGTATCGGCGAAGTTTCCAAGCTGTACACCGACGCCGGTATCCTCGTCATGACCGCCTTCATTTCTCCCTACCGTGAAGACCGTGATCAGGTCCGCGAAATTCTGGGTGATGGCGAGTTCATCGAGATCTTCGTCAAAGCTTCTCTGGAAACCTGCGAAGAACGCGATCCAAAAGGCCTCTACAAGAAGGCACGGGCTGGAGAAATCAAAGGCTTCACCGGTATCGACGCTCCTTACGAAGAACCGGAAAAAGCAGAACTGATTCTCGATTCTGACGGAAAAGGCATCGACGAGCTGGCTGATGAAGTCGTCGCCTACCTCGAATCTAACGGATACCTGACCTATCCGTAACCGATCAGCACACAATTTGTGTTGTGATCGCTCATAACACAAATGTGTGAATGAAAAAAACTCAGGCTTGCAGCTCGCTGCCTGAGTTTTTTTATTGCGCTGTGCCAGACAACTCCGGCTGGCTTACTTGTCTGCTTTCTCTTTGAGTTTGTAAGGACCCAGTCCGGGAGCCGACTTGAACCAGTCTTTTGGTCGCTCCTTGAGGTTTTTGGAATAGACGCGAATCGCCCGTTCGTCCCAGAACTCAGGGATCGCTGGATCTTCAGGAGTGCGACCTTTGTCGTCGATTTCCTCCATCCAGTTATCCAGTGCAGCAGACAGTCGCTGTTTTGTCTCTGCGTAAGCGGGATTATCGGCCAGGTTGTTGATCTCCCAGGGATCGTTGCGGATGTCATACAGTTCCTCGCGGGGACGAGTCTCCGCCATCAACACAGCCGGCGGACCGCTTAACTCCCCTTTCGCATGCAGATCCCGCAGCAGTCCGATGATTGGGTACTGGGTTTCCTTATAACGATTGATCTGCAGGAACGGCCGTTCGGGATACTTGTTTCTCAGGTAGCGGAACTGTTTGTCGCGAACCGTACGGATGTGGAACACGGTCTCATCGCCGCGGTCTCGTCCGCCAAACAGGTAGCTGCGCGGCTTCTCGGTCTGGCTACCCAGAAAAACCTGTCCCTGCATGCGGGATGGTTTCTCAATGCCCGCCAGGGCCAGCGTGGTCGCACTCAGGTCGATGGACGAGATCAACTGATCGCTCTTCTCACCACGATGATACTGGGCGGGAGCCGGCAGATCCGAATTCCCTTCGGGCCAGTAAATGATCAACGGGATATGCAGGCCGCTGTCGTAAGGCCACTGTTTGCCGCGAGGCATGGCGCGACCATGGTCGGCCATGAAGACAACGATCGTATTCTTATCCAGCTGATCCCGCTTGAGCAGATCCAGAATAAACGCGACCTTCTTATCGACGGCCATCACGGTATTCAGATACTGTGCCCAAACCGCCCGGGTCACCGGATGATCGGGATAGTAAGGGGGAATCTGAACCTTCTCCGGATCGACCTGGTAGTCGAGATACTCATGAGCCGAGTTCCAGGCACCACCCCGGTGTGTTTCCGAAAAGTTGATCTGGGCATAAAAGGGTTGATGCTGTTTGAGTTCGTCCCAGTCTTTAAGATCGAAGGGCTGCTTGCCTTTGGGATAGGTGAAGTTCCAGTCGGTCTTACCGGTTCCTTTGTAGAACTTGGCCAGCTTGCGATCTTTCGTCAGGTTGCGAATATTCGCAGTCGTGTAACCTGCAGGACGCAACCAGTCAGTGATGACGCGGACGCCCTCGGGCAGCGGGTTGGTGCCGTCGCGATGAGACCGATGATTGTGAGCGTCAATCGACATCGCATACATGCCGGTCATGAAAGACGAACGGCTCGTCGAACAGACGGGCGTGACGGTAAACGCATTCTGAAACTGCATCCCCTGTTCGGCCAGACGGTCCAGCGTAGGCGTTTTGACTTCGGGCGTACCGTAGCAGCCCAGTTCCGGGCCCATATCCTCAGCGATAATCCAGAGAATGTTCGGCTGCTGGTCAGCGGCTGAAACCTGTTGAGAAAGTAACACACCAGCCGTGAATATCAGACCGAGCGCAAGTAGAGAGCGGAGCATAATAGAGACTCTTCACCAAAAGAATTCGAATTGAGTAATTAACCTGTGCGGGACAACTCATCTTCAACAATGCATCGAGCAATGTCAATCAAGGACTGGTTTCCCTGAAACCATCTGGAGCACGCGCTATCGTCAAATCGATCTTGCAGGTCTGATTTCCGCCGTTAAGCTTAAGTAGAGTCACAACCGATGTTGCCCGCTGCGTTTTATCTCAGTCTTACTTATTAAATAAGGAGAGATCAGATGGCGCTCTATAAGTACAAAGAGTATCTCGAACACGCAGATCAGCCCGAATTCGACACGCTGCACAACCCGGGCGAAATCTGCCCCCACTCCGGCATCTATCGCTGCGAAGCCTGCGGCGACGAAATCGCCTCCAACAAAGACAATCCTTTCCCGCCCCAGAACCATCACCAGCACGCGGAAAATCTGGGGCCGATTCAGTGGAAGCTGATCATCATTTCACAGCAGCGGTGAGAGGGAGACTCTTGATCAGAAGCTGAGGCTCTGCTCTCTGTATGAAATGAATGCTGTTGAAAGCACAATGGCGAGGCCTGCAGGTCCAGCTTGAGCCTCGTTGCCTCATCCCAATAAAAAAAGCCCTAAACCATTGCTGGTTCAGGACTTTTCAAGTTGCCCGACTAGGATTCGAACCTAGACTAAATGAGTCAGAGTCATTCGTGCTACCGTTACACTATCAGGCAATAAATTGTGAGTGAGTTCGCTAAGCTGTGCAGGCGTCGTCACTTGTAGCACTAAGAGGCATTATACGAAAATTTCTCGGTACGCCAAGTCGATCCGGGCGAGAATTTTCTATTCTTTTCAGTCTGCTTAGCTCTTTTACCTGCGCTCAGACTATGACACTATAGGAGATCAGCAGGTTCACTGAATAAAGTAACAGTCACCAGTTCGACACAGAAAGCATTCTCCATGCGATTTTGGATCCTCTGCAGCCTGATGCTCTGCCTCCCGGGACTCACCCAGCCGGTCCATGCAGATCCCCAACCGGCGTCCGCAGATAAAACAGCACAGAAGAAAGCGTTGCAGCAGGAACTCGAGAAACAGATTGAGGAACTCTCGGAACGCATCAAAGCAGCGCCCCGCGAGACGGCCCTCTATTCCCGGCGGGGAGACGCTTACTTTTTCCTGGGAGAGTTCAAACAGGCCGTCGCGGATTACGACAAGATGGTCGAACTCGATCCCTCGATCAAAACCTCTCACTGGCGACGGGGGATTGCCTGTTATTACGCTAAACAGTACGCCGATGCTGCCCGGCAGTTCGAAATCTATCACTCGTTTGATAACGTCGATCGCGAGAACGGGATCTGGCGGTTTTTCTCCCAGTTCCAGGCGAAGGGCCCCGAGGCGGCTCAAAAAGGACTATTGAAGTACGAAAAGGATGACCGCGAACCTTTTCCCGATCTGTACCGCCTGTTTGAAGGCAAAACAACTCCGGACGCGATTCTGAAAGCCATCAACGCGGCTGAGATCAGCGACCAGGAACGCGAAAAACGCCTGTTTTATGCGAATCTCTATATCGGGCTGAATGAATCGTTGCACGGCCGTAAAGCGAAAGCACGCACCTACCTGCAGCAGGCGGTCGACAACCAGTGGGGCCCCCGGGCCGGCTTCGGTCCCAATTACATGTGGCACACGGGGCGACTGGAGTTACAATTAATTTCGACTCCCGAGAATCAAAAATAGCTCTCTACCTGTTCCGGCAGGCTCACTTTCAGCCGAAAGCGTCTTAGACTGAGGGAAAAAGCTCATCATGAATCTGCATTCACCGCTCTCAATCGTTTGCCTGTGGACAGTCTTGTTCTCTGTCTGCTTGACGAATCAGTCCCGACTTCCGGCGCAAGACCAGGAGAATCAGCCCTCAGCCGAGACAGAGCAGGCACAGAAAGCCGAAGCGCTCAAACACGCTCAGCAGGGGCAGACCTATCTGAAGCAGAAACACTGGAAAAAGGCGATCTCTGAATTTCAGGCAGCCGTAAAACTGCAGCCCGAGAACAGCATGCTGCACTACCTGTTAAGCGTCAGCTACCTCGAAGATTCACAAGGCAGTCTCGCCTGGATTGAAGTGCGTAAATCGGTGTTGCTGGATCTGAAAAACCAGAATGCCATGCAGCAATTCCTGAAGTTCTGGAGCTTTTTCGATAAGCAGGGCGTTCTCAATGTCGGAACGCCTGAGGTCGAGGTGCTGAAACTGCTGGGACCTCCGGACAGAAAACAGGAGCAGGGAGCAGATACACGACTGACTTACGGTTTCATGTGGCTGACATTGAGGAATGCCAGCCTGTTCGCAGTCATCGATACGCGGGGGCTGGAAGCGGAATACACCAAAGCTCTGCAGACAATGGAGTTCGAACTGGGACCGGACTGGCGGGTCGGGTATCGGCTGATGAACGGCACCAGTGCCCTGACCGAATACGTCACCACCGAGGAGACTGTTCAGAAGTATCAGCAACTCTTTTCCACCCAGCGACTGTTTAAGCTGGGTAAAGAAACCTCGGCAGAGGACATGATGAAGCGCATGAAGACCCTGATTGAACAGTCTTATGAGGTCGAAACCTGGACTGTGATCGACGATGGTCAAGATGATGTCATCTTCGAGTGGAAAGTGGCAGCCAGCGATAAGACACCCGCACAACACGAGATCAATCGAATTATCCGAGGCAAACGGGACATCCATCGGCTCGCTTACGTCACGCGGAAGCTCCCGCTCAGCGAGGCAGATCGGAAAAAATGGATCGATGAGTTAAAATCAGCCCGCGTCGTTCTCGCGAATCCGGGGAAACAACCACTGACTCCCGCACAGAAAGCCGAACTGGTTAAGCAGTTAACTACCAAATCCCGGGAGATCATCGCCCTGCAACTCAAATACATTCAGGCAGGCAATGTGGAATCAATGCGCCCCTTCTTCACCGAACGACTCCGCGATCGGATTACCAAAGAGTCCCTGGCCGAGGCACAGGAGCAGGCCGTGAGCGCAACCCCTGAGGAGCTTGTCCATTCTGTCACGATCGAAGAAGTCGGGGACGGGATTCAGGCCAAAATCAAAATGAAAAATGGTCGCACTCTCACCACACTGGTTCCCGTCAACAGAAAATGGGTTGCAGACACCATCTGGTTCAAGTGATTTGACGCAAACCACTGTGCTTACCCAATCTGGCACAACTGTCTCTCTTTCAGACGCGTTCTTCACAGGACCTGTGCGTGTGTTTACATTCTCGCGTCGGATTTCCCTGTAAATCACCAAAATTATTTCTATTAATTTTGGAATCGCCGTCTCCAGAAATGCCTGTTGTTATTAACACGCATCACGTGCAGTAAGTTTTATATATTTAATCACTTACGTCTTAATTGACACTTCCCCGCGAGGTCGTTGATCTCACCGCATTTCGGACCACCCCTACGATTAGCATATTTCGTCTCAACTTAACAACGTGATTATTCCGAAAGATCAGAATAACCGCTTGTACCCGGATAATCGGAACAGTTTGACATCCGACCGGGGCCGAGGGGGAGAACGGTATCAGGTCTCGCCTGACCGTTCGGATTGACCGGGTTCTGAAAGGGGGGCAAGAAGCTCCTGATTCCAGAATCGGGGAGATCTCAGAGGAACGGAGTTGATCGTCTGAAATTGTCAGAGACGAGTTACACATCGACGTTGGAGCATTCGATGAACAAATTACGTGTCAGCCTGGCCTGCTTCTTATTAGCCTCTCAGTATATACTGGCTTTGGTATCAGCAGCAGCACCTGATGAGAATGGTAGTGATCAAACTGAGGGACGGACCACGATTGGAGAGCCAGCAGGTTCCGCCATTGTGGGGAGTGTCTCGTCCGGAGGATTCCGGCATGATTTCACTCCTGCGAACCAGGTTCAACGAAATGATGTCCCCGGCTTTTCATCCATGAAGGATGTCAGCTACAAGGATGTGCCACAAGGATACATTCCTTATCGCTATCCTGATCCCCGCACGATGGAAGTCAATGAATTCGTTGACACCGGCGCCGGTTACCAGCCGATGCCCGTCGATGAATTTCATCCGATCTTCCGCCTCGACAAAGGCATCGGCGGCGGGATTGGATACGACGACGGTTACTCCAACCTCGGCATGTTGATTCCTTTCACGATTCGCCCCGAACAGAGCATGCTGTTCCTGGATGTCCGGGCCATGGTTACCGACCAGGGAGCCGGCGGTGTGAACCTCGGTGCCGGATGGCGTGCCTATAGCGAAAATCTCGATAAGATCTTCACCCTCGCAGGCTGGTACGACTACGATGACGGCCACTATCAGGATTACCATCAGATTGGTGTCAGTGGTGAAGTCATCGGTCAATACCTGACCGGACGGGTCAACGGATACTTCCCGATCAATAATAATGAAGTTGTCATTTCGAACAACCTGAACGGTGGCGGCTACTTCCAGTCGAACTATATCTTCCTGAACCGCACGCGTCGGTCTGAATCATCTTATGGTGGTGTTGATGCTGAAATCGGTGGTCCGCTGCCGGTTCTCGGTAAGTACGGCATCGACGGTTTTGTCGGCGGTTACTACTACAACTCAGACCACGATAAGAGCGCCTCCGGTGCCAAGTTCCGGGCGGAAGCCAATATCAATGACTGGTGGCAGATGAGCGTCAGTTACGCCAAAGACTCAGTCTTCGGTTCCAATGCCTGGATGAATGTCATTCTGACAATCCCCGATGGTCGTTCGAACAAGTGGATGCGTCCCAAGACTCTCCAGCAGCGTATGTACCAGCCTATGAATCGTAACTACCGCGTTGTGGCTCACGTCAAAGAGACCATCAACAGCGAAATGGCGATCAATCCGGATGACAATATGCCTTACATCGTACAGCACATCGATCCGGACTACGGTGCCGCCGGAAATGGTACCTATGAAACCCCCTTCGGTTCTGTGGCTGCCTACAACGCTTCTCCACCAACGGCTGATACAGACATCATCTTCGTACAGGATGGTAACGAGCTCAACCTCGATGGGCAGATCACCCTGCTGGATAAAGGCGTAGGTGTAACCGGTCAGCGGTTGTTGAGTGAAGCAGTCCAGCACACCATTAACGTCTTCAACGATGGTTCGGTCAGCACACTGAACCTGCCTGGTTACAACCCGGCTGCCAGTCGTCCGACTCTGACCAACACTGCCGGAGCCGGTGGTGCAGCTGGTGCTGTGGTCGTCGGACAGGGCGGAGCCTGGGAAGTGTCCGGCTTCAACATCAGCGGTACTCGTGCCGGTGGTGCACTGCCTTACAACGATGGCATTTACTCCGCAGGCACACGCGGGTTCAATATCAACAACAACTCGTTTGTCCTTTACAACCGTGGTGTGAATGTCACCAACACGGCTGATGGCATCGGTATTGTTTCTACCAACACCTTCTCGGGTGATGGGGCTAACTCCTTCCATGGAGCTCTCATCAACCAGAATGCAGGAACTCTGGAACTCTCCTTCAAGGATAACACGACAACCAACAACCTGGGTGTCGTACCTCCAGGCACGGGAACCGGTTTCGAAATCATTGCCAATGCCGGCAGTACTATCGACGGTGTAGGAACGGCAGCTGACGGTGTGACGACCCTGGGTATTACCGGGAATACATCCAACAGCAATGGTACCGGGATGATCATCACTGAGAATGGTGGTAACATCGATACTGATTTCTCGAACAATACCTTCAACAACAATATCAATCCTAATACCGGTCTGCATGTCAACTCGAACGGCGGTACAATCACCTTCCGCAGCTTCGATACCATCACAGCGACCAATAACACGGGGATCGGTATCGCGTTCGATGCAACTGCCGGCGGTGTGATCTCCGCTCTCTCAGAAGATTTGAACCAGAACGGAACTCTCGATCCGGGTGAAGATGTGAACGGGGACGGGGTTCTGAACCTGGGGATGACCAACATCAACGCCAGCAACAACACCACCGATGGTTTTGTGGCGACGGCTGACGGTGCAGGTTCCACCATCAACCTGAATATCGGTAACATCAATGTGTCACCGAACATCTTTAACAGCAACGGCCAGCATGGTATCAGTCTGAATACCGCCAACGGTGGTGCAATTACCGGTAGTATTATTAACAATACCGCGACCAGTAACACAGCAGACGGCCTGGCAATCACACTCAACAGTGGTTCGATTGACCTCACCGGCTACGGATCACCGTCCATCGGTAATAACACCTTCTCAGGCAACACCGGTAACGGGATGAGTATTACGAATAACGACGGTGGTACCTTCACCACGGCCCTGATTTCCGAGAACGATTTCAGTGACAATACCGAAGCGGGTCTGTTCTTAGGGGGCAGTGATCTGGGGGCAGCAACAACTGCCACCAATACCCTGGGCAGCATCGATTCCAACAACTTCAACCGTACGACTTCTGGAACCTCAGGGATCCTGTTTGATACCAGCGATGTTCGCACCACAGCCACCATCACCCGTAACACCTTCATCGGTCGTGCCGGGGCTGGATTCGGTGTCGGCGGTACTGTCGCAGGCACAACCACTGTTCCTGCACCCGGTGGTGTAACGCTGACCTTTGGTAACCTGGCTTCAGTCGACAACTCGGAAATCAATACCTTCCAGGATAACGGCGATGCCCATATCGGCTTCGTCATGGAAGGCAACACGACAAACCAGGTCGACATTGATCAGCACGACTTTAACACGGCAACAGATACCGCTTTGAGTGCTGACTTCAGCGGTCAAGGGGTCGGATTTATTCTGCGGGATACAGCTACCTATACCGGTACTATCCAGCGTTCGACATTCCAGAACAACGCTGCCTCCGGTCTGTTCTTCAGCGTAACGGGCAATAATGGTGCCGACTTCGCCGAGATCAATAACGTCCTGGTCGGTACAGGTACCGAAGAATTTGGAAACACCTTCACCAATAACGGGGGCAGTGGTTTAGAAGTCACTCGAACCGGTAACGGTGTGGTTAATAACTTCTCTGTTCTGTACAACACCTTTACCGGGAACACCCTGGACGGTATCAGCCTGACCGCTGCAGGGGCAGAACAAAATGATACTTACACGATCAACAACAACCTGATTACCGCGAATACTTTGAATGGTATTGATATGCGTGTCGAAGCTGATGCGACAATCTATGCCGATATTGATAGCAATACGATTACCGCAAACGGAACAAATGGTATCCGAACCACTGAATTAGTCGGTGCTCCTGGAGATGCCCGCGATATCCGCGGTAATTGGACCCGTAACTATATCGAAGGCAACACCGGCGATGGTATTCAGCTGGCAGCCGCTTCCAACGGGCTAGTTATCGGTGACTCAGTTGACTCTTCACTGGGTAACGTGATTATCAATAACGGGGTTGACGGTCTGGGTATCACTGGAGCTGGTACCGTTACGATTGCCAGAAACTACATTGCCCAGAACGCAGCCATCGGTATCGATATGGATCTGCCTGGTTATAACAACATGACCATCACCAATAACGATATTACCATGAACGGTGGAGACGGTATCGAATTCATGAATGTACTGTCTGGTTCCTATGATCTGAATATTGATGGCAACGTAATCGACTTCAACGGCGGTCGTGGCTTCGATGTTCTGGCCCGACCCGGTTTAGGTGGCTCTGCTTCTTCTGTCGACATCGCGTTTAACAACAACATCGTGAATGAAAACGATCTGGAAGGTGTGTATGTGGTCTACACGGCTTCGCTCACACAGAATCAGACAGACCCCGCAACAACGGCTCTGGCATCAGACGGAAGTCTGTTTCAGGATGTCTATCTGAGAATGGACATGGATAATAACCAGATTATCAACAACGGTCGATTGAGCGGATTCGGGGCTACAGGTCTGGTCGTTCGCGTCGGTACAACCCGGTCCTTTACTGGAGGCGGAAATATCAACAATCCTGGTGGGTTTGCCAGCGATGGCTCGGGTAACTTCGTGACTTCCGGTGTGATCATGTCGGTAACCAACTCGACATTAACAGGGAACCTGGGTGACGACATCTTCTTCCAGTCGTTCACTTCAACTGTCGATCCAGCTGCGACCGCTGGTACCTGGGGGGCGACGACCGATCCGACGGCCATCACTACCTTCCAGACTGACGCCCTCGCTCGTCTGGACCTGTTGTGGGACAACAACACCATTATCTCATCTGATGTGAATAATACTGGTGCCTTCTACGACAATGCTGATACCTTCAAATCTCGTCTGAATACAAACAGTGTGCCATTCGATGGGCCGTTCACCTCGACCACTCGTCGTCGTAACGCTCAACGTCAGGCTGCCCGTATTCCGAACCTGATTGATCCAGGTGCTGGTAACTTCTTCTACTCCGGTACCGGAGCCAGTACCTTCCGTCTCGACAGCGCGGGAGACCTTGGTGGTATCTTCATCATGGACGGCAACCCCTACACTACCACAGGGGACGCCAACGGAGTGCTTCTGCCAGGCAACATTGTCGGCGAACTGCCCTTCGGTTGGGGTCAGTACTAAGATCAACAGCATGTGCTGACAACAGCACCTGTTAAAAACAAAAACACCATCCTGAAGCAATTCGGGATGGTGTTTTTTTATGTGTCAATTGAAAACGCTTAAGCCGGCGAGAGGAACTGCTCGATTCGGTTCAGCCCTTCTTCAATGGTCTGCATGTCGGTCGCGAAAGACAGACGCACGTAACCGGGAGCACCAAAAGCATCGCCGGTGACCAGTGCCACATGGGCTTCTTCCAGCAGCGCCGTACAGAACTCGGTCGAGTCTTTCACGACCTTGCCTCCGCCCAGCGGCTTGTTGAAGTGGGCACTTACGTTGAAGAACGCATAGAATGCACCACCAGGTTCAGCGAAGCTGATGTCCGGGAACTTGTGCAGCCGTTCCAGTACGTAAGCGCGACGTTCTTTGAACGCAGCCAGCATCTCTTCCACGCTGTCCTGGGTTCCCACCAGCGCGGCAATCGTCGCCGCCTGGCTGATACTGCACGGGTTGGATGTTTCCTGGCTCTGCAGTTTGGTCATCGCAGCGGAGACTTCCACCGGAGCGATTGCCCAGCCAATACGCCAGCCGGTCATCGCGTAAGCTTTACTTACACCACTGACGATAATCGTCCGTGCTGCGACTTCGGGACCGAAGGACGCAAAGCTGCGGAATTCCGATCCTTCGTAGATCAGTTTTTCGTAGATCTCGTCAGACATCACCGCGACATCTTTTTCGACAGCCACTTTGGCCAGCGCTTCCAGAGTCTCGACCGGGTAAGCGGCACCGGTCGGGTTGCAGGGGTTGTTGAGCATCATCAGCTTGGTTTTGGGAGTGATCGCCGCAGCGAACTGTTCTGCACTCATGCAGAAACCACTCTCTTCACTGGTTTCGACCATCACGGGAGTCGCGCCCGTCAGTTCGACCAGTGCGCTGTAACTCACCCAGTAAGGCGTGGGGATGATCACTTCATCGCCGGGACCACACAAGGCAGTCAGCACATTGTGAATCGAGTGTTTGGCACCGTTGGAGACCACAACCTGGCTCGGCTGAAAGCTCAAGCCATAATCCCGCTGGTAGGCATCGCAGATCGCCTGTTTGACTTCCAGAGTTCCCGCGGCCGGGGTGTAGTGAGTCTGGCCGGCGTCCATGGCTGCTTTGGCAGCATCACAAATGTGGGCCGGGGTGTTGAAGTCCGGCTCTCCCAGGGTGAACTCATAAACCTTGACCCCGGTGCTTTTCAGTTCCTTGGCCTTCGCAGCAGCGGCAATCGTGGCGGATGGTTTCAGTTTCTGAACGGTTGAGGAGAGCTCCATCGGCATAATAGCGATCTTCTTATCTGAATACATCAAAGTTGGTGGATCTGAATACACTGTCAGATCTCAATTTTCCCCACACACGACACCGGGGAAACGAAAAAGTTCGTAAACACCTGATTCTTTTCACCCACGGGGAAAGCGTCAAGTCTCGGGTGCCCCTGTTTGCAAAACGAACGGGAATCTCAGGCCGCAGAGCCGCAGGGAAAGCGATTTCGAGCCCCGGATGGAACGAACTGCCGACAGGCGGGAACAAAGATACCGGTAGTGTCGTTTTTCCGATAAACAGGTCTGGATAACCCTTAGCGCGAGGCGGGCAGCTCGGTTTCGGCGTTCTGTCCGACTTCGTGGGCCGACATCTCGACATGGATGCGGGACGTCATCTTGAATTCAGAGCGGGGCTGCGTGCCCCCCTTGGTATCGCGGGTGATATCCACAGTCCACTTGGCGACGCCGAAGGGAATCTGTTTCGTCCGCCAGATCGTGCCTTCGTTTTTGGAACGCGTCGTCGTGCTTTCGCTGCTGAAGGTCCCTTTGTAAGCCTGGGCGGTGACAGCGCCGGTCGGAATATCAACCATCGCCGGTTCGCCGACCGAATCCCACTGGGTGTAATGTTCCAGCATGGTGATCATAGGGTAGAACCGCAGCACGTTGGTTTTCAACGGTTCGACGGCCCGATCTCCGACTTTGCGGTATCCTTTAACGATCGGCAGGAACGTGACCGGAATCTTGCTCTGATCGACAAGCTCGCCATTGATCGCTTTTTCGGGAACCAGCACTTTGTAGATCCGCGGACCCGATACGCCAGGAGCGATGCCGGACTCGGTTGCTTTGCCGGTGGTGGTTTTGAATTCCAGCCAGCGGCAGGCCGTCTGTTCGCCTGCGAACTCGGCCATCTCCGAACCCACGGAACTGATTACCAGGTGCCGCGTCCACTGCAGTTTGACATTCAGGTCGTTCGATTGAGGACCCGGCATCTCTTTTTCATAAGTGCCTTCAAAGCGAACCCAGGAGCCATCGGGAGGCAGTTCCCAGATAAGTCCCTGTGCAGGCAGCGCACTGGAAAAAGCAAGAACACAGATGACAGAGAGCAGAAATGTTCGGACAGACATCATTGCGGGTAAACCAGAGTTGTTAAGGAATCGGAGCGGGTCTGGCAGAGAACCATGCCATTCACAGATCTTAGTGTGACAAAAGCGCCATCCGCTGACAACACTTTTTAGTTTTTCCTGCCCGAAAATTCACAACCAGACCGGATTCAGCTCATATAACGGGAGCATCAGTCAACTCTTTCTTGACCGTGGTACGTTGTTCGACTTAGACTGCTTATAGTCATTAATACGATTTTGATGTTTGTGAGGCGTATCCGGTCTCCCGGCTGCTCATGCCTGTTCAACAGACAATACATGCGTCCCTCTATTGGAGATTTCTGATGTCATCCACTTTTCCAAACAAACGCTGGTTTGCCCTCCTGCTGATCTGGGGATGTTGCTTCTGTCTGTTCCAGAATGTGGCCACCGCCGCGGAAGAGGAATCGAAGCCCATCCGCGAAAACTGGGCGCACATCATCATCAAAGGAGACTATCCCGAAGGGCCCCAGATGCCGGGACTGTTTGGTGATGTCACCGAGTCACTCTCCAAATTGACCCAGCGGCTGGAAAAAGCCTCCGAAGACAAATCTCTGTCCGGGGTGATTCTGCACATCAAAGGGACATCGGTCGGTTGGGCCAAGCTGAATGAAATCCGCCAGGCCATCCAGAAGGTCCGCAAGAATGACAAAAAGGTCTACGCCTGGATTGAATCGGGAATGACCAAGGATTACATGCTCGCCACCGCCTGCGATGAAATCGTGATGCCCGAATCGGCTTCGCTGATTCTGCTCGGCCTGCGGGCGGAAGTCAGCTTCTATAAAAACCTGTTCGACTGGCTGAATGTCAAACCCGATGTGTTACGCGTCGGTGAATACAAGTCGGCTGCAGAACCCTATACCCGCACCGATATGAGTCCCGCCTTCCGTGAAGAAATGGAAGCGATTCTGGACAACTACTACGGGCAGATCGTCGACACGATTTCCAAAGACCGCGGTCTGGCCGATAACAAAGTCGAAGCCGCCATCGATGCCGGACCCTACATGGCCGCGGACGCAAAGGAGCGTGGATTAATCGACCACCTGGCCTATGAAGATCAGCTGCCCAAGCTGATTACCGGGGGAGACAAAAATAAAGACGTCAAAATCATCAAAAAATATGCCAAGAAACGCCTCGACACCGACTTCTCCGGGATTGCCGGGCTGATCAAACTCATGGACCTGTTGGCCGGCATCGACTCCTCACAGCGGATCGGTTCCGGACCTCGCGTCGCCGTGATCTATGCAACCGGTGCCATCATGTCCGGTTCCAGCTCACAGGGAGGCCTCTTCGGCGTCAACGTGCTCGGTTCGGACACATTCATCAAGGCCGTCGAGAAAGCAGCTAAAGATGACCAGGTCAAAGCCATCGTCGTTCGCGTCGACAGCCCGGGTGGCAGTGCCCTGGCCAGCGACCTGATGTGGCGGGCCCTGGAAGAATCCGGAAAACCGCTGGTCGTCAGCATGGGCGATGTCGCCGCCAGCGGCGGATATTACATCTCCATGGGAGCCGAACGGATCTTCGCCGAACCGGGAACGCTCACGGGGTCCATCGGCGTAGTAGGAGGCAAACTGGCCGTCGAAGGTCTGTATAACAAGATCGGCATCACCACCAGTGTGATCTCCCGTGGTAAGAACAGCGGTACCTTCAGTCCGATGACCGGCTTCACCGAATCGGAAAAGGCGGCGGTCACCAAACTGCTCCACGCGGTTTATAAGCAGTTCACCGAGAAAGCCGCCGAGGGCCGCAAAATGAAATACGACCAGCTCGAGAAACTCGCCCGCGGTCGCGTGTATACCGGCGAGATGGCTCTGAAAATCGGTCTGGTCGATGAACTGGGAACCCTGGAAGAAGCCATCGAATACGCCCGCAAGCTCGGCAAGATTCCCGAAGGCGACAAATTCGAGAAACTGATTCTCCCACGCCCGACCAGCCCCTTCGAACAACTGTTCGGAACCGCCGATACCCAGAGCCGTCAATCCAGTCAGCTCTCAAGCATGCTGAATCTGCTCTCTCCGGAGCTGGCACAGCAGTTGAAAAAGTTTGATTTGATCAATCTGCTGTCACGTGAGAAGACATTGACTATCATGCCGTTCGATCTTCGCGTAAATTAAGCAAGAGAAGACTTAGCCGTTGATCGAATCGAAATCGACTTACATATAGAATCAGAATTCAGCAGGCAGGGAGACAGGATGTTTAAGGGCTTCAAAATCGCAGGTGGAAAATCATTCCTGGTGGTATTCACGCTGGTTCTGCTGGGAGGCATGACCGCATACGTCTCTGCAGACGAGAAGCCCCGGCTCGCCGACTACTACGGTTTCAAGCCGCTGGAACTCTTCAAGCTCTCCGATCGTTCTTCCAATATGCTCGCCGCCGACATGAACGGGGACAAGCTGAATGATCTGGTGCTGATTGACAACAGCAACAGCCGCATCGATATCCTGCAGCAGCGCACCGGCAACGAAGATCCGATGAGTGAAGAGGTCAGCGATGGCGTGAACTTCATTCCCGATGATGCCCGCTTCAAACACGTCAAGGTGCCCGTCGATGTCTCTATCTCCGCGCTCACGGTCGGCGACTTTAACGGCGACGGCCGCAACGATCTGGCATATCTCGCACTTCCCGATCGACTGATTATCCGCTACCAGACCGAAAATGGTGGCTGGTCCGATCGCAAACGCATTCGCCTGGCGGACCTGCAACCCACTCAATGGACGATTGCTGCCGGAGATCTGAACTTCGATCAGCGGACCGATCTCATCGTACTTGGTACCAATCACACCTACGTCATTCTGCAGGACGAGAAGGGCGACTTCGCAACCCCCCGTTCCATCCTGAATACGTCACCCAAGCTGGGCCTGGCCTCCATCGCTGACCTCAACGGCGATGGCCGCAACGACTTCACCTATGCCACGCGAGATGGCAAAGATCAGGTCCTCTGTGCCCGTTTGCAGAAACAGGATGGCCACCTGGGACCGGAAATCCGCTTCGAACTCTCCAGCCCCCGCTCGGTCACACTTTCAGAAATTGACGGCAAACCGGGCTCGGAAATCCTCACCATCGATTCCCAGACCGGTCGCCTCAAAGTACAGCAGCTGGAAAAGGCCCAGGCAAAAAATGGTGAAATCTCCAAACGGCTCACACTCTACGGGTTCGGCGAAGAAGGCTCCGGACGCAACCGGGGGTTTGACCTCGGTGATATCAATGGCGACGGATTAACGGACGTCGTCGTTTCCGACCCCGAAACAGCACAGATGCTCGTCTACCTGCAGACCAAAGACCGCGGCCTGGATCTGGGGCAGACCTATCCCGGTCTGCTCGGAGTCGAACAGCTCCGCGTTGAAGACGTCAACGGCGACGGCAAAGGCGAAGTCTTTGTGCTCAGCGAACGCGAAAAGATCATCGGCGTCAGTGCGCTGGACAAACAGCGACTCTCATTCCCCAAAGTGCTTCCCATTAAAGGCGAACCGCTGGCATTCGAACTCGCGGATCTCGACGGGAATCAATCACCCGAACTGATCTATGTCGCGAAGGTCGGCGATAAACGCGGCTACAGCTACCAGCTGCAGGCCCTGCGTCTGAACAAGGATGGCAGCTGGAGCGAATATCAGTTTCCCAGCGACCCGCCGAATCTGGATTCACCCAAGTCGCTGGTCAAGCTGGATGCGAATGGCGACGGCATCTACGAGCTGATGGCCTTCTACGGGCTCTCCCGCTCACCCAAAATGATTACGTTAACGCCGAAACAGACTCCCCAGTTGATCACACCGTCCGGCGGAATCAACCTCGATGAAATCAAACCCGAATCCATTTTTATCGGCGGCACCAAACGGGACTGGATCCTCACCGCCCAAAACAACTTCGCCCGCAGACTGATTCTGAATTCTGACAATCAATGGCAGGTCGTCGATCAGTTCAATGCCCCCGAAAGCAAGGCCCGCGTGGAAGGCGCCGTGAATATCGATCTCGACGGAGAGCCCGGCGATGAAATCGTGCTCATCGATCTTGGTGTCCAGAAACTGCGTATTCTCCGTAAAGAATCCAACGTCTATCGTCCCTGGAAGGAAGTCGAAATCGGCGAGTTTCCGCTCCTCTCAGCGCACGTGGCTGATCTGAATGGAGACCAGCGGCCCGACCTGGTTCTCTTCGGTCGCGGTCAGTTCGGAATTCTGTACTCCGGTCAGACTCCGCCCACTCTCAAAGAGGTCGCCTCGTATGAATCGAAACTGCCCCAGGCCTACTTTACCGATTCCGTTGCAGGAGACCTGAACGGCGACGGTGCTCCCGATGTGGTCATTCTCGATCTGCGGACGCACCAGGTTGAAATTCTGAATTTCAAAGACAAACCAGGCTTACGCCACGCACTGAATTTCAAGATCTTCGAAGAGAAAACCTTTTCCCGCTCCAACCGGACCGGCGTCGATCCCCGCGAAGCAGTCATCGCCGATGTGACGGGCGACAATCGTAAAGATCTGATTCTACTCTGTCACGACCGCGTACTGCTCTACCCTCAGGATGATGGGAAGTAAAATTCCCGTCGGCTTACATTTCTGAGGAATCGTGCATCGCGTATTTCTGCGACAGGCGGTCCAGCCCCCAGACGAGCAGGGCCGCCACGATGATGAGTGCGATCGATGACCAGAACATCCCGCCAAATGATTCAGGCCAGATGTTTTCGTAAATTCGGTGCTTGAATGGAACCATTTCCGGAGTCTGATCGCTGGTGTAAGGCGTGACATCCACCTTGAACGGCCAGATCCGTCTCAGCGAGCCAACCATCAGCCCGCACAGCACAGCCATCGTCAGTGTGTGATAGCTGTGCAGCAGCCAGCGGAGCACCTTGCTGAACAGGATCAGTCCCAGCAGGCAGCCCAGCACGAAGACCAGCACCGTCAGCAGGCCGTTCCAGTCGATGTTCCCTTTGAGCAGTTCCCTGGGAATCGTCTTCAGCAGTCCGGTCACATCGTGATATTTGCCCAGCAGGATCAGGATCAGCGCGCCGCTGATGCCGGGGAGAATCATTGCACAGATCGCGATCATGCCACAGAAGAAGACATACAGATTCCCTTCAGGCGGATTTATCGAATGTTCTCCCACCAGAATATATACACCAATCGTGGAGACAATGAAGGCCAGCACGTTCAGCACGGTCCAGCGCTGCACCATCTGGGCGACCAGGAAACTCGAAGCCAGAATCAGGCCAAAAAACAGGGAAAGCGTCAGTTGCAGATGATAGTCGAGCAGGTAATGCATCAGGCTCGCCAGGCTGACGACCCCGGTCAGAATGCCAAACCCCAGGGGAATGATGAACCGCAGATCCAGGTGCCGGGCCGCAGCCGACCATTCGCGCCGGAGCAGCATTTGAAACAGCCGCGCGTCACAGTGGCTGATCGCGGTAATCAGTCGCTGGTAGATGCCCAGGATCAACGCCACCGTTCCGCCGGAAACGCCAGGGATGATATCCGCGCCCCCCATCAGCAGGCCCCGTCCCACCTGAACCAGGTCCGCACGTGCGGGGAAACGGGAAGGGGAACTTGGTTCAGACTGCTCGGAATCAGACATCGATAAACCTTGATCTAATGAACAAAAGAACTTCCAATTCAATTATTTTGCCGCCAGCAATTGAACCGGAGATATGGCATCAGGTATGTTTCATAGTGTTGCAGAGTGTAATCTAGTCAGACACATCTGAAAAGTGTTGATTTTCGAACCTCCATCAGCAAAGAGACAGACAGCATGAAAGGCCCCGGATTAAAGCTGGACCTCGATGTCAGGCGACTCTGGAAATGCCCGAAAACCGGTCAGACGATCCGTTTGAGCGGCGACGTGGTTGCCAAATCGACGCAGGTCAACGGGGAAACCGTCTTCATGCAGCTGATCGAGGAACAGCGAAAACTGCACGAAGATCCCTATCACTTCGATTTTGCTGAAACGGCAGAGAGCGATCAGTCTTCCTCAGAACGTGCTGCAGCCTTGGCACGTTCCCTGGAAGCCGAACCCTCCGTTGAGCCCGAATCGATCACGGCGCAGGAAGCAGCCCCACCCCAGGAAAGTTCTGAGCAGACAGAGTCGTCTGCCTCCGCAGAACCGGATCAGCCCGCGGAAGAGTCAGACGAATCATTCGGAGATGGTCTGATCTGATTCCACCCTGCAATCCCGTGCTCGATTTGATCCCTTCATTGTCAGCTGTTTTCAAACCCGGCGTCAGCCGTCTGGTATAACGCGGTCCATGTCACAAAAAGATATCATCATTACCGGTGCCCGTGAGCACAACCTGCGGAATGTCAGTGTGCAGCTGCCCCGCAATCGCCTGATCGTCATGACGGGCGTCAGTGGTTCGGGTAAAAGCTCACTCGCCTTCGATACACTCTACGCGGAAGGGCAGCGGCGATACGTCGAATCGCTCTCCAGCTATGCCCGGCAGTTCCTCGGGCAGATGCCCAAACCCGAGGTCGACTCCATTTCGGGACTGGCACCCTCCATCTCGATTCAACAGAAGATGAGCGGTCGCAACCCGCGCAGTACTGTCGGCACCATCACCGAAATCTATGACTATCTCCGCGTGCTCTTCGCCCGGGTCGGACAGGGCTACTGTGAAAAGTGCGGCAAGCCGATCACGTCGCAGAGCAGCGAGCGGATTATCGATTCCATCGGCCTGATGCCGGATAAGACCCGCTATTCGATTCTGGCGCCGCTCATCCAGCAGCAGAAAGGGGAATACAAAGACCTCTTCGAAGACCTGCTCAAACAGGGCTTTCTGCGGGCCCGTGTCGACGGACGCATGGTCCAGCTCTCCGATCAGCTGCAACTCGATCGCCAGATGCGGCACACCATCGAAGTGGTCATCGATCGCCTGGTCGCCGGCAAAGTCAGTCGCTCCCGACTGGCCGAATCGGTCGAGCTGGCACTTAAAATGTCGAATGGTACATTGATCGTCGTTGAGGAAGTCTCATCAAAATCGCAGCCGGGACAGCAGGAGACAGACCAGCCCGCCCCCGAAAAACTCTACAGCTCGCGCTACGCTTGTGCCGATTGTGGCATCAGCTACGAACCACCCACACCGCAGCTCTTCAGTTTCAACAGTCCGCTCGGGATGTGCGGCGAATGTAACGGGCTCGGAATGCGGTACGACTTTCCGCTGGATGCGATTCTCTCCAGCGAGACAAAGTCGATTCAAAAGGGGGCCTTCGAACTGCTGGGGCCCTTGAGCAAAGTCGGCAAGTGGCGACGGCATATCTATCAGGGCGTCGCCCGTTCCATCGAACGCGACCTGAAAATGCCGGAAGACAGTTTCCTCAAAACCCCCTGGAATGAACTTCCCGAGGCGGCAAAGCAGCAGTTCCTGTTTGGAACGGGGGAGCGGAACATCACATTCAGCTGGCGTCATTCCGGCGGGGTCTGGAAGCACGGCGGCACCTGGGACGGTTATGTCGAAGAGCTGCTGGAAAGCTATCGTAAAACCAGTAACCCGATGCGGCGGAAACAGCTCGAAAAATATATGGATTTCGTGCAGTGCTCCAGTTGTCAGGGGACCCGGCTCAACTCACAGGCGCGACACGTCCGGATTGCCTCGCTCAGTTATGCCGAAAAGGAAGATAAGGACCCGGTCACCAGAACGCTGCCGGAAGTCTGTGCCTTCAGCATCGAAGAGGCCGCCCATTTCTTCGAAACGCTGGACCTCGATCAGACCGGCCTGCTGATCGCAGAAGAAGTTCTCAAAGAAATCCGCGGGCGACTCGGCTTTCTGCTGCGCTGCGGACTGAATTACCTGACCCTCGATCGGACTGCACCGACTCTTTCAGGCGGAGAAAGCCAGCGGATCCGACTCGCCGGTCAGATTGGCTGTGGACTGGTCGGCGTGGTCTACATTCTCGATGAACCTTCTATCGGTCTGCATCCCCGCGACAACACGATGCTGCTGGAAAGTCTCTGCGATCTTCGCGATCAGGGCAATACCGTCATCGTGGTCGAGCATGATGAAGAGACGATGCGGGCTGCAGACCATATTGTGGACTTCGGTCCCGGCCCCGGGGTACGGGGAGGCTACATCGTCGCGGAAGGCTCTTATCAGAATGTCCTCAAAGCCAAAGAGAGTGTGACAGCCGCCTTCCTGTCGGGCAAAGAGAAAATCGAAATCCCGGAAACCCGTCGCAAGCTGGTCAAAAAAGAATCGCTCCACATCAAAGGCGCCAAGCATCATAACCTGAAAGACATCGATGTGCGGATTCCCACGAAAGGGGTGATCTGCGTGACCGGCGTCAGTGGATCGGGCAAGAGCTCTCTGATCAACGATATTCTCTGGCCCGTCTTAAATAAGAAGGTCAATAAAGGGAAGGGGAACCCCGGCGAACATCAGAAAGTCACCGGACTGGAACTGATCGACAAAGCCATCGACATCGATCAGTCTCCCATCGGACGAACTCCGCGTTCGAATCCCGCGACTTATGTCAAAGTCTTCGACCTGATTCGTGACCTGTATGCCAAACTGCCCGATTCCCGCATGCGGGGCTACAAAGCGGGACGCTTCAGTTTCAACGTGCCCGGCGGACGTTGTGAAGCCTGTGAAGGCCACGGTGCCAACAAGCTGGAGATGGACTTCCTGGCGGATGTCTGGGTCCCCTGTCCGGTCTGTGAAGGCCGTCGTTTCCATCACGAAACCCTGGAGATCCGTTACAAAGGTGCGAGCATCGCGGAAGTCCTGGACATGGACATCCAGCAGGCAATCGAACATTTCCAGAACGTCCCCAAGATTCTGAAGCTGCTCGAATCCCTGCACGATGTCGGCCTCGATTATCTGAAGCTAGGACAACCCTCGCCTACACTCTCCGGCGGTGAAGCCCAACGGGTCAAGCTGGCCCGCGAACTGGGGAAACGCTCCACCGGAAACACCTTTTATCTGCTGGACGAGCCGACCACCGGTCTGCATTTTGCCGACGTCAAACTGCTGCTCAAGGTCCTGCACCACCTGGCCGATGCCGGGAATACGGTGCTCGTCGTCGAACATCACCTGGACGTGATTAAAACCGCAGACTGGGTCATCGACCTGGGACCCGAGGGGGGCGAAGGGGGAGGCCGGATCCTAATCGAGGGCACACCAGAAGAAGTCGCCGCCTGTCCCTGGTCTTATACAGGGCTCGCGCTGAAAGAACAGACCGACCTGGTCCCTGCCAAACCACCAGCGAAAGCCAGAGGCAGACAGACCCTCACGCTCAATAATCCCCACCATCGCTGGCAGTCCGCCGTTCCAAAATCCAACGGCGCCTCTCCCAAAGACAGCCGGGAGATCACGATTCGCGGCGCCGGCCAGCACAACCTGCAGAATCTGGATGTGCAGATCACCCGCGACCAGATGAACGTCTTCTGTGGTCCCAGCGGAAGCGGTAAAAGTTCACTGGCGATGGATACGCTCTATGCAGAAGGCCAGCGGCGGTATGTCGAATCGCTGTCCGCCTATGCCCGGCAGTTCCTGGGGCAGATGCCCAAGCCCAAATTCGAACACATTCACGGCCTCTCCCCGGCAATCGCCATCGAGCAGAAAACTACCGGCCATTCTCCCCGCTCCACGGTCGGTACGGTCACTGAGATTTATGATTATCTCCGCGTGCTCTACGCCCGACTCGGGAAGATGTACTGCCCCGATTGTGACGTTCCCGTCGAAACACAAACCACCGACGAAGTCATCCAGCGAATTCTGGATATGGAAGAGGGGACGAAGCTGCTGATTCTCGCTCCCGTCGATATCAACGTCGGGCAGGCATACGACACGCTCTGGGAGAAACTCAACACACAGGGTTTCCGTCGCGTCCGCATTGACGGCACCACGTATCGCCTGGAAGACGTTCCGGATATCGACCGTCGCCGTCGTCATGAAGTCGAAGTTGTGATCGACCGCATCACCGTGGCTGCCAAAAATCGCTCCCGCATCGCAGACTCCGTCGAATCGGCGCTGGCTCTTGGGGAAGGGCTGATGTATGCCTGCTACTGTGAAGACGATGTGCCGGAACCGGAATGGGATTTCGAAACGTTCAGCCTGTATTACTTCTGCGAACAGTGTGGTCAGAGCTTCGAAGAACTGACGCCCCACAATTACTCGTTCAACAGTCCGCTCGGCTGGTGTGAGTACTGCGAAGGCCTCGGAACCGAACTGGGGACGAACCTCTCGGAACTGATTCCCGATCCGAACCGGAGCCTGGGAGAAGCCGCGGTCGCCGCCTGGCCCGACCCACGCACGAACGCCGCGTTTGCTCAGACACTGGAAGCCATCGCCCGGCAGTTCCGGATTCCCCTGGACGTCCCCTTCAATCAATTGACGGTCAAACAGCAACGCGTGATTCTCTACGGCGATGAAGAACGCTGGATCCCCCTGGATGAGAGTGGCAAAATTCAGTTCCAGTTTAAGGGGCTCTACCCGGCGATTGAGGAAGCGTCGCGATTATCATTCGCGTTCCGCAGTCGTCTGCACGAGATGACCGGCGAAGTACCCTGTTCTGTCTGTAATGGCAGCCGCCTCCGCACGGATGCCGCCGCCGTCCGCTTCCAGGGAAAAACGATTGGCCAGTTTTGCGATCTGCCGCTGCAGGCCGCTCTGGGCTTTATCAAACAGGCGAAACTCAATAAACGTGAAAAACAGATCGCTGGCGACCTGATCAAAGAAGCCACCAGTCGTCTGCAGTTCCTCGTCGATGTGGGGCTTGATTACCTCACCTTGAGCCGCCCGCTACCGACCCTCTCCGGCGGAGAGAGTCAGCGCATTCGACTGGCCGGGCAGGTGGGACGTTCGCTGACCGGGGTCTTGTATGTTCTAGACGAACCGACCATTGGTCTGCATCCGCGCGATAACACGCGCCTGATTAATACGCTGAAAAAACTGCGGGACATCGGCAATACAATTGTGATGGTCGAGCATGACCGCGAAGTGCTTGAGGCGTCTGACCGTCTCTATGATTTCGGACCCGGTGCCGGCCGCTTTGGCGGGACGATTGTCGGAAAAGGTTCTCCAAAGCAGTTGAAGCGTAGCAAAAAATCCATGACCGGTCAGTATCTGGCCGATCAGAGGACGATTGCCATCCCCAGTGAGCGGCGTGTGATCTATGAAAAACAGGGGAAAGCAGACGTTCCGCTCTCGCCCACCGGACACTGGCTGGAACTGACCGGCGCCCGCCACCACAATCTGCAGTCCGTCGATCTTCAGATACCGCTCGGCTCATTTACCTGTATCACAGGAGTTTCCGGATCTGGTAAGAGTTCGCTCATCGAAGAAACACTGGCCCGGGCAGTCACGAAAAAACTGCATCGCGCCAAGGAAGCCCCCGGTCCCTACCAGGATCTGCTGGGACTGGATCAGATCAATAAAGCGATCATTGTCGATCAGCGACCGCTGGGGAACACCCCCGCTTCGAACCCCGCGACGTATACCGGCGTGTTCGATCAGATCCGCGAACTCTTCTCACGACTGCCGGAAGCGAAGGTGCGCGGCTATCAGCCCGGTCGCTTCAGCTTTAACCGTTCCGGGGGCCGTTGTGAAGACTGTGAAGGCAACGGTCAGCGGTGTATCGAGATGCACTTCCTGCCCGATGTCTGGGTGACCTGTGAAACCTGTAACGGTAAACGTTACAATCAGGAAACGCTCTCGGTTAAATACAAAGGTAAGTCCATCGCGGATGTGCTGGAGATGTCGATCGGCGAAGTCGCGGAACTGTTCAGCAACATTCCCGCTATCCGACGCACGATGGAAACCCTCTGCGCCATCGGCCTGGATTATCTGACGCTGGGACAATCGGCGCCCACTCTCTCCGGCGGTGAATCGCAGCGGGTGAAGCTGGCAGCAGAACTCGCACGTCCCAACACAGGGAAGACACTCTACCTGCTGGATGAACCGACGACCGGTCTCCACTTTGACGATATCGCCAAACTGCTCAAAGTTTTAAACAGCCTGGTGGAACTCGGCAACACGGTGATTGTCATCGAACACAATCTCGATGTGATCAAGACCGCAGACTGGCTGGTAGACGTCGGTCCGGAAGCCGGCAGCGGCGGCGGTCAGATCATCGCCGCCGGCACACCCGAAAAACTGGTCGAACATGCGAAGGCTTATCAGAAGCAGACGAAGTCCCGGAGTAAACGCAAATCAAAACAGCCGGTCCTGCTCCGATCATATACCGGCGAGATTCTGCAGCCGATTCTCGCTTCCGGTCAACGAACCGAGCGCGAAGTCTTCGATGCACAGAGCCTCGGCGAAAAACAGGAAGGGGATCTCGATCTGAAACAGATCGGTCGCGACGCCCAGATGCCCTGGCAACAGGATGGTCGCCGCTGGCATACCCAGGATCACGTTTCGCTTTCCGGGGCCGCCTGTCAGTGGGAAGGGGCCGCCCTCGAATCGATCATTGATTTCATCGAGAACAAGGACGGCTTCGGCGAGATCAACTGGAACCATCGCAGTATTGTCGAAGTCAACGGCCCGGTGAAAAAGCAGGGCTGGTTCCTGCACGCGAACACCGGCGATGAATGGCTGTTAAGGCTCAGCTTCCGCGTCAAACGCAATACGTTCCAGCAGGAACCGCTGCGGGAGCAGCTCGCGTTGAAATCGCTGGACGATCTGGATGAACTTCCCATCTACGGGCGGTCTAATCGGGTGCGGGTCAAAAATCTCAAGGGACCCTGGCAGGAAGTCACACTCACCATCCACTGGCTGGAAGAAATCGAAACACCGGCCTTCCAGGAATTCCTGGAAACGGCGGCAGAATCGTTCCTGGGGCTGATTCATCGCGAGGAGATCAAGCCGGACGAGATCATGCCTTGGAAGGTACTCAAAAAGAAATGGCATCTCTCCCGCAAAGGCTTCCCCAACAATAAGCGGGTTGCCTGGGATCCGGAACTGCTGGAAAGCCTCTTCGAGGTGCTGGAAAAGACGTATGCTGATTCGTCGATTCAATGGGACAGCAAATCACTGGTCAATTTTGTTCAGGCCGGCAAACGCAAACCGTTTCTGACAATCCATACGAAGCGGCGGGAAGGGGTCGATGTCACTTTTCGGGCCGCCGACGGAGAAATTACTCTGGGTAAAATTGCTGATCTGGGAAGTGAACGCGAAATCAAAACCGATTCTCGCGGTAACGAGCAGGCCCGCATTCGCTTTACGAAGTCAGCACAGGTCGAATCGAAGGCATTTCAGCAACTGCTGAAGTCAGTCAGCGACTGAGAGAAACCATAAACAGACTCTGTTATACCAGCAGTAAATCCCCTCTCTGGGGAAAAGATGTTGACGAATTTTCAATAAACAGATACGATAATCAGCGTTGTAGTCATCTTTAAACTATAACGTCGTATCGCAATCGAATTGAAATCAGGTCAAGCCGCTCTTATCTCTCACAGTTCATGATGTGAGGACCTGTTTTATATAACGAGAAATTCGTTCCGCAGGAATTTTGGAAATGTGACGGATGCTCTTTTCTTATCCCCATTCACGTTCCGTTACAGTTCATGCTCCTGCCAAATTAAATTTGTTCTTAAGCATCGATAATAAGCGCCCCGACGGTTTTCACGACATTACTTCGTTGATGCTGTCGGTTGGAATATACGACACTTTAGTTTTCACGGAGGATCCTTCAACAGAAGTTGCGTTGAGTGTTGCCGAAGCGAATTCACTTCAGCCCCAACGAGACACAGACCAGCAGATCCCGACTGGTGAAGATAACTTGGTAGTGCGTGCTGTCCGGTTACTTCAGGCAAAAACGGGAACACAGCGGGGATTGCGGATCCAGTTGATCAAACGCATTCCTGCAGAGGCTGGACTCGGTGGGGGATCAAGCGATGCAGCGGCGGCCTTATTCGCTGCCAATCAACTCTGGCATTTGGGATTGTCGCCTGAAGAATTACGAGGTCTGGCGGCCGAGCTGGGGAGTGACATTCCGTTCTTTCTCACAGAGAGCAATGCAGCCATCTGTCGGGGAAGAGGTGAACTGATCGAACCCGTTTCCATTCCCCAATGTCTCCACTTTGTGATTGCTCGACCACAGTCGGGTTTATCTACGGCGGACGTTTATCGGCAGTGTCGAGTAGGGACACACTCAAATAATCAGGTTGAGCGTCTGACGCGTGATCTGGCTTCTGGGCAGTTTCATTCAATTTCCCACCTCATGTTGAATGATCTGCAGGCGCCTGCGGAACAGCTGAATTCGGATATATTAATTTTAAAAGATTACTTCTCAAAACAATCTGTTTTGGGGCATATGATGAGTGGAAGCGGAACTGCCTATTTTGGTGTCTGCCAGAATCGGGCACAGGCTTCCCAGGTCGCTGCGCGATTACGATCCACAGTGAAAGGGCATGTATTTGTTGTCCAGAACCGACTATAGATGAGCAATTTTAAATTTGGCACAAATGGAGTGAGGCCATGGAGATCAGTGAAGTACGCATCAAATTGATGAATGACCCACACGAAAGATTGCTGGCATTCTGCTCAATTACTTTCGACGTCTCATTCGTCATTCGAGATCTGAAAATCATTCAGGGGGCCAAAGGTGCCTTCGTGGCGATGCCCAGCCGCAAGCTGATGGATCGTTGTCCCAAGTGTCATACCAAGAACCATCTGCGCGCCTCGTTCTGTAACCAGTGTGGCGTGCGTCTGGATGAAAACCGGGCGGACAAAGATGACGCCGGTCGTGCCCGTCTCTATGCCGACATCGCGCATCCCATCAATTCCGAATGCCGGGAATTGATCCAGGAAGAGGTCCTCAAGGCGTATGAGGAAGAGCGAGTCTCCGCGCAGCAGGAAGGTTACATCTGCCGCTATGATGATTTCGGCGAAGAAGATTACGCACGGCTCGGACCCTACGAAGAGGACTACGACGAGACACCTCTGGTCCAGTCCTCCCGCACGGAATCGACCGTTCACCGCAAGAACGGTCAGGTATTTCGAATTGATGCTGCTGAAGACCGTTCGGATGGGAAACCACCCCATCATAATCCGGCCGATCAGCCAGCCGCCGACAGGGTTACTTCACAAAATCGTGAACCGGGTGCCCAGGGCGACTCCTTCGGTTCAGGAATCGTCTGATTCCACCTGTTGCTGATCCTGCTATGCGGCTGAGCGCTGCATACATAGCAGAATCAGTAGCTGTTACACGAATCCGGATTACCCTTCAGATTGCTGCGTCTTACATGATGAATAAACCGACCACCATAATGGTGATGCCGGTCGCTTTGGAAGTCAGCATGTTCTGCAAACGATCGATCATTTTCTCGTTTGGCTGAAACGATACGATTTCCTGCTTTTCTACCTCTTTTCTCAACTCTGCGTTAAGCCATTCCAGTACTGAAATACTCAGATCCTGTTGTTTATCAGCCTGGCCGGCCGGTTGCGATTTGATCAGCGAGGCACAGGTGTGACTGGTCGTCCTCGCTTGATCCTCGGGGGGAGAGATCATTACTTGTTGCATGATAGCCCATTTCTATCTCAGTAGGATACTGAAATTAATGCTGCCTGATCCTGCACAGCGTTCCGACTTCGGCCAATGGTGCCTGAGTCATCCTGTGAGGCGAATCAGTTAAGGGAGAGTACATAATCTCTATCGGCAAAGTCTGCGGGATCTCCCGCATCTCTTGATTACTGAATTCAGTAAATCCGCCAGGCCCGAGAAAAATGTATCGATTATATGCATCCTGACTGGAACAGGGGACGCCAGACTTCAGTGCATTAAGCAGATTGGGTACGATAAATCTTCACAGTGTTACGCTCTGGGCCGGGAGCAGAGAAAGTATGTCTGACCTTCATGAAAGAACCTGATCTATGAAAACTCAGCTTTCCTTTGTTCTATTGATGTTGTTGACCTGTCTGCTGTCTGCCTGTGGAAAACCCACGGAAGAACAGAAACAAGAAGCGCTGAATGAAGTACCCGCCATCGATGAACCTGAAAAAACTATCGAATCGTTATTCGAAGTCGAAGACGGATTTACCCTGTTGCATCTGAAGGATTTTGAGGAATTCGCCGGTAAATCGAAAGAACCGGTCTCAGGCAAAAACTGGACTGAGCAGGACGGAATCATTTCCTGCCAGGGACAGCCGCGCGGTTATATCTATACACGCGTGGCACTCGGAAACTGCACCGTTCGCCTGGAATATCGCTTCCCCGAATCGGCTGAAAAAAATGCCGATCCGAACACGGGATTCCTGTTCTACATCACAGGTGAAAATCGTGTCTGGCCCAAGTGCCTCGAAGTACAGGGTAAGTATTCTGAGATGGCACACATCAAATCCAACAGCAAAGACATTACTCTGGAAGTCACCGATAACCAGGAAGCCCGGGAAAAGGTGCGCCTGCCGGTAGGCGAGTGGAATGCGATCGAAGTCGTCTGTAAAGACGGTGCGTTAACCTCGGTTCTGAACGGAACAGAAATCGCTACTTCCAAACCGAGCGAGCTGAAAGATGGCTTTTTTGGACTGCAGTCCGAGGGGAACCCGGTTGAGTTCCGCAATATCCGTATCCAGGAACTGACCGATTAGTCTCACTGCTTTGCAATCGGGAATTGATCTCTTTTAAAATAGCGAGATCTGACTTCCGCGTATCCTTCATTCTCAACTGGGAGCGACCACCATGAGTTTTCGATTTCTGACAGTCTGCTGTCTGCTGATATTCCCCCTGCTGACCGTGACTGATGTTGCCGATGCAGCCGACGCCAAGACCCGTATCCTGATGCTCACCCAGAGCAAAGGTTATACACACGGCTCCGTCAAACGGGAGAAAGAACAGCTGTCTCCTTCTGAAATCGCGATGATTCAACTCGGTAAGCAGTCGGGCCTGTTCACCGTTGATTGTACCCAGGATGCCGCAGCCGACTTCACGAAAGAAAATCTGCAGAACTACGACATCGTCATGTTCTACACCACGGGCATGCTGCCCATTAAAGAAGAAGATCTGCAGTATTTTCTGAATGACTGGTTGAAGCAGAAGGGCCACGGCTTTATCGGCTTTCACTCAGCCACCGATACCTACAAGTCCTACGAACCTTATTGGGATATGATCGGCGGTTCCTTTAACGGCCATCCCTGGACCGCCGGCAATACGGTGACGATCACCGTGCACAACACCGATTTTCCTGCCATGAAGCCCTTCGGAAAAGAATTCCAGGTCAAAGATGAAATCTATCAGTATAAAAACTGGCAGCCGGAAAAAGTGCATGTGCTGATGAGCCTGAATATGGAGAAGTGTAACCCCAAGCGTCCCTACCAGGTCCCGGTCGCCTGGGCCAAGGACTGGGGACAGGGCAAAGTCTTTGTCAACAACATGGGACACAACCCCTCGACCTGGACCAATCCCGCGTTTCTGGATTCCGTCATCGGCGCGATTAAATGGATTCGCGGCGATGCACCGGCTGCGGTTCCCGTCAATCCGGAGCTGTCAAAACAGGAAGACGCCAAAGCCGCTGCCGCTGTGAAGGCTGCTGAAAAGAAATAAGTGCCATCGGCCAGGGACAGGAAACCATCATGTCAAAAGTAATTGTCATCACCGGCGTCACCCAGGGACTGGGACGGGCAATGGTGTCGGAGTTCATCGCAGCTGGTCACACAGTGGCCGGCTGTGGCCGCTCCCCGGAACCACTCGCCGAGTTATCAGATCAGTTCGGCAAGCCCCATCATTTTACCGCGCTGGATATCGCCGACGATCAGGCCGTGCAGGCCTGGGCCGATTCGGTCATCGCGGAACTCGGGCCACCCGATCTGCTGCTCAACAATGCAGCGGTCATCAATGAGAATGCGGCGCTCTGGGAAATCCCCGCGGCCGACATCGACAGCATCATCGATGTGAACATCAAAGGGACCATTAATACCATTCGTCACTTTGTCCCCGCGATGCTGCAGTCAGAATCCGGTGTGATCGTGAATTTCAGTTCGGGCTGGGGACGTTCGGCTTCTGGTGAAGTGGCCTCTTACTGTGCCACCAAGTGGGCCGTGGAAGGCTTGACCCAGTCGCTGGCTCAGGAACTGCCTCCGGGGATGGCTGCCGTCCCGCTGAATCCGGGAATCATCAACACGCGTCTGTTGCAAAGCTGTTTCGGCTCGCATGCCGACCATTATCCCACCGCGGAAGAATGGGCAGAAGTCGCCGTTCCCTATCTGCTGGGGCTCTCAGCCCGCGATAATGGTCAGTCGCTGACGGTACCCGTTTAACGAATATCTGCAGAAACCCGGCTGAATGGTAATTCGCCCCCGCTTTGAGTACACTCGGGGAGCGTCTATTTTGAACAGCCGTTGAACACCCTCCTGATACGTACCAAGTCACCTGCTATGGCCAAATATTTTAAATATAAGACACCGGAAGATGTTGTTGCCGATTCGGAACGCCTGGGCTGCCCGATCGAAGTCTCAGACAATTTTAAGGTTCTCTATGAACCGATTCAGATCGGCCATCTGCAGGCAAAAAGCCGACTCGGAATTCAACCGATGGAAGGCTGTGACGGCACCACCGATGGCTTTCCCGATGAACTGACTTACCGTCGCTATCGACGCTTCGGTGCCGGCGGGGCCTCGCTCATCTGGGGTGAAGCGACCGCCATCGGTCCGGAAGCCCGCATGAATCCCCGCCAGTTGATGATCAACGATCAGACCGCACCCGCCCTGGAGAAAATGCTGGCCGGATGTCGTGAAGCACATGCAGAAGTCTTTGGTTCGGACGCCGGGCAGGTCATCGGTCTGCAACTGACACACTCCGGTCGCTTCAGCTTCGAAAAACCTCTGCTGGCCACCCACGATCAGGTACTGGATCCACGGACCGTCGATAAAGGGACCGGTAAGATCGTAGACGACAGTTATCCGTTGTTGTCGGACGACGATCTGAAACGCATCGAAGACCAGTACGTGACCGCCGCGAAGCTGGCACAATCAATCGGCGTCGATTTCGTCGATATCAAACAGTGCCATCGCTACCTGCTCTCAGAACTGCTGGCTGCGAAGAACCGTCCCGGCGAGTACGGGGGATCGCTCGAAAACCGGACCCGTCTGGTTCGTAACGTCATACAACGGATACGAGAAGAATGTCCCGGGCTCGTAATCGCCACTCGTATGAACGGTTACGATGGCATTCCCTATCAGGGCGCGGGAGATGACTTCATTGGTGAGCCCTGCCCACATGAACTGCCCCTGCAGACGGCCTTCGGCACCAATCCCGACGATCACCTTCAGGAAGATCTGACCGAACCGCTCGAAGTGGCCCGCCTGCTCAAAGAGTGGGGCATCAGCATGATCAATATTTCCAACGGGAATCCCTACGCCAATCCACATATTGTACGGCCCGCGGAATTTCCGCCGACCGATGGCTATCACGCTCCCGAACATCCCCTGATCGGTGTGGCCCGGCACTTCCGAATTGCCTCACAGATTCAGGCAGCTGTTCCCGACATTCCGGTGGTGGGTAGTGGCTACAGCTGGTTGCAGGACTTCGCCATGCATGCTGCTGCGGCGAATGTAGAGCAGGGCAAGATTTCGATTGTCGGCATGGGACGAGCCACGCTGTCACAACCGGAGTTTGCGAAGCTGCTGCAGGAAGAGGGCAAACTCAAACGCAAAACAGTCTGCCGGACATTCTCTTATTGCACCAACCTCATGCGTACGAAGGATCATCCACTGGGACAGTATCCCACAGGATGTCCTCCGTTCGACAAAGAGGTTTACGATCCACTCTGGAAAGAAGCCAAAGCAAAACTGGAAGCCAAGCAGAAAGCCGCTGAAGAGTAATCAGGCGGCCTGTTGAATCGGCGCCTGTTCACTCTGTTCGTCGGCGATGATTTCCTCGACTAGGCCGGCGTAATCCTTGGCACCCGGACAGGAACTGGAGTAGTCAAATACCGACTGGCCATAACTGGGCGCTTCGGCCAGCTTGATGTTGCGGCGGATCCGGCTCTGGAAAATTTTGGCGTTGGCCCAGGGGGCTTCGGGATCGCTTTCGCTGAGGAAGGCACACAGGTCGTCGGTCACGTCAGCCGCCAGTCTGGTTCCGGTTTCATACAGACACAGGACCACTCCCGAGACCTTCAGGTTCCGGTTCAGGCGACGCCGTACCAAAGCCGTTGTTTCGAACAGTTTGGAAAGACCCTGCAACGCGAAGAAGTGCGGCTGCAGTGGAATGATCACTTCATCAGCGGCTGTCAAAGCGTTAATGGTCAGTACACCCAGTGAAGGCGGACAGTCCATGATGAGATAATCGAATGGTTCGGTGTCTGCCATTTTCTGAATGGCCTGGCGCAAGACGACTTCCCGGTCCTCGGCATCGACCAGTTCCAGCTCCGTGGCGGCCAGATCGAGTGTCGCTGGCACGACCCACAAGTTTTTCGCGACCAGCTGTCGTGTTTCAGCCAGCGTTTTGAACCCGGAAAATACATCATAGGCGGTCGGCACATTTCCAAATGGCTCAATACCCAGGTGTAATGAGGCGTGGCCCTGCGGATCGAGGTCAACCAGGCAGACCTTTTTTCCCTGCATTGCCAGGCCGGCAGCCATGTTCACACTGGATGTGGTTTTGCCGACGCCCCCTTTTTGATTCATGATGGCTATGATACGCATCGGGAGTCCCTTCCCTCTTTCTCTTTAAAAAACGAGTCGCTGAATTAGTCTCAAGTGGTGATTTTATATCACGTTAGGGAGACATGGTTTATACCGGCTCCCTGTGGTCTGTTCTCTGCTCAGACCAGAAGGTGGGGAAGTATATCGCGTTTTCAAATTCAGGGAAACAGGAATTCCTGCCCCGAAACAGAGCCTGAAACGGCAAGTCTGTTCCCCGTCTGGAGATCCGCTGACGGGGAAACGTCCTTAGAAGGTCAGGGGAGTCGCCGGCTTGGCCGGGGCGTGCTCTGTGGTCTGTTCCTGACGCTGGAGCACATACAGAATCTGCTGGGCTCGCAAGTTGGCCAGCCAGGCTTTTTCCACCGCCCGATGCTTGATGATCGGAATTTCCTTGAGGATTTCGATTCCCAGGATTCGCATCAGATCCTGAAAGTCGTGCATCGACATCAGGTGCAGGTTGGGGGTGTTGTACCATTCATAGGGCAGCACTTCCGTAACCGGAGCCCGTCCCTGTTTCAAGACCTGCAGGCGGATGCGCCAGTTACCGAAATTGGGAACCACGACCAGAGCCTGTCGGGCAACGCGGACCATTTCTTCCAGCAACTGTTTGGGGTGCAGAACCTGCTGCAGCGTCTGACTCAAGACGACGTAGTCAAACGCCAGATCCGGAATGTCGTGCAGACCTTCATCGAGGTCAGCCTGAATGACCGGTACACCCCGGGCGATGGCACCATGATGCTGCGTGATGTCGATTTCCATACCCAGGACCGAAGCATCGCGTTCATCGCGGAGTCGCGCCAGCAACCGCCCATCACCACATCCGAGGTCCAGCACGCGACTGCCTGGCTGAATCTGCTCCATCAGCAGCTTGTCAGTCACGTCCAGCGACGGGTCCTCCATACAGTATCGATGTTGTGCGCACATGGTATTGGTTTACTCTTATGTATTCAGATCTCTGTTCATTCAGTGGTGTTTCACGGGAGCGGTCAGCTCTGTTTCTCCGCCAGTCTCGATTCGTAGGCTTGCGCCAGGAAAGGAGTGATCAGTTTCTGCAGTTGTTCGATTTCAATCAAAAAGGAATCATGGCCGAAAGGGCTTTTGAGTTCAATAAAGGAGACATGCTTGCCGCATTCGATTAACGCCCGGACGATTTCCTTGCTCTGTGTTGTGGTAAACAGCCAGTCGGAATCATACGAGGCGATCAGGAACCGGGCATTGGTCCGTCCCAGGGCTTTGGTCAGCGATCCGTGTTGCGAGACCAGATCGAAATAATCCATGGCCCGCGTGAGGTAGAGATAGCTGTTCGCATCGAAGCGTTCGACGAACCGTTTTCCCTGGTAGTGCAGGTAGCTTTCCACCTGGAATTCCACCTCGGGCAGCATTTCGTAGGTGAATGTATCGTGGTCCTGCAGACGTCTGCCGAATTTCATTTCGATCGACTGATCCGACAGGTAAGTAATATGAGCGATCATGCGGGCCAGGGCCAGACCGTAACGCGGGCCGGCCCCCCGTTCGTATTCACCATCTTTGAATTCGGGGTCTGTTTTGATGGCCCGTCGACCGACGGCATTGAACGCAATGCCCTGGGCGGAGAGCTGAGCCGCGGATGCCAGGCAGATCGCACTCCGCAGCTGATCCGGAAAGCGGGCCGCCCATTCCAGTACCTGCATGCCTCCCAGGCTGCCCCCGATCACAGCCAGCAACTGGTCGATTCCCAGCTGTCGGGTCAGAGCCGCATGGACTTCGACAATATCCCCCACGGTGATGAAGGGGAAGTTCAGACGATAAGGCTGGTTGGTTTCTGGATTGATACTTCCGGGCCCTGTGGTTCCCATGCAGCCACCCAGGACGTTGGCACAGATCACAAAATACTTATCCGTGTCCAGGGTGCGACCGGGGCCGATCAGTTCGTCCCACCAGCCCGGTTTGGCTTTTTCATCATCGTCTTCGTAATAACCGGCGGCATGCGCATCGCCTGTGAGAGCGTGACAGATGAAAATGGCGTTGTCTTTTTCAGGGCTCAGGGTGCCGTACGTTTCATAGGCAACCTGTATCGGACCCAGTTCGCCACCCCCTGCCAGCTTGAGCCAGTCGGGGGGCATAAACAGGGTCGCAAGTCGGGTCTGAACCAGACCGACTCCTGAATGCTGGCGGGTTTCTGAAAGTTCCTGTTGCGTAGCCATGGAAAGTGATATTTCTCAGTAGTCCTGCAAAAAGACCAGGCACGATTCTTATCTAGAGAAACGGCCGTGGTTTAGAGGCAGATCCGGCTGCTCGTTCAGGAGCGAAAGCCGGCTATAATTTCTTGATATTTGCTCTGCAGAGTGCACCAGTATACCGCAGCAGGTGTGGAATTTCGACACGTTGCGGCAGTAATACAGGTGGATCTCTCTGCATTTTAAGGCTGGTTTTACTGAAAGTCTGTTTTTTCCGCGGATTCCGCAAAATTTGGATTTCCGGGCCTTCGTCTGAGTCACTGATCTGATCTTCAGTCAGCCTGGTCAGCCAGCTCCAGAAAACGATCCACGCGACGATCGATAATATCGATACTTTTGTTCCAGAATTCGGCCTGACTCAGGTCGTAACCAAATGTCCCGGCCACCGCGTCTTCAGTCAGTTGACAGCCGGTGGCAATCAGAAGTTCACGATATTTATCCGCGAACTCGCGCTGATCCTCGAACGTATCTGCCAAAGCGTAGATCCCCAGTGAGAGCAGATAACCAAACGTGTACGGGAAGTTATAAAACGGCAATTCGCTGATGTAAAAATGCAGCTTGGAGATCCAGAAGCTGGGATTCCAGCCGGAGTCGTCCAGGGCATTCATGTACGCTTCCTGCTGCGCGGCGAGCATCAGTTCCGAAAAGCGTTCTGGAGTCAGTTCCCCAGCGGCGCGTTCCTGATGAAAACGATCTTCAAACAGGAAGCGGGTATGGATATTCATCATGAAGGCGACAGAGTCTCCCAGCATGCCATCCAGAATCTGCAGCTCTTCGTCGCGGGTTTTGGCCGCTTTCAACCGTTGCTCACCCAAAACCGCTTCCGCGAAGGTAGACGCCGTCTCGGCCAGGTTCATCGGGTAATCACTTAAGACGAACGGTGCGTCTTTCAGTACGTAGGAATGATAGGCGTGTCCCAGTTCGTGCGCCAGCGTCGACATGCTGTCAGCCGAGTTGGTGAAGGTCATGAAAATGCGGGATTGTTTTTTCAGAGGCAGAGTTGTGCAGAAGCCCCCCTGACGTTTGCCGGCCCGATTCTCCGCTTCGATCCAGCGCTCGCGCAGAGACCGTTCCGCGAAGTCTCGCAGATCAGAACTGAACTCGGCGAATGAATTGACCGTCAATTCGCAGGCGCGGTCGTAAGTCAGCTCGGCTGATTCCGCCCCGGCCAGGGGCAACGGTGCATTCAGGTCGTACCAGCAGAGTCGAGGCAGTCCCAGTAGTTCCGCTTTCTTTTCCAGGAATCGCACCAGCTTCTGTTTCCGCTCGGAGATCACAGACCACATGGTATCCAGTGTGCTCCGCTGCATGCGATTGTAAATCAACGGTGCATCCAGGTGGTCGGTGACTGGCAGCCGTTTGTAGAGCGTCAGTCGCGTGCCCGAAAGGTGATTCAACGCATCGGCACACGAGTCAGCAATCGTATCCCAGGCTTTGTTCGCGGCATAGAAGTTATTTTCACGGATTGACCGTTGCGGAGAATCGAACTGCACCTGTCCCGGAGATCGCTCTACCAGTTCTCCTTTTTCCATGAGCTGGATTTTCAGATCCCCGGAGAGCCGATCGTAAAGCCGTCCCCAGGCGTGTAAACCATCGACGGCCAGTTCGGAAGCCAGGATCTCCTGTTCCTTGGGAAGTCGCAGGGTCGCACCCCGCTTAGACTCTTCGAGGAAGAACCGAATTTCCTGCAGACGGGGTTCCTGCTCGCAGAACTGTTGAATGGTTTCCGCGGAAAGTTCGCGGAGTGTCAGTTGCAGTTGCGTTTCGATGTTCTCGCGCAGCGGGCGAATACTGGCCAGCCGCCCCATCAGCACCTGGTACTGTTTGTTATGAGCATCCTCTGCACAACAGCATTCGAGAAATGCAAACAGCCCCGAAAGTTCTGCAGTCGCTGCCTGGTAGTCTGTCAGAAAATCGGCCCAGAGTGCTGCGTCCTGCTCTGGATTCCCGGCATCAGCCAGCTGCGCCACACGTTCGACCAGAGCTTCCAGTGTACTTTTGCAATCTTGCAGAATCGCGGTGAACTCGGGTTGCGCAGGATTGGGGTAGAGCGAGTCCAGTTCCCAGGTCAGCGGATAGGAGGCAGTATCAGTCATGGTGAGGAATCCCGAAATAAAGGATGTGTCGGTTATCAATTCATTGAATGTATGAGATCGACAGTAAATCCGTCAATTATGCAGCCGGTATTTGCTGGTCTTCGGTACGAGAGAAATCTTCCCACAGCAGACTTCCCTCTGTGCTATAATTACAAAGAGGAGACGTTCACATCGATTAACTGACAGGAAGCCAGAAAGACGTTCAAGTGAAATACGACAGCCCGACGATCCTGATGTGTCCCCCCGATTATTACGGGATCGAATACGAGATCAATCCCTGGATGAGCCGCAGTCAGCAGAGCAATCTGGAAGTGGCCCGCCAGCAGTGGGAGTCTTTGTACGCACTGCTTCAGAAACTGAATGCCCGCATTGAATTGATGACGCCCGTGAAGGGGCTGCCCGATCTCGTCTTTACCGCGAATGCCGGACTGATCTGGCACAATCGCGTATTCCTCTCACTGTTTCGACACCAGGCCCGCCAGGGCGAGACCCCCGTTGATCAACAGTGGTTTGAGCAGGCAGGCTTTGAAACGATTGAGATGCCCGAAGAATTTTTCTTCGAAGGAGCTGGGGACGCTCTATTCTGTGGCGACACCCTGTTTGCGGGTTACCTGATTCGCAGCGATGTGAAAGCCCTGCAATGGGTGGCTGCTGAAATGAAGTGTCGGGTAATTCCCCTGCAACTGGTCGACGAGTTTTACTACCATCTCGATACCTGTTTCTGTCCTTTAAGCGAAACAGAGGCGATTTATTATCCGCCCGCATTCGACAGTTATGGACAGCAGGCGTTACAGGAACATATCCCTCATCTGATTCCCGTAGTCGATGAAGAAGCGCAGCGGTTCGCCTGTAACGCGGTGGTGATTGGAAAATCGGTCGCTTTGAATACGGGCTGCCCGCAGCTCGAGCAGACCCTCCGGGAACGCGGTTATGAACCGCACAGCGCCCCCCTGGATGAATTCATCAAAGCGGGGGGCTCAGCCAAGTGTCTCACATTAAGGCTGGACGGAGAGTGTGCGGCTGTTTGGCCTTGAGGGAGCATTGTAATTGATGCGGGTCGGACGATAGATCCCCTCGGACGTTGTCTCAGAAGGGAAGAAGCGTGTGCCTGTATTCGACAGCGAAACATCCCGGACCGTTGAGACATGCTTTAACGGGACCGATGGCAGCGAAGCGGTGAAAGTCCCTTTGCCGGGTGAGACGAGCGTGGCCTGCACGGCACCGAGAGCATAGACGTTCGGATTATGTTCGGGAATCCGGGGCGGCATTCTGACGATCCAGGTCTGGTCAGCAGGAACTCCCGCTCCAAACTGATTGCCGGCACTGGGATTTTGTGTCTCCGGTGAAGTCGAACAGTTGCGGGTCCATTCGGCCAGTGAGATGGTTTGAATCGGTTTCGCCGCGAACTGCTGATCCCAGGCGTGGAGTAACAGTTGACGTTCTCCGTATAGATGAATCTGAACCTGACCTGTCAGCGGCGCGGGTCTGCCTGCCTGATCGAAACCTTGCACACGGACCGCCAGGGCGTCCCAGTCGGCCTGACCACGTGTATTGACGGGAGTCGCTTCCACCGAGATCCGCGTCAGTTGACCTGACACAGGCCCTGGTCCGGGAAAGGGCGCAGGTGGCGGCGCGGGAAGTCCCTGGACCGGGGGAGGTCCAGCGGGCAGGGGAGCATATCCCAGAGCCTGCTGTGCAGTGGCGGCCCGCATCAGCCCCAGTACGTGTCCCCGTTCGAGCGTGGGGACGCCATTCGGGAAGTATTGTTCTATCAGGTGCTGGTAGGCATTCAACGGATCTTCGTGGACTCCCAGAATCACACTCCGGCTGCAGCGATTACAGTCGACGTTCATCGGCGGTGCTGTCAGAACTGGCTGAGGGAGGGAAGGAACGTAGATCGGAGCAGGCATCAGTCGTCGTTTTTTAACGAACTCGGTTGGCTCCGCAGGGGACCGCCGGGCTGCTGCCAGCTGGATGGTTTCCTGGTCATAGACGCTTTCATCGATGGAGAGTCGTCTGATCGAATCCAGCGAGATGCGTTCGATCTGTGAACGCTGCTCCGTTCCGGAGTCGAGCAGCATGGTCTCATGGGGGCCCCACTGGATCCAGCTGCCGGTCCGTACTTCTCCGTTTGTCAGTTCGACTTCAACCCCGGCAGTGAGTGGGGTGGCGCAGCAGACGCTGACTAAGCACAGACAAAGTAGTGACTTGAATCCAGAGTTCATGGTTTTCTCCTGGTGAGAGAGTCGGAGTTCTGCAGAGATCAAGCTGCGGAGAAAACCTGTTAAGAGGGCAAACAGCGCGCCTGGACTGTCAACGGTTGCGCGAGGATGAATCTGATTGCGCGGGTTTCACCGTCACGAAGCCAGATCGACAGGGTTATGACAGTTAATACTGCCTGCACACTGCGTGAGACAGAGAACAAGGAACTGATCATTGCCAGGCTCTGACTCAACCGTCGGTCAGGTGGTGGAAAAAACGTTTCACAAACGAAACGCGCAGCGTGTGTCTGTTTCAATTCCTGTACAAATCGGAAACGTCAGCAGGCAAAAGCATTGATCGTCATGCGTAGTTTTCAGGGGCAGGGAAGAGAATCGATGGGATTTTATCCAGAGTGACAGCGTGACATTACACAAACTCTGCTGAATATGGCACTTAGACCCGGATATTCCGCTAAACAATCTTGTGAATATGCTTGACACCAAGGAAAGAAAGCGTGATGATCATGCATAACCGGGGATATGTGTCCTCAGCAAAATTGATGTTAGTCTAATGGGAATATCTGTTTAGATAATTCCTTTTTTGGATTCAACAGATATAATTTGTTACTTTATTCAACTCGTTATTTTGATCGATTCCGATCGGGCCAGGCAGTCGTCGGTTAACTCCTATCTACGATAATGTATTCAGAGGGAATGCATGTGCCAACGTCGGATTTTGTCTCTTTAGAAGAGGGTGGGCTGGAATTATGGCAGCTGGTCACCGTCGTGTTGACATCGAAGAAGTTTCGGATGTCACCATTGCAAAGTTTATAGACAAGAAAATTCTGGATGAAGGCAATATCCAGATCATCGGAACCCAGTTATTTGGGCTTGTTGATGAAGATGGTCGCAAGAAGATCATTCTTGATTTCTCCAACGTGGAATACCTCTCAAGTGCTGCACTTGGTAAGTTGATCACATTGGATAAAAAAGTGAAAAAGGCAAAGGGCAAGTTGAAACTCTGTTCAATTCGTCCCGACATTTATGAAGTATTTGCCATCACCAGATTGAATCAGTTGTTTGATATCGCCGAAACACAGGAGGCGGCGCTCGAAGGTTTCTAACACTGGCCTGGTAATTGCTGAACCGGAAGCGTCGGCTGTTACCATTCGCGTTAGAACAGGTTTTGAGCATTACATTGTGGGACGTTTAAGAGTGAATCACTTCTTGATTCAAAACCGGGGAATGGATGAACCGGAACTTTTAAGCGGTCTCTGAATAGTCACTGGATAAACACCAGAAATCGTGTGCTGGCCAAACTCATGTCATCGGACGAATACATTGAAGTAACGATTCCCAGCGATACCTCAGAAGGGCAGGCTGTACAGGCCCGCATTGTTGAGGGTCTTGAGGTACGTGAATACCCCGATCGGGATGTATTTGCAGTGCGGCTGGCGCTGGAAGAAGCTCTGGTTAACGCCATCAAACACGGCAACCGGATGTCTCCCGACAAAAGTGTGGATATCAAATGCTGGATCAGCGATGAGCGGGTCCGCATTGAGATCCAGGATGAAGGGCAAGGCTTCGATCGCACTGAAGTCCCCGATCCGACCCTGCTGGAGAACCTCGAACGCCCTTGCGGACGGGGAATTATGCTGATGGGCGCTTTTATGAATCTGATCGAATATAACGATCAGGGGAACAAAGTCACGCTGGAGAAGATCAAAGGCGTGGCTCCCGAGCAGCCCGAATCCGAAAGCGAGTGATCTGACTCAGTTACGGTGAACCGTTCCTGCCAACTTTTCCCAAAATTTTGTCAGAACGTCGCTGGTTCCACTTTATCTTCGGTTGACTTCACGCTTTTCTCACAATATCTTATAGGCACAACGTGGTTGAGAGAAATCTCTTACCACAAAAACTGATCCTCGATAGCTCAATCGGTAGAGCGAGCGGCTGTTAACCGCTAGGTTCAAGGTTCGAGTCCTTGTCGAGGAGCTTGTTTCTTTAAAAGAAGCTCCTGAACAATTTCGCCCGGTATCGCAAAGCGATATCGGGTTTTTTTATGCACTTTCAGATCGCTCTCACACTTCTCAAGCTTTCCCCGCTGGTCTCTGCTGGTAGGGTGAATCAGGCTTCTGGCTCCTGACATTTTCCATGTGGATCCGCACTTCCTGCTTGCCTGGCGAACTACGCACCGATAGATTGGACTGTATCTCTGTACCGATCTGAGGTTGATCTGTTTCGCTATCCATACACTTTCAGAAGGAAACAGGATCTGTGCTCTCTCCAGTCCAAAAGAATGTTGTCCGTTCAACTCTGCTGATTCTGGTTTTGGTGTCTTTGCTGGCCCTGCTTTTTTCCAGACAGGATGAACGTGCTGCCCAGCAGCAGGCGAACCGGGACGTCAAGGTGGCGGCGGAGATCCGTCAGCTCGGTTATGATGATCCCGCCCGTCGCGCTGCCAGACCACTGGAGTATCCCGACTACGGCGACGGTCCCGTTTTTCTGTTGACCGGAAATTATCGGGAGCTCAGTGAAGACCTCTACGAGGAAGCCAGCCAGGCGAGTGGTAAGGTCAAAGACTTCAAAATCAAACGCGCGGGGAAAACGCTGAATCAACCCGTTGATCTGGCGCTCGTCAAACAGTTCGTCGCCCCCCCCCGCGACTTCTTGCAGAAATATCACAAGTTCCGCCTGCGGGAGCTGGAAGCATATCAGCAACTGACCAAAGACAAACCCGAAGCCAAAGCCGCGGGCGAGGAATTTCTGAAGGCTTACCTGTTCAGAGTGACGGGGCAACCCGATTCTCTGTCGGATGATGAAATTATCTCGCTGGCAAAGAAAGTGGTGGAACTCCAATCCAATGATCCCTTACTGCTGACCTACGTGACCTATGTCTTGTATGAAGAGACCGGCGATTCCGACGCCGCGTTGTCCCTGTGGACCCAGTGTCTCGAGCAGTTGAGAACGAGCCAGTACCCGCAGATCATTCAGGTTTATCTCCGCCTGTTTGTAGTCGATTTCAGCTCATCGGTCAGCAAAGGACATAAAGATGCCTTACTGGTGAGCATCGTACGCTGGCTGGAAGAAGCCTCCACAGAACAGCAGTGGCTGGACTGTGTCCATTTCAAGTTAGCCGGGATCTGGGAGGTGAATGACATCACCTTTCGCGATGGATTAGTTGTCGGCTGTTTGAAGTCAGAAAAAATCGAGCCATTTATCAAACACTGGTTGACGGGGCAGCGTCTGCTCGACCAGGCCTGGGGAGAACGCCGAGGCAGATACGCCAGCAAAATGAGCCGTGGCGATCAACTGACTTTCCAGAAGGGCATCCAGATGGGAAAGGCTCACCTGGAGTATGCCTGTCTGCTGCGGCCGGATTCTCCTCACCCTCCCATCAGATTAATCTCGGTTGCCATGACGGGACATGACAGAGTCTACGAGCCGGTTGACTGGTTTCGCCGTTCTGTCGAAAACCATTACGATCGGTCACTTCCGTATTATGCGTTGTGGAATTCGATGTTGCCGCGTTGGGGAGGCGATCTGGGTCAGTTTCGCAGCTTTGCCGGTCACTGTGTCAACAGTGATCGATTTGATACCCAGCTGCCTTACTATGCATTTGAGGTCATGATATATCTGCAGGACAACGAATTCATCGATGACTGGTCACAACAGAAAAAGTTTGGTGCTAAGACAATCATCGATCATTTCCTGACTCAGCGCGAGAAATACCGGGCAGCGCATCCGGATGAAAAATTATATGGTGATACGCCTTACTACAGGACAAGAATTGGTCTGTTTCTCCAGCGGGCAGGGTATCCAGAATTGGCTCTCGCCGAGTTTAAGGCCACTAAAGGAGACTTCGACTATTCTCAACTTCAGAAATCACATCGTCCCGGTAAGTTTTTGATGTGCAGACTGTTTGCTGCTCAGGGAGAAGTCCAGGATCGTGTTCTGGAGTTCGATCAAAAAATACGCAAAGGCTGGACCGCGGATGCAAAGCTCTCGGAAATCGATGCCCTGGATAAAGAGTGGCAGGCATTAAAACCAACGGCCGAGGGTGAACTGGCAGAACGCTACTATGCCCACACAGGGAAAATGCTGCAACAACTGAGGGCATACCTCAAGGGAGACTGGGTTGAATTCGATTTCGAAGATCGGGGGCTCGGCTGGGAGATCAGCGCCGATCAGATTGACTGGGACAGCGCAGATCAAAGTCTACTCGTCTGTCGAAAAACAAATGAAGCACAGCACTCCTGGGCCCGCCCGCTGATCACGGTGGAGGCGCCTCTCCGGATTCAGGCCCAGATCGAGCAAATCGCGGCTCATCCCGGTGATACGCATATTGGTATTCGCTGGGAAGAATTGTATGGGAAGACCGATGAAGAAGGTGAAAAAATTCCATCACTCAATGTGGGAATTCGAGGCTACTGGTCCTATCCCAAAGCAGAAGTAAAGGGGCCCAATCCATTCCATAAGCTGGAAGACCTGCACGCCGGTTTCCGAATTTATACCGTCGACCGCGTGCCGTACCGTCATCAGGAGCAGTCCATTCGCGTGATGGATCCCGGCATACATCTGATCGACTGGAAGCTGAATGCGGATTCCAGCGAAGTTACCCTGGGGAACTACCCGGATCAGGTCCGCTTTGACGAAACAGCGCCCCTCAGGAATCAACTGCTCTTCAAGATCGAGTCGAAAAGTAAAGCAGTCCGTCTGCCGAACCCACCCGGGATCGTCTGGAAATTGAAGAACGTGAGGCTGAAACGTCTTCCCGCTTCAGATCTGCCTGCAGAAGAAGCACCATTGGCAGAACGCGTGGCGTACTGGGAGAAACGGGTTAATCAGGAGCTGGATGATGTTGTACCCAGACTGAAACTGTGTGAAGTTTATTGGGAACAGGGACAAGCCGATCGGTTGCTGGAGATGTCCACGGAAACGCTGGCGAAGTGGCCCGGAATGGAAAAGATCCAGCAATACCAGGGACTGGCGTTATACGGGCTGCGCAGATATCCAGAGGCGCTCGCTGCATTGGAACTGGCGATGAAAGAGTATCGTGAGAATGTTGATGTCATCATGGCGGCTGCGGAGATTCAGTCAGCCATCAATGATCCCGCACTCAGAAATCCTGAGGAAGCACTTAAGCTCGCTCTCTTCGGGAAGCGGATCAGTATAAATTATCGAGTGGAATACCAGGCCATACATTGGGCAAACCTCGCAGTCGCTTACGCTGCAAACGGAAATTTCGAAGAAGCTTTGAAGGCCAATCAGGAAGCAATCGCCCTGGCCGCTGATGACTTGAAAACCGAGTTTGATAGTCGCCAGAAATTATACGAAGCGTCTCAGCCCTATCGTTATCCAGCAGAGAACTGATTTTTCTGCTGACTGTGATGCCCGGCAACCAGACCGCCTGACGCTCTCAGTACCTTCTTGCTTTCCGGTTTTCTAAAATGAGTCGCTGGAAATCACTTAACCGTGCTGCAGTCATGGGTTATAAGAGATGAACAGATCGTTTTGATTGACTTTATCTCTGTCCTGTTTTGGCGGGACCCATCCTGAATTGACAACGGGAGCTGAAATCATGGCGCGCGTGATTGTTCTGTCTCTGTTTACTCTCCTCTGGGCTACCGGAACCCTCTCCGCTGCCGATCAGCCGAATATCGTGCTGATCTTTATCGATGACATGGGCTGGAAGGACGTCGGCTGTTACGACAATGACTTCGTCGACACCCCCCGCATCGATCAACTGGCAAAAGAGGGGATGAAGTTTACCGATTTCTATGCTGCGGGAGCCGTCTGTTCGCCCACGCGATGTGCTCTGCAGTCGGGACAGAATCAGGCGCGAATCGGGATTACCGATTTTATTTCGGGACACTGGCGGCCCTTCGAACGGGTGATTACTCCCCGCCCGACGATGGCGCTTCCCCTGGATACGGTTACCGTAGCAGAAGCTTTGAAGCCGGCTGGTTACACCACGGGCTACATCGGGAAATGGCACCTGGGGAATGGCCCCGAATTTCAACCCGATCGCCAGGGATATGATTTTTCCGCAGTCATTGGCGGTCCCCACCTGCCGGGAAAATACCGGGTGCAGGGCCGAAGTGATCTGAAACCGAAGCCAGGACAATATCGCACAGACTTCGAAGCCGATTTGAGTATCGACTTCATTCGGAATAACAAACAGAAACCGTTCTTTCTGATGCTCTCCCCCTTTGCCGTGCATATCCCGCTGGGAGCGATGTCAGACAAGGTGGAGAAGTACCGTAAGAAAGCAGCCGAGCTCAAACAGGATCTGCCTCATCCGGTTTACGCCGCGATGATTGAGCATTGTGACGAAATGGTGGGCCGCATTGTCGATGCCATCGAGACTGAAGGTTTGACGAACAAAACCATGGTCGTCTTCACTTCTGATAACGGGGGCCTTTATCGACGGTATGACTACCGGGAGCACGCGGACGACAATGTCTCGACCCAGGCACCGCTCAAAGGGGAGAAAGGTTCTCTGCATGAGGGGGGCGTCCGGGTACCTTTAATTATCAAGTATCCGCCTCTGGTGAAACCCGGTACCGTCTGTAAGGAGCCGACCATCAGTTATGACTTCTATCCGACGTTCGTCGAACTTGCAGGCGCGTCACTGCCGAAAAATCAGACGATCGACGGAATGAGCCTGGTACCGTTATTGAAAGATCCGGATGCTCAGCTTAAACGAAGTGCCCTCTACTGGCACTACCCGCATTACCACCATGACCGCCCTGCCAGCAGTATTCGTGAACGGGACTGGAAACTGATTGAATACCTGGACGGAACCGGAGACATCGAACTGTATCACATCAGTAGTGACATCGGTGAAACGAACAATCTGGCAGGCGAAAAGAAAGGTCGCGTGGCTGACCTCAAGCAGAAACTCAATTCCTGGAGGCACAGTGTCAGTGCCCGGATGCCGCTCCCAAACCCCAGTTATGATCCCGACAAGGCTCATGAATGGTGGAATACACGCAGTGGTAAGCCGGTGGACAGTGACAGCCGCAAACGCTTCCCTCCTACCGAAAAAGATCTCTGAGCGCATTCAAGACCATCCGTTTGTGACCTGATTTCCTTCTGCACTATTCTTTCCAGGTAGCTGAGATATGAATGCTTATTTTTTGAAGACGCTGCTCTGTCTGATTCTGTGCATCAGTTTTCAGTGGCAACTTTCTGCCGCTGAGGTCACTCCCGACAAACTCCTGCTGCAGGAAACGTTCCAGGAGCCGCTCTCGAAAGACTGGTTCTGGGGATTGGGAACATGGAAAGCTGAAAAGGGGATCCTCCGCGGCTACGAATCGGGGCCTCGTCGACATGGTCTCGTCAAGATGCGGCGATTCGAACTGGGGGATGGCGTTGTTGATTTCGAATTTCGTCTGGAAGGTAAAGCACGGTTCGCGGGGATCATTTTTAACGGTTCGCAGCAGCGGGGGCATATTGTGCACCTCGTGATCAGCCAAGACCAGATCCGCGTGTTGGGGCATGCGAAGAAAGGGGAGTCCGAGAACCTGCTGCAACAGCCCCATAAAATTGAGACGGGCAAATGGTATTCGGCGCAGGTTCGCTTTGATGGGCCCAGCATGACCGCAACCGTTGATGGTCGGAAATTTACGGTCAAGGCCGACTACATCGCCGAACCCAAACTGACATTCGGCCTGGGCGGAGATTCCGGCGGACCCGCGGGAGAGAAAGCAGGAGCACTCGAGTTTCGGAACCTGAAAATCAGTTCTGCTCCGCCTGAGCAGACATCTCTGTCCGAGGCAGGGCGGGCAGCGATCCGATCAGAAATCCAGGCAGTGATCGACGAAGGTTATTATCCGGGCATCTCGATTCTGCTGATTCACCGCGGCCAGGTCGTGATGCGGGAGGCACACGGGCTTGTTGATCTAGAGACGAAAAAACCGTTTACCGTCGATCAGCTCTGCTGGCTCGCATCAACGGGGAAACTCTTTACTGCGACACTGATGGCATCACTGGCGGACGAAGGCTTGCTGACCTTCGACGACCCGATCGCGAAGACCTGGCCTGCCTTTGCAGATATCCGGCTCTCCGATGGATCAAAGCCCAAGGACCAGGTCCGCTTGCGACATGCTATGAGTCATACCTCCGGAATTCCGAATGATAACTGGCTCAAGACAGAACGCCAATTGGAGAAGAACAGTCCCCAGCTCGCAGGCTACGTGGCTCCCCAGACTGCAGAGGACTTTATCAATGCCTGTCTGAAGCTGGGACTGGTTGTCGAACCGGGAACAAAGATGATGTATGGGCGCCCGATTGATCTGGCAGCCTGTGTGGCTGAAAAAGTGACGGGGAACACATTCATTACATTGATGCAGAAGCGGGTTTTTCGGCCGCTGGGCTTACAGCATACCACAATTCAGCCGACACCAGAGGAACTGAAACAGCTGGCCCCCCTGTATTCCTCAACGAAACCGGGAATTTTCGAACCGGATCAATTTGGACTGGAAGTAGCAGCCCGTCAGAATAAAGGGCTTTCGACGGCGGGGGGCGGCGTCTATTCAACACTCGACGATCTGGGGACGCTGATGCAACTGCACCTCAATAGAGGAAAGCATGCCGGGAAACAGTTGATCCGCGCTGAAACACTCGAGCTGTTGTATCAGCCTCAGCCGGGAACGAATGGGCGATATGGACTGGCCTTTCAGATTAAAGACAGTCAGGTCAACGGGCATTCGCGAATTCTGTCCCACCCCGGCTACTCAGGTCCGGTTGCCTGGATCGATTTTGAACGCAATCTGGCAGGAGTTCTGCTGATGCAGAGCAATACGGTCCAGCGTACGAAGCATCACAATCGCATCATCGATACCATCTATCGCTATCTTCCAGCGCAAGCCAAATCGGACTGATTCGGGAATCTCAAAAGAGAATACATCGATCACTCGAAGAGAATCATTTTTGTAAGCGGAGTTTGTTGATTCATGTTTGCTGTTCCAATCCTGGTCTGGCCAGTGATTTGTGTATTGGCTCTGTTGTTGTCTGTGGCCATCTTGATTGAATTTCTCACGCAGCGCATTCCTAACTGGCTGAATCTGGCGGGTGTCTTTACCGGATTAGCGCTGATCGTCTTTGATCATCAATGGGCCATGCATCTTACTGGATTCCTGGTGGGATTTGGTATCGGAATTATGCTGATGAGCAAAGGGTATGTTTCCGGAGGCTTTTCAAAACTGTTGATCGCCATAGGCACCATCGCGGGGCCTGTCGTCCCCTTGATTACCCTGGTCGTCTCCATTCTGCTGATACTGGGAACTTCAGTCTACGACAAGGTTCGGGGGCGTTACGAGAATACATTTGAGGTGCCCGAAGAGCTGGAAGTTCAGGATGATGATATGCGTCGGCCAGGAGCATGGTTGGTCAAGGGGTCATTATTTCTGTCGCTGACGACCATCCTGGGACTGCTGCTGCTTTATCAGCCCTGGAAGTGATGTAAAAGCCTCCTGGGCGTGGTCGCATGTTCACTTTTTCTGGGGTTTGCGGACAGTGCAGGACTCCACAAATCTATATATTTCATGCCTGACAGCGCAAATTGCGAGTGAAGCTCTGCAATGCCTGCAAAGTTCCGAGATTTCCCAAGTATTCCTGATTAAGATGGGGAGATTCCGGTGGACCTGAGGGGGAGAATGCAGGGGCACTCGAGTTTAGGAACCTGAAAATCAGTTCTGCTCTTCCTCTGAGAGGGGAGTAACCGATTGGCCATATTTCCCGCTGCAACGGAGTCCTGCTGTCCCCGGAACAGCAAGCTCTGTATGTAATCATTTCAGGGCAGCCCCTGCTGTAGGTTTATCCGATTCAAGATCCCTGATAGAAATGCACCGCGAACAACTTCGGTTCACTAATTCAAACAGTAGGCGAGCATGCTGTGGTCATCGATAGTTTGACGGTGGACGTAAAAGGGAATCCGCTTCTAACTTGGCTTCGGCCTGACAGCATTCAGGTCCTGAGCTCAGTCGGAAAACCGTGGATCTTGATTCCTCTTTCTTGTATCGCCTGGTAACTGTGCCGCTGAGAAAGTTGACCGCAATAAGCTCTCTATGTCACTACCGGGACTTCGCTGTGTGCCGTATCGATCTCGATTTCTAGAGTCTCGTTGAACAGCGTAAAATCTAGTGTTCCAAGGCGAGAAGCGGTATTTTCACTATCGATACTCCGTTTTTGTTCTGATAGTTGCAATAAAAACAGGGATTTCATATCTGTCAGTAATGAAATCCCTGTAAGTTCTTAGGCATGCAATACGTTTGTACTTCTGCTAACTAAGTCTGGTTTCCCCGGCATTACCAGAAGCGTTTAAAAGCGAAACTCAAGGGCAGAAACTCCTTTTTTCTCCGCCATCGAATTACAACCAATGCTATTCTATCCAGACTTCGTTTTGTGCCTGTGGAGAGAACTTCAGCAATTACAGCACCATGTTTGATCATTGGTACTTCGACGCACTTATAAGACACGATCGCAATAAAGTAAGTAATCGGAATTGAGATTACGGCAAGCAGACTGCTTAAGATAACCGGGTAAGTGGCTGATATCTCTGGGGGAATGACCCGAAACATGCAGTAAGCCAGCCAGTACATCACGATAAAGTGGAACAAGTAAAAGGAATAAGAGTATTTGCCCAGTTTCTTAACCAGATTAATCTTCAGAAAACGATTGAAGAATGTGTTTTCTTCTGTGCTTAACAGGATCCAGATCAGGAAGCCAGAGGCGATACCTTCCACCAGGATTGGGAAGAAATAATCAATCTTAGCTAAAAAGAGCCTCGCTGACAAAAGGCATACTAGCCCAATCATAAAAGCGAGATTTCCGCAAAAAAAGCTGCTTACGGGGGATTGCTGTTTTTTGACAAAATAGGGCAGCATCAGTCCAATGTGAAACATAAATGCATACTGGATTGTATCAACTATAGGTCCCGTGTAACCCATAATGATGAGGCCCAGCAGGAAAAGCAGATTCACCTTCAGTCCAAACCTGCGGTTGATCAGATAGAATAAAGGGAAAAAGAGTGAGATGATTAATTCTACCTTCAAAGTCCAGGCAACATTATTAATATCAATTTTCACTAGCGAATAATTTGCGAGAGCATTTTTTAAGGTGACCCCTTCCGTGTACCACCAATTATACCAGAGAGAGGTATTCGGGAACTTGATATAACTGTGAAACAGGACAATGGACAGGACGATCAATGTCAATGACACAAAATATGTGGGATATATTCGGAAAAAGCGTTTTATGTAGAAAGCGTGATAAGTGGTGAGATTTCTGGGCTTTCGATCCAGTGAAAGTCCGAGGACATAGCCGCTGAGAACGAAAAAGATAGATACTGCTGCACTTCCATTGAAGATGGCCAGTGCCATTCTGGTCAGGAATGAATTCGTACCCGTTACGTCAAAGAGAGTGCTTTCCCAGATGACCTGGTTCTGATCGACCGCAAATACGAGGAAACTGTGATAGATGGCCACAACCAAGGCGGCGACTCCTCGGAGCGATTCCAATTTATCATTGAACATGTGCTTACTCCATTCAAATGAAAGTCATTTCGTCTCTCTTTTTCAATCAGTCAGGTAAAAAACAGAAGTTGTGTATTCGCTGGTGGAGCATTATCAATTGGTGTTTTTGAGTCCAGTCTGATAAGTCAGAGGTCCGTACAAAGGCTAGAGCATGTGAGAAATGGCAATTTCTATAGTTTAGGAATTGCTATTATTCTGGTATTTGCTGGTCACCATGGTCGTGGGTGATTAATACAGCATCCAGAGAATCAATTCAGGTACTTATAGAGGTTCGACTGAAATGCGCGAAGAGCAATTCAGTAGTCACACTATTACCTGCACAATCAGCAGACGAATAACTGAAAAAATGATGTATGAACCAAGTCATATCTTTATTGAAGACATCGTGCCCCGGTGACTGATTGTCATTGTTCCTGGTTCCTGCTGTCAGGGGGCACCAGATGTCTATGGGAAATGGATTTCATCTGAAGGCTGTGGTCATCCTGTCGATCTGATGCTGAATTATCATGGTCTACAATGAGAATTTATTTGAGGTGCTGCAGACGCAAAGAAGTCGGTAGTCAATTGGAAGAATGTTTCAATACTTCCTTTGATTGGGGGCCGAAAACGTTTATGGAAACTGAGTTGCGCTTTCAGGATTGGAACGAACCTTGGTGCTTGTTCCTGACCCCGCAAATCATGCAGGCGTGTGTCTGTATGATCAGTGTTGCTGTTTGCTGTCAAAGTCGCTCAACATCTGCGATTTAATGCGAGCTTAACGATTTGTGCAGAAATCTTTGTCTTGTCAGCAAAGTTCTGTGACTTCTCTTGTATTCTTCAGTCAGAACGGGAAATTCGTGTTGCTTTATTTTCTGAATTTCAATACCAAACGCACCTCAGTAGTTAATCATGGACAATGAGCTTTTATTGAGTTCCGGTTGATCTCAACCAACAAAACAGTACTGGAAATGTAAATGTCGAGAAAAGGAATAGTGTTGGCAGGAGGATCGGGGACCCGCCTTCATCCGGTGACAAAAGTTGTGTCCAAGCAACTGTTGCCAATCTATGATAAGCCGATGATTTACTATCCGCTCTCCTCCCTGATGTTGGCAGGCATTAGAGATATTTTGATCATTTCCACGCCACACGATTTACCCATGTTTCAGGATTTGCTGGAGAGTGGAGAACAGTGGGGAGTACGTTTTCAATATGCCGAGCAGCCTTCACCAGACGGGTTGGCACAGGCATTTCTGATTGGTGAGGACTTCTTGGGATCGGATCCCACTTGTCTAATCTTGGGAGACAACATCTTCTACGGACATGGTTTCACGGAAAGTTTAAAGGCGGCTGCTTCCCGCGAAAAAGGGGCGACCGTGTTTGGTTACCAGGTGCATGACCCGGAGAGGTTTGGCGTCGTTGAATTTGACAGCGAGTTCAAGGCAATCTCAATTGAAGAGAAGCCCGTTCGGCCCAAATCAAATTATGCGGTTACAGGGCTTTATTTTTATGACAACGATGTGATCGAAATCGCGAAAAATGTCAAACCGTCTGCGCGGGGAGAACTCGAAATTACCGCAGTGAATAATGCCTATCTCGAACGTGAAGATCTCTGTGTGGAATTACTGGGGCGTGGGCATGCCTGGTTTGATACGGGGACACATGAAAGTCTGCAAGATGCCAGCCACTTCTTCCAAACAATTGAACATCGACAAGGACTGAAAATCGCCTGTCTCGAAGAAATCGCCTTTCAGAAAGGTTGGATATCGCGAGATCAGTTGCAGATGCAGGCCGAAGCATTGTCAAAAACTAATTACGGGGACTACCTGATCAGGTTATTGGATTAGCTGGACTTTCCCTTGGCAGACTTTTTACTGGATGAACTGTCCACACATCAGTGATGTGAGTGACGCCTGTTTTTGTGGCATGATCTTAGAGCGTATGCTTTTAGGGAATCTGCATGACAAACAGCGGAAAATCAGCTTTCTTAATATGGATACAGTGACTTGTTTAACTTTGGTAGCCAACCAAAAGATTTCTGGAGTAACAGACATAGTGTAGATGATTTCGAAGCAGATGATGTCAGTCGGGTGTATCGTATAACCGAAATAACAGTTGAAGTTAATCTTTAAGTATCTCCAGAAACAACTTGAAGATTGAGTCAATTCATTAGCGTTTGAAGTTAAGACGCTATTTCCGAAAATGGGCTTCAGGAGCTAATTGTGGGATATCAAATTAAGAACTTGTTATCAAAATCTGTTTCAATTATTTCTAATGAAGGGGTGCTTGCATTTCTTCAAAGGACTTGTCTGTTCCTGAAAACGAAAATAAAAGCAAGATGGGACAGGTTCAGGCAAAAGAGCTATCTTGAAGAGAAAATCAACTCTTCGAGGCGTGTTTTAGTCAGTTTTGTAATACCCGTGTATGATCGCACTTTTGAACTGAAAGAAGCGATTGAATCTTGCCTCAATCAAACTGTTTCAGAAATTGAAGTGATCATTGTCACCGATGGCTCTCCACCAGGTACATTAGCTGTTTTGGATAAGTATTCTCATCATCCAAAAGTAAAAATCTTCCATTACTATGATAACTCCGGGAATGCAGTTCGTGGCCGAAATAAGGGGATTTTGGAAGCGACTGGTAAATATATCGCATTTTTGGATAGTGATGACATCGCTGACAAAAACAGAATCAAAAAATCTCTGAAGGTGATGGAGAGATACAACGCAGACGTAGTCTATGGCGCATATAAGATAAAAATGGATAACTCACGAGAAATCAATGGGCTCCATGATGGTAGAGTGATTGAGAGTCCGGATTGTGATCTACAATTTTTAAAAGAGATTTGTGTACCTTGTCAGAGTACAGTCATGATAAGAAGAGCCGCCTTGCTGGATGTGGGTGGTCTAAAGCCAGAAATGTGCTATTGCGAAGATTATGAATTATGGCTGCGACTGGCCTACTTTGGATACAAGTTCAAAGCAACGCGTGATGTTCTGGTAACTTTGCGCATTCATAAAGGCAACAACGAATTAAACTTTATTGAAGAATCTGACTACTGGAAACAGGAAGCTCTGAGACAATATCAGACACGGGCAAAGAAACTACAAAAGATTGTTTTCATCATTCCAGGAACTGGGATTTCTGGAGGTATTGCTGTGGTCTTGCATCATGCCAAGAAGTTAATGGAACAAAAATTTGATGTATCCTGCATCAATCTCGATGTGACTTTTGGAAACTCTATTAATTGGTTTCCCGAACATAATGTCCCCATTTATCAATTAAGCAACTTGGATATGCGTGTTGATAATATCGATGTTGCGATTGCTACCGGTTGGAATACCGTCGAAATCTTGAACCAGCTGGAACCAAAAAGAAAACTCTACTTTGTCCAATCCGATGAACGCCGTTTTTACACCGACGAGGCGACAAAAAAACTGGTACACCAGACTTATCTGACAGACTGCGAGTATGTCACGATGGCTTGTTGGATTCAAAAATGGCTCAAAGATGAGTTCGGGCATGATTCAGAATATGTTCCGAATGGACTGGACCAGAATATGTTTTTCCACGACCAGGAGATTCTTCCTAAAGAGAAAAAAGTGAGAGTGCTGCTTGAAGGGCCTGTTGACATTCCATTTAAGGGGATGAAAGAGGCATATGCTGCCGTCAAAGATCTCAATTGTGAACTCTGGATAATCTCGAGTAGTGGCAAGATTCCTGCTGAGTGGAAATATGACAGGCTTTTTGAAAAAGTCGATATTCATAAGATGCGGAATATTTATTCGTCTTGCGACATTTTTCTGAAAATGAGTCGTGTCGAAAGTTTCTGCTACCCACCTCTCGAAGCAATGGCCTGTGGTTGCAGTGTTGTTGTATCTGAAGTGACAGGTCTGGAAGAATATGCAATTGATAATTATAACGCATTGATTGTTAAGCCTGGAGATGTGGCAGAAGCAAAAATGGCAGTCAGAACGCTTATTGAAAATGTGGAACTCAGACACCAGCTGATAGAAAATGGTTACAAAACAGCAGAAGAATGGACCTGGAGTGATTCAAAAAGAACTTTTGCAAAGATTCTAAAAGCTGAGGAGGAGCAACTGGAGCTTCAGGCATATTCGGCCTGACAGCCAGACTGATTGTCTCGATTTGTGAATTCCAAAACCTGTATTATTTGATATGGCAAGCAAATGGACTTCGTCGCCGCGATCATAGTGACGTTCAATCCCGATAAAGCGACACTGCATAAGCTGATCGATGCGATCTCTGTGCAAGTGGATTATGTGTGTGTGGTTGATAACAATTCCCCTCAAGAAATCAAACAGTTTATTCTGGGAATCCTCAAAGATAATGGGGGATTAGTTTCGCTTGAAGAGAATTACGGAATAGCGTCAGCTATCAATCATGGCGTTTTTCGGGCCAGGGAAAAGAATGCAAGTCATGTGGTTCTTTTTGACCAGGACAGCCTTCCAGAACCGGATATGGTTGACACATTGTTGACTGTGATGAACGAAAAAACGAGACTCGGTTGTCATGTCGCGGCAGTCGGTCCCAGGTATTCTGATATTAAGGGACAACATGCAGCTCCCTTTGTAAAACTACAGGGGATCCGATTAAGGCGAATTGATTGTGCCGAGAATGAAATCGTCACTGTCGATCATCTCATTTCCTCTGGAAGCTTGATTTCTATGAAGGCACTGGAAGAAATCGGGTTGATGGAAGAAGATCTTTTTATTGATTATGTCGACACTGAATGGTGCCTGCGTGCAATTCACAAAGGGTATCAGATTTATGGCGTTGGCTCTGCTCGTATGAAGCATGATCTGGGAGATGAATATGCGAATCTCTTCGGCAGAACTTTCCCGGTGCACCACCCGCTTCGACACTATTATACAGTGCGTAATGGTATCTGGCTGATCCAACAGTCATGGGTTTCATTTTCCTGGAAAGTAATGGATTTTCGCAGATTGTTCCTGATTTATCTGGTCTTTTCTTTCTTTGTCGGAAAACGCCTGCTCAACATGAAGATGCTTTCCCTGGGAGTCTGGCATGCCTTGATCGGAAAGATGGGGAAGTATGGAGAATAGCTGTTTGATCTCAGTCATAATTGTTAATTTCAACTCGGCTGACAAATTATCGCTATGTGTGCAGTCGCTGGTTGATTGCCAGCAGTCCCTGGAAATTATCATCGTCGATAATGCTTCTCACGACGAGAGTCTGAAAAACGTGCAGCACACCTTTCGCGCGCAACAGAATATCCTGGTCACTGAAAATCAGGAAAATATGGGATTTGCGGTAGCCTGTAATCAGGGCGGACGGGTTGCCAGCGGCGACTATCTGCTGTATCTCAATCCTGACTGTAAAATCAATTCGCATGCGATCTCAGCACTCAGGGAATGCCTTGTGCAGAATCCTGAAGCGGGCATGACCGGCGGCCAGTTGCTAAATAGCGATGGCACAGAGCAGGTCGGGGGACGTCGTTTGATTCCCACTCCCTGGCGAACCTTTGTGCGTGTTTTTAAATTGCGCTGGCTGTCCCCCTTGTTTCCGCAGCTCTTTTCAGACTTCAATCTGCATCTCGAATCATTACCTGACCATCCGGTAGAAGTCGAGGCGATTTCCGGGGCCTGTATGCTGGTCCCTCGCAAGGCTTATGAAGATGTCGGCGGATTGGATGAAGGCTACTTTCTGCACTGCGAGGATCTGGACTGGTGCATGAGCTTCCGGGAAAAGGGCTGGAAGATCCTGTTTGTACCGGATGCGAAAATCTCGCATTTCCAGGGAAGCTGTAGCCGTTCTCGCCGTATCTTTGTTGAATGGAACAAGCACAAGGGAATGGTGCGGTTCTATAGCAAATTCTTCCGCCACAAGTATCCAGTCGTGTTGATGTGGATTATCACCTGCGGAGTCTGGTTACGGTTCAGCCTGTTGGCCTGCTACTTTTCGGTCCGGCAGTTTTTCAGATGGTTCAAGGTCGCCGGTACCTGATCTTTAATAAAGATGATGCGAACGGGTAGAGGAATCACTGCAGACACGACTCACTCAATTCTGGAAGATCATCACCGTCGCGTTTAGAGCTCGAAGTCAAACAAGGCGGCTTCGACGCACTCGCAGAGGGTGTGTTCCAGTACCAGATGCACTTCCTGGATCTGGCTGGTCAGTTCTCCAGGGGCGATGACACAAACGTCGCTCAATTCTCGCACCTTACCGCCATCGTGACCGGTAAACACGATACTCTGAATGTTCCGTTCACGGCAGACCTGCAGGGCTTTGACAATGTTGGGGGAATTCCCGGAAGTCGTAATTCCCAGAAAGACATCCTTTTCGCTGAGCTTACCCGCAATCTGACGGGAAAAGATTTCATCGTAGCCATAATCGTTGCCGATGGCTGTGATGATCGAGGAGTCGGTCGTGAGTGCTTCGGCTGGCAATGGGGCACGGTCACGGGCCAGACGACTGACAAATTCCGCCGCCAGATGCTGTGCATCGGCAGCTGAACCACCATTCCCGGCAACGTACAGGCGGCCCCCCTGCTGATAGCAGTTCAATACAATGTCAACGGACCGGGCAAATTCGGCCTGAGTCTCTGCGTTCTGCAACAACTCGTTTTTGGCTGCTATAGAACGCTCCAGATTTCTGCAAATAATTCTGGCTGCCAGGCTCATGGCGCTATGCTCCCGTATGACTAGGGGGGGTTATGTCTGGTATTCCTCTGACTCATAAATCTCCAGCACTTCATCGATCTCACCCTGAGCAAAGGGAGTTCCATTTTTCAGTAGAAGTGCGGAGTTACAAAATTCTCTGATGACATCGTCTGAGTGAGAAGCTATGACCATGATCTTGGCTTTGTTCATGAACTCATTTAGTCTGGCTTCAGCCTTATGGATGAACCGGGCGTCTCCGGTGCCGATGACTTCATCCATCAGCAGGATATCAGATTCCAGTGATGTCATTACGGCAAATGCCAGCCGCATCAGCATCCCTGACGAGTAGACCCGCACCGGCAGATCGAGGTATTTGCCCAGCTCGGTGAAGTCGGAGATCTCTTCGAGTTTAGCTTCAATTTCTCTGGTAGTCAGTCCCAGTAGGCGACCCCTGAGATAGATATTCTCGAACCCGGTGGCCTCCATTTCAAATCCCAGAGTAATATTCAGGGTAGAGACAATCCGTCCCTCAATTTCCACATTACCATTGGTGGGAGTATAGATTCCCGCCAGAACTTTCAGCAAAGTGGATTTCCCGGCACCATTGTGTCCGATCAGTCCCAGGCGGTCACCGTCATTTAATTCCAGGTCAATCTGGTCCAGACCTGTTACGACCACTGTACTACTGTCCCGGGTGATTTTGCCTCCCGTAGCAAAGTTCAACAACCTGTTTTTTACGGACCGGTCGCCTGCCCCGATGATCGGGTAGTGCAGAGTCACATTTTCTACTTTAATCCTGGCCATATCAAATCCAATATACAATCCGGTCTCGTTTGTAGGCGTAAAGTAATAGGCTGACAGCAAAACCGACAATACTGATTCCGGCAGTAATCGCCCAGGAACTCAATGCAGGAGTCTGGTTCAATATGGGGGCGCGGGTCAGGTCAAGGAAGTAAGCAATGGGGTTGAACATCACAACCCAGCTGTCTTCTCCCACGAGCTTGGGTAGCCATGTTATTGGAGAGACGAAAAACAGTACCTGTACCATGCTCTGAATAATGGGGGCCAGATCACGATAACGGGCACCCACGATCCCAAAAAACAGTGTGATCCAGAACAGATTCAGCAACACAAGAAATAGCCCCGGAATAACGAGAAGTGTCTGAAATTGAGGCCAGATTTTAAAATAAAAGCTGACAAACATGATAAACAGGGCATTGTGCAGGAAGATGATTGTGTTACGTGCCAGCGCCCGAAATATAAAAATCAGCAGATTGATTTTCATATCTTTGAGATAAGCCGCATTGTCAATGAAGATCGTGGGAGCTTCACTGATGGTCGATGCTATGAGCGTCCAGAAAAGATAACCTGCCGCCAGATTGGGCAGATATTCATCGGGAGCCATGTTGAACAATTTGGAGTAAACGACTCCCAGGGCAATAATAAAGATTGCCATACTGATCGTAATCCAGAATGGACCGATTTTAGACCTGCGATAACGGATGCGAATATCAAACCATGCCAGAAACATACATAACCGGCTGGATTTGATCATATCGATCACATCTTCCAGAGCAAGTTTGACTCGATTATTCATTAAACATCTATATTGTTGAATGGTGAGTGCTGACAATCCTGCGATCACGAGAGTCGGCTCCATCAGATTGGCGGGCTTGAGGTAAGAACCGGTAATCAGTCTGGCCCGATTTCTAAAGCTTCATCAGTCTCGGAACAGACTCAGGATTGCAGGAAGTGGTAAAGACAGGTTGAACAATATTCAAAAGTCGTGGGCATCAAAGCTTTTGGCTCAGGTTAGTTGGGCTGTGAATTTAAAATAGCTGGTGGGGGAGTATAGTGGAATCAGTTCAAATTGAGCAACATTAATTCCGGTGGATGTTTTTCAGACATGAAACGACGTAAACAATGGTCTAATGGTCTGTGAATTGGATAGGTGGTGTATTTCCAGTAAGAAACCTGTCAGTCATCACCCCTTCTCTGATTCCAAACGTGGAACCGGTCAGTGAAATTCCATGAATTCATGAGTAAGGTCGGAATGAAGTATTGAAACAGGATTGATAGTGTGTATAATACACTAACAGATTGGAGGAACCTGCAATGGCCCTAAGTAAGATCTACGATACTTCACTGACGCTCTTAACAGACCTGTACCAGTTGACGATGGCTCACGGATACTGGAAAACCGGGAGAGCAGAACAGGAAGCTGTCTTTCACCTCTTCTTTCGCAAAAATCCGTTCCAGGGTGGCTACACCATCGCCGCCGGGCTGGAGTACGCTCTGGAATATATCAGGCGCTTCCAATTCAGCGAAGATGATCTCAGTTATCTCAAGACGCTGGAAGGCAATGATGGTCGTCCCTTATTCTCCAGTGGCTTTCTGGAATACCTGGCGGATCTGCGTATCACCTGTGATCTGGCAGCGGTTCCGGAAGGGACCGTGGTCTTTCCCCACGAACCGCTGGTACGGGTCACGGGGCCGATTCTGCAGTGTCAGTTGCTGGAAACCGCTTTGCTGAATCTGATCAACTTTCAGACGCTGATCGCTACCAAGTCAGCCCGCATCTGTACTGCCACGGGCGGAGATCCGGTTCTGGAGTTCGGTTTAAGGCGAGCCCAGGGAATTGACGGCGGCCTGGCAGCCAGTCGAGCCGCTTACATTGGAGGCTGTGCAGCCACATCCAATGTGCTGGCCGGTAAGCTGTTCGGAATTCCCGTCAAAGGGACACACGCTCACAGCTGGGTCATGTCCTACGATGATGAGCTTTCCGCCTTCGAAGATTACGCCCGGGCCATGCCTAATAACTGTGTCTTCCTCGTCGATACCTACGATACACTCGATGGGGTTCGCAATGCGGTTCGCGTCGGGATTCAGTTAAAAGAGTCCGGTCATCAAATGGTGGGGATCCGGCTTGATTCGGGAGATCTTGCTTATCTCAGTATCGAAGCCAGACGCCTGCTGGATGAAGCGGGTTTGACGGAAGCCGCGATTGTCGCCAGTAATGACCTGGATGAAACCACCATCAGCAGTCTCAAAATGCAGGGAGCCAAGATCGCCGTCTGGGGTGTGGGCACTCGTCTGGTGACCGCCTTCGAACAGCCCGCCCTGGGAGGGGTTTACAAACTGGGAGCGATCAGGAATGAAGACCAGGAATGGGAACCCCGTTTGAAACTGTCCGAACAGGCCATCAAGACCTCTACCCCCGGAATTCTACAGACCAGGCGCTATCTGAATCAAAACGGGGCCGTGGCCGACATGATCTATAATGAACTTGCTCCGCCATCCTCGGAACGAAGCGTGCTGATCGATCCTCTGGATCCAACGCGGCGACGGGTGCTGGACGACAAACTTGACTCACAGGACCTGTTGATCCCCGTAGTCAAGCAGGGGGAGATCGTTCATCAACACGAATCATTGTCAGTCATTCGCGAACGGGCACAGCAGCAGTTAGATCTGTTTCACGTGGGTATTCAGCGTCATCTGGATCCACACGAATATCCCGTTGGTCTGGAACAGGGGCTGTACGATTACAAAACCGAACAGATTCTGCTGGCACGAAAATTAAATCATCAGTGACTCACGGAACCATGAATCAAGCTCATGCTGAATAATGAAATGAACCAGCCATGAAACTCATCCAGATAGCCGCCGTTGGCCTGAATCAGACTCCGTTGGACTGGTCCGGGAATGCGACCCGGGTCAGACAGGCGATCGACGCGGCCCGCAATGAGGGGGCCTCGCTGATCTGTTTACCCGAGCTCTGCCTCACCGGCTATAACTGTGAAGACACTTTCTTTTCAATCGACGTTCAGCAGCGGGCGCTGTCAGCCCTGCTGGAACTGCTCCCCTTGACGAAAGGGACCGTCGTATCAGTAGGGCTTCCGCTGATGTATGGCGGGGCGCTCTATAACTGTGCCTGCCTGATCGCCGACGGTCAGATTCTGGGATTTGTCGCCAAAAATCATCTGGCCGGCGATGGCATTCATTATGAACCACGCTGGTTCAAAGCCTGGGATTCCACGTGCGTGGGTGAAGTCACGATTCAAGGTCAGGCATACCCGATTGGCAATTTGATCTTTGAAGTAGACGGTGTCCGGCTCGGTTTCGAAATCTGTGAAGATGCCTGGGCCGCACGTCGCCCCGGACGTGAACTCTCGCAGGCAGCCGTCGATCTGATTCTCAATCCGAGTGCCAGCCACTTCGCCTTTGGCAAACAGGAAATCCGCAGGCGACTGGTTCAGGAAAGCTCTCGGGCGTACGGCGTGACTTACGTTTATTCCAATCTACTGGGGAACGAAGCGGGACGCATCATCTATGACGGTGCTACACTAATCGCCAGTAACGGCTCGCTGCTGGCAGAGGGACAGCGGCTTTCGTTTCAGGATGTCTCCGTAACGTCCGCGATCGTCGACATTGATTTAACCAGAATGAATCGCGCCCGTCTGGCCAGTTTTCAACCCCGGCCGGGAGCTTTCCGCGAGACTACGATCATAGCCGATTACCAGTTTCCGGAGATTCCGTTTCGAACCCTGCACTGCCAGGCTGCAGATTGGGAACGTTCGGACTCGATCAAAGAGGAAGAGTTCACGCGGGCCGTCGCACTCGCGTTATTCGACTATCTGCGTAAGAGCCGGTCTCAGGGCTTTGTGATTTCATTGAGTGGCGGTGCGGACTCAGCAGCGGCTGCGGTCCTGGTCTGGGCCATGCTCAAACTGGGACTCTCCGAACTGGGGTCAGAGGGTTTATCCCAAAAGCTTGCTTACCTGCCCGAGACCAAATCGGAATCCGGCTTCGCTGGGTTGATCAATGGGTTATTAACCTGCGTCTATCAGTCCACCCGCAACAGTTCCGAAACGACGGCGAACGCCGCGGCCGGGCTGGCTGAGGGGATCGGCGCCGATTTTCTGAATCTGGATGTCGACGCCATCACACAGGCATATGTCGATCTCGTATCGAAAGCTGTCGGGCGGGAGCTGAGCTGGGAAACCGATGATATTCCACTCCAGAATATTCAGGCCCGGAGCAGGGCACCGGGAGTCTGGATGATTACCAATCTACGAAATGCCCTGTTGCTGTCCACCAGTAACCGTTCGGAAGCAGCTGTGGGCTATACCACGATGGACGGCGATACGTGCGGCGGTCTGTCGCCAATCTCCGGGATCGATAAAGTGTTTCTCAGAAGCTGGCTGCGATGGATGGAAACGGTCGGTCCGCTGCAGGTAGGTACGGTTCCCGAACTGAACCTGATCAATCAGCAGGAGCCGACCGCAGAACTGCGTCCGCAGGAAGCAGAGCAGAAGGACGAACAGGATCTGATGCCTTACGAATTATTGGACTGGGTCGAGCGAGCTGCGATTCGCGATAAGCATAGTCCTGTGGAGCTCTACCGACTGGCACTTGTCGAGTTTCCCGCAGAGCAGCCCGCACAACTGGTGGCATGGATCGAACGCTTCTTTCGGCTCTGGTCGCGGAACCAGTGGAAACGCGAACGGTACGCCCCCTCGTTTCACCTCGACGATGAGAATCTGGATCCGAAAACCTGGTGCCGTTTTCCCATTCTCTCGGGAGGCTTTACAGAAGAACTGGCGGAACTCCGTCGTGTGGCAGAAGCACAATGATCGTTGGCATGAATTAAAAAACCAGCCTTGGATGCTGACTGGCTGAATTAGATAGAGACATAAAAAAGATCTGTGAGACAATAAAGGGTTTGTGATGAAATACAGCTATGAATATCCGCGGGCTGCATTAACGGTGGACTGCGTCGTGTTTGGCCTGGATGAAGATGATCTGCAGATTCTGCTCATTCAGCGGGACCTGCCCCCGTTTGAAGGGGACTGGGCACTCCCGGGCGGGTTTGTTCGGCTGGAAGAAACACTGGACGAGGCCGCCCTGCGTGAGTTGAGTGAAGAGACCGGTCTGAAAAATGTCTATCTCGAACAGCTGTATTCCTTCGGAACCGTGAACCGGGATCCCCGGGAGCGTGTCGTTACGGTAGCTTACTATGCCCTGGTGAATCTGTCGGACCACCGGGTGCAGGCGGCCACCGATGCCCGGAATGCCGCCTGGTTCGCGGTGGACGACATCCCCTCGCTGGCCTTTGACCACGACCAGATTCTGGAAATGGCTCATGAACGTCTGCGGGGTAAGGTCCGTTACCAGCCCATCGGCTTTGAACTGCTGCCTCCCAAATTTACCTTAAGGCAGATTCAGCATCTGTATGAAGTCATTCTGGATCGACCGCTGGATAAGCGTAATTTTCGTAAAAAGATTCTCAGTATGGGAATCCTCATTGAACTGGACGAAGTCGAGACGGATGTCGCGCATCGAGCCGCGCGTCTGTATCAGTTCGACCGTCGCAAATACAAACGCCTGACCAAACAGGGGTTTCACTTCGAGATCTGAACCATGGACAATTACTCTCGTATTCTAGGGTGTTTACTGGGTACCGCGGTCGGAGATGCCGTCGGACTGAAACGGGAAGGCTTATCCCGCAAACGTTCCCGACGCCTGTATGGGGGGCCTCCACTTTCTCCCGATCTGTTTTTGAACAGGGGGTATTGCAGCGACGATACCGAACACACCCTGATGGTCGGACGAGCCCTGGTGCTCTCCCGGGGTGTGCCTGAAGATTTCGAACGACGACTGGGGCGGGACCTCAAGCATTGGCTGTTAACTCTGCCGGCCGGGATCGGCCGGGCCACGCTTCGCTCCTGTCTGAAACTGTTAGTTGGCGTTGCTCCTCAAAACAGCGGCGTCTTCAGTGCAGGGAATGGGCCGGCCATGCGTTCTGCACTGTTGGGGCTCTATGCAACTTCCGAGTCACACCTGCAGGAACTGGTACTGCGAAGCTCAAGAATCACTCACAAAGATCCCCGTGCTGAAGAGGGCGCACTTCTGGTAGCCCGTGCGGCGCGACTGTCACTGACAGAGCCAGGACAAAGCCCGCGGGAATTTCTTGGTAACAGCGTCTCACAGATTCAGGATGCAGAACTCAAGTCGGCAATCGAGAACGCAGTCGAACATCTCGCACGTCAGAGTACTCCCGAAGAGTACGCACACGACCAGGGCTGGAGCGATGGAATCTCCGGTTACATTAACCAGACTGTTCCCGCGGCGCTCTACTGCTGGGCTTATTCTGCAGACGATTTTCGGCAGTCAGTTGAAAATGCCGTCATGCTGGGGGGCGATGCCGACAGTGTGGCTGCGATCGTCGGAGCCATCAGTGGAGCGAATCTGGGAGTCGAAGTGATTCCCGGTGAATGGAAACAGCAACTGGCAGAATGGCCGCGTACCATCGCGTGGATGGAATCGCTGGCGGAGTGTCTGTCGCAAATGGACGAGACTGCGGATCCGCAGGCACCTCCTCCGATGCACTGGCTGGCTACGATTCCGCGGAATCTGCTGTTTGCTGCCGTGGTGATCAGCCTGGGAGGCAGACGCCTGCTTCCGCCCTATTGAACCGAGGAGTCGCATGATGCATGCTTTAATCTTAGTCGATCTGCAATATGACTTTATGCCGGGCGGTGCCCTGGCGGTTCCCGACGGCGATGACGTCGTGGAAGTAGCCAACCAGTGGATACCGAAATTCGAACTGGTCGTCGCGACCCAGGACTGGCATCCGCCAGATCATCTGAGTTTCGCCAGCCAGCACCCCAATCGGGAAATTGGTGAGCTGATCGATCTCAATGGGCTGGAGCAGATTCTCTGGCCCGAACACTGTATTCAGGGTTCCCCGGGAGCCGAACTGCACGCTGATCTGGATCAGGAGCAGATTGATGCGGTAATCCCGAAAGGCACCGATACCAGCATCGACAGTTACAGCGGGTTCTTCGATAACGGGCATCGCCAGGCGACCGGCCTGGGTGACTATTTAAACGAACGCAATGTGAGTGAAGTCACCATCATGGGACTTGCCACCGATTACTGCGTGAAATTCACGGCCCTGGATGCGGTCAGGCACGGATTGAAAACAAATCTGGTGCAGGCTGGCTGTCGGGGCGTCGATCTGAACGAGGGTGATATTCAGCGAGCCCTGCAGGAAATGCAGGCGGCAGGTGTCGCTCTAATCTGAAATAGAACAAACAAAAAACAATCAACTATGAAAAGAAAAAGTAAGAAAAGGAAAATGAAATGAACGAAAAGGATATCAAAAGGAAAAGTAAATTTCTGAGCCTGATTCTCAGACATCAGCCGGAGACCGTCGGGATTCAACTGGATGAATCGGGTTGGGTCGATGTAGAGACGTTACTCTCTGCGATCGACGAACATGGTAAGAAGATGTCGCGGGAAACACTGGAGCATGTCGTACATTCGAATGACAAACAGCGGTTCTCCTTCAGCGATGACGGCACCCGCATCCGGGCTAACCAGGGGCACTCAGTCAAAATTGAACTGGGCTACGAGGCTGCGATTCCCCCTGAGTTCCTGATTCACGGTACGCCGCAACAGTTTGTCGCAGTGATCTCCCGCGAGGGACTCAAGAAGATGAAACGTCATCACGTGCATCTGCATGGAGATGAAAATACCGCACTGGCGGTCGGGCAGCGGCGGGGTAAACCCGTGTTACTGAAGATCCGCTCGGGAGAGATGTCTCAAGCCGGGTTTGAATTCTTTGTGACTCCGAATCAGGTCTGGTTAACCGATCGGGTTCCACCCGAGTACATCGACTTCCCCTGAGTCCCGCTACGCTTCCTCTTCCGTATCCCCCGCCTCCCGCAGCGTCCGGCGAATCTCCATCAGAATCTGCCCCAGCCGATTCTTACCGCTGCCATCCCCGCCATCTCCCCAGTAAGCATCGTTCGTCGTATGCTCGACGAGACGACTCTCTCCCGTAGAGAGCAGCAGTTCCCGCAGTTCTGCATGTTGCGTAAACTTCGCCAGCACGGCCTGCCGCATGATGCCATCTTTGACCGATTCCCAGTCTTTCCGTAGCGGTCGCTTCCGCTCCCGTCCCATCCGGGCAGCCCGCATCGGCGACGGTTCTTTGCGGATCTCTTCCTGGTGTGAAGTCTCTTTGAATTTCTGCGCCTGAAAATAATGCTCCGACGTCGGCCAGCGTTTACCGTCCAGCTCAATCGGAAACCCGGCAAAGTTGGAGAATTCACCGTAAGCCTCACTGACGCTGTAGAAGTTGATGGTTTGATTGGACATGGTGAAATTCCTTTTTTGGCATTCAATAACTCGAAATGAATCGTCAGATTCAAGACAGAAATTTAATCGGAGAAGTTCGAGTTCACAGAGAGAAATCTGCTAAAATAGAGGTGGTTATCAACTGTGAACAGGAGTCACAACAATGAGCAGCCTCGCCATCTACTATCATCGTCAGCACGGTCCTCTGTGTCTCCTGGTCTACGCCACCGCAGCCATGCTCGCCGGAGTTGCCTGGTACTGTCGTAATGAACCACCTCAACCGTTCCTGACCTGGATTCTAAGTGGTTCGGCGATGCTCGTGTTTCTGTTCGCGGCCTCCTTTCACCATCTGACTGTAGCCGACGAAATCGACCGCCTGCGAATTCGCTTCGGCCCCATTCCCCTGTTTCAGCGGGCCGTACTCTACGAAGACATCGTCGGTGTCGAAGTCGGTCGCACCAGCTTTCTGGATGGCTGGGGTATTCATATGAGCCTCCGCGGGGGCTGGGTGATGAATCTCTGGGGCCGTGACTGCGTGGTCCTGAAACTCAAAAAGGGAACGCTCCGCGTGGGGACAGACGATGCCGAAAACCTCGCCGCATTTGTCAAAAGCAGACTGCCGGAAGATTCAAACGAAACTCACTGAACTTCAAACCCACCTCACACAGCCCAGACAGCTATTCGTCAAACAGCCATTTCTTGCCGACGCCCATGAAGATCGAAGCCATGATCAGCCCTCCTACCGGTCTGCTGCGTTTGCCCTCCGGGGAATCGCCCTCGAAAAACATATAGATGGAAGCCCCCAGCATTATGACACCCAGTGCCATCGACATTACGCCGAACGCTTTCTTGACCAGCTTTCCCATCGAAAGGCTCGGGCCTTTCTTGCGGGACTTTTTCTTTTTCGATTTGACTGCGGTCTTCGTATTTCGCTGAGGAGCGATCGGCTCTCCATAATGCTCGAAGAGATCTTCGGTTTCTTCGTCAGCCTCAGGGACCTGCATCCGACTGCCACAAGATTTGCATTTCAGCGTCTGGCCGGCGCGTTCCTCTTTGACTTTATAACTCTGAAAACACTCGTCACATTGAACGTGAATGGGCATCCCGGTCTCCGCTGATCGTCTCTCTGTTGGCTTCTGTGCAAATGGATATGAGCGTACATTGTTTCTACTCCATGTACACAGGATAGACCAGACCGATTATGAAAAAATCCCGCAGCCGCTTTCGCGTACTCCGGGACAAATGCCACCTTCCGGCAGAACCGTTACACAACGTGTGACCGGTAATTTCAGTTCTGCTGCTGGTCTTCGTATTCTTTGATGGTCTGTTTCAGCTCTTCCAGCAGCTTGCGCCCATCTTCGCCGGTCATCCTGATGAACCGCTCCCGGACCGGCTGACTCGCCTGACGAAACGCTTCGCGTTCTTCGGGTGTCAGTTCGGTGATGATTTCCAGGTCAGGCTTATTCTTGCGAATCAGGCTCAGCCGCTCCTGGTTGAATTCTCTCTGCACCTTCAGGATGTAATCGTTGAGATCGGCTACCACCCCCGTCACCAGTTCCTGACGTTCGGCAGGCAGAGAATCGAAGAATTCACGGTTAGTGACAGCAGTCGTGATGAACGGGGCATGTCGCGCGAAAATCATCCAGTCGGTCACTTCGTAGAAATTCATCTCCTGGATCGCGAACACCGGGTTTTCCTGTCCGTCGATCATATTCAGTTGCAACGCCGAATAGACTTCGGAGTAGGGCAGCGGTGTCGGGCTGGCTCCATACGCATTGTAGGCAGCGATCAGCAGCGGGGACGTCATGACCCGCATTTTGACTCCCTCGAAATCTTCAGGCCGATGAATGGGATCTTTCGTTGTCCAGACCTGCCAGCCCTCCGAGAAAATGGAAAGCAGCTTCAACCGCTTGCGGGCGTAGAGTTCAGCAAAGGTTTTCTGTAACCGCGGATCTTTATTTAATACCTGGTTGTTAATTTCATCATCGTCGGAGAACAGAAAGTGCAACAGGAAGACCTGGACTTCCGGAATCAGTTTTCCCAGGTGCCCGGGGGAGGCCATCGCAAACTGTACCACCTCCATATCGACCAGCTCGGTAATCTGGTCCGAGGTTCCCAGGGTTCCGTAGGGATAGATGGTGACTTCAATTTCCCCATTGGAGCGTTCTTCGACGAGTTCCTTGAACTTCATCGCGTACTGATGCTGAACGCTGCCGATGGTCTCTTCAATTGCAAACCGCCACTGTGTCGGTTGATCGGTCGACGCGGTTGCTTCAGCACCACACGAAGTGCAAAGCAGGGAACCGCCCACGATCAGGAGCAGGCTCCAGGCAGACGCAGAACTGAATAATTTCTGAATCAGGTTCATGATGCTTATCCAAATGCGAGGTTGCGGAGAAACAGGGAAATACTGGGGAACGCAATCAGTAGTATCCCCGCAAACAACAGTATGGCGATGAAGGGGGGCGTGCCCCGAATCACCTCCAGGTAGGGACGGCGGAAGACCGCAATCGCGGTGAATATGTCACAGCCGAACGGTGGCGTCGCCGATCCAATGGCCACCTGTAAGGTTACCACAATTCCGACCAGTACCGGATCGATGCCTGCAGCAATTGCCACCGGATGGAAGATCGGGGTCAGAATCAGAATCACCACGATCGGATCCACGAACATGCAGCCGATGAAGTAGGCGATGGCAATCGTCAGCATGATCGTCCAGTAGCCCGAGTCTGGCGTCAGCCCCAGCCAGTTATTGATCAACGCGTCCGGCAGTTGTGCGAACGAGATCACCCAGCTGAAGGCAGCGCCTGCACCAACGAGGATGAAGACGACCGCGGTAATCAGCCCGGTCGAGAGTGCGATGTCCGGAATGTCTTTCACAGAGAGATCCCGGAAGAAGACGATCTCCAGAATCGCTGCATACAAAACCGAGATCGCCGCGGCTTCGGTGGGGCTGAAAATCCCCGAGTAGATCCCGCCGATGATAATCAGGGGGAAACCCAGCGGGAGCAGTGCCCGGCGTGCCGCTGTGCGACGGGTCGCAGCGTCTGTTTTTTCCTGGCGGGGAATCTGCATGCGAATCGAGGCGATCCAGCAGTAAATACAAAACAACAACAGTACCAACAGTCCCGGCCCGATGCCCGCGATGAACAATTCCCCGATCGAGGTACCCGAGACAACGCCGTAAACGATCATGCCGATACTGGGCGGGATCAAAAGTGCAATGTCGCTGGCGTTGATGATCAGCGCCGTGGTGAAGGAGTCGGGGTAACCTGCTTTGAGCAATTGGGGCCTGAGCGGTCCACCAATGGCGACGACCGTCGCCTGAGTCGAACCGGACATCGCACCAAACAGGGTGCAGCTGATGGCACTGGCGATCGGCAGACCGCCTCGCAGGTGGCCGACAAACGCCGTCACCAGGTCGAGTAACCGGTTCGCGGAATTCCCCCGCGTCATGATATCGGCTGCGAAAATAAACATCGGGACCGCGATCAACGCCGCGGGCTTGATCCCGCCGATCATCTGCTGGACCAGTACGGCCGGCGTCACATCCGGATGAAAGACCAGCAGGACCGCCAGGGCAGCGACGATCAGCGGGACCTTCATCGGAAAACCCAGCAGCAGTAAAAAGATCATGATGCCGATGATGAGTAAGGCTTCCATTCGTGATTCTCCCTGAGGGCCTGGGTTAGACTTCGCCGACGACCGTGGTTTCGTATTCGTCTTTCTGCGAATACGAAATATAGACGTCGGGTGCAGTCAGGTTGCGGAAGACCGTCAGGCCATATTGAATAGCCGACAGAATGAACCCCAGTGGGACGAACAGATAGATCAGGTACAAGGGCACCTGCAACACGGGAGAAATCGTGTCCAGAAAGCGGACGGTGTTGATGTATTCGAAAGCATACCCAGCCAGCAACAGCATTAGCAGAGCTGTCAGACTGTTGATAATGACCATCATGATTTTACGCCAGCGTCGGTTGAGCTGATCGTACAGCGCGGTCATGCGGATATGGCGACCCTGGCTGGCAGCATAGCTCAGGCCGATGAAGGTCACAACGATAATCAGGAACTGCGAAACTTCGCCGACACAGGCCAGGCTGAAGCCGAACAAGGCGCGGCACACCACATTACCGATCGATAGAGCGGCAATGATAATGATCGACCAGGCCAGCAGAAACGCTTCGATCCGCTGGATGATCGCAAATAATTTGTTCATCTGCGCTGATCCTCTGATAAAGGATGAAATTGAGAGCGCAGGAGAAGCAAGCAGGTCGGAGCAGGATCTGCACACGATCGCCACGCTGTGATTAACTCAACACAACAATCTGACATCAGATCCTCTTTTCTGGTTCTGGCAGCCCTCCATCAGGGACAACCGTTGTCTGTTACTGGAGACTGTAATTGACCGCCTGTTGTGATACGGGCTCACAATACTTGCGTGAGGCGATAAATTCCGGTCTGTATTTCTTCTGTCCAAAGGGTTCGTCGAGCTGGTTCCAGACGCTGTTATACACAAAGAACAGATTCGATCGCGGGAAGGGGGTGATGTTTCCGTTCGAGCCATGCATGGTGTTGCAGTCAAACAGCACCAGTGTGCCCGCGGGACCTTCTCCCTGAATGATGCCGTGTTCGTCGACCAGTTCCCGCAGGGAATCTTTATCGGGAATACCCAGTTCCTGCTTCTGCAGGGAAGTCAGATAATGATCCTCGGGAGTTTCTCCGACACACGAAACATACTTTCGGTGAGAGCCCGGCATCAGCATTAAGGGCGCATTAAACTCGTAGTTGGCGGTGAGCAACAGCGAACAGCTCACCGCACGCATCCGAGGCATCCCGTCTTCCACATGCCAGGTTTCGAAATCGGAATGCCAGTAGAACTCTTTCCCGGCAAAGCCCGGTTTCAGATTCACGCGCGACTGATGCAGATAAACTTCACTGTCCAGAATCTGCATTACCATTCCCGCGATCCGCTCATCCTGGGCAACTTCAGAGAAAAACGGGCTGATCTCCGCATGATGAATTGCAAACAGCGAGCGCAGTTCATCGCAGTCCGGCTCCACAATCGCTTCGGAGCGACTACGGGTCGCAGCACTTTCCTTGAGACGGGCCAGCTCGGCGTTACAGGCGTCGATCTCTTCCTGGGAAAAAAAAGCCGGCAGGATCAGAAAACCATCCCGTTCAAAGTGGTTCAGCTGACCTGCCGTTAATGGGCCATCCTCAGAAGATCCATACACAACCGGATCAGCCCGCTCCAGGAATTCGGGCTGAGGTTTGACGCGAGACGGATACAGATCTTTCGAATTCGCTACTTCAGTGTTCATTGCCTTCACGGTCACTGGCCAATGCCGGAGAGAGGCATTTCCAGCCTGATGAAAAAGTCCTTTATGTAAAACAACAGTGACGTAAACGCTGAGCTCCGAGTCGACTCAGGAGTCGGTGGTCGCAGCCGGATATACACCATTTTCGTCGTGGACTTCCTGACCGGTGACGGGAGGATTAAATACGCAGACCATTCGTAACTGAGATTTCGCTCTCAGGAGATGACGGTCGTTCTCATCCAGGGCATACATCATGCCCGGGGAGATGGGGTAAGTCGGCCCATCCGGAATCAGTTCGATTTCGCCTTCTCCCTCAATGCAATACACGGCTTCAAGGTGATTCTGGTACCAGATTTCCGTTTCCGTGCCCGGGTGAATCAGCGTGTCGTGCAGGGAAAATCCCATCTTGTCTCCTGCCAGCAGAAGACGGCGGCTGTTCCAGGTTTCGGCTTTAATGTCACGGTCGGTATCAATAACCTCACTTAATTGACGTACAAGCATTGTGAGCGTCTCTCTTCAGTTTCTTTGAATGAAATAGGTTGTCTATCAGGTTGAATCTCGGTTTCGCTGGAAGCCGGGCGTCTGATCACTCGCTGGTGATCAGACCCAGTTCTTTCATAATGACTTCGTCTTCCAGAACCGCTTTGTAGCTTTCAGCGACGATGTCGAGTCCCTGCTTCAGCAGGTCTTCTTCGATGGTCAGCGGCGGCAGGAATTTCAGCACGTGGCTGTCGGTACCGCTGGTCTCGATGATCAGACCCCGCTTGAAGGCGGCTTCGGTAATCTTACCCGACAAATCCGGACATTCCTGGCAAGCCAGACCCCAGATCATACCGCGTCCGCGGACTTCGAGATCAACGTCAATGATACTGTCAGCAATCGCCTGCAGACGTTCCTGGATCAGCTCACCCTTTTGTTTGATTTCGCGAGACAGCTGATAATCACCCCAGTAGTATTCGATTGCTTCGGCAGCGGAAACGAATGCGAGGTTGTTTCCGCGGAAGGTACCGTTGTGTTCGCCGGGTTCCCACTGGTCCAGTTCGGACTTCATCAGTACCAGCGACATCGGCAGCCCGTAGGCACTCAGAGATTTCGACAGGGTCACAATATCCGGCACGATTCCAGCCTGTTCAAAGCTGAAGAAATCACCGGTACGTCCACAGCCGACCTGAATATCATCAACGATCAGCAGCATGCCATGTTCTTCACACAGCGTTTCCAGCTGCTGCAGCCATTCGATACCAGCGACATTCACGCCGCCTTCACCCTGTACGGTTTCCACAATCACCGCTGCGGGGAGATCCAGGCCACTGCTGTTGTCTTTGAGCAGCGCTTCGAAATATTCCAGGGTGTCGATGTTGTCACCCAGGTAGCCGTAATAAGGCATGAAGGTCACGTTATTCAATGGTGTGCCGGCGGCATCGCGGAAGTGGCTGTTGCCGGTCGCGGCGACCGATCCCAGGCTCACGCCGTGGAAACCGTTCGTGAACGAAACAATGTTGGTCCGTCCGGTAATCTTGCGTGCCAGCTTCAAGGCAGCTTCCACAGCATTGGTACCGGTGGGGCCGGTGAACTGAAGTTTGTAATCCAGTTCCAGCGGAGACAGGATCCGCTTTTCGAAGACTTCCAGGAAACGTTCTTTGGCATCGGTGTGCATGTCGAGACCATGCAGCATACCGTCCCGTTCGAGGAACTCCAGCAGCTTGGCTTTCAGCTGCGGGTTGTTATGACCATAGTTGAGTGAACCGGCTCCTGCCAGGAAATCAATGTATTCATTTCCCTTGTCATCACGCAAAGTTGCGTTCTGTGCTTTGGTGAATGTGGTTGGGAACGAGCGGCAGTAACCTCGAACGTTTGATTCGAGTCGTTTGAATATACTCATGATATTACTGGTTTCTCTCCATGAACGGGTTTAAGTGTGAATGGACCAACCTGGTAGAGATCTTCTGCTTCGTGTTCTTCGACTTCACCAAACAGTGCAGCAGGAAATCCTTCTACCGATCGACATTCCGTATTAAGACGTTTCGCCAGTGAGCGAAACAGTTTTTGGGACGACTGATTCGATGGCGTGATCGTCGTCTCCAGGTGATTAACGTCGGCGAGCGACTCCCGCGACAGCAGGTCGTCCAGCATTCGGGAAGCGACTCCCTGGGAACGCAGGCGGCTGTCAACGGCGGCTTGCCAGATAAAGATCGTGTTCTCTCGCTGTGGAGGTCGGTAAGCGGATAAAAATGCCAGGACTTCCGAGTCCTGCTCCACAACAACGCAGGTATCGTGAAAATCACGACAGAGCAGCATGGTGGCGTAAGTGGAATTTACGTCCAGAGGAGGGCAGCGTTTAATCAGGCGGGAAATCGCAAGCGCATCTTCCACACGGGGCTCGCGAAAAATGAGTTGTTGGGCCGTATCCATTTGGCTTTTTTATGGGATTCCGAGCAAGTTGCTCTAGGAAAATGATTAGACTACAAAGTAAATTCAAAATACATTATTTTGAAACTGCGAGTCATATGCGATTGTCAAGTTTCACATTCGTGTCTTAATTTTAACTTAATATAGACGATATCTTGTGTTCTGAAACGCGTGGCTCAGGGGTGAAACGACATCACTTGGCAGAATTAGTTAGTGTTCAATACTTTGTACTCAATGTATATCAGAATGTCAACCCCCAGATTTGGAAATGCAGGTGAATTGGGGGTCCCCCGTGCCTTGATCACGATTCTGGCCCAGACAGGGCTCAAATCGCGCGCTTGGGCAAGATCGGTTTGCCCCTGCGTGAGCAGGCTCAACTCTGTTGAACAGTTGTTGCTGCGACCCTCAGAACCAGTTTCAGCCGATTATTCCGACTATATCGAAAGATTCGTACGTTCAGTGACATTCAGGAGTGGGAATCCGCTTTCGGTTGCTTGTCAAACGCGTCGGTATCCGGTTCTGCCGGTCCTGTATGAGACGAGACATCACCCGCAGACAGCACGGGAGAAGCATCAATGTCTTCCGCGTCCATCATCGTGGCGATCCGCTGCAGCGTGGCCAGCATCTGCGTCTGTTCCCATTGCTGCAGCGTCAACAGTTCACGACGAAAGCGATCCTGCAGCAGCGACGGCGCGTTTTTCAGCATCGCCTGGCCTTCGTCTGTCAACTCCACCACCACGGTCCGCTTATCCTCTCCACGACGGGAGCGGGAGACCAGGTGCCGTGATTCCAGTCGACTCAGAATTCCCGTCAGCGTCGCCTGGCTCAGGTGAATCGATTTCGCCAGCGCCCCGACCGTAATCGGCTGTCGCCGCGCAATCGTCTGTAGTGCTGCCAGTTGTGGGGCAGTCAGTCCGATTTCCTGCATCAGGTTCCGCGAATGCAAATCGATCGCACGCGTGATGCGACGCAGGGCCACGATAACCTGATCCTCAAGTCCTAACGGCGACATGGGATTCTCGACTTTAATTAGAAAGAGCTCAGAGACGCTGTGATATCGGTTCATTATGCATACTCCGCACACGATTTCAACCAGATCTCCCGCAGAGCCCCTGTTCTGCTGCCCGTTCTGTTCACAATCAAATTGTCAAAGATCGAGGGAATCAGTTGAGCTCCAACTGACGCCGTTTCACTGTTGCTGTTTCAGCGCGAGCCTTAACTGCAGCGGATAATCCGTCAGGATCGCATCCACGCCCGCCGCAGTAATCCGCCTCCAGTTAGCAGGCAGATCGCCGCTGACCGTGGGCCCGGCGATAAACGTGCGTTTGCCCGCCTGGTGTACCTGCTGAATTTCACTGGCCGGTGCGAGGTACCGCAGATAAACCCAGTCTGCATTACGCGCACCGAGCGCGTCCTTGAATTCGCCCGCGTTATTGGCCACCGCAGCAGTCTCCGCTTTCGGGGAAGCCGCTTTGAGCTTGTCGCGGACCTCAGATTCCTGAATCGTTCTGCCGATAAAGATCAGTTTCGACAGCACCCCATGTTTCTCGGCCAGCCGTACGACATCCTGTTCTACGTTCGCATCTTTAAAATCGACGGCGACCAGAATCTCGTGCTGACGATAACGGGAGACCAGTTCCAGAACTTCATCAATCGTGGGCACCTGTTCGCCCTTGAACTGACTGTCAAACCAGTTGCCTGCGTCCAGCTTCTTAATTTCTGCCAGCGTCAGGTCCGCTACCTTTCCAGTGCCGTCAGTGGTGCGGTTGACAGTCGTGTCGTGCAGGCAGATCAGGTGGCCGTCTCGGGTTCGCTGCACATCGAATTCAAAACCGAGTCGCAGCTCCAGGCAGGACCGGAAGTTCGCCAGCGTGTTTTCCGGTGCGACTTTCAGCAGCCCCCGGTGAGCCACAATCAGCGGTTCGGCTCTCGTTACGGAGTGAATCAGAGTCAGATATAACAGCACAGTCATCATCAGCAGTCGGCAGGGGCGCAACATTGTCTTCTCTTTCTAAGCAGGCACCGGCTAAACAGGCACAGGGAATTGATTATTTCGATTTTGAATGAACTCCTTCAACAGGTCAATCACCGGCTGCGCTTCGTTCGAAAAATTCACATTCAGAATCAACGCATTTTTATTTTGTATTCACTACTGCATTTTATGCACTGGAACGGTTCAGTTCTTTTCACTGAAGAAACTGAACTTGATCGGCTCCTGCCGAATCCTATCTTGTGTAATTCTGCTTCGCGCGCGAGGCGGATGATGCGTGCACTGGAACACGGACCACAACTGATTCAGAAACACCTGAATCGCCGTCGATTTCGTCCACTTTTCACCGGAACAATGCGAACCAGTGCGTTCTGTCTCGTACAATTTCAAACCATTTCGCAGCACACTCAACGCATTTGAAATGCATCTCACTGATAATTCAGAGCCATTCACCACCGACCGGGAGCACAATCTCCGCTTGACCCCCACGCGCCCTTCCGCAAAATACATAACCATGCTGAAAGACCTCCCAGAGAAAAAAATGAGCCGCAGGACATTAGCCCCGGTTGAAAGTCATTCGGTAAACATCATTCAAATAATGAACCACCGTCTGCCGTTCTCCAGCAGAATCACGTCGCCCTCATCAAACAGTGCTCCCATTCCGGGTGAACCATCCTACGGATCGGCGGCAGCCCGGAAAGAGCAGTCTCAACCACTGCGCCTCCTTCATCACTGAAAATACGAGCCACACGGCGATTCTCGAGAAATCCTGACCGCTGTCAGGCAGGCATTCCGATAAATCTTCTATGCCGATTTCGCAAAGCAGTCTGAACCCGATCAGGGCACAAATCTTGCGCAGCTTACCCTGCCTGATATTGCTGTGTCTCAATTTCTGCTCCGCACAGGCAGGAGATGCCGCAGCAGAGCCGCTGCTCATCGAGCAGAGTGAATTTGGCAAAGCTCTCACCGAGACAGAACCCGCGGCCTTACCGGTCGCGCCGGTCACGGGTTTCTACTTCGCCCCCTGTTGTGGCACCCTGTTTCAATGGAACGCGGGCCCGGAATGTTCGGGCGGTCCTCAGCTGGACAAGCCGTTGCAGACTGATCGACCCAACTTCACCTCCACTTCGGTGACCGTAGGGCAGGGGGTGACGCAGATTGAATCGGGTTACACATACCTGAAAAGTAACGAGGGGGGACAGGACGTCCGCTATCAGTCTTTTGGCGAGTTCCTCTGGCGACAGGGGATTCTGGCGGATTGGCTGGAGTTTCGCGTCGGCTTTTCACCCCTGCAGCAGACGGCACAGATCGGCACGTACCATAACAGTACTTTCGGCACCCAGGATCTGGATCTGGCACTGCAGTTTGCCTTAACACCTCAGGCAGGTATTCTGCCTGAAATGGCGCTGATTACATCGATGAGCGTTCCGACCGGGAGCCCGGCTTTTACGGCTCAGCATGTGGAACCGGGCGTCGATCTGATCTATGCCTGGCAGTTAAACCAGATTGTCTCCGTCGCTGCATCCACGCAGGGCTATGCAGATATCGACACCAGCGGGAAGTACTTCCTGGAGATGGCCCAGTCCTGTTCGGTCAATTATACGTTGAACAGTCAGCTCAGCGCGTTTACCGAATGGTTCGTGCTGATTCCCAGCGGCGCCCGCACCGCACGCACGGAACACTATTTTGATGCCGGGTTCACCTTCCTGATCAATAACAATGTGCAGCTCGACTGGAGCGCGGGCGTCGGTCTGAGCGAAGGCGCATCCGACTTCTTCGCCGGCGCCGGTCTTTCTGTCCGCTTTCCCTGATCCCGCAATCGCAGCGATCAGCGTTTGACGCCTTCCACAATCGAGAGATCGGACGAAGTCGGCACAATCTGCGTCAGTTCGAAGCCGGCCCGTTCAAACAGCAGACGGAATTCCTCGGCAGTCCGTTCTCTGCCTCCTGTGACCAGCAGCATGATCAGGTCCACGAACTTTCCCCAGAAGGGTGCATTGCCCGGTTGGATGACACTCTCCAGAATCAATAGCTTGCCCCCGTCCGGCAGGGCCGCATGACAGTTCTTGAGAATGCGGAGTGATTGTTCGTCGTTCCAGTCGTGAATGATGTGCCGCAGGAGAATCGCATCCGGTCCCTGGGGCAGCGACTGGAAAAAGTCTCCACCGACCAGCTGGCAGCGATCGGACAAACCGGCCTGGTCGATCTGGGTCTGGGCCCGTTCGACGACATGCGGCACATCGAACAGCAGGCCATGCAGATGAGGGTTCGCCTGCAGAATGCCTGCGAGGTGCAGACCATTGCCCCCGCCGACATCCGCCAGGACCCGGGTATTTGTAAGATCGTAAGCATCCAGGATCGAATCGTTCCCGCGTCCGTGGATGCCGGTCATTGCCCGGTCGAAGATCTGCGCCTGCTCCGGATGCTCGGCCAGAAACTCAAATACCGATTTTCCCCAGATCTTGTCGTAAGCTGGTTTCCCGGTCTGCAGGCTGTAAATGATTTCGCACCAGGGCCGGAACTGGTCTTCGCCATTCATGATCGCGCAGGCCTGTTTCGATTCCGGGTGATCACTCCGCAGCGGTTCCGCCAGTGGCGTGAGGGAGAAGGCCCCCTGTTCGTTTTCCGCGAAGATCCCCACACTGGCCAGGGCGCGGAGCAGGCGGTACAGCGAGTCCGCATCGGTCTGCGTCGCTTCCGCCAGTTGTGCCGCGGTCCGGGGACCCGCGGTCAACTGATCGGCGATTTCCAGTTTGGCAGCGGCATAGATGCTCTGCGAAATACAATAGCCGGTAATCATCCGCTCCAGTTGTTGCGGATGGGTTTCGTCGGTCATCACAGCGTCTCCTCAATTCAGCTCACCTCAATTCGGGACGAATCGCATCGACCGACAGGCAACCGGCATTCCAGATCTACTGCTTAACGCATTCGATAATGCTCAGCTCGGATTCCGTCGGGATGATGCGCGTCAGCTCAAAGCCCGCCTCGGCGAACAGGCTGCGATACTCTTCAGCCGTCCGTTCCTTACCGCCGGGGATCATCAGCATCACCAGGTCCAGGAACTTGCCGGCGAACGGTTCGTTGCCGGCCGGGATCACACTTTCCACAACCAGCAGTTTAGCGTCTGCAGGCATCGCGGTGTGACAGTTTTTGAGAATCGTGAGCGACTTTTCATCGTCCCAGTCATGAATGATGTGCCGCATAAACCAGGCATCCGCGTTCCCGGGCACCGCTTCAAAGAAGTTGCCTCCCACGATTTCGCAGCGCTCACTCAGTCCCGCTGCCTCAATGTGCGGCTGAGCCCGTTCGACAACGTGAGGCAGGTCGAACAGAATCCCCTGCATCTCGGGGTACTGTTGCAGAATGTGGGCAATGTTCGAACCGTTTCCGCCGCCCACGTCAACCAGGGTCTGAATGCCTGAGAAATCGTAGGCCTGCATGATCTCTCCGGTTTCCCGGCCATGAATGCCCATCATCGCCTGATCGAAAATCTGGCCTTTGTCTTCATGCTGAGACAGGTATTCGAAGATCGGCTGACCAAAGACCTTGTCGAACGAGGTCTTCCCGGTCTTTACGCTGTACATGATCTCGCTCCAGCACTGGAACTGCTCATCACCCGACATCATCGCCAGCGCCCGCTTGGAACCGGGGACATCGCTCCGCAGAAATTCCGCCATCGGCGTTAACGTGAATTCCTGCTGTTTGTTTTCCTCAAAGATCCCGATGCTGGCCAATGCACGCAACACCCGATACAGGGCGCCGGCATTCGTGTCGGTAGCGGACGCGAGTTGGGCTGCCGTCTGGGGCTGGTCGACCAGCAGGTCGGCGATTCCGAGTTTCGCCGCTGCATAAATAGCCTGGGATGTCCAGTAGCCGGTAATCATCTGGTCCAGTTGCTGATGCAGTGCATGCTCCGTCATTGTGCTTTCATCCTGAGAAAGTGGAAATTATTTTTTTCCGACCGGCGGTGGTTGCGGGCGGGAAAAGGTCAGTTTGCTGTCAGTCGATTCATCGGGCTGGTACTCGTAACCATCCAGGTTGAATCCGGTCAGATCTTCCGGGGCATCGATGCGGTTCTGTATCATCCAGGCCGCCATCCGACCGCGGGCCTGCTTCGCGAACAGCGCGATGGTCCGCGATTTGCCATCCTTGATTTCCTTGAAGACCGGCGTAATCACCGGACATCCGAGTTGTCTGGGTTTCACCGATTTGAAGTATTCATTCGAAGCGAGATTCACCAGGGCCCGCTGTTTCTGTTGGTCGAGATCCGCCTTGAGTGACTCGGTGATTTTATCGCCCCAGAAATCATACAGCGAATTTCCCTGCCGCGTCTTGAGGCTGGTTCCCATTTCCAGCCGATAGGCCTGCATCAGATCGAGCGGACGCAGCACGCCGTACAGACCGGATAAAATCCGCAGGTGATCCTGGGCATACGCCAGATCGCGGGCTTTGAACTGACTGGCATTCAGGCCCTGGTAAACATCCCCGTTAAACGTCAGCACGGCCTGCTTGGCATTCTGTGTCGTAAACGGAAGCGACCATTCATTGAATCGGCCATGGTTCAATTCAGACAGATCGTCACTGATGCTCATCAGTTCGCCCAGCGCTTTCCGCGACATCCGCTTCAGTTTATTGACGAGCGTTTCCGCTTCCTCAAGGAATTCGGGCGTCGAATATTTCGAAGTCTGTTTCTGGGGATCCAGGTTCAGTGATTTGGCCGGGGAAAGTACTGTCAGCATGGTCGCAATCCGTCTATCTGCAGGTGATTTCAGTTCGCGTTGGTTATAGACCGCGCCTGTCGGATTGTCAATAAACAGATTCCCGTCCGGCTCACGGCCGAATGGCGCGATAGTATTCGATCATCGCCTCCACCTTGTCGGTCTGGGGATGCAGGGAACCCCAGCGGAAGACCATCACCCCGGTCGCTGGAGGCCGCGAGCCATGGTCGAGGACCGGCTGCACCTGTTTGACGGGCACGGTTTCGCCCCAGTCCGAGAGCTGCACGATAGGCCAGATCTTATGCCGTTCTCCAGGCTGCCCCTTGATACCGAGGTACTTTCCCAGCCATGCCGTCTGTCGGGAAATCCAGGCCGGGTCCTCGGGGTGATTGAAGCGGGCATGATAAGGCATGATGCTGAAAACATCGATGTACTGCGCCTGGGCCTTGAGATCGATGGCCAGCTTGTTCTTCAGCGCTCCGTCGAATTCGGTGTCGGTCCACGGGCAATGGAATGTGCCCAGCAGCGCTTTCGGTCGTGTCTCTTCGATGATCGAATGGAACTCGCGGACCCAGTCGGTGAAGACGTCACACCGCCACTGGGTCCACTTCGCCTTCTGTTCTCCCAGCAGCAGTTTGGAAATTTCGGCCGTCGGTGCCTCGGGCAGTCTGGTTTTCGTATCTTTTTGGTACTGTTTCAGGCAACGTTCACAGAAGCAGGTGTCCGGCATGGCCGGCTCGGCCCGTTCCCAGCTGGCGTGACTGTGATGATAATCGAGCCAGATGCCGTCAATCTCATACTCTTTGAGCACGCGACGAAATTCCTGCATCCGATATTTCCGATAACCGGTATGAGTCGGACAGATCCCCTGCCAGCCATGCGGGGGAGGCGAGACCTTCCCGTCCACGCCGATCGGAGCCGCATCCGGATGCTCCTTGAGATAGCCGGCGACATGCAGCGTGTTGAACTCGGCAAAGACCTGCGCCCCCTGTCGCTTCAGTTGAGCGATCCTTTCAGCTGTCAGACTGCCCGAGCCCATGAAGATCGCATTCACGCCCAGTTCGGTCAGACTGCGGTTCTGCTCCAGTATCTGTGTCGGCGCACCGCCGTAGATCCCGCGGATTTGAATATGCGGTCGGGGCTGTGGCTCCGGTTCCGCTGCGCGGAGAGTGACATTCGGCTGCAGGAGCAGACAAGAGAAAGAGCAGAGCATCCAGGGAGCAATGCGGTGCATGGGAGTGCCTCGTTTCGGGGAAGGATTCAGTCGGTTGCCGTTGGTTGTACGATTTTCTGGAGCCAGCGACGCGCCTGGCTCCGCTGGGGAATATCTTTTAACACCCATTCATCGGAATGGTTAGGGTAGGGGAGTGCCATAAACGTGAACTGCCCCGCCACACCACTCTCTTTGAGATACGCTTCTGTCTGCTGCGTACTCATTTCATGGCTGATGAACTGGGGACGCGTTCCCAGCCGCACCAGTCGCTGGCGGGCAGACGCGGCATCACTGTCGGGGTAATTCCACCTGCGCACGCCGTCATAATGGCTGTGGGGCAGCATCGCTTTCCAGAGTTTCGCGATCTCCGCGTCTCGCAGCCCAATATAATTACAGGCGATGGCACCCCGCGAAAAGCCGGTGAGGATGACATTCTTCGCGTCGCCGCCATATTCCCTGCAGATGCGGGCCACGGTCTGCTTGCAATAGTCGGCCGTCGCATCCGGATCGCCCCACCATTTGACGGCATGCTTGCCGGTCTTCGGATCCACGAAGGGCAGACTGACCCAGATCATGCCGACGCCGCCGGACAAACCATAACCCAGCTTGCAGTCCTGCACTCGGCCCCGACTGACGTCATTCAGGGCATTGCGATAACCCCCGTTGCCCGGATATTCCATGATCACGGGATATGTCTTCCCTGGCCTCCAGTCCGTGGGCAGATACAGTGCATGAGCGATTTCGGTCTTTTCGAACCCCTCATTCGTCTGCCAGACCCGCTTGCCGGGAGCAGGTGTGCCCCGCGTGACCGCAGGCACCGTCAGGTCAGAGGGCAGGCTGTTGAGATTGACCGGCTCCGCAGCTGCAACGCTGAGCGTGCTGCAGATCAGGATCAGCAATGTCTTGAGCACAGGCATGCGATGGTCCTTTCTGAATCCGCTCAATTCGACTGCTGAAAGGCGGCCGCTCCGGGATCGCCACCCGCCTTGAGGTAGGCCAGCAGATCCAGAATGTCTTCCTGCGTGAGCACATTGATCAAACTGGCAGGCATGGGTGACGTCTTCGAAAGCACGGCTTCCTCGATTTCCTCGCGGAGCACAGGCACCGTGGTCTGACGAATCGGATCGGTTTCAACGGTGATGGTGGTCTTGCTGACCCCCACCGGTCTGCCGGTCACGATTTTTCCGCTACTGAGGACGTAGACAGTATAAAGGTATTTCGGATCCATCACTTTGGACGGTTCAATAATCGACTCCAGAATCGCCCGGCTGTCAAAGCGTTTGCCGACATTCGAGAGATCCGGGCCGATCTGCGCCCCCGTGGAACCGATCCGATGACACTTGAGACAGTTCGCCGCCAGCAACGCCTGTCGCGCGTTTTTGAAGGAACGGTTCTGTGTCACTGAAGCCAGGTGCGGTTCGAGGTCGGTCAGTTGCCAGTCTTTTACCACAGGCCGCGCGGGAACCACTTCTTCCACTTCCAGCGGTTTGTCGAGGGCAGCGATCTCCTCGCTGAACTCCGACTGTTGTTTGTCGCTGAGTAACTTCAGGAAGTCCACGCGAATATCACGGAGCCGTTCGGTCAGCTGCTTACCTCCCGTAAAGTGGCGGGCTGAACCCAGCCAGGCAAGGAACTGACGCTGAGTTTTCGGAGTCCAGCCGCGCGAGGCCTGAGTCAAGGCACGGGCGGTGCGGATCTGATCTTCCTGGGGCGATGTTTCTGTGAGCAGCGTCATCGCACGGGGGACGACCGAATCATCGTTCAGATAGACCAGCAGTTCACACAACATGTGATTCGCGCTGCTGGTCGCATGCGGAAACAGGGGGCTCAGTCGCTCTCTGATTGTCGCGGCCTGGGCTGACGTCGGTTTGCCGAGTCGAATACAACCGAGTTCATACGCACGCAGTAACGCCAGTAACTGTTCCTGCGATCGCGTGCTGATATCGATCCGGTTCAGTGCTGTCAGGACCGCGTCTCGATCTTGAGGGGTTCCCTGATGACACAGGGCAATCAACGCCTCGATTGCTGCGACCGGCGCCGTCTCTGAAAGTGCCTGCTCACGCCAGCGGGAGACATCCTGATGTTCCAGTGCCTTGCGGGCGGTGAAACGCAGCCAGCGGTCGTCACTGCTCAAGTGTGTCCAGAGTACATCGATCTCAGGCACCGTGGAGTTGAGATATGGTTCGAGGTTCCGCCTCAACCGGCGGGCGGCTTCTCCCTGCTGACGGTCTTGCGCACTGATTTCAGGAGCCTGGGAAGTCGGACTCTGATCGGCTCGCGGCGTCACGCGATACAGACCCGATTGCGAGCCGCGACCTCCAGTGATGAAATACAGCGCACCATCGGGACCGAACTGCATGTCACACACATTCAGCGGCCCCCCTTCCAGAAAGACTTCATACTGACACTGATAGCTGGCTCCCGCAGGAATCAGATCCACGAGCAGGATGCGTCCATTCTGCCAGTCGGCGATATACATGGCGTTTTTGAAGCGGGTCGGAAAGCGACTCTGGGTGCCGAAGACCATCCCGGTTGGAGAACCCAGGCCCGTGTTGAGCGTGCTGGGCAGACTGTCAGCATAATACTCGGGCCACTTGCCGGTTCCCCACCGCCAGCCATACTCGCCGCCGGGAATAATATGATTGATGCGGGTCGGGCGATACCAGGGTTGGCCGATATCCCATTCCATGTCGGCGTCGTAGGTAAACATCTCCCCTTCGGGGTTAAAGGCGATGTCGACCTGGTTCCGAAATCCCCCCGCGAGAATCTCCCAGGTTTTCCCTGCCGGGTCGGTCTTGAGAATGTAGCCGACGCGATCATCCTGACCGGCGTCATGCGGGTTGGGCAGCAGTTGATCGTTCTGCGGATCGCGATAGGGAGACTGGGGGGAGACTCCCTCCGGAAACGAGACATCGTTGCCGACAACCAGATAGATGTTTTTGTCGGGGCCAAGTACGAGCTGATTGCTGCCATGACCGAACCGGCTGCGGTAATCCAGTGATTTCAGCAACTGCCGCTGATCGAACTGACCGTCGCCATTCGTATCCTGGAATCGATGCAGTCCCTCGCCGTTCGTCTCACTGATATACAGACTGTCGTGGGCATATAACACGCCACGACAGTGTTTTAACTTGTCGTCGATTTTTTCGAACGCGACTTTGCCCGTATTATCTTTGAAAGTGAGTCGACCCAGACCGACATCGTCCAGTCCCAGGATCACGCGCCCCCGATCATCGAAGGTCATGCTGATCCAGGAGCTTTCTCCCGCCTGCGCCGAACGCAGCAGTTCCACCTGAAAACCGGGCTGCACGCGGATCGAACTTACCGGCGTCGCCTGTTGTTCTGCACCGCGCACACTCTGAGCGACACTCGTAAGCAGCAGGGCGATAAGGCACATCCAGGAAAGACAGTTTCGCATCGGGTTACTCCTGTGTGAGTTTCAGGATGGCAAACACTGGACGGTGATCCGAGGCCAGCGGTTCATTGATGACTTTGGTTTCGATGACTTCAAAACGGGCCGCAGGTCGATAAAAGATGTAATCAATCCGGGAGCGGGGCTTCGTCGCAGGCGCGGTTGGGGTGGCGTCTTTATCGATGGCGTTAGTCCAGCGTTTGAGCAGAACCTGAATCGGTTCCTCTTCCGGGCGGGCATTCATGTCTCCCGCCAGGATCGTGGGGACTTCAGACTCGGACGCGAAGTACTGATTGATGGCTTTGGCTTCCGCGACCCGATCTTCAGGCACATTATGTTGAAAGTGCGTGCTGATGAATCGTAGCGGCTTCCCATCGGGACCCTTCACGGTCACAACGATTGCGCCCCGCGGATAAGTCACCCGTTCGGGCGTACTTTCGGTGTAGGGGAGTGGCTGGATCATCACATCCAGAATCGGCAGGCGCGTCAGCACTGCATTGCCAAACAGGCCCCCTTCGTAATGCTGTGTTGGTCCGAAGCGAACTTCGAGTCCCGTCAGTTCCGACAGGCGTTGTGCTTCGTGAACGCGATTGGAACGTTTCACGCCCACATCAACTTCCTGCAGGGCAACCAGGTCCGGCTTGGTCTGTGCAATTACTTTCGCCAGCCGGGCTACATCGTATTTGCCATCGGTTCCCTGTCCGTAATGAATGTTGTAACAGAGCACACGCAGGGAATCAGCGGCGTGCACGCGCTGTGTATCAAGGCTGTTACTGAAGACGAGAGCGATGGCTGTCAGCCAGAGCGAACATTTTAATAAAGAGGGGATTGAGAAACGGCAAGACTGCAGCATGGTGTCGGTTCCTGAGTGTTTCTGGTGTCGAGGTGCTCATTAAAGGAGGTCAGAGCGGAAAGTGTTTCTATTTACTATGAGACAAGCATTGTGCCGCGTCAATCCCGGGCACGGTTTTGGACCGCACAGACTGAGACTGTCGCTCACACGACGATTTCGGCGCGCGTTACAGACTTTCTTTGGCAATCAGACAATTTTTTCAAAAAAGAATGGTATGCATGAGAACACACCGACCGCTTAGAAACGACATTTCATTTTTTCGACATTCAATCTTAATAAACGCCTTGTAGGATTCCCGCAACTTCGGAGTAGCGGAGCATCCTTCCTGCCTAACCTTCCGACAAAACGGTCAGTCAAGACCATCCTCGGCATCAAAGTGCCTTGAAACGCCAAGTCAATCTGTTTTTCTCTTCGTTTTTTGGGAGTTGCTTTGATGCTTCTTCGCTTTTTGCGCCCTGCCGGCGCGCGTACTGCCGTTGCAGTACATCGTCGTGGTTTTACTTTGATCGAGTTGCTGGTGGTAATCGCGATTATCGCCATTCTGATTGCGTTACTGTTACCCGCTGTGCAGCAGGCCCGTGAAGCCGCACGTCGCAGCCAGTGCAAAAACAATCTCAAGCAGTTGGGGATTGCACTGCAGAACTATCATGATACGCACGGCGTCTTCCCTCCCGGTGGAGTGATTGGAACCTGTGCGGGTACACCTCCAACCAATATTTCCGGTAGCCAGGAATGTAGTGGTTTGAGCCTGGGCGGCAACTGGTTGCTGTATATCCTGCCTCAGATGGAACAGAGTTCTCTGTGGGAAAAAGCTGCTCCCATTTTGAGTGGAGACAAAAACCCCCTGGACGCGATGAATAACGTATTCGGTCACTATGCTCCTGCAGCTTATCGCTGCCCGAGCCATCCCTGGGATCGTCGTTCGAACGTCTCGTTCCGTGCCCTGGAGCACATGTCACGCGGTAACTACGCTGCCAACTACGGTTCAGGCAACCTGACCGAGTCTTACACGAATACCCATGCTGGTGTCTTTACCATCAACTCCGCAGTCGGAATTCGGGACATCAAAGATGGTACCAGCAATACGCTGCTGACCGGCGAGGTCATGTACCTCAACGATAATACCTCCGATGCCCGCGGTGCCTGGGTTTATTCCGGCATGGGTGGTTCCGCTTTCAGTACAGGTCGGAACCCCAATTCAACAACCGCCGACATCCTGGCCAGCTGTAGCACCACTACCGAGCTGCCTTGTACCGCCGGAAACGACGGAACCCAGATTGCGGCTTCCCGCAGTCATCATACCGGAGGCGTCCAGGTCGGACTGGCCGACGGTTCCTGCCGGTTCATCTCTGAAAATATCAGCCAGGCCATCTATCAGGCCCTGGGAACCCGCGCTAACCGGGAAGTGATTGATAACTTCTAAGCGGTTATCAGATTCGATGTCGTTATACGAGCCAGCCGGAGAATGGCGCGTTTGAACCCATTCTTCGGCTGAGCTGTTGTTTCCTGAATGAGAGGAGCTGATTCTCATGAAAAAATACTACCTGCTGTTGTGCTGTGTATTCTGTCTGACTCTGTCACTGACTGGTTGCTCGGGAGAACCCGAAGAAGGCGTTCCCGGCGATTCCACACCGACACCGGAATACACCGATCCCTAATCGTCCCTGCAGGCAAGACGATTCATCACGATTTACTCCGCCTGTCTGTCTTATAGTTTTCATTTACGTATCAAGGAGAAGAAGATGTTACGTCTGATTTCGTCCGATTCCGTTACCGGAAAAAACCGTCGCGGTTTTACTCTGATCGAACTGCTCGTGGTGATCGCGATCATCGCGATTCTGATCGCGCTGCTGTTGCCCGCAGTGCAGCAGGCCCGCGAAGCTGCCCGCCGCAGTCAATGTAAAAACAATCTTAAACAGCTGGGCCTGGCCCTGCAGAACTACCACGACACACATGGTGTCTTCCCTCCTGGTGGTGTCATCGGTCTGTGTGGCGGTACTCCCCCCACGAACCTGACCGGTCTCCAGGAATGTACCGATCAGCACAGCCTGGGTGGTAACTGGCTGGTTTACATCCTGCCACAAATGGAACAGAGCTCGCTCTGGGATAATGCCGCCCCCGTGTTGAACGGTCGCGATCCCCTGGATTACATGAATAATATTTTCGGCCATTATGCTCCCGCGGCTTACCGTTGCCCCAGTCATCCCTGGGATCGTCGCAGCAATGTCGCGTTCCGTTCGCTGGAGCACATGTCCCGCGGTAACTACGCTGCTAACTACGGAAACGGCAATCTGACCGATTCCTACACCAATACTCATGGCGGCATCTTTACGATCAACTCTTCGATCAGCATCCGGGACATCAAAGATGGTACCAGTAACACCCTGCTGACCGGGGAACTGAACTATCTTAATGATAATACCTCCGATGCCCGTGGTGCCTGGGTTTATTCCGGCATGGGGGGCTCCGCCTTCAGTGCCGGTCGCAATCCGAACAGCACCACCGCAGACATTCTGCCCAAGTGTTCTAACACGGCCGAATTGCCCTGTACCGAAGCAAACGACGGAACGCAGATTGCCGCTGCCCGCAGCCAGCATGAAGGGGGCGTTCAGGTCGGACTGGCCGATGGTTCCTGTCGCTTCATTTCTGAAAATATCAGTCAGACCATCTACCAGGCCCTGGGCACCCGCGCCAACCGGGAAGTGATTGATAACTTCTAAGACGGGCTGGGAATGAACGGACTCTGTTTTACTGAATGTTCTCAACCGGAGGATCTGACGCCGATCGCATCCTCCGGTTGTTTTGTTTGATTACGTGCTGTCTGTATGGCCAGATAGAACTCTGCCGAAAAAGTGAGGCTGTGGGTTTTGTCTCGTCCCTCGGTGACGTAACATATTACTAGAGATTGTTTAGATCACGAGATTCTTTACAAGGATATTTCAATGCGTCGCTTCACACTGACTACCGTGCTGCTGGCAGGAATCTTCCTGCTGACCCAGCAGGGGCTGAGCCGGGCGGAATCGTCAGGTAAAACTGCCACCGGATACGTATTTCATGATGCCAACCAGAACCGGAAGTTCGATGCCGGCGAGAAAACGCTGCCAGGCGTTGCGGTTTCGAATGGACTCAAAGTCGTTCGCACAGATGAAAACGGAAAGTATGAACTGCCCGTTACCGATGACACCATTCTGTTCGTCATCAAACCCCGCAACTGGCGGACTCCGCTGAGCAAGAATCTCACACCCGAGTTCTATTACATTCATAAGCCCAACGGCTCACCCAAGTCACACTTCGCCGGCGTCGCCCCCACCGGACCGCTACCGGAATCGGTCGACTTCCCCCTCTACCCGCAAAAAGAGCCCAATCAGTTCCGGGCCCTCTTTTTCGGTGATCCACAGCCCCGCGATCAGAAAGAGATCGACTACATCGCCCATGATGTAATCGAAGACCTCGTCGGCACCGATGCTTCGTTCGGCGTCACGCTGGGCGACATTCTGTTTGACGATCTGTCGCTGTTCGAATCGCAGGCACGGGGCATCGCTCTCCTGGGGATTCCCTGGTACAACGTTATCGGCAACCACGACATCAACTACGATGCCCCCAACGATAGGTTGAGCGATGAAACATTCGAGCGGGCCTTCGGTCCCTCTTATTACTCCTTCGATTACGGCACCGTGCATTTCATCGTGCTGGACGACATCGAATGGATCGTCACCGATGAAACCAAAAAGAATAAAAAGAAGAAGGGCAAATACCAGGGTGGTCTCGGCAAAGAGCAGATCGAATTCGTCAAGAACGATCTGCAGCAGATTCCCGAAGATCAGCTGGTTGTCCTGATGATGCACATCCCGCTGGTCGGCGTCGAAGATCGCCAGGACCTGTATCGCCTGATCGAAAAACGTCCCTTCTGTATGTCCATTTCCGGTCATACCCATCATCACGAACACCGCTTCATCACTAAAGAAGATGGCTGGCGGGGCGCCAAGCCGCACCATCACATCATCAACGTAACCGTCAGCGGCAGCTGGTGGTCCGGTGCTCCGGATGAACGGGGTATTCCGCATACGATGATGGCCGACGGTGCTCCCAACGGTTATTCCATCATTACCTTTGACGGCAAAGAATATAACCTGGACTTTCGAGCCGCCGGTCGTGCTGCGAAATACCAGATGAATATCATCGCCCCTGAAGCGGTCACCGTCGATCAGGTCGCGGAAACCAACGTGATGGTCAACGTGTTTAACGGTTCGGAAAAATCGAAGGTGGAAATGCAGATTGGTGAGTCCGGCAGCTGGGCTCCCATGGAGCGGATTGTCGCCATCGATCCCAGCTTCAAGAAGCTGTCCGAAACGGAGAACGGCGTCGAAGGAAAATCTTATCGCAATCTCCCCAAGGCCAAGAACTCAACACATCTCTGGCAGGCCAAGCTGCCCGACGGTCTGAAGTCGGGCACGCATCTGCTGCGGATCCGCACGGTCGAGATGGACGGCGATGAACATGTCGCAGGTCGCGTGATTCGCATCACGCCCGCGAAACCATCCGAGAAGACAGCGTCTACTGAAAAGTAGCACTGTGAGGATCACTTGCATTGATCTGACGGGACCTGTGAATTCGCTTCACAGGTCCCGTTGTTTTTTATGTGTTATGAAAGCTTAACGCTGCGAGATCAGCACTTTGTTGACCTTCTTATGGCAGTTGATGCAGGTCATTGTCAGGTGCAGGTAACTGAGTGAGGCGCCGTCGATGTTTTTCTCTTTGGCGAATTTAATCACCTGCTTGGCGGCGGAACGAAACTCTTCACTCTGACGGGCAAAGATGGGTCCCTCGACCACCTGCCATTCGGTGGCGTTACTCATCTCGATCATGCGTTTGGCCCCCTTCTGCATCTTCTCGTAATCCTCGATCATCAGTCCTTCGAGTACGAGTTGCGAGCTGGTCAGTTTTTCGTGCATGAACTTGCTGAGTCGCTTCTCACCTTCCAGATCCTTTTCATCGGCCGGCTTGCTTTCGCATTTGTCCGCATCGTCGGCACGCGCCGTCTGGATTTCTTCCGCGTCGGTTCCGAGTCCCATGATGAACAGACCACAAATCAAGCCGTATACCAGTTTACGCATGGAATCATCCTTCAATTGAATACAGAGACTAATTCAGTGCACCATTTTATTAATGGATGTGCATGTCCTGTATTGTAATCCGAGTATCACGCGCAGTTCAATACCGCTTTCAAGAGAAGTCTCGGTTGAACCGTGATGGATGAAGCACAATGAGTCGGAAAGTGAAGGATTACTCCGGCAGTTGTGTCTCGCCGGGCAGCATCGAGAGCCCTTTTTCTTTCGGGATGAAGTAGGGGATCAGTTCTCCCATCAACCGGTTCTGCAGTCCCTCAAACATCTGCTCGCGGGCCTCCTGTTCGGTGGCATTGCGGAGAATCAGAAAGCGGGGATTGACCAGCACCTGTTTCGTCCACAGCGTGCGCTTGGGAGACTTCTGCACCCACGACAGCTTGAACGCGGCTGCCGTCGATTGCAGTGTTTCTCCGGTGGGAGTGCGGCCCAGCGGATTCCCGGGTGAAGGCCGGCCCCGTTTCGACATCTGCAGTTTGTTTCCTTCCTGTTCCTGGTATTCCATCTGGAAGATCAGTGGCTGGTCTTCCGCCACTTCGAAACCATCTGCTTCCAGGCGATCCTTGAGCACTTCCTGCAGAACTTCTTTGACTTCGTCTTCCTTGCCGAATTTGATATTCACCACGTTGACATTGATACTGACTTTCGAGCCGGTCCTCAGAAGCGCATCCGACTCGCTCTGGTAAGCAGCCAGACCATCGGTGATCTGTTTCTCCGGCAGAGGTACCGTCACCAGTTGAGGTTTGCGGTTAAGTCGCAGACGCCCCTTGTCATCGGTCAGTGCACTGTCGGTGTTCGCAAACAGATAATGGGGAGTCAGGTAGAGGGGCCGGCGGATAATCACGTTCGGCGGCGGTTCGAGGACCCATACGCTGCGCCGGCTCTCGCGATCGACGAGCAGGGCACCGTAGAGCAGAAAACTTCTGCCGGACGGGGTCAGTTCCAGCTTGTTCCCTTCGTAGGAAGGCTGACTGAACTGATCACTCAGGTTGCCGGCTATTTCGAACGCCCGTTCCGGATTGCCGTCTTCCAGGTTCACCAGCCAGATCTCGGTTTTTCCCGATTCGGTGACCAGCATCCCCAGTTGTTTCCCGTCCCGCGAAAAATCCAGGGCCTGCAGCGAATAGTATTTCGCACGGGGATCCAGGTGACCATCCAGCTCCATGAGATAGATCAGTTTCAGCGTGCGCAGATCATAGAAGAAAACTTTGTTACTCGTGTTGGTCGCCAGGTAGTTGCCTCCCGGACTGACCAGGTAACTGTGGCTCGCGAACTCACTGGATTTGATCTCGCTTTCCTGTTCGAGTTTCCCGGTCTGCAGGTCCCAGCGTTTGAGAATCGTTTTGTATTTGCCCCCGTCTTTGCGGATCAACTGCACGAACGCGGCATTGTTCCCACAGATTTCATATAAAGAGACCACGCTGCCGGGCGCATCAATCTGCCATTCAGAAACGATTTTCCCGGTCGTGGTATCCCAGCAGACCAGCTTGGGGATTTTCGATGTACGTTCGGTAATATTCAGCAGCAGATATTTCCCGTCTGCACTGAGTTTGAATTTGGGCGTCAGGATCATCCATTCCTGGGGAGGCGTGATCGAGATCTCACCGATTTTCTTTTCCGTCGCCAGGTTCCAGATGTCAAAGTGATAGAGACTGCGGTTCTTATACTGCACAGCGACTACCGGGCCGGAACCGCTGGGGACGACCAGTTTTTCTTCCGCATTCTTCAGATCAATTTTCAAACGTGACGATTCCGGCCACTCCGCGGTCACCAGCGGCGGATCGACGAGGGACGTCCACTTCTGCTCCGGTTCGGGCTGGGGTTTCGGTTTCGCAGGAGCCGGCGTCGCTTTCTTCGCCGCCGGTTGACCGCTCACCGGTTTGGATTGTGCGACCTCCATCGGTTTCGCCGGGGGCTCTGAGTCGGCTTTTTCCTCGACAGGCGCGGGGGCGGGCGCTGGTGTCACTCCCGCGGGAGCCAGTTCCTGGTGCGGCTGTGCGATCTCTTCCGGTTCTCCCCCTCCCATCAGGGAACGGACCAGCGTATAAGAGACAAAGAACATCACCACGAAGGCCACGATACCAGCAATCATGGTCACCGGAGAATTCGCGCTGCTCCCCGACTGCTTTTTCTGTTTGCCCCCTTTGGATGACGCCTTTTTACGCGCCGGCCGGGCCTGGCGTTCGTAGACTTCCTCATCGTCCTCGTAGAAATCGTCCAGCAGGTCATCCTCACCTGCCGGAACCTGCATCCGCTCTCCACAGGATTTGCACTTGAGAGTCTGCCCCGCGCGGTCGTCGCGGACTTTGTATTCCTGAAAACAGTGTTCACACTGGAATTGAATCATGATTTGGTCCCGCCAGCTAAGAGATCCAGAATGATAAGAAATGAAATTGGATCGACTGATCTGAAGTACAATCGTCCTGAATTGTTTGCAGGAACGCAAGCAGAAATTTCAGATTTCAAAGGACGCCGGTCAGACTGTCATAGCAGGGTCTGGGAGTGCAACCGTGCTTTTCCTCTCGCGTCTGTTATAATCGATGCGCGACCCGCCTGATCTTCCCGTTTCTACCTGTAATCAAAGAGGAATCGAATCGTGCTCAATTCCGGGATGCGTATCTTAAGTCTGTGCCTGTTGACGCTCTGTCTCTCCCTGTCTGCTCTACGAAGCACCACAGCCGCAGCCCCGCGGACGCCGGGAGATCGCCCCAATCTGATCGTGATTATGGTCGACGATATGGGCTATGCCGGAGTCAGCTGTTTCGGCAATCCCTACTTTAAAACTCCCGAGATCGATCGGCTGGCAGCGGAAGGCCTGAAGCTGACCGACTTTCATTCTTCAGGCACCGTCTGTTCGCCCACGCGGGCCGGTCTGCTCACCGGTCGCTATCAGCAGCGGGCCGGCATTGAAGCGGTCATCCATCCGGTCAGCGATCATCCCGAGCATCTGAAAGGTTTGAAACGCAGCGAAAACACCTTCGCCGAACTGTTGAAACAGGCAGGTTACCAGACCGGCCTGATCGGGAAATGGCACCAGGGCTACCCGCACAATTCCGCAGAGTATCATCCTGACAATCACGGGTTCGATACCTTCGTCGGTTATCACAGCGGCAATATTGATTTCATCAGTCATGTGGGAGACCACGTCAAACACGACTGGTGGCACGGACGCAAGGAGACCGAGGAACCCGGCTACTCGACGCACCTGATCAACCAGTACGCCCTGCAGTTCATCAAGGACAATCAGGACCGTCCCTTCTGCCTCTACCTGGCACATGAAGCGATTCACAATCCGGTCCAGGTTCCCGGCGATCCGGTTCGTCGCACCGAAGCCGAAGGCTGGAAACGCTGGAAGCCGGCCCATGAAGGGGAACGCATCGAGAAGTTCAAAGGGATGACGCTCCCCGTCGATGAAGGCGTAGGGCAGATTCGTGAGTTCCTCGTGAAATCGGGACTCGATAAAAATACGTTCGTGCTGTTCTTCTCGGACAATGGTCCCTCGCGTGATTTCCCGAGTGGTAGTCCCACGCTACGGGGTGCCAAAGGTTCGGTTTATGAAGGCGGCCATCGCGTGCCCGCCATCGCCTGGTGGCCTGGTAAGATTGAGGCGGGCGCCGTCTCGGACGTCCCTGCGATCAGCATCGATGTCATGCCGACCCTGCTGGGAATCGCCCAGGTGACTCCGCCCCGGGAGCGTCCCCTGGATGGCGTCGATCTCTCTCCGGTTCTGTTTGAACAGAAATCGCTCCCGCCGCGTCCGCTGTTCTGGGCCTCACTTTCGAATCGGGGCGGTCGCGCAGAAGCGATGCGGGACGGTCCCTGGAAACTGGTTGTGCAGCATCCCCGTGCGAAACCAGGCACCTTCGAAAATGAAAAGGTCGAACTCTATCGCCTCGATCGCGATCCGGGCGAGAAAGAGGACCTGCAGAAAACCGAACCTGCTCAGGCTGCGAAAATGCTCAAGCAGCTCAAAGCCTGGTACCGCGATACGCAGTCCACCGCGACACCACAGCCGGGAGGCTGGCTGTCGCAGGGGAATTAGAGCGGCGGGAAGTGGAATCGATCCCGAAATCTCAAAAACCGGGGTTGTGCTGTTTATCGTAAAACGATAAAAATTCGCCGTCTTACATTAAAACCCTTTGGAAAGGATTCCTGAGATGGCTCGTAAAGATCGTACCAGTGTCATTTGCCGTATTCTGTATTATCTGTGTGCTCTGTCCCTCTGGGTGATGCCCGCATTTTTAATCTGGGTCTGGTTTTGTGCCGACCTGATCGCGAAACAGAATGGCAGGATTCCTGTCCAGGCCATTCCTTTTCCGCTGCCGGTATCAACTAAAGTGGGCATGGTTTTACTCTCTGCCCTGCTGATCGCACCCACGTACTGGGGGCTGATTTCGCTACGTCGTTTTCTCAAAGCCTGTTGTGCCGAAGATTATCTGGGCACACAAAACAGTCGGCTGCTGAAACGTTTTGCCCTGGGGCTGATGGGCTCTGCTTTATTATCTCCCATCTGCGGCGCGGCGCTCAGTGTGGTATTGACGATGCATAATCCGCCCGGACAGAGAATGCTGGCGATCAGCATCGGTTCGAATCAGTTCATCCTGGCGGGAGTTGGAGCACTCATCTTTCTGCTGGCGAATCTGTTAAAGCGGGCCAGTCTGATCGCGGAAGAACACGCCCAGATCATTTAGACGTCTGGTGACCCGCCGGGAATTCAGCTATAGTAGAATCAGAGCTTAACACGAGTTTTAGCGAGCGAAGCAGGAATCGATGCGAATTTATATAACACTGGATGTCATGCTGGCCCGACGCAAAGTCACCTCACGCGATCTGGCGAAACATGTGGGGATTACCGAGCAGAATCTATCGCTGCTCAAGTCAGGAAAAGTCAAAGGGATTCGCTTCGCGACGCTGGAAAAGATCTGTGAATACCTGGAGTGTCAGCCCGGTGATATCCTGCGTTATGAAGCGGAAGCACAGAGTCAGGCAGCCTGAGAGGAGAGACCAGAGTGAAAGTGCATGGCGTACTGGAGACGTCGATTTACGTGGATGACCTGCAGACCGCGGTCGACTTTTATCGGCAGTTGTTTGAATTCGAAATCATGGCGGAGGACCAGCGGTTCTGCGCGATGAATGCCGGCGACCGCAGCGTGTTTCTGATCTTCAAACGGGGCGCCACGCATACCGCTGCCCATCTCGAAGGGGGTGTGATTCCACCACACGATGGTGATGGCCCGGTCCACTTCGCCTTCGCCATCGAACGGGACGACCTCGCAAAATGGGAAGAACGCCTCGTCTCTGCAGGCGTGGAAATTATCAGCCGCATGAGCTGGCCCCGCGGCGGCGAAAGTCTCTACTTCCGCGATCCCGATGACCATGTGCTCGAACTCGCCACCCCCGGCATCTGGCCCATTTACTGAGCGGCACTGGACAAAAGGCCTCGACACATGGGCTTCGTTCTGATAAGAACCGCGGCTGAAGGAACGCGTTCACTTATCGAACCGGAAAGGGGGCCTGCCATGCGTCAGCTGTTATTCACCGTCGTCATCTGGGGACTGACCTGTTCTCTCGTTTCTGCAACCGAAAAGCAGGGAAGTATTTACGAACTGGGAACGATCGAGTTACCCGCACCGCCGGCCTTAGTCACACCGCTGGTTGCCGTTTCTGAACCGGAAAACACAGAGCAGAAACAAAATCACCTGACGAATGGGCACATCCTGCTCTCTCAAACTAACATTGCTCCATTTCTTCCTTCAAATCCGTCTTCCATTTCAGAAGACGAAGACCGTTTGCTACGGGAGTTCTTCGGACATATAGCAGAAGAGAAAGCTTTAGAAGCAATGACTGAAAAGCCGAAACAGAAAACACGCGGAATACTGTTCACGGGCGGTGCTCTGCTGCTGTCCAAATTGGCAGAGATCACCGTCGAACAGATCAGACAGGCTGAAGACTATCGCCTACTGAATCTGTATCACGGATATCGTCAGCGGTAAGTTCTACACGGCCATGCCAGCAGGGCGTAAAACGTCATCTCTTCGGTATAGGAGCCACTGGAGTCGTAAGCGAGGAGCGTCTGTCGCAGGTCGGCTTCGAACGCTTGCCGTTTCTCACCCAGTACCGCGGGGGAGGCAAAGGATGTGGAATTTAGATTGCCGATCAGGTCGGCGAGAGTCCACTCTTGTGCGTGCTGGTATTTGATTTCCTCGAACTGGAAATCGGCCTCCAGCAGAACCTGTTCGTGAGGCTGAGCCAGTTCGGGATAATTGCCCGAACCTGCACGCCGTTTTTCTCCCAGGCAGCGCTGCAGAACTTCCCGCACCAGTCGGAGCCACTCAGCAGTTCCGCTCCAGATACTGGTGTAGCCCAGGATGACCAGCGGTTGTCCCGGAACCAGCCACTCTCGTATTCGTCGGGCCAGACGCGGGCGATCCATCCAGTGGAAGGCGGCCCCGATTGACACCAGTTCGAAAGTATCGTCCCCTGCAGTAAATTCTTCCGCCATCTGAGGCAGCCACTCTACGTTCCGAATCTGCTGATCCTGCATCTTCTGTATGCCGGCGGTTCGCATCGCCTCGTCCGGCTCGACAGCAGTGACCGCCCGGAAGTGCGGAGCGAGTCTCAAGGCAATTTCACCGGTGCCGCTGCCCAGGTCCAGCAGGCAGCCGTCTCCGGAGATCGCAGCCCGATCCCGGATTCGGGTGAGCAGTTCTTCGGGGTAGGGCACGCGATACCGCACGTAATAAGGCACCGTTCCCTGAAAAAGATCTCTGGCCACCGCCGGGCTCCCTGGTCTTGTGCACTGACAAACGTTATTGATTAGGCTGACAGAGAGTCAGTGTAGTGCAGGGCTGCCGTAAACTTCAATCGAATAACGCCCCCTGGCGTTTCTGATTCCCGTAGCGTTCCAGGTAGCCATCGACGCTGAATTTGCGGGCCGTGTTCTGACTGGTCATGTAGCGGATCTTCCCAAAGATCTCCCGCTCGGGACCCCAGGCACGATCGTAACGGCCCAGGCACCAGAAGATGCCGGAATACGAATTCGGATTCCGCCCATCGACCGCATACTTGTTGTTGAGTTCGATCATGATCTCGAGCGCGTCCTGAGGAGAGTCCGACCAGTGCAGGATTTTCTTGCCCCACAGCATCCGCATGTAATTATGCAGACGGCCTTCGGTCACCAGTTGCGTCTGGGCTGCGTTCCAGAGGGGATCATGTGTTTTCGCCTGTTCGAACTCTTCCAGCGAGTAAGTATGCTCGCGCGGATCGGACGCGTGCTCGTCGAGCGTGGTCTGCGCCCAGTCGGGCAGGGAAGAGTACTGGTCGTAGTCATCCCGCTGCCAGCACATGTTGTAACCCAGCTCCCGCCAGGTGATCAGTTCATCCAGAAAACTTTCCGCCGTCTCACTCATCTGCCACCACCCGGCTCGTTTGCCCGACGGCTTCTGATCCATCACTTTTTCGACCGACCACTCTTCCCGGCGGGCGATGGAATCAAACACATCATGTGTCGAGATGTGACCGAAGTGCAGGTAAGGGGAGAGCCCGCTGGTCACTTCTTCTTCAGGCAGGTTTCGTTCGTCCGCGTAGCGTTTGAAGCGGGTATCGAAGAAACGCCGCAGCGCTTTGAGTGCTGCTTCTTCACCGCCGTCAAAGGATGCTGGACCAACACTGTGATCAACGGGCAGGTCCGCCAGTACTTCAGGCGTGGCGGTCAGCAGTTCATCGGTCGCCATCGGCCAGCGATCGAGAATCTCTTTGGGCAGCGATTTCAGTTCGGGCAGTTTAATACGGGCCAGGGGATTCGTCTTAGGCATCTCCAGCAGGTGGGGCGGCAGTTCCTTGTGCAGGAAGCGACGAAATGCATACGCCGTGGGATAAGTCTGGGACGCAGCCCGCAGAGGCAGCAGTCCATTGGAATCGATGGCTTCCAGGCTGACGGGCAAGCGCGGGGCCACGTGGTCCAGCATCCGCGGCAAAAAGAAGCAGGGAAAATCATCAGTAACAATCGCGCACGCTTTGTCAGCCAGTGCCTCCAGCAGTCCAGATCCATGACCTGCCTCGGGTTCCACATAATAGTAGTACGTCGCCACAGTCTCTTCAAAGTTCGCTCGGTTATCCGCCATGCCCTGCAGCACAAAGCGATGCATCCGGTCGCTGGCCCAGCGGTAACCGCAGCGCAAGGCTTCAAAGACGACCAGCGGTTTATCCAGACCCTTCGCCAGTTCGACCGCCCGCTCCAGGCTGAAATTGAAACGGGTGCGGCGGTTGGCGATCATCCAGTACAAAACAAAGTCTCCATCCTCTTTCAGAGGAGCCTCATTCAACTGGCGGATACGAATTTCAGGAACGCTCATGCTAACCTCTTAATTCTTCGGACTGTCCGACTCTGCCTGGTAAACAGAGAGCTGCTTCAGGTCACGGATCAACAGATCCTTACCGCTGACAGCCAGGTATGCCCAGGAGTCGTCGGCGACTTTCCGCTGATCAAGCAGGTCGAATTTCTTGGGACTGGCTTTGATCAACAGCAGTTCCCCTTTCTGATCCAACGCCAGAATCTTCTGACCATCGGTGACCATGCTCCAGTATTTACCGTATGGGGCTGTTGTCCAGAACGCTTTCCCGGTTTTCAGATCGAGACAGGTAAAACGTTGATTTTTCAAATGCAGGTAAATGTACCCGTCCAGGATGATCGGCGATGACATGTAACCCTGAATCGCATTCGACCAGAGTTCCTTGACCTGCCACTTTCCATCGTTGCGGGTGATGTCAAACAGAAACGAACGTCCGCCATAGCTGCTGGTAAAGACGGTGTTGTTCACAACAGCCGGCGTCAGAATATTCATGCCACGAAAGGCGGGGATCTTCTGTTCCCAGAACACCTGACCCGATTCCGGATCGACACCCGCCAGTGTCGTCCGGGTCTGAACCAGAATCTGCAGCACGCCATCCAGTTCCGCCAGGCAAGGAGAAGAGAACGCGCTGCCGAACATGCCGCCCCCGTCTTCCAACACACGCCAGATGACTTCCCCCGTCAATTTGTTGACCTTACAGAAGCCGCCACCGGCCTGCACATAAACTGCCTCATCAGTCACGAGGGGAGATGAAGCAAAGCCGAATGAGGGCAGCGAAGATTTGAGCTGCTCCACAAAGTCGAGCCGCCAGAGAATGCTGCCACTGGCCGCATCCAGGCAGACCAGGACGTCCCGGATGCCTGCGACATACAATCGCTCTCCATCGAACGCGGGTGTGGCGCGGATCCAGTCCCCGTTCGCTTTCGCGAAAAAGGGAACACTGATCGCACCGGGCCAGGACTGTTTCCAGAGTTCCTTGCCGGTCTGACGATCCAGGGCCCGGACGACTTCGGTCTCCTCATTGACGGTCTCCGTCACGAACACCCGGTCCGCGGTCACAATCGGTCCCGAATACCCCGGACTCAGAGGGAGCTCCCACCGTAATTTCAGACTTTGTTCACTCAGTGAATCAGGCAGAGTCGTTCCGGAAAGCGTGCCATTCCGCTGCGGGCCGCGCCACTGGGACCAGCTCTGATTGAGGAGTGTCTGATCCGCACTGGTGGCACTCACCGTGAATCCGAACATAAAAACAAGCGACAGTGATATCAGTTTGAATTGATGCATGGGGGACACTTTCCTGCAGGGGACCGAAATGGAAACTGAGAGAGAACAGGTGTTTCTTTGTGCAAAAATGTTGTAAACTTATATCAAGGAATGACTTAGCACGGCAAAATACAGCTCGGATCAAAAAACGTGGATCTTTCAGGCAGTAGCCTCCGAAATCTGTCTAGTTATAGACAAACAGCTCAGATTTAAAGGGGCAAAAAAGTTCTGCAGTTCAAATTCAGAGAAAAAGCTAAATTCCGATTGTAAAACGAGTTTGGATCATATAATAAACCCCATGACTACCGCTCTTCCGAGCCCGGTCAGATGCTTTCAGGACTCGTTCTGAAGCATCGCTGCGGAAAGTTGTCTGTCACCTGGCTCTCAGAAGCTGGAAAGACGGGGCCGCTTCCGCAAATTACCCGCCAACCGAGTTTTTGAGTTTGAGTTGACTGCTATGAATGATGCGCGCGCCGCTGGGTATCCGCTTTCGTACTTACCCCGTGACCTGACCTCAGGTCTCGTTGTGTTTCTTGTGGCTCTGCCGCTCTGCCTGGGGATCGCCCTGGCATCCGGAGCCCCCCTCTTCTCAGGGCTGCTGGCCGGTATTGTCGGCGGTCTGGTCGTCGGATCCATCAGTGGATCAAGTACCAGCGTCAGTGGGCCTGCTGCCGGTTTGACAGCCATCGTCGTTGCGCAGATCGCCACCCTGGGATCGTTTGAAGCATTCCTGCTGGCCGTCATGGTCGGCGGCGTGATTCAGATCATTCTGGGAGTGGTTCGTGCCGGTTCACTCTCGGCGTTTTTCCCTTCGAGTGTGATTAAAGGCCTGCTGGCCGCCATTGGTGTGATTCTGATTCTGAAACAGATTCCCCACGTTGTCGGCCACGATACCGACCCGGAAGGGGAAATGTCCTTCACCCAGCCGGACAAGCAGAACACCTTTTCCGAATTGCTGACCGTCTTCGAAGGGGACTTCCATTTCGGAGCCGCTGCCGTCGGGCTGACCTCAATTCTACTGCTCGTCGTCTGGGGACGGGTCAAGCTGTTGAAGAACTCGGTGATCCCCGGTCCGCTGATTGTAGTTCTACTGGGCGTGGCCATGCACCTGCTGTTCCAGCGACTCGGAGGCCCCTGGGCGATTGAAGCCAGTCACATGGTGCAGATCCCAGTCGCTGAGTCGGCTAAAGATCTATTAACCTTCCTGACCTTCCCCGACTTTTCGCAGTTACTGAATCCCGCCGTCTATCTGGCAGGCGCGACGATTGCCATCGTGGCATCACTGGAAACGCTGCTCAACCTGGAAGCGGTCGACAAACTGGACCCTGAAAACCGCAACTCCCCGCCGAGCCGCGAACTGGTGGCTCAGGGGGTTGGCAACATGGTCTCCGGCCTGATTGGTGGTCTGCCGGTGACCTCGGTGATTGTCCGTGGTTCGGTTAACGTCAACTCGGGAGCCAAAACCAAAATCTCTTGTATTTTCCATGGGGTCCTGCTGCTGATCGCGGTCGCGTTGCTCCCCATGTATATGAATCTGATTCCGCTGGCAGCGCTGGCGGCGATTCTGCTGGTCACCGGTTTCAAACTCGCCAGTCCTACCCTCTTCAAACAGATGTGGTCTGAGGGACGCTATCAGTTCCTCCCCTTCATCATCACGCTGCTTTCCATTGTTTTCACCGACCTGCTGATCGGAATTCTGATCGGCCTGGGAGTCAGTCTGCTCTTCATTTTGAACAGCAGCCTGCGTCAGCCCATTCGCCGTATTCTCGAAACACATGCCGGCGGCGATGTCCTGCATATCGAACTGGCCAACCAGGTCAGCTTCCTGAACCGGGCGGCTCTGGACCAGATCTTTAATGAGGCAGAGTCCGGCAGCAAGATGCTGATCGACGCCAGCAATACCGATTACATCGACCCGGATATTCTGAGTCTGATTCAGGAATTCAAAACCAAGATCGGCCCTGCACGCGGCATCTCGGTCAACCTGCGCGGCTTCAAACGCAAGTATCAACTGCATGATGAAATTCAGTTTGCCGACTATTCCACCCGTGATCTCAAAGACCAGATCACTCCCGCACAAGTGCTCAAGATTCTCCAGGATGGCAACGAACGCTTCCATACCGGAAATCGGCTCTCTCGCGATCTCGGTCATCAGGTCAACGCGACAGCAGGGGAACAGCACCCGCTGGCGGTCGTCCTGAGCTGTATCGATTCACGCGTACCTGCGGAACTGGTTCTCGATCTGGGCATCGGGGATATCCTGAGCGTCCGCGTTGCCGGCAATGTGATCGGTAATAAATCCCTGGGCAGTATCGAATATGGCGTCTCGGTCGAAGGAGTCAAACTGGTACTGGTGCTGGGGCATACCCGCTGTGGTGCCGTCGCTTCCACCGTACAGCTGATGTGCGATCACAGCGATCCCACTCAGGTCACGGGCTGTGCGCACCTCGATTCCATCGTGCACGAAGTCGTCCCCTGCGTCGATGAAGAAGCGTGTGAGCACCTGGATGAAATGAGCCCCGAAGAGCGCGAGCAGTTCGTCGACGAAGTTGCCCGCCGCAACGTCTACCGCAGCGTGCACGAGATCTCCGTACGCAGCGAGGTCATCAGGGATCTGGTTCAGGCCGGCAAGGTAATGGTCGTCGGTGCTCTCTACGACGTCAAAAGCGGCAAGATGGAATTCCTGACAGAGGAACACTCCACCGTCGAAGCAGGCAGTGTCACCGATTAACTCTTCCAGGTAGCGTTTATTTAATGGTTTTCGGTGTGATCATGAGGTCGACAGCGTTAGCTATGTAAGTATCCACCGTGGCCGAGGGGCTGCTGTTACTCTTATTTTCAGGACTTCAACAGCAGTAAAGCCAATTAGCCGCAGGGCGTTAGCCCCGGTTGAAACGTCTTTGGTATTTCCCATCCGAATTAAGAAACGCGACCTGGCACAGACTGCTGCTGGCCATGACTTAAAATCGCAGTGCGATTTCAATCTGTCCCGCTTCCGAGATGGTTCCCCCGCGATGCACCTGCACTTTGCCATTGCCCGGCTTGACCGTAAACGGCTGCCCCTGTTTTCGGCGGACCGTCAATAGTGAAGTGGTACAGGTAAAGTCACCAGCCTTAATCTCCAACTGCGGACCGGCACTGGTCTGAACCGCACGCAGACGGACCAGTTCATTCCCGCCTTTCGGTTTCTGGTTTCCTTCCGAGGTGGGAAGTGCACACATCAGGAGCAGACAACTCATCAGGACTAAGATCGATTTGGCTTTGAACATCCTTGGTTCCTTTGTCTGACTTAGAAACGGATTAATACTTTGATGATGGGGCCTTGATTGACTTTATCACCACGCCGCATTTCAACCTGGCCCCCCACCGGTTTCACGGTCCATGGTTCTTCTTTTTTTCGTTGCGCTTTCAGTTCCTTTGTCGTACAGACCAGATCACCCGCCTGTATTTTCAGCTGGGGACCATCGGGAGTCTGAACCACACTGATCGTAGCCACCTCTTTGGGAAGCTGGGGAGCCTGAAACTTTGCTGAAGTTGAAAAAGTATTGATCAGTGACAGGCCAAGGACCAGGAAAAAAATTGCGAGAGGCTTATACATGCTCAGGCTCCTTATGTTTTGTTAGCTGGTTGACTGGTAATGCCGTCAAACGTCTTATCTGCGGTTTTGATTATGCACGCGGCGTTTCTCAAGCATTGCATCGATTTGTTCAATAATTTCTGAGTCGGTATCACGCTGATTATAGCCGACAATGATCAGAGACGGATGACTCTCGATTATTGCCAGAATCTCTTTCCCATTAATCGCCGTCCCACGGACTGACAGGGTCTCCAGTTGGGCAGGCCAGGATCTGGCCTCCATGAATGCTTTGGCAGTGACTTCACAACGCCGCAACGAAAGATCTTTCAGTGGGGCACGACCTTCCAGCAGAGCCTGCACACCCTGATCAGTCACCAGGGTGTCGTCGAGTTTTAATGATGTCAACTCAGGAAGTTCCGCAAGTGACCGGCAGACCTCGTCACCCACTTCCGTCTCACTCAAATAGAGTGTGCCGAGAGACTGCATCTGACCGAGATAAGCCGCAGCCCGATCATCAATGAAGGTCCTGTTTAATTCCAGCATGTGTAGTCGAGGAAAGCCCGTTAGATATTGCAGGTCAGAAGATTCAATCCTGGTTCCCTGCAAATCGAGACGCACCATCTCTCGATGATGGGCAATGCGTTGCATGGTTGCAGTTCCTGCCTGGGAATCAGACAGATAGAGCCAGCTTAATTGATCATTCTCCTCTAACCAGCGGAGTGATTCGTCGGTCGCTTGCGGCGCATAAAGTTCCAGCCAGGTCAGGTGCTTCAGCTGAGAGAGCTGCGAGACTCCCCGCGCCGACAGGTCCGGGCCATAAACCTGCAGGTTTTTCAACTGATGCATCTTTCCGAGGATCAGGGCATCCTGGTCGGAGACTTTGGTTAAGCCACACTGGAGTGTTTCTATATAGGGAGCAAGCCTGTCAAGTTCTTCCTTGATTTCCAGGGATTCCCGGGGAGTATACCATTCGATGCAGGTCACTCTGAGTGATTCCCTGTTGAGAATCTTTTTAAGTTTCCCGAGCGAGTCGTCGATGGGATTGGAGTAGTGAATTGCCTTGACTTTATAGCCTTTTGCACTCAGTTGTGTTTTGGCGGCTGTCAGCGGATCATCAGTGAAGTACCGGAAAAAGACCGCTCCTCCCAGCAGAAGTAAGAGCAATAAACACCATTTGAGCTGACTGTGATATTTCACTTCCCCGTCTGCCCCTTACGAAACCACCGGACCATCTTCCGGATACTGCAGTACTTTTTCCTGTCCGTTAAAAGAGATCAAAATCTGTCTCTGCTCAAACAGGACGCTCAGCTGACAGCTTCCCGCTATTCCGTGCCGGGAACGGAGGGCGGCGGATCGCCTCTCTTTTAAAAGTTCCACCACGTACTCTTCCAGGACCAGTCGAAAAGCAAACCATTCCTGCTCCGAGAATTCCTGTTTTACAATCTTCGGTACACTCAGGAGTTCCCGTTGCACTTCCCCCGCGAGTTGTCTCTCGGAATTGGTTTCTATTTCGAAGCGATGCAGCGGAAACTTCATCAGCGTCAGGCTCTGTCTCTCAAGGAACTGTGAGTAAGCACAGATATGGTCTCCCCACAACAGATTGGATAATCCGTCTCAGATCAGTATAGCAGATATCGCTCTGAGAAGGGAAAGTATCCTCACTCGAGACAATCTCTGCGACGAAAACAAGCCGCTTTATTTGGTTGTGTCAAACGGACAGAGCAGGCGGCGTAAATTCGCCTCGGTCAGTGCTTCAGGAGCGAACCAGGTGACACTGCCGTCATCAAATAAAACGTGTGCACCATTCGGTTCAAACTGCTGATTCTTACTGAGTGTCAGCACCTCGTCCAGGGTGACGTCATTGGGCTGGCTCCATGCACCGTACAGATTGGGGATTTCCAGCAGCAGAATGTGACGTTCATCCTGATTCGCCTCCAGTGGCAGACGACGGCATTCACCAGAGGGGCTCCAGTAAGTCTGCGCGCCGATCACGGCTGCTAATTTTGATTTCTGAACAACCTCTCTGCCGTCAGTGGTGACCAGCATGGTATAGAGATCGGGGTTATCCAGTGCCGCCTGCCGGTTTGCAGGGCTGAACCAGGGGTCGTTGAAAGAATACACAAAAGCTGGTGGCTCTGTCCTCCCCCGCGATTCCAGCCAGGGAAGCAGAATCGCCCGCCAGCTGTGAATCGACCTGCCTCTCTCGTCCGAAATGACAACAGGGGGCAGGCAACCATACTCCGACTGGTATTCATGGCAAGCCAGGCCTACCAGTTTCAGTTGATTGCGAAAACGTTCTCTGTGTCCCCCGTTAACAATCTGTTTCGTTTCCGGAATGATCAGCATGGCCAGGATGGCGAGAATCACCAGGATAGTGATGATCTCACTGACACCGATCAGAAATCGTTTCTGCTTCACCATGGTCGCCTGCCGGTTTGAGGTGACAGTCAGATTAGCGCGCAGGAACCTGACCGCTGGAATTGTCACTCCTGTAGTTTAAACAGAACTGCAAGAATCATTGTAACGTTTTTTTCTGGGAAGCCCGCAGTATTTAAGTCATTTCTTTTCACAGACAAAAAAAACGGGCCTCTGTTCGGTTGAGAACAAAGGCCCGTTGATCCGCTGATATCAGTTTCGCTTATCTGCGACCACCGCGGGATCGACCTGAAGAACCCCGGCCACTTCCCGGAGAAGCACTGCCTCTCGAATAAGAGGAACTGCCGCGGGAACTTGCTGCATTCCGGCTCGAGTAGTTCGAACCGTATCCTGAACTCCGTGAATAGCCGGACGTCGGACGCTGTTGTGAGTAAGTCCGCGTATTACGCTGTGCGGCTGCCGCCTGGGAAGAACGGTTCATCTTCTGGCTGAGCTGTTCCCAGTTCTTCTGCATGCTCTGCAGGCCCGAGGCAATCTGCTGACTTGAGGATTGACTGTACCGCGAATTCGCAGCACTCTTCTGACGGCTGGCCCGGTAAGAGCCCTGTTGACTGCCCGTCGCTTGACGACTGCTGGCTGTAGACGACCCCTGGCCCACCTGGCCATCTCCCAGGGTGCCGGTCTTGGAACCGTTCTGCGTGGTCACTGTCGAACTGACCTGACCATCGCCCGCTGTGGTACTGACCGCAGCCGATCCTTTACTCGAATCGACTGTGGTGGAACCATTGTAGGTGCCCGTACCATTTCCGGTGGCAGTGCCGGAGCTGTTGTGTTGCACGTTCGCGTAACCGTTATTTCCCTGAATCGCAGTCGAGGAAGACCGGACGCCGCTCACAGAGCCATCGGCATTCTGATTGACGCTGCCACTCGTGTTGCGACTGCCATACGCGTCGACGCCGGTATTCGTAGTGATCGCCCCGCTGGACTGGGTGTTGTACTGCGCACCGGTCTGTGTCTGCGCGACTGATCCGCTGACCTGTCCGGCACCACTGGCAGAGAGTCCGTTTGAAGTATTGACGGTCCCTCCTCCCGCAGCGCCAAAGTAAGTCGTACCACCCACGGTCGTCTTGCCGGCAATGCCTGCTCCGGTCGCGGTGGCGGAATTTCCCTGGGGACCAGTGATCGTAGTGGTCGCCGCACCAGCACCTGCGGTCGTCGGACCATTCTGATAAACGACGCTGCCTCCCTGGGTATTTCCGGTGACGGTGTTTCCGTTCGGTCCCGTGTAAGTGGTGGAACTGCTGCCGGTCGAAGCGGTCGCGTGACCGTAAGGACCCGTGGTCGTGGTTTGCGTGGCCGATCCGGAAGCATATGGTCCTTCATAGACGGCGGTCGTCGTGGTTTGTTGTGGATGCGCATAAGCCACGTAGAGTTCTGACATGGTCGCGGGTACAAAGTATCGACCGGCGACATAACCGGCTGCCGCTACATACGCGGCCTGACCTGTCAACGGTGCACCACTGGCATCGACGAACTGCTGCGGTTCTTCCTCCAGTGCTGCATCGACTTCGGCCCGCAGTTTATCAATCGCCCGCCAGACATCGTCGGGCTGTGTCTGATACACGCGCCCCAGTAAAGTCGTGGTCGCAAGATTGTCATTCAATTGTGCCAGGATCTCGGGATGCTGATTGAGCTGCGCGACACTCGGGTCTGTACTCTGATTGAATTGTTGCACCCGTTGCGCAAATCGACCGCCGAACCGGCCGGTTGTTTTTTCGGAAGCCTGACGGATCGCCAGGGGATGTTGGGCTGCCTGCAGGATGGTCTCGACCAGCTCATCCGGATAGAAGGCGATGCCGGTCACCAGACTTTCGATCGCACGTGGTGACAGTGTTCTGTTATTTTGTGCTGCCAGGGGACCGGGCTGTTGTGCGCTGGCCAGATCGGCCTGCAGCAGAACACAGAGGCCGGCGGTGATGGTGATGAATCCTTTCAAGTAACTCGTTGAAGTTGAAGTCATTGATCTCCCCATCTTTTATTACTGATACTGTGAATGATTGTTTCTGATTCACACTCTGTCTGCAGGACTGCTGATGACCTTCGCGTGCGCCTGGTCAGTATTCATATAGCTTAGTTTCCGGAGTCGGTTTGTTTCTGATTTCAGAAAAACGGGAAAATCCGGGAACTCTTTATGTCTGACCAGCCAGACAGGACACAAACGATGCTGCAAAACAACATGATGCCAAAAAGAAACAGTCATGATTCAAGAAGAATCATGAGGTGAACCCCGCGTCAGGAATACTTCCGCAGCTATGAACTGGTTTCAGAATCGAAAGAAAAAAGTCAGGATATTTTGAATCCCGTTCGGCTTTGTTCAAAAAAATGACGAAACGGAACCCGTAGTCCGGTGTTCGATTAGCAGCGTCCCAGAAGCCGAATTTCACGTATGTCTCTCAGCTCGGCGTGCCAGGACTGCGGACACTCATTTTTCGACAAAAGCGAATTCCGTTCTGAATTCAGTCGAGGCCTCCCGCACTCCCTGATATAGTAGGAGCAGTCATCTGCACCTCATCCCCAGGGAACTGTCTGCATGCGTCAGTATCAACATCAGAGACAAGTTTCACACGGCCCTGCCTGCTCCGGTCTGATGAACCGTCGCGAGTTGCTGCAGAATGCCGGCGGTGGAATGGGTATGCTGGCTCTGAACGCATTGCTGCAACAGGAACAGCCGGCGCACGCTGCAGCGAACTCAGCGCTCTCTTCCAGCAAACCGGACTTTCCTCCGCGCGCCAAACGAATCATCTGGCTCTTCATGCACGGCGGTCCCAGTCACGTCGATCTGTGGGATCCCAAACCGGATCTGATCAAATACGCGGGCAAACCACTGCCCGAAAGTTTCGGCAAAGTCATGACGCGCCGCAAGGTGGCACAGAATCCTCTGCTGGCACCCATCAAACCCTTTCGCAAACGCGGTGAGTCGGGACTGGAAGTCAGTGACTTTCTGCCGCACACCGGCGCACTTGTGGACGACCTGTGTGTGATCCGCTCGCTGCATGGTGACAGCGTGAATCATCCGCAGTCGGTCTACCAGATGAATACAGGCAGCATCCTGATGGGGCATCCGAGTGTGGGCAGCTGGGTGGCCTACGGTTTGGGTTCCGAGAATGCAGACATGCCCGCCTTTGTGGTCCTGCCGGATCCAGGGGGCGGCGTAAAAGGGGGACCGCCCGCCTGGGGCAGCGGTTACCTGCCGGCCACGTTCCAGGGAACAACCATGCGCCCCGGACAGACGCCAATTCTGAATCTCAAGCCTCCCACCGGGATCTCTACCCGCCAGCAACGAGCGACCCTGGATCTGGTTCAATCCCTGAATCGACGCCACCTGGAAGCCCGCGATCGGGACGACGAACTCTCAGCCCGGATCGCCGCCTATGAGCTGGCTTTTCGCATGCAGACCGCTGCTCCGGAAATTGTCGACCTGACACAGGAGACACCGGCGACTCACAAAATGTATGGACTCGACGATCCAGACACGCGCGATTTCGGCGAACGCTGTCTGCTGGCACGACGCATGGTGGAGCGTGGCGTGCGTTTCATTCAGCTTTACTCCGGAGATACCGTGGGCTGGGATGCACACAGCGACGTAACGAAGAATCATACCACCTATTGCCGCAAGACCGATCAGCCGATCGCAGCGTTGCTCAAGGATTTGAAACAACGGGGGCTCCTGGAAGACACGCTCGTGGTCTGGTGTGGCGAATTCGGTCGCATGCCGATGAGCGAGCAGGGCAAAGGCCGCGATCACAATCCCTGGGGCTATTGTGGCTGGCTGGCCGGTGCCGGTATCACGGGAGGGCGCGCTTACGGGGCCACCGATCCCATCGGCTTACGCGCCGCGGAACAGACCGTGCACGTCAATCAGTTTCACGCGACCCTCCTGCATCTGCTCGGACTCGATCATGAAACGCTGACCTACTTTCATAACGGTCTGGATGAGCGTCTGACTGGTCCCGCGGAAGTCGAGATTGTGAAAGGACTGCTCACATGAAAGGATTCCGCAAGTATGCCAGCTGCTGGTGTTGTCTGCTCTGCCTGTCACTGTCCGTCAGTGTTTCAGCCGAAGAACCGAAGGCACTGACCGAGACTCCCCTGACCGAGTCAGACCGCGATCACTGGGCATTCCAGCCGATTCAAAAACCGGCGCTACCGGAAGTCAAACGAGGCAACTGGACGCGGACGCCCATCGATCGCTTCATCCTCGCGAAGCTGGAAGCCGAGGGATTGCAACCGGCCCCGGATGCAGCCCGGGTAACGCTGATCCGTCGCGTTTATTTCGATGTCATTGGCCTGCCTCCCACGCCGGCGGAAGTCGATCAGTTTTTAGCAGACCAGACTGATGATGCATATGAGCGACTCGTGGATCGCCTGCTGGCTTCGCCCCGCTATGGCGAACGCTGGGCCCAGCACTGGCTCGACCTGGCCCGGTTTGCAGAAACGGACGGCTACGAACACGATAAGATCCGCCCTGATGCCTGGAAGTACCGGGACTGGGTGATCAAGGCGCTGAATGCTGATATGCCCTACGATCAGTTTGTTCGCTGGCAACTGGCCGGGGATGTGATTGCCCCTGACAATCCCGATGCCCGGACAGCGACGGCCTTCTGTCATTCCGGACCCGATATGCCCGACATCAATTCACAGGAAGAACGACGCCACACGCTGCTCAACGAGATGACTTCCACGGTCGGTTCCGTATTCATGGCCCTGCAGCTGGGATGTGCCCAGTGCCACGATCATAAGTATGATCCGATCAGCACGTTTGACTTTTATCGTCTGCGAGCTTTCTTTGAACCGGCGGTGCAACCGGTGAAGAATCGTTCGGTAACGACTCTCGCTGCAACGGATAAAAAACGGAAACCAAGTCACGTGATGCTCCGCGGCGACTGGCGTCGTCCCGGCCCTGAAGTTGAGCCTGCCTTCTTGCGGATTGCGAATTCAGATGAGCAGCAGATCGAGTCGCAGACAGCACCTCAGCAGCGGCTCGCTCTGGCTCGCTGGTTGACGCAGAAATCGCATCCCCTCACGTCGCGGGTAATCGTGAATCGGGTCTGGCAGCATCACTTCGGGCGGGGCTTGTGTGCCTCACCCAGCGACTTTGGTCTGATGGGAGAATCTCCCTCCCATCCTGAACTGCTGGACTGGCTGGCGGCCGAATTTACTGAGACCGGCTGGAAACTGAAATCGCTGCATCGTCTGATTTTGACCTCGCGGGTCTATCAGCAGGCCAGCAGCTTGCAGACCCAGAACGTGGAATCAGTCGCAGCGGAACAACGCAGTGCCTGGAAACAAAGCCTGGAACATGATCCCGATGCCGCACTGCTCTCGCGGTTTCCCCGTCAGCGTCTGGATGCGGAGGTGATTCGCGATGCGCTGTTATCGATCAGCGGTAAACTCTCCGAGCGAACCGGCGGTCGAGGCGTTATGCCGCCCCTGCCTCAGGAACTGCGGGCCACGCTGCTCAAGGATCAGTGGAAGACCAGTCCCCGCGAAGAGGATCACTACCGCCGCAGTATCTATGTCTTTGCACGACGCAACCTTCGCTATCCCCTGTTCGAAGCCTTTGATCGGCCCGATGCGAATAACAGCTGTCCCCAGCGAGGCAACTCAACCACGGCTCCACAGGCGCTGTTGATGTTGAACTCGGAAAGTTCGCTCAAGTCAGCACGAGAGCTGGCGGGACTGATTCAGGACGAGGCCGGTTCCAGTCCCCGACAGCAGGTGACGCTGTTGATCCGACGGGCGTTGGGACGTCAGCCAGGGAAAGCAGAACTGGTCGAACTCGTTCAGTTTCTGAAAGCACAGCGCGAAGAACTGCGCCGGGAGCAACGCACTGCCGATCAGCTGCTGCTCCCTCTTGGCAAGCTGGAAACAAAGGATCCTTACGCAGGTGCAGCGCTGACGGACCTCTGCCTGGCGGTTTTGAATTCGAATGAATTTATTTATGTCGATTGATCTTTAGAAAAAATTTTGTTCTGCTATTTTGTTAATAATATTAAATAACGAGACGCACCTTGGATATTCAGACTAATCAAGAAGGGAAGTGACTGATGATGCGAGCGAAGTGGTATTGGTCGTTACTGTTAATCAGTGTGTTGAGCTGTGATGTTCCACTCGATGTGCATGCGGAAGACGCGTTGATTGGAAACTGGCGGCTCGAGGGAGATGCCCGGGATCAGAGTTCGTTCCAGAATCACGCCGTCAATCATGGCGTGAAATTGAAAGCGGGACAGCCGGCCGTCTTCGATGGTGGTACCGCGTATCTGGAAGTTCCCGATTCAAAATCGCTCTCCCTGGGAACGGGCGACTTTTCACTGGCACTGACCGTGAATACAAGTGCCGACCTGGGAGACGTCATCGGTACCCTGTGCAGCAAATACGATCGTAAAACCCGCCGGGGTTTCCAGCTGAGCATCAAAAATAATGCCGGCGTGACCAGCAGCCAGTCGAACTGGCATCATCTGCAGTTCGGCATCGATAACGGCAAAGTGGATTCCCAGTGGACCGATCACGGGCAACTGGGCAATGCCATTCTGATTTACAGCATGGCCGTGCACGACGGCAAACTCTATGCAGGAACCTGTGTGCCCGGTGCGGAAGCCGCCGGACACGTTTATCAGTACGAGGACGGAAAAAAATGGATCGACTGTGGCACACCGGACAAGTGTAATGCCGTCTCTTCGCTGGCGGTCTATCAGGGTCACCTGTACGCGGGAACGGGAAAGTACCGGCTGAAAGGTTCCTCGCTGGCAGAGTCCGAAAACCCGAACATGGGGGGCAACGTCTATCGTTACCTGGGTGACGGAACGTGGAAACACTGTGGTAATCTGCCCGGCGTTGAAGCGATTAATGGGATGGTGGTTTACAAGGGCAAACTGTATGCCTCCTCCATGTACGCTCCCGCTGCCTTCTACCGCTACGATGGGGGAACCACCTGGACCGCCTGTGATGTCCCCGACGGAAAACGGGTGGAATCGATGGCGATCTATAACGGCGACCTGTTTGCCACCGGCTACGACGAAGGTGCCGTCTACCGTTATGACGGCAAGAAATGGACGCATGCCGGACAGGTGGGAGAAGCCACGCAGACTTACGGCTTTGCTGTCTACGAGGGGAACCTGTATGTCAGCGAATGGCCGCATGCGGAAGTCTATCGTTATGCGGGCGAGAAACGCTGGGAACTGGCAGGACGACTGGGCGAGGAAAAGGAAAGCATGCCGCTTGTCGTTTACAACGGTGCCATGTATTCCGGTTCGCTCCCCCTGGCCGAGGTCTATCGTTATGACGGCGGTGTTGACTGGAAGAACCTCGGGCAAATCGATATGACGCCGGATGTCCGCTATCGCCGTGTCTGGTCGATGGCCGTCTATCAGGGACGCCTCTTTGCCGGTACGCTACCAGCGGGGCGGGTGAAGTCCATCGAAGCGGGGAAGAGTGCCACATACGACACCGCTTTGAAACCAGGCTGGCGACAGATCGTGGCCGTCAAACAGAAGTCGCAGCTCAAGCTGTATGTGGACGGTGCCCTGGTCGCCACGTCGACCAGCTTCGATCCCGCGGAATATGATTTGTCCAACACAGAGCCTTTGAAGATCGGCTTCGGAGCTCATGATTATTACCATGGAAAAATGAAAGACGTGCAGCTCTTTAAGCGTGCCTTAAGTGCAGAAGAAGTCCAGACACGCTTTCAGCAGCAGGCAGACTAGAGTTCTTTCTCGTTAGCAATGCAGGAATAAAAACGGGATAAAAAAAGAGCCATCCGTGAACGCGGATGGCTCTTTCTGTTTTCAGTTGAGTCCCAGATAACTTACTGGATACCCAGATCGCGTCGCAGGTCTTCCTGCAGACCGGGGACACGACCCTGTTCTTTGATCCAGAGGGGCTTCAGCGGGAAGCTTTCTGGGGCCGGGATCCCTTTCAGGTCATGAATGTCACGCCAGAGCAGGACTGCTTTCAGACCCTCTTCAATCGCCAGGTCTTCAGCCATCAGACTCGGGTACTTGTTCAGGACGGAAGCATAAAGCGACATCCCTTTTTCGAGTTCCGCCTGTGCCTTGTCGAACTTACCTTCAGTGAAGGACACTTCACCGTCGTAGATCGCTTTGTGAGCATCAATGGTCTGCTGCTCAGATTCGGACAGGGCACGTGTTCGCCAGAAGCGATAGTTGGCAGTACTCTGGTAACGGTCGGTCCAGTGCTTTTTATCTGCTACGCTGACGTTGTCCCGTTTGGCCAGGTTTTCGATATCGTCGTCTGTCCATTCGAGTACCACGGCTCCCTTGGGTGTGATGAACTCTTCACGACCGAAGATGGTAGTCCACTCTTTGAAGCCCTGTGCCCAGGCGTCGGTCCGTTCTTTGCCGAACTTACCTTCACGCTGCATAGCGTTGGCATAGTCGAACTGGGCGTGCCAGGGAGCAGCCCGGAAGAGCATCCGCATCTGCAGGTGTTGTTTGTGCTTGAGTTCTTTTTCGTTGGCAATCAGATATTTCTGCTTGGCAACCTGGTAGTTGTCCAGACGCTCGGGATTGATTTCCGGATCGGGGCCGCCGTCATACCGTTCGGTATTCGGGTCGACTTTGTAGAAGCGGCGGAACTGTTTCCATTCATCGGAACGTCCCACTTTCTGGCCGTGCAGGTTACCGATTTTCCAGTCGAGTTCGGGGAAGCGTTCGTTGCGGGCAACCCCTTCATTGAGGAACTTGATTCCTTCCTTAACCCAGAAGTAACGATCCTCGACGGCGTCCCACTCTGCAGAAACGTTGTAGGCCAGGTTCCAACCCTGGAAGTCCCAGACCTTCATGTAGTGAGGCTGGAGCAGAATGATGGAATCGACGGTTGAACGCAGCTTGGCCCATTCTTTCCGTTCCTGGTAGTCTTTGGCATCCATCCACAGCAGGTTGGTGGCGATGCCCCGCAGACCGAGCAGAACGAAGTTCATGGACGCGCTGGAAGGATCGACGTCACCCAGGGTGCTTTCCCCGAGTTCATACTGTACCCGCAACTGGGCCAGTTCGCCTCCGGATCCTTCTTCTCCGGTGGAAGGCATGCCCAGCCAGATCACCGGTATCAGCAAAATGATAATCGCGATGACATAAGCCAGTTTTCGATGTTTGGAAGAGAGTTTGTTCATTTCGCCTCCAGTTCGCGGAGCTTCAAACTATAGAATGAAATCAATAAGCAGGGAAGAATATAGGCCGCTGTCGTCAACAGTCCCGGCAGCAGAGCTGCACTCCAGGAGACGTCAAACCCTTTGATGACATATTCCCGCATGTTTGAGAAGATACCAAAGTTCGGGATGATCTGCTGGCAGAGCCAGAGGAAGTTCCGGATGCCACCATCAACGACGACGATTATACCTTTTACGGGACCATTAGGCAGTTCCGTTTGAGAATTCATGTGAGTTAACAGACGATACCAGGCTTCAATCGCACCGGAGGCCTGCATTTTGCCGCTCAGAATTTCATTCATGTACTCTTTGGACATGAATCCGACCATCACAACGGTGAAGGTCGTCAGGATGGCAACCGGACCTTTGACGAAACAGCTGACGGTCACGCCCAGCATGATCACCAGCACCATCGGCAACCAGATGCCCAGAATCGCTTTCGAGTAACCGACCATAAAGGAGCGGTCGGGAGTTCGAATGAAGAGGTCGGGACGGGCCATCCCCAGCAACTGCCCTGCTTCCAGACAGGCGACCTCGACGGTCAGGTTGCCGTCTTTATCGACCAGATCGTCGAAAATATCGTAAGTCACGACTTCCTGGTCGGCTTCGCCCTCATTCTTTTTCTGTGTGAGTTTACGATCGATCTGCAACCGGTTCTCGGTGTATTCCTTGTTGATCATCGGGGATGTATCGACGCGGAGACCTTTGTCTTCGTTGACGAAGGTCAGCTCGTACAGAATCCCGCCTTTTTCCATATCCCCTTTGTGGGTTCGGAAGGCTTCGAACGACGCCTGCAGATTCAACTTGTCATCGATGGCATCGCTTTCGTCGACCCCTTCGAATTTGTAGATCGCCCGGGCTTTGGTGGCACCTTCGATGTAGCTGCGGTACATCCAGATGTCACCCACATTGATCCCGGAGGCAGCAGGAGCCCCTTCACGGTTGGTGAAGGAGATATCGCCGTAAATCGGAACCTTGGAGACCAGGCTCTCTTTCGCGGTGTCGGGTACCTGGCGATTGATCCAGATATAACCTACGCCGCCCATCACGAGCAGAATCGCGGTGCCGAGCACAGTGAACCCCAGCATGCGGCCCATGACGATTTCAATTCGGTAAACCGGCTTGGTAACAACGGTATGAATGGTGCGCAATCGGATGTCTTCCGGTAACGACCAGCAGGCCAGCAGCAGCATGATTGGAATCACGAGCCAGCTGATGGCTTTGAGTACGAAGTCAATATAAGACTGCACCTGGAGATCAGGCCGGTCTGCAGCGCCCGCCAGGAACCAGCCGGCAAACATGAACAGAACCGCAAAGATGATGAAGACGAACAGAATTTTCTGTCGCAGTGATTCGCGGATCGTGAGGACCGATAAAGACCAGATGCGGCGGGGTGAGATATGGATGATCTGCACAAAGAAGTCCAGCACGCCGCGGAAGACATCGACGAACCCCTTCGTCCCGCGGGTGATGACACCCACCACCAGACAGACGACCAGCGCGATGACCATGGAGCTTCCAAACACGAATGCAAAGTGTTTTAAAGCTTCCAGCCAATTGAATGGAATTGGATCAAAAGACATAATGATTTACTTCTGTGAATAACATCTCATTGGATATGAGGCTCTGCTGAGTCCTTCCAGCCGAGACAGAGTCAATGATCGTGAGTAATAACAACCAGACACAGCCCGCCGCTTATTCAGCAGGCTTCTTCGTTTCCGTCTCGGGAACAAAGCGCTGACCCGGTCGTTCTTTACTTTCCTGAACCGTTTTCAGGAACAGGGATTCCAGAGTTGCTGTCGGATGATCGATGGCATCGACCTTACCATTGTGTTTGGCGACGACCTGTTCGATCTCTTTGATGGCTTCATCGCTCAGGCGAGACGTCAGGATCTGGGTCTCTTCCTGTTCTTTCAACAGGTCATCCACGCGGCCCATCACTTTGAGTTCGCCGCCGTAGAGAATCGCGATCCGGTCACACACGTCCTGCACGTCAGCCAGCAGGTGGCTGCACATCAGCACGGTCTTGCCCTGTTCCTTCAGCTCGACGATCATGCGTTTCATGTCGTCGGTACCGAGCGGGTCCAGACCACTGGTCGGTTCGTCGAGCATGACCAGGTCGGGGTTGTTGATCAGGGCCTGAGCCAGACCGATACGGCGGGTCATCCCTTTGGAGTATTCTTTCAGCTGACGGCGTTTGGCGTGTCCCAGTCCGACTTTTTCGATCAGCTCGGCGGCACGTTCGCGGCGTTCCTTGGGAGAAATCTTGAACAGACGCCCGTAGAAGTCGAGGGTTTCTTCCGCATTCAGGAAGCGGTACAGATAGGATTCTTCCGGCAGGTAACCGATCCGCTCGTTCTTCTCGACGTTCGAGGCAGGCTGGCCCAGAACCTTGATTTCCCCTTCCGAGGGAAACAGCAGACCCAGCAGCAGTTTCAGAGTGGTCGTCTTTCCGGACCCGTTCGGACCCAGCAGACCAAAGATTTCGCCTTTTTTCACTTCGAGGCTTAAAGAGTTGAGAGCGCGAACTTTCTTGCGGCCCCAGAAATCACGATAGATCTTTGTCAGATTGCTGATCTGAATGACTGACTCGTTGTCCATTGGCGGTTCTCAGCTCCCCACTGTGAATAAAATGATAATCAGTTATGAGAACAGTATTTCGAGCCAAAGGGGCCCGACTAAGCTAACGCTAGAATTTCTGCGAGCTTACTACGATTCGTGATGGTGCGCTGTTTGTAAAAAATTCAATTTCTTAAGAAGAAATCGGAAAAACAGCGGCGGCAGCAGATCACCGAGCGGCCAGCATCCATTACAGGGGCCTGAAACTCAGGATTCCATTCAAACACAATGATCCAAAGTGAGTAACACTCTAAATTTGGCAGCGAGCACTTGCAAGCTATTAGACTCGCATACTCAGTTAAGATTTCAAGAACGGACAGGTACTAATCAGTATTTAACTTTGAATCCGTATAACTTAACCTCTGCTTGCGTTCAGTCGCGCGGCGGTAAAGCTGGTTTGTGTTCATAAGGATAGTTAAAAACGGGCTTTTCGCTGGGAAAGATATTCAATCAGCGCTTTGTCAAACGGCATGCTGGTATCCAGGGGGACGTAATCGACGCCCATCGCGAACAGTTTCTCGCGATAGGTCTCCCGCATTTCCTGAACTGCCTCGAGATAGTCGGCTTTCATGCCCTCCGCGTCCAGAACCATGGACTCGCCCTGTTCAGGTTCCTGGAGATCGACCATTCCCTCGAAAGGGAAGTAGACCTCTGCTTCATCCAGAATGTGAAACAGGATGACGTCGTGGCCGGCGTAACGGAGACGCTGCAGACTGTCGAGCACGCTCTTCTGATCGGTCAGCAGATCCGAGAAAATCATCAGCAGACTGCGGTGTTTGACCATCGAGGCGATCTGCTGCAGGTTTTGTGAAACCTCCGTCGTCCCAACAGGTTGGGAGTTGGCGAGCATCGCCAGAATATTCCCCAGCTGTCCCCGTCTGCTGCGGGGAGGCAGGAAATTCCGGATCTTGTCACCAAAGGTGATCAGGCCGACCGGGTCCTGCTGGTGGATCATCATGTAGGCCAGCGACGCGGCCAGACAGATCCCGTAATCAAATTTGGAGAGCTGCTGGCGATAGGTATAAGCCATACTTTCCGAAAGATCGATCACCAGGTAACCGGTCAGGTTGGTCTCTGCCTGGTACTTTTTGATGTAGTAGCGATCGGTTTTGGCGTAGACCTGCCAGTCGATGTCGCGCGGGTCGTCCCCCTGGGTGTAGCGTCGGTGTTCGCTGAATTCGACACTGAAACCGTGATACGGGCTGGCATGCAGGCCGCTCAGAAAGCCTTCCACGATGAACTTGGCCCGCAGATCGAGCCGGGCCACGGTCTGGATGACTTCCGGTTTGAGGTATTGTTCTGCATTCGGCATGAAATTGCTGCTCCGACAGGCCTGTAATGCAGACAGTATAACAGGTTGCTGCCTGGAAGTCCCTTCAGATTCTCCCGGTTTCCGGATTTTCAGACGTGCATTCCGCCCCGGAAAATCGCGTACTATTCTGTATACTCTTGAATACTTCTTGCACTAGTCATTATAATAAACATTACCCAACGCAGATCGTTCTATTTATCCGGAGCAGTCATTTGCTTTACAGACAGATTGAACTAGGTTTATGACAGAGTCTGTCTGCAAAATGGACACATTTCCGACAAAAAGCTCAGACTGATTCCAGTAAAGCGCTAAAATTGATAAAAGGACAATTCATTACTGCATTTGCTCGAGTGCTATGTTAATCTGGCGTTGCTCCACAATCTGTGTGGTTTTCTTACAAAATTTCATATATTCACCGTTTCAGGTCATAATTAAACGAACTTCTGAATTTCTTCATTTGTATTCTTTTCGAGTCTTATACTCAGCTCAGAAGTGATGAAGTAATTATGATTTGTTTATCTCCCAGTCATCATCTACGTTTTTATCCAGGTACAGGGATTTAGTATGTCCAACGACATAACTCCGGATGAACAGAATACTAACTCTAATGAAACACCGTGTCCGTTGTGTAATGAAATGGTCCGCGTCGGTCTGGTCCGTTGCTGGAACTGTGGCTCTTTCATGCGGGAAGATATAGCGGAAGCCTATCGCAAGATGCAGGAAAATCCGCCGCCAATGATTTTCAGTCCGCTTCCTGAAGAATCGGACGAGTCTGCTGAGGAAGAATCACGCGCTTCAACCGCCACCATGACCGCTTATTCTGATCGCGACGATGACGACTTCGAACTCGATCAGAGTGTCTCCGTCACAGAGTACGAAGCCAGCGACGACGACTTTCAGCTGGCAGGCGGCGTTGAGGTCAGCGAACAGGAACCATCAACCATCCCTCTGGCACGGGAAGAGTCTGCTGAAGAAGCACAACAGCATGCCGCCGAAGAGGAAGCAGCTGAAAAAGCGGAAGCTGAAGACGAGTCCAAACCAAAAGCAGCGCCCTCAGAGCCCGATGAAGATCATTCCGTTGCGACCGGCGGCGATGTACTGCTGGATGTGGCTTTGCAGGAAGAAAAAGAAGAGAAGCGTCGCCGTAAAGGGGGACGCCGTCGTCGACGTAGTGGCAAAATTGAAGGTGGTATTGTCGTTTACTGCCCGAATGGACATCGCATCCGTGTCCGCGAGGAATATCGCGGGTCTGCCGGAAAATGTCCTGCCTGTAATGTCATGTATCTGGTACCCATGGGATCTCCCAAGGCGACAGATGAGGAATCAGCTGACTCCGGTACAGAGAAGGAAGCCGCAGCAGGAGATGAGACCTTCGATCCCGGTGCTTACAAGCACTGGTTCCAGAATCTGAAACTGCACGCCGTCGATCCGACCAAGCTCAAGCTGAAACCCAACAGTCTGGAAAAGACTTTTTCCACCGTCGATGTGGCCATTTCCCCGGAGCGCATGCTGTTGCTCGGTCTGGTGAAAGCCGGTCTCCTCGGAGGGGGCTCCAAGGATAAACAGGATAAAGCGCGTATTGATATCGCCCAGCATCTTCGTGAAGAAAAGGATGATGCGGAAATCCCGGCCGCCAGCGTACAGACGCTCTCAGCAGATCAGATCTCGAAGCTGAAAGTCGTCTTTCCGACGATGTACGATCACGAATCGATTTTTGCCGGCGTTCCCGTCTTCGGAAAAGGTCGCATAGCGATCGCCCTGCCGAAACAGGAAGACAGCAAGGAAAATCAGTATCTGACGTTCAGTCTGACCGAATATCGTAAGTTTGCTGAAGCACTCCAGGAACTGCACAGCGTCGGTGACCTCGGTCCTGACTCTGGAATTCCGCTGACCGATGAAACGCGACAGGTCACCTGTCACTACAGCGAAGAGCAGTTCGAAGCACTTGAGAACGAGAATCTCGAATTCTACGAAGCCGATCCCGAAATCGAGCTGACCCTGGTAGGCCGACAATGTCAGGGCTGCCAGTTAATCGTCAGCGAAGATTCACGCAAGAAGGAACGGATCGGCGGCAAAACCGGCAAAGCAATTGCCAAAGCGAAATGCCCCAAGTGCAGCGAGAAGTTCGGCAATATCTCTCTCTGGCAGATTAAACAGGCAGATGCTCCAACAGAGGAACCGCAGGAAGAAGCAGCTGCCAGTTAGCAGTCTGCTGTCCTGACGTGTGTCGCGAATCGCATCATTCTGCGCAGGGGGAGTCCCATAACCGGTCAGGTTTCTTTCTCAGGAAGATTGCAGACACTCACCAGGGGGGTATAATAGGGATAATTCATACAAACCAACTGTCTAATGCTTCGGGGGCTGAGGTGATAAAGCATCACAAGTTTCCTAATTAAGCAGACAGGGGGAGTAGAGGTCAGTTTAAGGTATCCGTTGAAGTTGCGCGATGAGGCATTTTTGTAACATTATACAAATTTTGACCTTAAGCGACGGTGAGTCTGAACAATCCAGATTCGCATTTTCTTGACCCTCTCCTTCTATGGTGTAGAATTTGAGGACACAGAGTTGAGCAGGGAAGCACTCTAGGTTTATGTAAAAATGTTCACTTTCCAGCTGTTGATGGAAACTGGCATTCGGGCTGCTTCTTAACTGTTCAGGAGAAACTGGTGTCGCCAGGATTTGATCAACATTTCAAAGAACTGGTCCGCCAGAGGACAGACCTGGTAGAACTGGTCGCAGAGTCGGTTCAGCTGACTCCCAATGGGCGCGATTTCAAAGGATTGTGTCCCTTTCATAACGATCATAATCCGTCCATGGTCATCTCCCCCGAGCGCGGAACCTGGCGCTGCTGGGTCTGTAACCTCGGCGGAGACTGCTTTTCCTGGGTGATGGAATACGACCGGGTCGACTTTGTCGAGGCACTCAAGATTCTGGCCGAGAAGGCCCATCTGGAAGTTCCCAAGTTCACCCCCCGTCATTCGCAGGGCGGACAGCAGCCATTAGAGAAGTCGAGTCTGTATGACGTCATGAAATGGGCGGAAAGCCAGTTCCATGAATGTCTGATGGAGACTTCGGTGGGAGAATATGCCCGCCGTTACCTGATGGAAGACCGGGGCTTTACCGAAGAGACCATGCGGCAGTTTAATCTCGGTTTTCATCCGGATGACTGGCAATGGCTGGTCAATCGATCACGCAATCGTTTTCCCGAACAGCTGCTGCTGGAAGCAAAACTGATCTTCAGAAAAGAGGGGCAGTCACGTTGTTCTGATTATTTCGTTAATCGGGTGATGTTTCCGGTTCACGACGAGCGAAAGCGGGTTGTTGCATTCGGGGGACGTATCCTGCCCGGGGCCGGCACAGGAAAACTGGCGAAATATTTTAACAGTCCGGAAAGTGTGATTTTCACTAAGAGCAAACTGCTGTTTGGCTTGGATGAAGCGCGACAGGGAATTCGCGAAACGGAGACAGTTGTCGTAGTAGAAGGGTACACTGATTGCATTACAGCTCATCAGTTTGGTGTGACCAATGTCGTAGCCACACTGGGGACGGCTCTGACAGAATCTCATGTGACTTATCTCAAACGGCTGGCACGTAAAGTCGTACTGGTATTTGATGGCGATACCGCAGGACAGCAGGCTGCGGAGCGGGCTTTAACGAAATTCATCGCTCAGGAAGTAGATTTACGTATTTTAACGCTGCCGGCAGGCCAGGATCCGGCAGATTTTCTGGAACAGCAGGGGGCAAAGAGTTTGCAGCAGTTGATCGCACAAGCCCCGGAAGCCTGGATTTTTAAATTGAATCTCTGTGTTGACAAATTTGGACTGGAGTCAATTGATGGACAACACCGAATTTTAGAAGAAATGCTGGAGCTTCTGGCCGCAAGTCCAAACTTAACCGGCAAAATACGTGAAGATATCATATTAAGAAAGTTAGCAGATCGACTGAGCTTAAACGAAACCGTTGTCCGAAAACGATTAAGTGAAGTCAAACAGAAGCAAAACCCCAGTCTGAATCCGAGTGTCCCTTCAAACGACCCCCATTCAACTCCGAGTGCAGACCACACCTCCGGAATCGGTGGAACTTCAGAAAATTCAGCGAAAGATAATCAACTTGAGAGCGAACTTCTTGAAATCATCTTTGTATACCCCGAATGTGTTCCCCAGATTCATCAACATATATCGCCAGCCAACCTGAAAGATCCCCGTCTACGCTTTCTTTACCAGTTAAGCATCGACTTAACGGAAGAGGGGATCGTCCCGGAAATGAATCGTATTCTGGATCGTGTTGACGATCCGGACATGAAGCAGCTGGTCGTCAAAATCGACTTCCAGGCCCACGAAAAAGCGATTCACACCAAACTCCACTCTTCGCCTGTTCCCCATGAAGGGATTCCCCATTTTCTGAAACATTCCATTCAGAATCTCAAATGGCGGGAAGAACGGGAACATCATGAACGGACCAAAGGAGTTCTGGTCCAGAAAGTTCAGAACAATACTTTGAGTTCCGATGCCAAGGAGCTGTTGAAGAAGGCATCCGAGTTCCACCAGAAACGACATAAAAAGAATTCACTTGAGACCCATTAACTTAAAAGAGATTGGGAGAAGCAACGTGCACCGACTCGACGCCCGATTGAATGAACTGATTGAAAATGGAATAAAGCAGGGTTATCTGACTTATGATCAGGTCAGCGCTTATCTGCCCGATGAAGCGCTGAATCCTGAGAAGCTGGATAACCTCCTGCTGACCATTGAAGAAATCGACTTAGACATTATTCCCGATCAGGTCATCACGGTGCTCCAGCCGGAGAAGCCGAAGGGACGGACCCGTTCCGATGACCTCTCCCGGAAAATCGATGATCCGGTGCGGATGTACCTCACACAGATGGGTGAAATTCCGCTGCTGACCCGGGACGAAGAAATTCGCCTGGCGAAGAAAATCGAAATCACCCGTCGTCGCTTCCGCCGCGAGCTGCTCAGCAGCGACTACGCCATGCGGCAGGCCATCGACATTCTGGACAAGGTTCACAAAACCGAGCTGCCTTTCGACCGGACCATTAAAGTCTCCGTCACCGAAGGCCTGGAAAAGAATCAGATCCTGGGGCGGATGCCTCACAACCTGAAAACCCTGGAATACCTCAGCAGTAAGAACAATGCTGACTTCCAGCGGTTCATCGATCCGGAAATGACCAAGACTCAGCGGCGAGAAGCGTATACAACGCTGATGAAACGCCGCCGCAAAATGGCAACTCTGATCGAAGAGCTCAGCCTGCGGACGCAACGTCTGCAGATCGGCATGAAGCGTCTCGAACAGATTTCACAGCGAATGACCGAACTGGAAGATCAGATCCGGGATCTCGATGATCTCCGCGTCAAAAACTCCAAAGACGATCGTGCAAACCTCGAGCGGGAACTGCAGGATCTGGTCATGATGACGATGGAAACACCGGAAACCCTGCGGGAACGCATCAAAGCGGTCAAGCAGCGGTACCTCGATTACGAAACCGCAATGCGTGAACTGTCCGGCGGTAACCTGCGTCTGGTGGTTTCAATCGCCAAGAAATACCGCAATCGTGGCCTGAGCTTCCTGGACCTGATTCAGGAAGGCAATACCGGCCTGATGCGTGCGGTCGACAAATACGAGTATCGTCGCGGTTATAAATTCTCGACATACGCCACCTGGTGGATTCGACAGGCCATTACCCGGGCGATTGCCGATCAGGCACGAACCATTCGTATTCCTGTGCACATGATCGAAACCATGTCCAAACTGCGTAAAGTCAGCAAACAGCTGCTGCAGGAAAACGGTCGTGAGCCCACCCTGGAAGAAACGGCAGAAGTCGCCGGCATCAGCCTGGAAGAGACCCGCCGCGTACTTAAGATTTCGCGGCATCCGATCAGTCTGGACCGTCCCGTCGGCGAGAGCGAAGACAGCTACTTCGGTGACTTCATTGAAGACTCCGATTCGGACAGCCCGGTCAACACCGCCAGCCAGGAAATGCTCAAGGACAAGATTGATCATGTCCTGAAAACCCTCACTTATCGTGAGCGGGAGATCATCAAACTGCGGTTTGGTCTGGGAGACGGTTACACCTACACGCTGGAAGAAGTCGGTCGGATCTTCAAAGTGACGCGGGAACGTGTTCGCCAGATCGAAGCCAAGGCGGTACGCAAGCTGCAACATCCGGTCCGCAGCAAACAGCTGCAGGGCTTTATTGAAGGTCTGGTCCCCGACTGGGGACAGACGGAGTCCGAAGAGGAATCCGCGGATACAACGGCCTCAGCCAGTATCTGAATTCACAACGCCGATCAGTTTTGATCGGCGTTTTTTTTTGGCTGCAGGGCACGATTTGCTCGAAAGCAATGCTCTCTGCAGCAGGGAAAAGGAAGATCTGACAGTTTTCTGCCGTATGTCTGGCTATTTGCTGTCGAAAACTTTATAACAAACTAAACGCATCGAGCCTGATGGTTTCCAGAGCCTGAGGCGACTTTTCAAAGCGATTCCGGAGTTCTTTAACATGTCAACAACTGCTGCCAGTTTGAAAGCCTTACATCATCTCTATCTGAGAATGCATGATGTGAACCTGAAATTGGAACAAGGCCCCAAACGGATCAAGCTGAAAGAACAGTTTGCACAAAAGCAGGAAGAGCACCTCAAAACCGTCCAGGAGCAGATTACCCAGTTAAAGAAACAGGTGCAGCAGAAGAATCTCGACTTACAGTCGAATGAAGCCAAAATTCTGGATCTTAAGGGGAAACTGAATACGGCCGCTTCCAACAAAGAGTTTGACATTATTAAAGGACAGATCGCCGCTGACCAGATGGCAAACAGTGTACTGGAAGATGAAATCCTCGAACTGATGGATAAAATCGACGCGAAAGATCAGGAAGCGAAAGACTGGGAAGCGAAAATCAAAACCGCTTTCGCAGATGCCAAAAAAGTCGAACAGGACTTTGAATCTGCCAAAGCATCGCTCGATGAAGAAATCAAGGAATGCCAGGCAGCGATCACCGATGCCGAGCAGATTATCCCCGCTGATCTCAAAGTTCAGTTTTCCCGTCTGACTCGCTCTCACGGTGCAGGTGCACTGGCAAATGTGGCGGGCAAGTTCTGCTCTGCCTGTAATGTCATGATTGAGCCTCAACTGCGGGTCGAGCTCAATTCCGGTCGACTGGTGTTCTGCAAGTCCTGCGGACGTCTGCTCTATATGGACGACACCCTGGAGTAAAGCCTGGAAATAACGTGGGAATTCGCATGAATCAGATGCGTGTTCTCAGTTCTGGCTTACTGAGCCGCCTGTCCGAGTAACGCGAGCACTCCCAGGCCATAAAACGTATATTCCACATCGGCTTGTTCGTCCCAGCTGGCACCGCGAAACCCGCCAGTTGGAAACTCGAGCCATTCCTGCATGAATTTCCGGACCTGTTCCAGATCCATGATCTCGTTTAAGCCCAGGTCCTGCGCGGTCAGTAATCCGGTAAAGGTCGATAGACCATCCGCAAACGGAATGCGGGTATTGGCTTGAAAGCCTCCCTCAGAACTTTTGACCTGGTTTAGAAAGTCCCTGACATCTGACTTCAATTCGTCATCCATCGCTTCCAGGATGATCAGAGTGGCGACGGCCGCCGCGGTCGGATTGGTGCCGCTGCGTTTCATGGGAGCAATTTCGACGAAGCCGCCATCATCCCGCTGCATGTCAAACAGGAACTGAATCAGTCGGTTCGGCGACGGAAGATCCACGCCGATCAACTGATAGATCAACACGATCAGGAAGATGTGATAAGTACTTCCCAATGCCCCCTGGTCGGACTTCGCGTAGCCGCCATCTTCAGTCCGGAGCGTTTCGAGCCGTGCTGCAATCCGGGTGTTCCAGTTTTCAGGCACCTCAGCCAGTAGATCGGGGCCCCCGGAAGCCTGGACGATTAACGCGCAGTACAACCAGCTCAAAAGATCAATGGTGGTAAGAGTTTCCAGCGAAAAGCTCTTCAGATAACCGCAGAGGGATTCCGTTTCTGCCGGCTCCAGACCTCCCAGAATTCCAAGACTGCGAACGGCAAATCCCGTGTAATAAAGGTCTGAGCCTCCCTCTCTCCCGGAAAAACCACCATCGGGCTGCTGCTGCGCGCGAATGAAGGTGCGATGTTTCTCCAGATCGGACGCAGAGTATTGTTCCAGGCCTGCTGCCAGACGCAAGGCAAGATGCACTAAGTAGGGTTGCTGGTTCATGAAACCGATCGTGATTTTTCAATACAGAAGGCGGGGGCGGGGTATTCTTTGAGCGAGACTATTTTGAAAATTGTCAAAAAATTCTGAGGGGAAAGGTCAAATTCGCCTTTCGTCGATTTTGAATTTGGAATATGTTCCCGCCCAACATCTCTTATACTCTAAGAATCATTCTCTCTCTGGACTGTATACGGTCTAGCCAGTTCTGGCTGATCAGCAGTTCAAAACAGAGCAAACTTGTCCTCAAGGCTGACTCTGGATTCTTGCGAGTACCATTTCACATTAAAAACAACCTGAATACTTATCAAATACCAGTAACATGTTTCCGGTAAAAACCTGATTTTTCCGGAGCCCGTTACAACAAATCCAATATAAGTCGGACCAGTTTCTCTGCGGAGAATCCGTAATGATCACAACTCTCTCTCGATGATTACTGACTGGTCGGGCTGAACCCTCCCTGATTCACAATAAAATTTAATCACGTTCAATAACAGGTGTCACCATTCGGCAGCAGTCTGCTTGCCGTGGGGACTTCGTCTGTCATTGAGTGCAGATACGTAGCGTAGATACGACTTGACCAATTGAGTCTGAGGAGTCTGCTCCCCTGGCTCATTCCCGAATTCAGAAGATTTCTTGTTGAGATAAATCTCATGGGTTTTCCTGAAAAACTTGTCATAGAACCAGAAAATTTCATGACAGATCAAAATACAACACAGCGGGACAAAAACGCCAAATTGCACTCTGCGTGCTTTGCCGAGGTAAAACAGATGCCTGTGTCGACATCAAGCTATTCTGGACGATTTATGAAAATTGCATTCCGCCTGATTGCGGGCGCTATCGTGCTGGCAATCTCCGCCATGTCGGGAACAGTACTGGCAGATGAAGAAGGTGATTTCACAACAATCATTGCAGACGGAAGTGAAGTCGATGATACGTTTGATGGAATCCCGTCGGTCGTTCCCGGGAACGGGATGGGGGCTCTGTTCCGCGTCGGTCACCAGGCAGGCAAGACCATTGGTCTGAATGAATCAATCACGCACCTGGAAGCAATGCCCTACCTGTTTACCCACACCAAGAACCCGGATGACGCCGGAATGCTGTTCGGTAACTTCAGACTGTTCCGGACCAACCGGGGCAACCTCGGGGGAACCGGTGGTATCGCTTATCGATTCTACAACTACGACACCGACCGGATCTTTGGTTTCGGTTTCTACTACGATCGTGATGACTCAACCAATAAAGTTTTCCAGCAGGCAGCCCTGAACGTCGAAACGATGGGTCGCTACTGGGATGCCAATGCCAACTTCTACATTCCCTTCGGAAACCGTCAGCAACAGCTCGATCTGCAGTTTAATAACGGCAGTCAGCGGTACTCCGGATTCAACATCCTCTATGATCAGACTCGTACCATCGGAACCGCCATGCGGGGCTTCGATACGGAAATCGGTGTTCCGGTCTGGGGGGAACTGGCCCAGAAATTTGAAACCCGGGTTTACGCCGGTACTTACAATTTCCAGGCAAGTGGCAGCCCGCAGGTCTGGGGCTGGCGTGGTCGTTTACAGGCCGAACCATTGCCTAACGTTCTGGCGGAATTATCGGTCACCAACGACGACACATTCAAAACAAATGTGTTCTTCAATATCACCTGGACCTTTGCCGGCAAGCCCGAGTGGAACAAGATGGAAAAATCCACTCAGATGTACCGCATGGCCGAGCGGGTTCGCAGAAACTACAACGTGGTCATCGAACAGCGTGATGTGGTGGACTCCGGTCTGACCGCCATCAACCCGGCCACGGGAACACCCTGGACGGTATCACACGTCGATTCACTTGCCGGACCGGGCGGTACCGGTGCGGTACTCGATCCTTACCAGACCATTGCCGATGCCCAGGCTGGTCCTGATCGCGACATCATCTTCACCCATGCAGGTAGTGAATTCAACAATGGGCCACCGATCTCACTCGTCTCGGGAGACCGGATCCTGGGTGAAGGACAGGGCGTAAACCATTTCTTCAACGTTCAGGGCTTCGGTTCGAAACTGCTGCCAAACTCGCCCTCCTATGGCGACCCGCTGCGTCCGAACAGCCTCGTACGGCCTACCTTTAACGACACCGTTGGCGATGGTGCCATCCTCGCGTCTGACAGTGAATTCTCCGGGTTTATCATCAATAATCCCACCGGACGCGGTATCGTGGGGATTGGTGTCTCCGAAACGATTGCGAATTACAACGACGTGAATAATGCCGCCGGTGAGGGAATCTTCCTGAGCAGTACCACCGGCAGCCTGGCCTTCACTTCAACCAATGTGACTAACTCTGCCGGAAACGCTTTCGTAGTGGACGGCGGAGATCCGCTGCTTCGCTACAGCACAGGTACCATTACCAATACTGGAGATGGTCGTGCGGTGCTGGTCCAGAATACCACCGGCGGTTCAGTCAACATGACGGATTCTTCAATCGAAGACACCGATGGCCAGGGTATCTTGATCAACAACATTGGTGGTGGTGCCGTTTTGGATAATGTGACTATTACCAAAAGCGGGGCCTACGTTCCCACTACAGTCAACGATGGTATCTATGTAACCGGCGGAACTGCTAATGCAGTCGTCACTTTCAGAAATACAGCCCAGGCGGCGACCATTATTGATGGTGCGACCGGCCCCAGTATCTTTGTCGAAGATTATCAGGGTGTGTTCCAGATGCAGGACATCAACATTCTGAACCGGGCTGGTGCCGGTATTCTGGTTGAAAACCTGTCTGGTAACATGTCCGTGGTCGGAAATACTACCATGACCAACGGGGCCTCAGCGGTAACCGATCATGGTATTGACGTAAACAACACTTCCGGAAACATCTCCTTTGGCGGAAGCCTGGGAATCACCGGAAGTAACGGCGAAGGTATCTCGTTCAATAACGGTGGCAACACAGGGGTCTTCAGTGTGACAGGCACAACAACTGTCACCGGGACTGCCAATGAAGCGATCATCATCCTGGACGACAGCCCCGTCTTCCGCCTGGGGAACGCTGTCCTGTCTAATAACAGTACGACGAACTCAGTACTGCTGATCAATAATGCAGGAGAGGGTGGCACTGCAGGACAGGTTTCATTCAACAATGCGACCGTCACCGGAACGACAGGGGCCACTGTCCCCGTAGTTCATATTCTGAACAATACTCCTATCGTCAGCTTTGGCTCTCTGAATGTGACTGCTAACAGTGCCGCATACACGGGACCACTTCCGATTGTGCCTGCAGTGGGTGTCTATGTGGAAGACAACCCGGGGAATGTGAACTTTGGTGACCTGAATATCACCGCCACGGATAACCTGGCATTCATCGCCAATAATAACGCCGGAACAATCAGTTCATCGGGTGGTATCATCACTGTGACTGATGCGGCTGCAATCGACATCGAAGATACCAGCCTTTCCATGAACCTGACCTCGGTTACCGCTGGTCCGACTTCAGGTCCCGACCTGAACGGGATCTCCACTGCCGGAGATAACGCCTTTTATCTGAACAGTGCCGGTATTCGCCTGGTGCGTACTCCCGGTCTGTTCTCAATCGCCGGTGATGGAGCCACCATCGATTCCGGTGGTACGATTACTGCCGCCAGACACGGTGTCTGGATGGAAGATATTGACCGGGTGAACATCGACGGTCTGGAAATCCAGATTCCGACAACATCCGGTATCGAATGGCATCAGACAACGGTTGCCGATGGTCCCCGTCTGAACCTGACACGCGTTCGTGTTGAAGACTCGGCCGGAGACGGTATCCGGATTATCAACGGTCGTACTTTCCAGATGATCGATTCGGAACTGCTGGATAACGGTACCGCCGCTGATGAGCATTCACTCCAATACCTCGCGAATATCGAACTGGATGACACCAATGATGACAGCTTCACGCTGATCCTGCAGAACAACACCATTACAGACGACAGTGCCGATGCGATCCGCATCGAGTCTGGCGGACTGCTGGATGACTCAGTGTTGAATGTCTCACTGGAAGGAAACGATATCACAACCAGTGTCTCCAATACGGCTGGTCTGGCTGTGATCTGGGAAGGCCCCATGAACGTGCTTGTGGCTAACGCCAACAACTTTGTGGGTACCGGTGCTACGAACAACCAGGGTATCGACATTGATGCCACCAGTAGCGATCTGGCTGACCTGATGACCCTGCAGGTCGTCGGACAGAACAACTTCACCATTGCGGGTACAAACAGTGAAGGTATTCAGGTTCAGACTGAAGGTCCTTCGAATATCCTGATTCAGAACAACAACGATCAGGGAATCGTGATGGCAGGAGCTGATTCGTTCGGTCTGCGGTTCCTCGACCTGGCAGCTAACTCCAATGTGCAGGTCAACAACAATATTATCAATATGTCCGGGATTGGAAGCGATGCGATCTACTTTGACCTGATCGATGCGACCAGCTCTTCGGTTGTGATTGATGGGAATACCCTGAGCATCTTCGATGGAGATATCTTCGAAGTCGAATCGGCAGTCAGCTTCAACGCCATGACGAATGGTCCACTGCAGCTGGGTACAGGAGTCAACAACGTCGTGAATGTCACCTCGGTAGGCAACAACGGGACCTTCATCCTGTTCAATCCTGGTGGGGGTACATTTAACGGTCAAATCAGCCTGAATAACTTCCTGTTACCCTGATCCTGACTGAAGTCTCGTTTTAACTGACACTCTGTTGTGTTTTGATCCAATATTTCAAGGTTTTAATCGATGAGTCGCACATCCTGGAAAGTAATGATGATTACTCCATTCAGACTGGGTGCACTACTGGTGCTGCTGTGCTCGACCGGCTTGCCCCTGGCAACTCGTTCGGTCGTCGCCGGCGATAAAGACACCGTAGAATATGTCATGCACGGTGATGCGGACATGGCCGGTGAGGAATACATGAATGATCCCGGTCTCTTCTCCGGCATGCATACATATTCCCGCTCGCTCGTCCGACAGTTGCCGGTAGATCGCGGATGGGCTTATGACTCGCCGATCGATAAACAGATCGGAAATATGTTTAAGTCTTCCAAGCTCAAACTGGAATACCTCCACTGGTCATTAAAAGGGCCGGACGATGTGCTGCTGGGAACCCCCATCCTGGGAGTAACCGATTCGACTCAGCCCAATTCAGTGTTTGACCGGTCGACCGGGATTGCCCGTGGCGATGGGGTGGAACTGGATTACAACGATCAGTCCATGGATACCAACGGTATGCGGGCCGCACTGGAATTCGCTCTGCCGGAAGGTAGCCTGGAGTGGAATGTCTGGGGCATCTTCAAAAATAAATCGATTCGTCCCACCGACAGCGTTTTTGCCACCCAGTTGAACTCCGTTCCTGACGATGACCTCGTCGTCGTGACGAACTTCAAAATTAACGGAGCGCCTGCTTCGAACACCAACGTGTATGACACCAGCTATACCATCAATCTGGACACCCAGATGGCTGGTACCGGAATCAACTATTTCATGGATCCGCACCTGCCCGGCGATGGATTCCGTCTGCAACCGATGTTTGGTTTCCGCTTCATCGATCTGCAGGAAACCATGAACCAGGTGGGAGTCGATTCCGGCGGCGGCATTGGTCTGCCCCGGACAACGACGATCTACTCCAAAACCGAGAACCGGGTCTTTGGTCCCAGCCTCGGTGCCCGTACCGAATTCAAGCATAGCCGCTTTACCATCGGTGCGGAGCCTAAATTCACCTTTGGTTTCAACCGGAATACAAACCAGGTCGCGACCGAACAGCTGTTCCAGCCTTCGGATCCCCGGATTGTCACCGTCGATAAAAACAACGAGTTCTCACCTACATTCCAGATTTCTTTGTACGCCAAAGTGAATGTGAATGAGCACTTCCGTTGCTTCGTCGGCTACGACTACCTGTTCGTCGGCCAGATCTCACGTGCCTTCAATATCATTGACTACAATGAAGATCGTACCGCAGCTAACCCTGCCGTCGGTACCCGGGTTCGCGATGACAACAGCAAGTTCTCTGCAGATGGTATCACCGCCGGTATTGAACTGATCTGGTAATCAGGATTTGCGAACGACCGTCGCCGTCGTGTGACGTTTCTCGGGCTTCCGAATCTGGTAGCCCGGACTGGCAGCAAAAACCTGGTAGATTCGATCCGCCTGATCAGCATGCAGCTGATTCGCATGGGCATGCAGCAGAAAGCGAAAGGTCAACGGAGACTGACGCGTCGTTTCCAGTGGCCCGTGCATGCAGGGCGCGGCTCCCATCCAGCCATCCTCGCGGACATGCCAGCAGACCGGCTTTTCTGTCCCCGCCACCGGGTTGTCGGGATGGCAGAAATAAGTGATTCCTTCCGTGACTTCAGGAGTCACCGGGCCGGAATAGTCCATCCAGTTCGCCGGTTTGCCAAAGATATTCTTTTCCCCGACCTGTCCTGTACTGCTGGTGATCGTCCCGGCTCCGAAGTAGCTCGAAATCGAACGCGCCACGCGCACCGCCAGAAAGCCGAAATTGGTTTTCTGAAATTCAAGAGTTGCTGCCGTGGGATGAAACGTGGTCTGCAGTTCGAGAAACAGCTCATCCGCCTCATTCGTCCTGACGGCGGCGATCATTTCCTGTCTCAGCAGGGCCGCCGGATTATGGCCATCATTCCAGTCCAGTTCGACCGCCAGGATCGCTTCTGCGTCGGTCTCATCAATACTGATCCAGCGCTTCTGCCGGATGGTCGCTCCCGTGTTCTCCGCCCAGAAGTTAATCCCCAGCACCTGGTGATGGGCGAACCAGACCGAACGGTGGTGGTCATGGTTCGGCGCCCCTGGATGTCCGATCCGCGTTAAAGGAACCCCCGACGGCCCCGTAAGTGGATAAAAGAAGGGACGTGAATATTCAGGAGAGTGATGCCACCTGAGCCGCTCCTTCCCTTTGATCTGAAACGCGAACTGAAAATCAGGCAGCGGAACAATCTGGCAGTCGGGAAACAGCTGGCTCATACCGGAGATCCTGTCAAAGGCAGTCGCGGTTCTATCTGATCAATACTGCCTTCAGCATACGAGGTGCTTCCGGCAGTGTAAAGCAGTACGAATTCCTGACGAAACTCAGCTCATCGGCCAGACGATTGACAGCAGAACCGTGGTTGCCAGACTGGTGCATCCCAGCACGAGCAATAAAGGAGTCCACGATTTGAGTGCCTCTTCTTCGGTGAGACCACTCATCTTACAGAAAATCCAGAAGCCACTGTCGTTCATCCAGGAACCGATCAGCGAACCTGCACCGATGGCGGTCGCCAGGTAAACCGGATCGAAGCCCAGCATTTCGGAATTGACATTCATCGTCGCCAGCATAGCGGATGTCGTAATCATGGCCACGGTACTGGAACCCTGGGCGACTTTGAGCAGTGCTGCAATGCCGAAACCGAGAATCAGAAAGCTCATGCCGGCAACTTTTGTTTCTTCGGTGCTGAACATGCCCTGAATCGCCGGGCCAATCTGAGCGACGGTCAGCATCTTTCCGAAGGCACCGCCGCCGGCTGTGATCAAAATAATCACGCCCCCGCTCATCAGGGCTTCTTCAACCGTGGCTCCCAGTTTGAGCAGTGTCAGGTCACGTTGTCGGAAGAGAATAATCAGCGAAATCGCTGTCGCGACCAGCAGCGCGAAGTTGGCGTCACCGATAATCGAAGTAAAAGGACTGACACTGGTCAGGAATGCCTGGGGACCGACGCCGCCGGCCAGCAGGGAGTTGACCAGGGTGTTGGCCGTGATCATCAGAACGGGCAGGACAATCGGTAACAGTGAAACGACCAGAGAAGGGAGCTCTTCCTCTTTGAGCGGATCAGGTTCAGTATGTTCGGCGACTTCCCGCATGGGAATGTCCATTTTTTTATTGGCGAACATGCTGAAGAAGATCCCCACAAAAGCAGCCGGTAAAGCAACCAGGGCACCCACGAAGATCATCTTGCCCAGGTCGACGCCCAGATTGTCGGCCATCGCCAGCGGTCCGGGGGTCGGGGGAACCAGCGTATGTGTGATCGCCCCCCCGGCGGCAATCGCCATCACGTACATCAGGTAATTTCGTTTAGTGCTGCGATACAGCGAACGGGCCAGCGGAATCAGCAGGTAGAATACCGTATCAAAGAAGACAGGCACCGCCAGCACGAAGCCACTTCCCATCAGCGCAAAGGAGGCGTTCTTTTCCCCCATCACCTTGAGAAACGTACGGACAATCCGGTCCGCAGCGCCGCTGTCCATCATACATTTACCGATGATCGCAGCCAGCGCAATCACGATCCCGATCCCCGAGACCGAGTCGCCAAAGGCGATCGCCACTCGTTTCATGCGGTTGATCCCATCTGCAGACGCGGGGCCCAGCAGGCTGACGACCATGGCTGCCGTGATCAACGCCAGAAAGGCGTTGATTTTCAGAAAGATGATCATGCCAATCACAGTGGCGATGCCGATCGCCAAGATGATAAAGGGGTAGTTTTCCAACATAAGCGCTTCTCCGGGAAAATCTTAGGCGTATATCGTGAGTGCTAACGAGCATTACAAAGATTGAGGCACGACGCAACCCAGTCTAAGCGAGAAAACAGAGAGGCTGATTTAGTGAAAAAGGTTAAGAAAAGGTTGCTTTCACAGACCTGCTGCTTTGTGTAGGATGAATCTGCTTCGTGTCCCTCCCTGATACTGCAGAAAAGGAAGATCTCCCATGACCGTGCTCACCTGGTGTCGTCAAATAAAATGCCTGCTGTTGATCTGCATCTTTGTCTGGGGAGCGGGAGCACAGAGCGCCCTGCAGGCCGACATCTCTGTTGATGAAGCACAGCAGGCAATGCGGCGGGCGACAGACTACTTTACCACTCAGGTTTCGACCGAGGGCGGCTATCTCTGGCACTACAGTCGGGATCTGAAATACCGGGAAGGCGAAGGTCGTGCCCGTGATACCATGGTCTGGGTGCAACCTCCGGGAACACCCACTGTGGGAGCGGCTTACCTCGAAGCATATCAGAAAACCGGTCAACCCTATCTCCTGAAAGCAGCCCGGGCCGCCGGCGAAGCCCTGATTAAAGGACAACTCAAATCCGGGGGTTGGAACTATTACATCGATTTCGAACGCCGGGCTCAGATGCAGTATCGTTTTGACGGAGGTGGTCCCAAGGTTCGGAACACAACAACCTTAGACGACAATACCTCGCAAGCAGCACTCCACTTTCTGATCCTGCTGGATCAGGAGCTGAAGTTCAAAGACGAAGCCGTGCATGGCGCCGTGATGTATGCCCTGGATGCCTTTTTAAAGGCGCAGTATCCCAACGGGGGCTGGCCACAGCGCTACGATGAATTTCCGGATCCCCAAGACTATCCCGTGCTCAAAGCCAGCTATCCGGAAAGCTGGTCGCGTACGTTTCCCAAAAAGAAATACCTCAATTATTACACGTTCAACGACAACACCATCGAAGATCTGGTCAATGTGATGTTCCTGGCGCATCACGTCTACCAGGACGACCGCTATCGTGAAGCAGCTCTGAAAGCGGGAGACTTTATCCTTCTCGCGCAGATGCCCGAACCACAGCCGGCCTGGGCACAGCAGTACAATCAGCAGATGCAGCCAGCCTGGGCGCGCAAGTTCGAACCGCCGGCCGTCACCGGAGGCGAGTCGCAGGGCATCATCAAAACATTAATGCAGATTTACATTTATACTGGCGATAAAAAGTATCTGGCACCGATCCCCAAGGCACTGGCCTATCTGAAGAAGTCAGAACTGCCCGGCGGTAAGCTGGCCCGCTTTTATGAGCTGAAAACCAACCGACCGCTCTACTTCACTAAGAAATATGAACTGACCTACAAAGATAACGATCTGCCGACCCACTATGGATTCATCATCGATTCCAAAGTGGATTCGCTCGAAAACCGTTACGAGAAGCTGCTGAAGGCATCGCCTGAAAAACTCAAATCACAGCAGTTCCCGCAGCGTCGTCTGCGCTTAACACCCTCGCTGGCCGCACGGGCACAGTCTGTGGTCAACGCGTTGAACAAAGACGGCGCCTGGCTCATCCAGGGAGACATCCGCAGCGCCGATCTCGACAATGTTCCCATTATCGATACGCGGGTCTTTGTCCGCAATCTCTCGACGCTGGCCGAATTCATCGCCGCCAGTCAACAGGATTGAATCAGGCGTGCTCGGCTATGATCTGCATGCGTTCCAGACCGACCTGAGCCACTTGTAGCGGATCCTGTTGCCAGAGATCTTCGCGGAACAGTTCCAGTGAGAGCCAGCCTTCGTAACCAATCTGCTTCAGCAGGCGGCAGTAATGCACCAGGTCCAGGTGCCCATCTCCGGGAAGGACGCGGTCTGGATCCATCTGGGTTTCGCGAGGCAGGGTATCGACGGCATCATTGAAATGGGAAATCGCGATCTGCTCGGGCTTGAGTTGTGCGATGGTCTCCATGGAACCGCCTCCCCGGAATACGTGAAACGGATCGAGCACGAGTGTTGCCGCGGGATGTCCCGATTTCTCGACAACCCGTAATGCATCTTCAATTGTCGTGACATCAGCGACGAAGCCCAGGAACTCAACCGCTGGCTTCGCACCGGCTTCGATACCCGCTTCCAGCAACTCGCGATACCGTTTCGCACCCAGGTCGTAGTCCGGATTCTTATCGCGATGCGGGCAGGCAATCACATATTCGGCCCCCAGTTGAGAGGCCAGCTTGATTCGATCCAGACAAGTCTGAAATACACGCGGATACTCTTCCTCTGTCGCTGACCACCAGTCGCGTAACATGATCATCGTGGGGACCGCCAGTCCGCCATCTTTGAGAGCCTGGGCGATCGTTTCCAGTTTTCCTCCCTCAGCCAGGTACTGTTCGACTTCATCAAACCAGAGTTCAATTCCCCCGTATCCAGCTTCGGCAGTGACGCGGATTTTATCGAGCAGCGGTGTGGTACGGATCGTACTGGCGTTCAGGCTAAAGCGGAAGGCGCTCATGAAGAAGTTCCTCGCAGAGAAAAACGGGGAGAATGGGTTATCGATCTGCTGGAATCTGACGTAAGAACTCCAGCCGGTTGAATTTCGTAACAGACGTCTACACCGCATTTTGCAATAATCACGCGTAGGGATCAACTCAGGACCGCGAAACGAATGCTTCCTCGACGGCGGGGGCAAAATCGGTCACAATAGACAGAGTAATTTAGACTCGTCACGATTCTCTCGAGGAATTGTTCTGAAACCGGTTGAAAGTTCTCTGAGATGCATGTGTCGCGATTGGAATTGAATCCGAGTTCTCTAGTCTGGCTCTGCCTGCTGCTCCCGGGCTGCGGTACAGACGCGGCACCCCCGCGCGCCGCTGAAGAATCGGAGGTCGTCGTTACCAGTGAACCTGCTGTCTCGAAGGCTCCCACGGAAGCACAGCAGCAACCACAGGCTCCTCAGGAAAAAACAGAGAAAACAAAAACGGAGTCTGACCCGGACAAGGCACCTGGGGAACCTCAACCTTCATCACCCATGAAACGTGCTGAGCAGAAGGTGTATCGCCCCAGCGATCAACGTCCTTTGCACAACAATCAGCGTCTGGCACTGTTGGGTATCGAGTGTTATGAATCGCCGCATCTGAAACTTTATACGGACATCGATCCGGAACAGGCGAAAAAACTACCGGCTGTACTTGAACAGGCTTATCCGGCACTGCAACAGTATTTTGGTCCGTTACCCCCCAATCGGGAAGGCACTGAGTTTCAGGTCACCGGGTATATCATGCAGGACCGGGAACGATTTGAGAAAGCAGATTTGATTCCGGGGTTGCTGGCCCAGATTATCAACGGGCGTCATCAGGGGGCTCAGTTTTGGATGAACGCGCAGACCGAGGAGTATTATCTCAAGCATCTCATGTTGCACGAGTACACGCACTGTTACAGCATGATCATGGAAGACATCAGCGCGCCCGTCTGGTACCTGGAAGGCATCGCGGAATCGATGGCGACGCATCATGCCGGCGCCGATGGGAAAATTCAGTTTAATGTGATGCCTCATAATAAGAACGATTTTGGCGGTCTGGGACGGATCTCGTTAATCCAGGATGCCGTTAAAAGTGCGCCCCCCAGAACGATGCTGGAAGTGATGCAGCTGGGGCCCGATGATTTTGTCGATGCGAATGCATCCTATGCCTGGTCGTGGGCCCTCAGTCAGTTCTTTGACAAGCATCCTCAATACCAGGCTGAGTTCCGTAAACTGGCGAGGCACATGCAGGGGCCCGGGTTTACAGAAAAAATCAAAACGATGATCGGTCCCGATTTGATTGCCGCCAATGATGCCTGGCTGCTGTTTGTCCGCAATCTGCATCCCGGCTATGATTCCGAACGGGCCATGATCACGTTTCAACCAGGTAAGGACCTCGCGACAGACGCTTCGGTCACACAGGAAATCGCCAGCGATCGGGGCTGGCAGTCGAGTGGCGTCCATGTGACCCGCGGGGAGACGTATGCGGTGTCTGCGAGCGGAATGTTTTCACTCGCGCAGAAACCCAAACCCTGGCAGAGTACGGCGGACGGGATTACGTTTCAATATTTTAATGGACAACCACTGGGCCGACTGTTGATGATGATCCGCCCCGATCCAGGCAATGATCCCACACGCATGCAGACTCTGCTACGGGTCTATCCCCAGGGATCTCAAGCAACCTGGATGGCCCCGGCGACCGGCACACTTTATTTCCGCTTAAATGATGCGTGGGACTCACTCCACAATAATGAGGGAACGGTTCAAGTCACCGTCACCAGGCAGCCTCAGCCGCAGAGTACCCCTGCCAGACAGTAGCGCAATCTTGCGGCTCCCCGCTGAGCGGGGTATGCTCGACATAAGTCGAAGTTGATGTATCATCCAACTTGAGCGAGAACAGGAGCAGGCATGTCGCAATCAGAATCCGGGAATGTGGTTCCCTCGAAAGAAACAACACGCAGAACCTTTTTGCAGCAGACCTCTGCCACCCTGCTGGCCGGTTCCGTCTTGCAGCCGCTGGCTGGATTCGCTGGTGAGGAAAAAACCTCCGGCAAACAGGCCCGCATCAAAAAAGCGGTCAAGTATCAGATGATTACCGAAAAGATTCCGGTAATGGATAAGTTCAAAATGCTCAAGGATCTGGGCTTCGACGGGACCGAAATACATTACCGAACCAAGGTCGATCCTAAAGAAGTCCGTAAAGCCATCGACGCTACAGGAGTGCAGGTCCACGGCTTTCTGAACAGCAGCCGCGACGAACTCAAGGACTCGATCGATCAAGCCAAATACTATGGTGGCACCAGTGTGCTGGTGGTGGCAGGACGAGTCGACCAGGATAATCCCTACGATGTCGTCTACAAGCAGCAGCAGGCCAAGCTGAGAAAACATCTGCCTTATGCAGAGAAGCAGGGCATTAAACTGCTGGTTGAAAATGTGTGGAATAACTTCCTGCTCAGTCCGCTGGAAATGGCCCGCTTCATTGATGAACTGGAGAGCCCGGCGGCGGGCGTGTATTTCGATGTCGGAAACGTAGTCCGCTTCGGCTGGCCTGATCAGTGGATTCGCATCCTGGGCCCTCGCATCGTCAAACTCGATATCAAAGAATACAGTCGCGCAAAACAGAAGGATGAGGGGCTCTGGAAAGGGTTTCAGGTCGAAATCACCGAGGGGGACTGTAACTGGCCCGAAGTCCGTCAGGCGCTTAAGGATATCGGCTATACACAGGGCTGGGCCACCGCGGAAGTCAAAGGCGGCGATCGCCAGAGATTACAGGATATTTCCGAACGCATGGATCGCGCTCTTGATCTTGCCTGAGGCTGCGTTGATAATAATTAAAGATCGTTAAGTAGCTCCGGTTGCCGACGATTGTCCTCATACTTCCTGCCTGATTACGGATTCATTGCACTTCGGTCTGCTGAGTCCCACGTACTCTATCATTGCTGAAATCGAACGAAAGGTCTTTCTGATGCCCGAAAACGCCTCATCACAGCAGCCTTCTCAAGGACGCCGCACATTCATGAAACAATCACTGGCCACGCTGGCGACAACCGGGCTGGTTGTGAACCCCGCATTGACCTCGGGCGCATTTGCGGCCAGTACCGAACTGATCAAAGTCGGTCTCGTCGGCTGTGGTGGTCGTGGAACAGGGGCAGCGGCACAGACTCTGCGTGCCGATCCCAATGTGGAACTGGTGGCACTTGCAGATGCATTCGGCGATCAACTGGAACAGAGCTATCAGAACCTGAAGAAGACCGAAGTTCAGGATCGGGTCAAAGTCGATGCAGAACACAAGTTCGTTGGTTTCGACGCGTATCAGAAACTGATTGATTCCGGCGTGGACCTTGTTCTGCTGGCAACACCTCCTCACTTCCGCCCGCAACACTTGAAAGCCTGTATCGATGCCGGCAAGCACGTCTTCTGTGAGAAACCAGTCGCCGTCGATGCTCCCGGGATTCGTTCCGTGCTCGAGACTACCAAGGAAGCCAAGCGGAAAAATCTGACCATCGTTTCCGGTCTGTGCTGGCGTTACGAAACCGGAATGCAGCAGATGGTTGACAAGATTCATAACGGCGGTATCGGAGACATTGTCTCCATGCAGAGTATCCGCTACCTGGGCGGCGTCGCCAAAATGGCCAAACGCAAACCTGAATGGTCAGACATGGAGTACCAGATGCGGAACTGGTACTACTACACCTGGCTGTCCGGTGATTTCAATACCGAACAGTTCGTGCATGAACTGGATAAACAGTCCTGGGTCATGGGCGAATACCCCGTCAAGTGCTACAGCACAGGTGGTCGCCAGACACGGACCGCACCGGAGTACGGTCACATCTACGACCACTTCAGCACGGTTTACGAATACGCCAACGGAACCAAGTTCCTCGCTTCCACCCGGCATCAGCAGGGCTGCAGCTCGATGTTTGTAGATACTGTCTCCGGAACGGAAGGCACCGCGACACTGATGAAATACCAGATCGAAGGCAAGAACCCCTGGAAAGGGGCCCGCCGACGTACCAACATGCATCAGCTGGAACACAACGAAATGTACAAAGCCCTGCGGAATGGCGAAGTCATCAACAACGGTGAGTACATGGCTAACAGCTCCATGATGGGGATCATCGCCCGCATGTCAGCCTATACCGGCAAGACCCTCACCTGGGAAGAGGCGATGAACTCCAAAGAAGACCTTTCGCCGGAGAAATACGATATGGCCATGTCACTGCCCGAGCCTCCCGTGGCTCACCCGGGTGTGACTCCATTCGTCTAAGTCTCCTGAGAACTGATTAACGACAAACTCAAACAACCGGCGTGTGTGTCACATTCCGGTTGTTTTTCATTTAATGACCGGAGTTTTCACAACTGACAATCAATACGGTTTCTAATCGGAGGAAGTGATGAAGTCGCTCGCTCATTCGCTTTTGCTGCTGGGATTATCTGCCCTGATGGTGCTCGCACCATCCGCCACGCGGAGGTCTGCTGCTCAACAGGTTGCCGCAGACAAACAGACGCCTCGTCTGACGCTCTCCCGTGAAAAGAACATGTTGTACATTCACGGCGACCACATTCCGGGTGGCACGATTCCGATCAATTACCTGGAAGCCTATTGTCGTGCCGGTTCGACGGATGCGGACTGGGGAAAACACACGGTCGTCAAGCACGAAACTCAAACGATCGATCTGAACGATGACCGGACCGTGCTCAAACTGAAATGCACGGTCGCTGATGGCATTACCGTTGAGCACACGATCACGGCGAAATCAGACGAAGTCGATTTTCAACTCGTGGCTCACAATCCGACGCAAGTGCGATCAGAAGTGCACTGGGCTCAACCCTGTATCCGTGTCGGAGATTTTGCTGGGCTCGGGGCTGACCAGACGGACGACAAATACGCTTACATCAGAAAGTCGTTTATCTTTCTCGATGGAAAGCCGGCCTTTATGCCGACCCGCAACTGGGCGACGACAGCCCGTTACATACCGGGCCAGGTCTGGTGTCCGGCGAATGTACCCCGCAAGGATGTGAATCCGCGGCCTCTCAGCAGCGAAGTCCCGAGCAACGGTTTAATCGGCTGCTACAGTGCCGACGATCGCTGGATTTTCGCGACCGCATTTGAGCCTTACCAGGAACTGTTCCAGGGAGTGATTCGCTGTCTCCACGCTGATTTCCGTCTGGGCGGACTTCAGCCGGGAGAAACCAAAAAGATTCGCGGTAAAATCTATATCGTGCCGGCTGACATGAACGCACTGCTGAAACGCTACCAGAATGATTTTCCGGAGCACACACAAAAACGTTGAACGTCGGTCAGCGGTTGACGGTTGTGATTTCGCTGACGCGGGTTTCCAGCTGTTCGGAATCGACGCTGGTAATCGTGACTTCGAATTCGCCATCGCCGTTACCGATGGCTTTGACCTGAATCGTATACCGCAGGAATGCATCCGCGGGCAGTTCCTGCACGGGAGAGACACTTAACGTATTCTGATTCACTTCCGGACGCAGATTCAGTTTCTGGTTCCCCTGGTGTGCTTCGACTGAGACCACGCGGAACATGCGGGGAATTTTCGCCTGCAGCTGTATGCCCCGCGCCGGCTGCAGCCCACGGTTTTCGATACTGACTTCATAAGTCGTCTCTTCACCACGGGCAATTGGATCTTTGGTGTCGCGAACGTGCACGTCCAGTACTCCCTGCGTGGGAGTGACTTTCAGACACGCGGATGCCTGTTCGTCGGGAAGTTCCGGACTGCTGACATTCACACGCATGCAGGCAAACTCCGCGGCGACTTCACAATCAAACTCGACCTGCAGCTGAACACCCTCTCCCACACGAATCGTATCCAGCAGCCATTTCAACTGGCCACTTTCGCGCTCGGAACCGATAGACGCCTCCCGCGGGATCAATGACGCATCGTAGGAGACCGTCACCAGAACATTCTTAAGGTCGACGTTATTGACGTTAGAGAGCTTAATGATGTACTCAGCGCGACTGCCTATGGTGCGCGTTGAAGGACCAATCACCGACAGTTCCAGTTGTTTCTTGACGTACTCGACGCAGACCGATTTCCAGACCAGTTCCTCGCCGTCAGCGATCGCGCGGAAGCGACAGCAGTGGTTGCCCAGGGTATCGCTGTAGAGTGTTAGATTGATTTCTTTTGATTCACCCGGCTGCAGCGTTCCCAGTCGTTGCCCGATTTTCTTTTCTCTGCGACCCGGAAAGAGCAGGGCGGAATCGAACTCGCATTCCAGAATCACATTCCGTACGGACTGGTTGCTGGTGTTTTTCACGATCAGGTAGAACGTGGCACCGCTGCCCAGTTGTCGTTTGGGAATGACATCAACCGTCATTTCCAATGGCCCCACCTGTGCAGGCGGAGTCATCATCGGTCCGGAGGGACGCTGCGGCGTCGTTTCCGGCTTGGAACGCATCTGGGGCTGAGGCGTCTCTATCCGCGGACGGGACGGTATTTCTTCAGGCAGATCACGAGGTTGTGGCGGCTGATTGCGGTCAATCGATTCGGGGACTGCAAACATATCGTTGTCTGGTGGTGCAGGCGGTTCCTGTTTCTGGGGAATCGTCTGCTGCGGACCGATGCGTTGTGTTTCTCGTGACTGGGTATTAGGCGTTGCGGGCTGGGGACTGTTGAGTGGCTGATTTTGAGGATCCAGTGGAGGTGGATCGGTCAGCTTCCAGGACGCACGCTGACTGGGCGCAAAGGCGGTGCAGGCTGTCAGTGACAGAGTCAGCACCAGCAGCATTCCTGAAGTCATTCTCAAAATTGGCCGATTCACAATGCCCGGCATGAACAATCCTCTTACATTCAAAGGAAACGGATTCCATTCAAAGTTTATCACGCAAACTTAAGTGCAACAGGCAGACAATTGGCGGATTTTTTAAATAGTAAGAGCGAGAATCCAGACCTGAAAACAGGGATCAAACAGCAGAATCCACTTTCAGAAACTTTGTCGCTTCTCAGGATGAATCCAGCCGCACAATCAACAGTACCAGCACTGTTTGACTGACAAAGTGAACAGAGCCAAAACAGAAGGAATTCAGCGAGTTCAACAGTAGTGTCAATTAACAAAACCTGTCAGAGTTTTTAGACTGAGGAATTAGTGCGCTTCGTCTCGGTATTACCCCTGAGAACGGATATCTGGTCCGGCGTGCTTCGTCTCTGCGTCTGAAATCAGACTGAATTCAATCGAATCTGGCATGTTATCGACCGTTTTTGTCTCCGAATATCTCTGTAGTGGTGGCTGCCCGCTGGCGGAATCTGAGCCCTCCCTGCTGGCTGAAGGGACGGCGATGCTGGAAGCGGTTCTCTCTGATCTGTTACAGATTCCCGGTATTCAGGTCCGAACCTGCGTGCAGCTGGGACTGTTGACCGCTCCGAAATTTCAGCAGGCGGAACAGGAGCAGCGTCTTTACATCCAGCGCGTGAATCAACCTGAGGCTGAACCGGAGTCCTTTCGTCAGGCCTGTCAGCAGGCCGATCTGGTCTGGGTGATTGCCCCCGAATTTGATGATCTACTGCTGACGAGAACCCGCTGGGCGGTGGAAACCGGAGCCTGTGTGCTGGGGCCCGACCCAGCTACGATTCAGTTGACCTCCGATAAGTGGCAGCTTTACCAGGTATTGCAAAGAGCGGGCATCCCCACAATTGAGACCGCATTGCTGAGTGAAGCAGCCGAGCTTCCCACTCGCTTTCCCTGTCTGGTCAAACATCGCTGGGGGGCAGGCGGCCTGGGGTTACTGCGATTCAACCAACCGGAGGAGTGGCACAACTGGTTTGCAGGCAGACAGGCAGGCGCAGCTGACTTGATCTGGCAGCCCTGGCTGGAAGGAAAATCACTTTCTGCAGCGGCTCTGATTCAGGAAGCACGCTGTGAACTGTTACCGATCGGGGAACAGACTCTCTGCTGGGAACCCCGGTTTCTCTACCAGGGAGGGCGGATTCCCGCGCGACTGGAACCTGAAGCCAGATCCGCGATTCTGGAGTTAATCTCTCAGACCTGTGATCTGCTCCCCGGACTTGCGGGATACGTGGGCTTTGATATTCTGTTGCCTGACCGGACACCGCAGAAACCTGTGCTCGTGGAAATCAATCCGCGGCTGACGACCGCTTACACCGGTTATCGACGGTTGACTCCCGATAATCTGGCTGCACGGATTACAGGTTTCTCCGCGGGAGTGTCCAACCTGAAGTGGAATTTAGAGCAAGCTGTATCCTTTCAGCCTGATGGAAGTTTCCAACGGCTTACGTAAATCAGAGAAAGACATGTGATGTATGTAATCGGTCTGGATGTGGGCGGTGCGAATCTGAAGGCAGCGGACTGTGATGGGAAAGCGTACTCCGTCCCGTTCCCGCTCTGGAAGACACCGGAACTGTTAGCAGACGCTTTGCGAGAGCTGCTCACCAATTTGTCACGCCCCGACCTGGTTGCGGTAACAATGACCGGCGAACTGGCCGACTGTTTTGAAACGAAAGCCGCAGGCGTGGATCAGATCCTGTCTGCCATCGAAGCCGCGGTAACGCCGGCTCCGGTCATTGTCTGGTCGACGGGAGCCGAGTTCATCACGACCGATCTCGCCCGCGAATATCCTTTACTGGCAGCAGCAGCGAACTGGCATGCTCTCGCGACCTGGGTCGGGCGGATGGTTCAGGAACCGGGTGGCCTGCTGATCGATATCGGCTCGACAACGACCGACATCATCCCGCTGGAACAGGGCTTTCCCGTGCCGGCAGGGCTGACGGATGTAGAACGGCTGCTCTCAGGAGAGCTGGTTTACACCGGGGGCCGACGGACGCCGCTCGCCATGCTTTCGCACTCTGTTCCGTTACGAGACCAGCAGTGCCCCCTGGCAGCGGAGAGCTTCGCGACGACCCTCGATTTGTACCTCTTACTGAACATGCGGCCCGAGGATGCTGCCGATCTGGATACCGCCAACGGCCAGCCTGCGACTAGGGAAGCAGCCGAGATTCGCCTGGCGCGTTCCGTCTGCTGTGATTTAACAGAAATTTCAACAGAAGAAGTACAGCAGATGGCGGAATGGCTGGCAGAGCGTCACCAGGACCAGATCCACCGGGCCATTGATCAGGTTCTGGCTCGCACTACGGAGCCAATTACAGCGGTACTCATCAGCGGAAGTGCCGTATTTTTAGCCGAAAAGATCGTCAAATCTCATCCGGTGCTCAGTCTGGCCCGATTGACGAACGTGGCGGAAATCTTTAACGCCTCTGTCGCTGATGCTACCTGTGCATTCGCAGTATCCCGCCTGGCAGCTGAGCGTATTCAGCTGAAAGAATGAAAGTACACTTGCTGAGGAATTCCCTCCATGATGTGCAGTAACTGATTCGGTAAAGCCCTGTCATCAAAAAGTTTGCGGCTAGACAACTGGATCAGAATCGCACTGCAGAACTTCGAGCGATCCGCGAAACGTGGTTGACTCATTTTCAAGACTTGTGATATCTTCCAGCTCCCCTAAGTACCTGTCAGGTCTCATTCCTGCCGGTGGTTTCGCCAACGGTCCGGCTTGAGCCCATCCATTTTAATAAAATCAACGAATCCTGCAGACTGAAATCTCACGGATGGAGAGCAGTCTGAATTCTGGTATCACCAGTCAGGTTTCTCAAAACTAACCAGTTTTCCCTCATCCAGCGACGGAGCGCGAGATTATGTGTGGAATTGTCGGCTATATTGGAAATCGGCCAGCGGGCCCGTTGCTGATCAAAGGGCTTCAGAAACTGGAATACCGAGGCTATGACAGTGCTGGTGTCGCAGTCCACACGGGCAGCGATATTGAGGTTCGCAAGAAAAAAGGGCGCGTCATGGAGATGGCGGCCCTGTATAAGTCGAGCCCGATCAAGGGCACCGTGGGTATCGGACACACCCGCTGGGCTACTCACGGCGAAACCAACGACCAGAATTCACATCCGCATGTCGGCGGAAACGGTGAAGTCATCATCGTGCATAACGGGGTGATCGAAAACTACGCCTCCCTGCGGTCCAAGCTCCAGGCACTGGGCTATGTCTTCCGCACGACCACCGATTCAGAGACGATCGCGCACCTGCTCTCGCACCATCTGGAAGAACAGATCAAACTGGGTGAAAGCCTGGATGATACGAATACGTACCTCAAGGCGGTGGAGAATACCCTCTCCAAGCTGAAGGGAACCTACGGTCTGGTGATCCTGTTCCGGGAACTGCCCGATGTCATGATCGCCGCCCGTCTGGGTAGCCCCCTGGTGATCGGCGTCGGCAAGGGCGAACATTTTATTGCCAGCGATGCAAGTCCGCTGATAGGTTATACCGAAGAAGTGATTTATCTTTCGGACCATGAAGTCGCTGTACTCACGCGGGATGAAGTCGAAGTCTTCCATCGGGATGAAGGTCAGCAGACCCCCTCGATTCAGACACTCGATCAGGTCAGTGAAGATGCCGAGCTGGGTGACTTTGAACATTACATGCTGAAAGAAATCTTCGAACAGCCGCAGACGCTGGAAAATGCGATGCGGGGACGTATCGATGAAGATGAGGCCACCGCGAAATTCGGTGGTTTGAATCTCGATCCACAGCAGCTGCGCAAGATCGATCGCGTGGTGCTGACCGCCTGTGGCACCAGCTGGCACTCCGGCCTGGTGGGCGAGTATCTGCTGGAAGAGTTCGCACGGATCCCGACGGAGGTCGAATACGCGAGCGAACTGCGGTATCGCAATCCTCCGATGTCGGAAAACACGATGATCTTCGCCATCACCCAGAGTGGTGAAACGGCAGATACGCTGGCAGCGATGCGGGAATGTAAACGCAAAGGACATCCCACGCTGGCCATCTGTAATGTCGTCGGTTCGACGATTGCCCGTGAAGCTGATGGGGGGATCTACCTGCACGCCGGTCCTGAAGTGGGAGTCGCGTCGACCAAGGCATTCACTTCCCAGGTGATGGTGTTGATTCAACTGGCATTATTCCTGGGACGCATGCGGCATCTGTCGTATCCCGCTGGACGACGAATCATTGACGCCCTTCATCAGGTTCCTGATCAGATCCGCAAATGCCTGGAATGTAATGATCTGGTCAAAGAGATCGCACAGAAGTACTGCAACTTCAACAATTTCCTCTACCTCGGCAGACTGTATAACTTTCCCGGTGCATTGGAAGGTGCCTTGAAGCTGAAGGAAATCAGTTATATCCATGCAGAAGGGTATCCGGCTGCTGAGATGAAGCACGGCCCGATTGCACTGGTGGATGAAGAGACCCCCAGTGTCTTCGTGGTGCCACGGGGACAGATTTATCCCAAGGTGATGAGCAACCTCGAAGAAGTAAAAGCACGGAAAGGTCCCGTCATTGCCATCGCCTGCGAAGGGGACCGCAAAATCGCTGACATCGCTGACGATGTGATCTATGTGCCGGATGTCGATGATTTCCTGCAACCGCTGGTGACTGCGATTCCACTGCAACTGCTGTCCTATCACATCGCGGTCCAGCGAGGCTGTAATGTCGACCGACCGCGGAATCTGGCAAAAAGCGTGACCGTGGAATAGGATTTCGCTGTAAAACAGGGGCATTCCTGTACAGAAAGTCCGATTTTTCAACCGTAGGGATTTGGTTTACTCTGCCGTTCGTCATAGAATACAGGTGCAGGGCTGCTGGAAAGCAACCTGCACCGTGTGGCGGAGTTATTCCAGTGATATGCTGACTCTCTGATGATTGTGAATTCGGGAGCAGACTGCTGGATTTCGCTGCAGGAACAGATCTGTTCATCTCTGCTTTAGTGGTACCAAATTCAATGAAAGTCATTCTGGCAAATCCCCGCGGTTTCTGTGCGGGAGTGAATATGGCGATCGAATGTCTCGAAGAAGTCATTCGTATTTTCGGTAGCAAGATCTACGTCTATCACGAAATCGTCCACAATAAATACGTCGTCAATAAGTTTACCAGTCTGGGAGTCACCTTCGTCGATGCGGTGAGTGAAGTCCCGGAGAATTCGATTCTCGTCTTCAGTGCGCATGGAGTGTCGCCCCAGATTCGCCAGGAAGCCCGCGATCGGAACATTCGCACGATCGACGCGACCTGCCCGCTGGTAACCAAAGTTCATACCGAAGCGATTAAATACGCTCAGTCCGGTTACAACATCATTCTGATCGGACATGAAGGCCACGATGAAGTCATCGGCACGATGGGCGAAGCACCGGAAAGCATCACGCTGATCGAAACCCCGGAAGAGGTTGCTGATCTGTCATTTCCTGAAGATGCGAAACTGGCTTATCTGACGCAAACCACTTTGAGCGTGGAAGAAGCTGGTCGGGTGATTCAGAGCCTGAAGCAGAAATACCCGCAGATCGAAAGTCCTCCCAAGGAAGACATCTGTTATGCCACGACCAATCGTCAGGAGGCGGTGACCGAACTGGTGCCCCGAGCCGACCTGGTACTGGTCCTCGGTAGCCAGAACAGTTCCAACAGCAAACGACTGATGGAGATCGGCAAGTCCGTTGGCAAGCCGTCATTTCTGATTGATGGGGTCCACGAACTGCAGCCGGAATGGCTGGAGGGGTGTGAGTCGATCCTGATTACTGCAGGTGCGAGTGCCCCCGAAGTCGTCGTTGATGAACTGGTCACTCACCTCGAAGAAAAATATCAGGCGGAAGTAGAGACAGCGACGATTCGTAACGAGTCCGTACGCTTTCCTCTGCCTCGGGAACTGCGCGTCCTGGAAACATAAGACTCAGCAGTCGCGAACGGAATTCAATCCGGACACTGACAGACAACTTGAGAATTCTGAAAGAACGAAATCGAAACCATGAGTGATGAATCAACACCAGCAGGGAACAACGATGAATCGTCTGGAGAGTTCAATCCGGAACGTCATACACAGGAAATCCGTCATTCCCAGGTGAGTGCCCGGGTCCCGGAAGGGGTTTCCCGAGGCGTCTTCAGTACGGGGGCTGTCGTTCTGCAGGGGGGACACGAATTTATTCTGGACTTCCTGTTGCGCATCTCAACTCCCCAGCAGGTCGTCGCCCGCGTCGTGCTGCCGATTGGAGTCGTACCTCAGATGATCCGGGCTCTGCGCGACAATCTTACGAACTACGAGAACCGGTTTGGATTCCCCACGATGCCGGCTCCACTGCCGCCGCAGGTTACCAGTTCCTCCGATGCCATTAACGTAGGAGCCGGTCTGGAATCTCCCGAGCCTGATGCACCGACACCCCCGGTTTCAGATGTTCCTTCAGGCACCTCTGCTGGTGGCTCAGGAGCTGTCGGCGAGACCGTTACACCGGATGCGAATCCACCACAGGCTGCACCGCAGCCACACGTATCCGATAAAACTACCGAAGCGGCACAGAAACCACCTTCCGCGGAAGAACTCTACGATGAATTGAAGCTGCCGGATGAAATGCTGAGCGGCGTCTATGCGAATGCGGTCCGGATCGGCCATTCTGCGACTGAGTTTTCATTTGATTTTATCACGACGTTCTTTCCCCGCTCCTGTGTTTCTGCACGCGTGCATCTGGCTGCTCCCAATATTCCCCGCCTGCTTGATTCCCTGACGCATTCGTTCGAGCAGTTTCAACGAAAAATGGCCCAACAGCAGAAACGGCAACCACCTGCGCCCGGCGATCAGCCCGGTGAACTTTAGGAGTGGTTTTCGACAGGCTCGTTGACGGGGGCTGAGCTCGTGGATTTCTGTTTTCCGAATACGAGTAGACGGCAGAGCAGAAAATTAAAGCCCATGCCCACCACGATTCCGATGAGAGCTGCCACCAGTGGTTGAGCAGCAAAGAAAGCAAACGTACCACACAGCACCATCGTGGTTAGCCAGTTGAAGAAGTTCCCCGTCAGGCAACTTCCACAGTAGGCCAGGTACTGTTTCAGCAGTGGGGCATGTCGCGCGTACGAAAATGTGATGTGTCGGTTCAGCAGAAAATTGCTGGTCATGGCAATCCAGATCGCAGTTGCCACTGCGAGGGGGCGAATCATCAGATCCAGCAGCAGCGAAAGCGCCAGCAGGTTCACGATGACTCCGGAAGAGCCGACGATCGCGAACTGCAGGAAGTAAGCGTAGTTCTTGAATTTGAACTCATACAGCGTTTTCAGCTGGGCACCCAGGCGAAACCATTCTCTCACAGTCGATGCTGGTTTGCGAGCAGAGGGATCGTCAAGCGGGACCGTGACGACCTCCTCGAATTCCCCTTTGACGAGTAATTCCAGGGCAGGGTGCGGACTTGAAGGGGTGAGGTGCTCCTCACATAGTTCAAGCTTGTCCCGGGAGAGGGCAAAACAGTCCGCCCATGGATCTTTTTCCTTCGTCAGTGGTCGAACCAGCCAGTTGGCGAGTGGCGAACCGGATTTATTCTCTGGGGACCCCATCACGAAGTCAGCCTGTTGCTCCAGTAGCGGAGTGCTCAGTGCCTGAATCAGTTCTCGGGAAAGACAGGTTTCGTCAGCGAGTACCAGCAGGAATTCGCCGGAAGCCGCCTGCAGGCCGTCCAGAATGGCGGTTGACTGTGATTGAGACTGTTCCGGGTAAATCAGCTGGGCGGACAGGCTCGGGTTCAGAGCGTCACATGCCTGCTTGAGCTCCCGGGAGGTATCGTCAGTCACCAGTATCAGCTCGGCAGACAGTCCGCTGTCTGCGATCTCATCTGCAAACCGGGACAGTTTGCTGACCAAATTGTCTGTCTCACCAAAAGTGGGGACGATCATCGATAGTTGCAGCAATGTTCTGGCTTTTTTGGAAAGTAACGGTTGCAGGCTCTGATTTTATCACAACTGTGATCGGCGGGCTGAATCACAGAGTAGGGGCGCATGATGATTTTTTGCCCGGAGGGTGCGTAAATGCCACCTTACTCTCCTGAAAAGAGGGGCAATTCGACAAAACAGAACTCGCCACGAATTGTGACTGGCTCAACTGTCACAATGGAACCGACCCGACACATCCCTGGAATCCCTTTAACCGTCAGAACCTGCCGCGGTTCTCTGATAGTGCAGCGCTGTTTTTTTGCATCATTTTATGCTTCTGGCGACATCTGCCTTTTTTATGAACTAGATTTTACTGGAAAAACCTCATGAGAATTCCCGCACGCAAATCGAGTTGCATGTCGGGACGTTCTGAGAGTCACATCTGGTTTTGAAATTAAAGACACAAATTGAAGGAGTTTTGAGCAAATGGCAGGTCATGGCCTTTCCCACGCTGATCCCAATATGGCATTTGATGATCTGAAGCGGTTGATCCACAGCAAACTGGTTGAAAAACTGGACTTGTCGCGCGTGGGAGATCTCGAAGGAGACTCTCTGCGACGGGAAATCCGTCTGGTGATCGAGCATCTCTGTGACACAGAAAACCCTTTGCTCAACCGTTCCGAACGCGAACGGCTGATTGAAGAAATCCTCGATGAAACATTTGGTTTCGGTCCCCTGGAACTGCTGCTGAAGGATCAGGATATTGCCGACATCATGATCAATGGTCCCAAACATGTGTTTGTGGAAAAGAAGGGGCGGATTGAACGCTCCAACGTCGTGTTCCGCGATAATCAGCACCTGTTACAGATTCTGGACCGAATCGTATCCAAGGTCGGTCGACGCGTCGATGAAACATCGCCGCTGGTTGACGCCCGCCTGCCCGATGGTTCACGTTTAAACGCGGTAATTCCACCGCTGGCTCTGGATGGACCTTCACTCACGATTCGTAAATTCGGTTCGAATCCGCTGGGGTTGGAAGACCTGTTGCGCTTCGGTGCCTTCACACCTGAAATTGCGATGTTGCTCGAAGGATCGATCAAGGCCCGCATCAACACGATCATCAGTGGTGGTACCGGTTCCGGTAAAACAACCTTGTTGAATACACTTTCCAGCTTCATTCAGAGCGATCACCGTGTGATTACGATTGAGGACGCTGCGGAACTTCAGTTGCAGCAGGAACACGTGCTGCGTCTGGAAACCCGTCCGCCGAACATTGAAGGTCGTGGTGCGATTTCAGCGACCGATCTCGTAAAGAACGCCCTGCGTATGCGTCCCGACCGAATCATCATCGGGGAATGTCGTGGCGGCGAATCACTGGACATGCTCCAGGCGATGAATACCGGTCACGAAGGTTCGTTGACCACGATTCACGCTAACACCCCGCGTGACGCGGTTTCCCGTCTGGAAACGATGATCACAATGGGGGGCGTGGAACTGCCACTGAAAGCACTCCGGCAGCAGTTTGCTGCAGCCGTCAACCTGATTATCCAGGTGAACCGCTTGCAGGGGGGGCCACGAAAAGTGACTCATGTGACCGAGGTGCTTAACCTCGAACAGGATACCGTGATCATGCAGGATATTTTCCTGTTTGTTCAGGATGGGATTGATGCGGACGGCCGCGCTTATGGCCACTTTGAAGCGACTGGTGTTCGTCCCGCATTTATGGATCAACTGGAAGCCGCTGGTGTGCGTCTGCCTTCGAATCTGTTTGCCAATCGCGTCCTGCAGTAAATAACAGTAGATAATCAGATCTCGAGCGATCGAGATGAAAAATGGTAAAGGTAAAGCGAGATGGATCAGACACTCATCATCTCTATTGCTGCTTTTCTGGGAATGGTGGCGTTTGTCGGGGCGATCATGTTCGTCTTCAAGGATTTTTCGTCCAGTAAGGCGGAAGATCGACTGGCCGTAATCACCGGACAGAAAAGACACACCGAGGAAACAGCTTCCTTACTCAAAGACGAAATGGTGAAAGGCGGGATGACCAGCCTTTCGGACCGTATCTCGGAATGGTTCGAAAAGTTCGGAAATCTCAAGCTGCTTATCGAACAGGCCGAAGCTCCGTTCAAAGCAGATACATTTCTGCTGATGACCGCGGTAGCTGCCTCGCTGGGTTTTGCAGCCGCCTGGTTCACGAACGCACCGGTCCCGCTCTGCCCGGTTGCGGGGTTGGCGGCAGGAGCCATGCCTTTCATGTGGCTGTTGTTTCGACGGAACCGCCGCTTCAAGAAATTCGCACAACAACTGCCCGATGCACTGGAACTGGTGGGACGTGCTTTGCGTTCCGGGCACAGTCTCGCATCAGGACTGAGCGTCGTGGTTCAGGAAATGCCAGCCCCGATTGCCACCGAATTCGCAATGGCCTACGAGGAACAGAACCTCGGTGTGCCGATCGATGTTGCCCTGAAAAGCATGTTGAAACGGATGCCGAACCTGGACTTGAAGTTCTTCGTAACAGCGGTGGTCATTCAAAGACAGGCCGGGGGTGACCTGGCAGAGATCCTCGACAAAATTGGTTACATCATTCGTCAGCGTTTTAAGATCATGGGACAGGTTCAGGCATTGACCGGGGAAGGCCGCATCAGCGGTGTCGTGCTGATGGCATTGCCGATCGCATTGTTCTTTGCAGTCTACTATCTCAATCCGGACTATGTGATGCTGCTGTTTACCGATGAACTCGGACGCAAAATGATTGCGGGGGGCATCGTGCTGCAGGTCCTGGGAGCGGTCTGGATCAAGAAGATTATTAACATCAAGATCTGAATGAACAGCCTGCCGGAGGTATCTCGGGCAGGAACGAATCAGACAGCAGAATACATTTCCAGAATACGGTTGAGTTTGGGGAAGAAATTATGGATTTTGTTCAATTGTTACCATGGGCTATCTTCGGGATGGTGATCGTGGGCGTGATCGCCGTGGTCAATAAGCTGAGTTCCGATAAATCGCGGGCCAATGAACGACTGGATGAATTACGCAATCCTCATCTGCGCAATGGCGGAGATGAGGGTGCCTCGGCCAGCTCGCTGTTGGAGAAAGCAGCCCCGACCCTGTCGAAAGCACTGACTCCCAAGTCTGAACTGGAAGAGAATCAGCTCAAGGTACGGCTGGCGAACGCCGGGTATAACTCCGAGAACGCACCGTCCATCTTTCTCTCACTCAAAGTTGCCCTTGGATTATTCGGGGTCCTGATTGGATCTGGCTACGGTTTTTATAATTTCGGTCTGACTCAAAACGGCTGGACTTCGCTGGTGATTGCCGGGGGGATTGGATTCTATCTACCTGAAATCGTACTGCGTTTCATGTGTAAGGCGCGGATCGAACGCATCTTTCTCTCTCTGCCTGATGCGCTGGACCTGCTTGTTGTCTGCGTAGAAGCGGGCCTTGGTCTCGATGCTGCGATGCGACGTGTCTCCGAAGAGCTCGAGGAAACAGCCCCCGATGTCTGTAACGAGTTTGCTTTGTGTAACTTGCAGTTACAGATGGGACGTCCTCGGCGTGAAGTATTACACGACCTGGGAATTCGCAGTGGCGTCGATGATATGCGGGCGCTCTCGGCAATTCTGATTCAGGCTGACAAGTTCGGGTCTTCAATCGCCCAGGCATTACGCGTCCAGTCCGACAGTATGCGTGTCAAACGCAGTCAGCTGGCGGAAGAACAGGCGGCGATGACGGCTGTGAAAATGATCTTCCCGCTGGTGCTGTTCATTTTTCCCGGGATTTTCGTGGTGCTGGTCGGGCCGGCGGCTATCATGATGATTAACGGGCTACTCTCGAGCTGATTCGCACAGACGCAGCTCTCATTTTATTTACCAAATGTAAACACCTTTGAACAGTTTGTTAATCAAAGGTGTTTATCTTTGTTGACACATCTCTCGATCGTTCCCGTTTCGACTCCGGCCTGTGATCAGATTATCTCACATTCACAATGGATTGCCTATACAGGCAAAGTATTGCATGCAGGCGTTTAACTGGATTCGGGTTGCCAGAGATCGGCAAAATTTGATCTAACAGACGTTTGGCATTTCTTTTGCGGGTTCGTGCGACTGGAAAAGATGATCCAGGGATCATTGAACAGCTTCAGGATCCCTGCTGGTTTCGGATAATTATGCCGGAATCGCTGTCTTGCAAAACTGTTCTTCGGGCCACATGAACTGGTTGCCTGGTGCAAGGCACAACTATCTGAAGCAGTCAGCAGAATGGCACACCGTGAAAAAGCATGGCTTTCGCAGTGTGTTAAGGTGATTCGTTTGTTGAACTGATGCACTGCGAGGAAGTCGTTACAAGTTGAAATAAGTACCGGTTCAAAACTTAATTAGATTGAAATCATTTGATGCCTGCCCCTCCCGACTGGCTGAAAACGATGGCTGATCAGGTTGCCTCATTGATGTATGACGTCGATGTGCTGGCACCCATTGGTTGCCATTTCTTTCACCACCACAGCCGTGATGAATGGGAAGTCACACTCTTTGCTTCCAATACAGAAATTGTTGGCGGAGAGTGGGATGGCATGCTTGCGCCTTCCAAGTTTTGCCTGGATATTCTCAAGCTACATGAAATATTCAACGAGATCACTGCGCTCTACTGGCAGGCACTCCCCGTCAGTTATGACGATCAACTGGGAGCCCACGTCTCCGTTGAGGGAGTCTACGAAGGGCATCAGGTCTGGGTGCGCGTCCTCTCTGAATCCCCCGAAGAATTCGAACCAGGTCGACGGATTGAAGCTTACGAATTCGATCTCAAGGAAATCTGGTAACCTCCCCCCCCCTGAAACTCTTTCCCCAGCACTGAAACTCCATCTGATCTCTCCCACACGAAGATTGATTCACTCCTCCTGACCAGAGATTCTGCCCGCTGTTGTAGACCGGCTGGAACGACTCGTTTATGATTGACGAGTCGGTTCTGTTTCGTGCCGTAGTATCAACGGAAGTGCGAGTTGAGAAGGAGATCAGAGAGATGCAACTGGGGTTTGTGACTGCGATTCTGCCGGATTACGATTTGAAGCAGGTCTTTCAGGCCGCGTCTGAGATTGGCTATGACTGTGTGGAAGTCATGTGCTGGCCAGAGGGGAAAGATGCACGGCGTTATGCCGGTATCACGCATATCTCTGCCGAAGCGTTTACCGAATCAGATGTGACTGCTGTCAGTCAACTCGCTGATGAATATGGTATCTCGATCAGTGCTTTGGGTTACTATCCCAATCCTCTCACTCCGGACCCGGAAGAGGCCGGTAAGTATACAGAGCACATTCAGAAAGTGATCTCCGCTTCCCGCATGCTGGGAATCAACCGCATGAATACTTTCATCGGAAGGGACTGGACAAAGTCGGTTGACGATAACTGGCCCCGCTTTCTGGAAACCTGGCCCGACATCATTCAATTTGCCGAACAGCAGCAGGTGCGGGTGGGAATCGAAAACTGTCCGATGTCGTTTACCAAAGACGAATGGCCCGGCGGTAAGAACCTGGCCTGCACACCGGCGATCTGGAAGCGGATGTATGCAGATATTCCCAGTGAATACTTTGGGTTAAATTACGATCCCTCACATCTGGTCTGGATGCACATGGATTATCTCGCACCCATTCGAGATTTCGCCGATCGTATCTTTCATGTGCATGCCAAAGATGTGCGCGTGGAACAGCACCGTCTGGACCAGGTGGGGATTCTGGCACACCCTCTGGAATATCATACACCCAAATTGCCGGGGCTGGGACAGGTCGAGTGGGGCAGCTTCTTTTCCCAGCTCAATGAGATCGGTTACCAGGGGCCGGTGTGTGTGGAAGTCGAAGATCGAGCCTATGAGGACTCAACCGCGTCCTGTCTGGCTGCTTTGCGTCAGTGCCATACCTATTTGCGAAACTTCATTCCCGTTGGAAGGTGATTCTCATGGACGAACAGTACCAGAAGATTGCCAAAATGATCGACCACTCACTGTTGAGTCCGATTCTAACCATTCCCGAGCTGGAGGCCGGTTGTCAACTGGCACTGGCCTATGATGTCGCCAGCGTATGTATCATGCCCTGTTATCTCAAACGCTGTGCTGAAATTCTGGAGCATTCGGCTGTAGAACCAAGTACGACGGTTGGATTTCCACATGGATGTCATACGATGCTGGTCAAGCTGCGTGAAGCAGAACAGGCTTTGGAAGACGGATGCACTGAGCTGGACGTGGTTGTGAATTTGTCGCGTGTGCTTAGCGAAGACTGGAAGTATGTGGAGACGGAGATCGCTCTGTTGACTCGCACCGCGCACCAGTCAGGTCAGAAAATCAAAGTGATCTTTGAAAACTGCTACCTTGCGGACAAACACAAAATCGAACTGTGCCGAATCTGCAGCGCTGCCAATGTGGACTGGGTCAAGACTTCAACCGGATATGGTACCGGCGGCGCGACGATAGAAGATTTAAAACTGATGCGGGAGCATACGCCGCGTCAGGTCCAAGTGAAGGCCGCCGGCGGAATCCGCACGCTGGATAAACTGCTCGAAGTTCGCGACCTGGGAGTCAGTCGCGTCGGAGCCAGCGCCACCCGCGACATTCTGGATACCTGCCGCGAGCGGTTGAAACTCCCTGCGATCACGTTTTGAAGAAACTGAATCGAGATCGTTTGGAAAGCGACTCTAATTTTGTTTGAGTTTGCGCATGTCTTCAGCTTCCTGTTCCGGATCAATCTGATCGTCAACTTCTTCTTCCTGATGTAATGGTTCTTCTTCTCCCCCACAGCCAACCTGGAAGGGAGCCAGACAAAGCAGCAACAGGAATGATAATAAAAATCGGTGCATGGAACGCTTCTTTTCTTCTACTGAGAGGTAAGTTATCAATGTTTCAGGTCCGTGTAGACTTGCATACGAATCGACAGACACGGAACAGACAGCCGGAAAAACTCTCGCCACTGATGGAAAGTGACGAGAGTTGTGAGGCTCAACTAACAGAATGGCTTACCATTCTCCGAGTACGTTACTGTCCTGCGGATGACCGAGGAATCTCCACGTCTGGTTGTCGATGTTGTCTGAGGCAAATCTGACTGCCCCATCAGCAAGTAGAACATGCACACCACCTGTGTGCTTACTTCGTGCGGCCAGCAGAGCTGCGGTTGTGCTGGAGCCACCACCGCAGTCAGGCATGTTCTTGTTATTGGGGTTGTAGACAGTCCCGTAGTAATGGGACTCATAATGAGTACCGTAGAACCAGGAGTATCCCTGCTGATTTCCACCTGTGTACTCCGACCCGGTCTGGCAACTGGCAGGACAGGTTCCCACACGCCAGCCATTGACCGTCGAATTGGAAGGTTGATCGCTACAAAACGGTGCATTCGCAAAGGTTTCCGAGACCATCATCGTATTCGAAGTCCCATCATCGACGTCGCGAATTCTCATGCGGCTGTTGAGGCTGAACATGGAGTCGAAACGATCGTTTCCTGCACCGCCTTCTGTACCACGGCAGGCCAGATAGTTAGTTGGCGCGTAGCCACTGTTGGGTTGCCGGGACGAATCACTGGGGCAACGAACTGCTGGCAGTTTCGTTCTGCGGAGAGGAGCATTGGTTCCGCCATTACCTGGTGCTCGCTCAAAGTTGATCTGGTTGTAAAGCGGTGCCTGGTCGAGGAAAGGCAGAATACGACCGATCCAGGTGATCTGGCTGGTCTGCCAGGAGTTGAGACCACTGTAGGTATCACGGATCGCCCCTGGAGGAAACATCTTGAAGTTATCGTGGTAATTGTGCAGAGCCAGGCCAATCTGTTTCAGATTGTTTTTGCACGTGGAACGACGGGCAGCTTCGCGTGCCTGTTGGACCGCTGGTAACAGTAGAGCAATCAGGATCGCGATAATGGCGATCACAACCAGCAGTTCGATGAGGGTGAAACCTCGTTTCTTGTTGAGCAACATTTTTTTCATGACTTGAATCTCCTGAAAACGAAATGAATGATGATTATGACATCGGCGTACTTCCTGCAACATGAGGATGTGAAAGAACACAGCAATCCGCGAAGCGCTCTGCTGTGAGGTTCTTGAGTTATCTGAAAAATGGTCAATGAAACGCTTCAACTTTAAGTGAAGCGACGCTGCTTGTGAATACAGTAAAAGATGGGGAAGACCGCAGGATTTTTTCTTAGAGAGTCCAATGAAATCCTATAAGCCCATTTATCCACTATAACGGATCAGTTCACTATTACCAGACAGTTTTTTTAAAAAATGAAAAGTGAAGATGCCAGTTACTAAATTTAAGATAACCCTGAGCAGGGGAATCACTCAATCCGCATCACAGGTTCGAGGACTCTTATGAAAAGCTGATTTGAAGCTGTGGGTTTCTGGTTGCTGGCTGCTGCTCGAATTCGTAGTGGAATCAGTAGCTAAAGTCCGCACTGGTCAGGGGTTGGCATTACTCAATGCTTGAGATTGCATAGCGCACAAAAAACTGCGCTACACAGAAACTCTATGGAACGCAGATCTTCGTATAGACCGGTCGCAGAATTCGATGGGCGTGTTTTAGGTATCCTTGCGAGCTTCATTAACGGCTTCTGCTTCGGAAGCAGGGTCCAGTTCTTCCACCGGATCTGCATCAGTTGCTGGAGTCATCGGTTCATCGCTGCCACAACCAAAGTGGAACGGAGTGAAACTGAGCATGAATAACAGGGCATAGAGCGCGCGTGTCATGGTATCAATTCTTCCTTTCAAAATTAACTTTCAATAAGGGGCCATGTTGAATGGAGGAGGCACGGAACCAGTCCCGTTGAGCCGGTTGATTCAATAAAACCTCGTCACCTGACTCAGGTGACGAGGTTGTTGTGAACTGAATCAACACAGAGAGTCTTACCATTCACCGATGACATTACCGTCCTGGTGGTTACCGATTTGGCGCCAGGTATCCAGGTCGATATTGGAAGAGGCGAAGCGAACCGAGCCATCAGCGAGCAACACATGCACGCCGCCGGTGTGCTTACTTCGTGCCGAGACCGTCGCGGTTGTCGAACCGCTGCCCGCACCACAGTCGGGTGTTTTGGGGTTCGGCGTATAAGTCGTACTATAGTAGTGCGAGTGATACTGCTGAGCCCACATCCACGAGTAACCCTGTTGAGCACCTGTGGTGTTATTGTTATAGACAGTGCTGCAGACGGCATTACAGGTACCATTGCTGGCAGGTAATTCACTACACATCGGGGCGCTGGCAAACGTTTCCGAGACCATCATGGTGTTAGAGGTTCCATCTTCGATGTCACGAATTCTTACCAGGCTGTTCATACTGAAAATGGAATTGGAAGAGTTATTCCCAGCAGTCCGGGATTGTCCACGACAAGCCATGTAGTTAGTGGGGCCATAACTGCCCGACGGCTGACGGGAAGAATCGCTGGGACAGCGGACAACTGTCAGTTTTTCCCGGCGGAGGCTGTTGTTAGGAGCTGCACTCACTCCGTGTTCCATTTCAAAGTTGATCTGGTTGTAGAGTGGGGCCTGGTCCAGGAAGGGCAGGATGCGGGGAATCCAGCCCAGACAACTGGTGGTCCAGGAGCTGGCGCCTCCGTAAGTTCGGCGGACATCACCCGGCGGGAACGTCCGGAAGTTGTCGTGATAATTGTGCAGCGCCAGGCCAATCTGTTTCAGATTGTTTTTGCACTGCGAGCGACGGGCGGCTTCACGGGCCTGTTGAACTGCCGGTAACAATAAAGCAATTAAGATGGCAATGATAGCAATCACAACCAGCAGTTCGATGAGAGTGAAACCTCGTTTTCTTTTGAGCAACACACTTTTCATTACTTGAACTCCTACTCCTGAAAAAAAGAAATGATTAGGACATCTACGATTCCTTAGACAAAGAATTTGTAAAGAAGCAAGACAAAGAGCGGAAAACCCATTGTCGTCTTTGATTAAAATGTCTGGAGCTTGGATGAAATCAGGCTTTGAAGGTGAATAGTAAGCCTGAAGTTCGTGATTACTGATTGAGAAGTGCGGGGATGAACCCCTGAATATCTTCGAAAATTCACGAGATATTCTTAAATGAATCGACGCTTCACTATAACCAATCGGACTGGAAAATCCAAAAAGTTTTCTGGAAAAAATGCAGAAAATGAAAATCTCAAACTCTTCCAGAGCAAGCGTTTAGGTGTACGATGTGCTGCCTGGTCCGCAGAGCCCTTGGGAAACGGGCTTGAAGTGGCAATGGGGTGTTCAGGCGAGATGTGGGAAAGACGAATCAGATAGTAAAATGAAAATATCTGATTCGTCTGAAAGTGAAATCAGCGATTCTCTCTGGCCGCTTTCTGTTGTGCAGCAGCTTCTTCAGCCGGATCCAGTTCTTCTACAATATTGTGCTCCCCTTCCTGAACGATGGGTTCTTCTTCTCCGCAACCTGCGATGAGTGGTGTGAAGCAGAGAGTCGTCAGAAGCAGAAACAAAAATCGAGTCATTGCTATATTCTCCCGTTGTTTGTTAGATATCTTGAGTGAAAAGAATCGCCACCTGATCTACAGACCAGATGGCGATTTTGAATTATCGATCATACCTTTTCAGGTCTGATTACCATTCACCGATCACGTTACCATCCTGGGGGTCGCCCAGGTTGATCCAAGTCTGACCGTCAATATTGCTTGAAGCAAACCGGACCGCGCCATCACCCATCAGAACATGCACACCGCCAGTATGTTTACTGCGGGCTGCCAGGTGGGCTGCCTGTGAACTGGAACCGCCACCACAGTCGGGCTGGGGGTGGTTCGGCGTATAACGGGTTCCGAAGTAGGTGCCTTCATAGTTCACACCATAAAACCAGGAGAAGCCCTGCTGTGTGCCTCCCGTGTATTCGGTGCAGGTAGCCGGGCAATCACCATTGGTGCCGGTCGGCTGTTCCGAGCAGAGTTTGGCGCTGGCAAATGTTTCCGAGACCATCATGGTGTTTGAGGTTCCATCTTCGATGTCACGAATTCTGGTGTTACTGTTGTTCCAGAACATCGAAGTCCCCTTGTTGCTGGTCGTGTTCATGGTTCTGCCGCGACAGGCCATGTAGTTGGTGGGACCGTAGCTGCCTGAGGGTTGCCGTGAGGAGTCACTGGGACACCGAACCACAGTCAGTTTTTCTTTGCGCAGCTCACTGTTGGGAGTCGCGCTGACACCAGTTTCCATTTCCCAGTTGATCTGGTTGTAGAGTGGAGCCTGGTCCAGGAAGGGCAGAATGCGGGGAATCCAGCCAATCATGCTGGTCGTCCAGGAACTGACACCTCCATAGGTTCGCCGAACGTCACCCGGGGGAAACATGCGGAAATTGTCATGGTAGTTATGGAGTGCCAGCCCAATCTGTTTGAGATTGTTCTTACACTGCGAGCGACGGGCGGCTTCACGAGCCTGTTGAACTGCCGGCAAAAGTAGCGCGATTAAGATAGCGATGATAGCAATCACCACCAGCAGTTCGATCAGCGTGAAACCACGCTTCTTGTTGAGCAACGTTCTTTTCATTCATTGAACTCCTGAAATTATGAATTGAGACGTACAGATTACATTTCAAATAAGAACGCACTGGTACCTGCGGTTAGAAACCGGAGCAACAGGCCTGGTGCGATATTCGTATTTTCAGAGTAGTGTTTATTCGAGTGAATGTTGGCAGGCGATATAGGGCCAACTCAAGAATAAGAGAACCGCAGCTTCATGTGCTGCGATGCGACATGCAAATGTGCACAAGGTGCTACATGCTCAGATGCAGTAATAATAGGGGGATGTAGCCGAGAAGTCCAGTATACACATCGGCTTTCCTGCAATTAAATGATCACTATTCCAGGTGTCTGCAGGCAGGGGATAAATAAATCAAGCCAGAGTCAACTGATGTTTCAGCGCTGACTCTGGCTTGATTTTGCAGAAAACAATCGATCAGACCGTCTGGACTGCCTACTTGTTTTTCATCGCATTCTTCTGTGCTTCTGCTTCGACTGACGGATCCAGTTCTTCAACGGGGTCGGCTTCGGATTCTGGTGTCATGGGAGCACCGCCACCACAGCCAAACTGGAATGGTGTCAGACAGATTACGAATAAGAGCGAGCGTAGAATTCTGGTCATCGGTTTTCTTTTTCCAATAAGAACATGAATTGAGTGAGTCAATATCGTCAGAGTAAAAAGACCTCGCCACTTTTGACAAGTGGCGAGGTATCGATCACAGTTAAGAACAAAAGTTAAGCTTACCATTCACCCAGGACATTACCATCATTGTAATTCCCCAGGTTACGCCAGATGTTGATATCGACGTTGTCTGAAGCGAAGCGGATTGATCCGTCAGCCAGCAGCACGTGCACACCACCAACATGTTTACTGCGAGCAGAGAGGAGCGCGTTGGTAGAGCTCGAACCGGCACCACAGTCAGGAATCTTGGAGTTCGGTGTATACACCGTACAATAATAGTGCGACTGATACAGCGAGGCGTAGAACCAGGAGTAGCCCTGCTGAGCGCCGGTGGTATTACTGCCATAAACGGTGGCACAGGTCGCAGCACAACTGTTGTTGGTCGGCAACTCGCTGCACATCGGAGCGCTGGCGAAGGTTTCGGAGACCATCATGGTGTTGGTGGTTCCGTCTTCAACGTCGCGGATGCGGACACTGTTATTCATGCGGAACATCGAATTGACGTCCCGGTTGGTTCCCGTGATGTTACTCACGGCAGTGTCAGAAGTCAGAGCCAGGCTGCGACAGGCCATGTAGTTTGTCGGGCCATAGTTTCCGTCCGGTTGACGTGATGAGTCACTGGGGCAGCGGAGGACCGGCAGCTTCTCTCTACGGATATTGCTGTTCGGGGCCGCGCTGACACCATGTTCCATTTCCCAGTTGATCTGGTTATAGAGCGGGGCCTGATCCAGGAACGGCAGGATGCGGGGAATCCAACCCAGCTGACTGGTCGTCCAGGATGTGACGCCGGCTCCATAGGTTCTACGGATATCACCAGGGGGAAAACACTGGAAGTTATCGTGATAGTTGTGCAGTGCCAGGCCAATCTGTTTCAGATTGTTTTTACACTGCGAGCGACGCGCTGCTTCGCGTGCCTGCTGAACGGCCGGCAACAGAAGTGCAATCAGAATCGCGATGATTGCAATGACCACCAGCAGTTCGATCAGCGTGAATCCACGCTTCTTTGTGAGCAACACTTTTTCCATGAACTGGAACTCCCTGAAAACGAGTAATGAAAAACAACAAATAAGTTTTGTTGAAGAAAATGTTTCAGATATAGGGACTCTCTTCGCAGTGAATCGTCTGGGAAGAAAGCGGGAGCAGGCCTGAGGGCCCTGATAGATTGGTTAAATATATTTGTGTTGAATCAGACGGAATTTAACATCGAATTTACAAAAACATAGAAAATTCAGTCTGTGAGCTCCGTCAAGGTATCAATTGAATCTGATACCCGCGAAACACCACCCCGCTATTTTAAGGTCTGATGAAGGGGGATCACAATCTTAATACATTAAAAAATTGGCAGGAAAATTTATAAGCTTTGTTCTTATATATGTTTATGTGGACAGGTTTGTGTTGGTGGCACTCCTGGTGTAGCGCAGATTGGCGAGAGGCTTCCTGTCAGGAAAAATATGAGATTCAGAAGAGTGGCTCGGAGAGCAATCTACTAACCTTGATTTTCCCTGATTTGGGGAGTTGAAACTGAGTCTCAATTTCCTTATATTAGAGTGTTCCGAGCGAATCGTAAATCAATCGCATGTTGCTGTATCCCTTTAAGTTGAGACCAGTAAAGAGATGACGCTAAACGAGATCGTAAAAGGCCAGATCGCACGCATTACCAACATTACCGGTGAGGATGCGATTTCCATCCGGCTGATGGAGATGGGGTTGATCGACGGTGAGCAGATTCAGTTGCTGGGAAAAGCGCCGCTGGGTGACCCGCTGGAATTTGCGATTCGTGGCTATCGACTTTCTTTACGTCTGAACGAAGCCCGGTGTGTCGAGATTGAACTCGTTTAATTCAAGTCTCTCCGTTTCGACGGAAGGCCACCACTCGATCCCTCCAGCCGAAAGCGTCGCTTTCTGATTTTAAGTTCATGATCAACTCCCCTGCTACCTCACAGAAAAAAATGACGGTTGCCATTATCGGTAATCCAAATACCGGTAAAAGTACTCTGTTTAACCTGCTTTCCGGCGGACATGCTCATATCGGCAACTTTCCCGGAGTGACCGTCGAAAAGAAAGTGGGGCACGTTCGTTGGGAGGGGCGTGAACTGGATCTGGTCGACCTGCCGGGCACCTACAGTCTGGCTCCCCGTTCCATCGATGAAATGGTCGCTGTCGACGTATTATTAGGACGACAGAAACAGGTCGATCAGCCCGATGCGATTATCTGTATCGCGGATGCGTCTAACCTGGAACGCAATCTGTATCTCTTCAGCCAGATTATGGATCTGACGATTCCGGTAATCCTCGTGCTCAATATGTACGACCTGGCCCGTTCGCGCGGAATTGAGATTGATGCCGCAGGTCTGTCGCAAAAGTTGAATGTTCCCGTCGTCTGCACGGAGGCGCATCATGGCGTCGGCATCGCCGACGTGAAACAGGCGATCCTCCAGATTGAACCCGGTCGCCGTCATACCGCTCAGCAACTGTTTCCCGAGAATTTTTACGCAGAGCGGAAACTGTTGCAGGAGAAGCTGAAAAACGAAGAGAATCAGACGCCGCCTGATTTTTTAATCGACCGTCTGTTGCTGGATGTCGGCGGCTACGTGGAAGCTTATTTCGAGGATCATACTCAGAACGGCCTGATCGATCAGCTGCATGAATCCCGCACCCGCTTGAAAGAGTCGGGGTGTGTTGTTCCCGCCATGGAGGCCCGCGTGCGATATGCCTGGGCACGGGAGCAGTTAAACGGCGTACTCACACATCCCCAGGATCATCAGGAGACAGCATCCGACAAAATCGACCGCTGGCTGACTCACCCGGTCCTCGGATTTATGTTCTTTTTCGTCCTGATGTTCTTTGTGTTTCAGTCAGTCTTCACCTGGGCTGGTCCCGCGATGGATTACATCGAGTCAGGTCAGGGCATTGTGGAAGAGACAGCCCAGGCACTGGTCGGTCCCGGTCCCCTGCGCAGCCTGCTGGTCGATGGCGTGATTGCCGGAGTGGGAGGGGTGCTCATTTTTCTGCCGCAGATTGTGATCCTCTATTTCTTCATCGCCGTACTGGAAGACAGTGGTTATATGGCGCGGGCAGCATATATCATGGACCGCCTGATGCGCAGCCTGGGGCTGAGTGGGAAGTCGTTTATTCCACTCATGTCGTCCTTTGCCTGCGCCGTCCCCGGGATCATGGCGACCCGGGTGATCGAGAACCGTCACGAACGTCTCACAACAATTCTGGTCGCTCCCCTGATGAGTTGCTCGGCCCGCTGGCCCGTTTACACGCTGTTCATCGCGGCCTTCATTCCGAATATTGTTTACTTTTCGATCGCAGGCAGTCCTCTTGTCTCCCTGCAGGGAATCGTGCTGTTCGCGATGTCCTCGATTGGCGCCCTGATCGCGATTCCAGTCGCCTGGTTCCTCAAGCGGATCTGCTTCAAAGGAGAGGTCGCTCCCTTCGTGATGGAACTGCCTGGTTACAAGTGGCCTTCTCCCCGGCACGTATTTTATCGTGTCTATAACCGGGCCAAGTCCTTTGTAGTCAAAGCCGGAACGTTGATTTTTGCTACATCGATTCTGATCTGGGCTGCCGGATATTTTCCGGGCGACCACACGGAGCAGTTCAAAGTGGAAACCCGACTGGAAACGATTGACGCTTCACTGGCAGAGCTGGAAACGCAGATAGCTGATGCGGAAGATCTGGAGCCGGCGGCCGTCAAAGGTCTGCAGGCACAGCAGGCCGAACTCAGTGCAGAACAGGAAATGCTGGCGGAGAAACAGAATCAGATCAGCAGCCAACTGGTAGAAAACAGTTTTCTGGGACAGGCAGGACATTTCATCGCACCGGTTGTTAAACCGCTGGGCTGGGACTGGAAAATCGGAGTGGGCGTGATCGCTTCCTTCCCCGCGCGTGAAGTGATTATTTCAACGCTGGGGACGATCTACAGTCTGGGTGGGGATGTGGGCGAAGATGACGAAGGGCTGATCGGTTCCATTCGTTCCGCGACCTGGCCGGATGGCAGTAAGGTCTTTAATATTCCCGTCGCGGTCTCCATCATGGTCTTCTTTGCCCTGTGTGCACAGTGCGCAGCGACTTTAATGGTGATGCGTCGCGAAACCAACAGCTGGTTCTGGCCGGCCGTCTCCTTTACATATATGACCACACTGGCCTACCTGGGAGCACTGGTCTGCTATCAGGTGGGGATGTTACTGATCTGACAGTGGTTTCTCCAGGGCATCGCTGCAAGATCAGAAGCTCATTTTGAATGAGGTGAAACAATGAATCAGATCGACTGGCAACTGGTGATCGTATTGCTCTGCGTCGCGACAGCCGGATTGTGCATCTTGCGACGGCTGGTACATTTTTTCAAGCAACGCCCAGGCTGTGCCGGCGGCTCCTGCAGCGGCTGTCCTTCGAGTTCAGAATCTTCTTCCGCTCCCAATTTCATATCGCTCGACCAGTTGAAGTAGGTGAGTGCCCACACAGCACGGGGGCAACTGTGATCCCTTAACCTCAGTGCGTCCAGCGGCCGATTCAGCTTTTCGGGCTGGGAGTCAGCCGGGCAAACCCGGAGTGCCGGACCGGAGTGCTCAATCGCGTTGTTAAGTCATCCTGGTCAAGTGCCTGCTTCAGTTCGGCGAACACGGCGTCTGCTGCCTGGAAGTATGCATCGACATGTCGCTGCTCGTGCGCGAGTGTCGGGTAAAATCCACTGCCGGTCAGGAAACCGTGATCCAGCATGCGAATCGTAAACAGCGTCCCCAGTTCGGCAGCCTGCGGATGGTCGAACGTATGATGCAGCAGAACCGAGTGTCCGAAGACTTTGACGGGCAGTTGATGGCGTGCGCCCAACTCGCTCCAGCCGGCTCGAAACGCTTCCCCGATCTGGTCAATGTGCTGACGGACATCGACAGACTGCATTTTTTTGATGGTCGCCAGTGCCGCGGTCGGACCGACGCCTTCGGTCCAGTAGGTGCTGGAGATAAAGGAGTTCTCGGCGGCATCCATGACACTTCGCCTGCCGATGATGGCTGCAATCGGGTGTCCGTTGCCGAGTGCTTTTGCAAACACGGCGATATCAGGCTCGATTCCGTAATGCAGATGCGCGCCGCCCAGCGTCAATCGCCAGCCGGTTGTGATTTCATCGATTACCAGCACCGCACCGCACTCATCACAGATCTCGCGAACCGCTTCCAGGAAACCCGGTTCGGGGTGAGTGTAGCGTGTGGGTTCCATTACGACAGCAGCCAGTTTTGAACCGCGTTCCTTCACGATCTGTTTCAGGGCATCGATATCGTTGTAGGTGAAAGGGTGTGTCGTCTCTGCCAGTCCCATGGGAACGCCCGCCGGTTCCAGGCCGGGCAGCAGGTGCTTGTCGAGAGTGGTTCCCGTTTCGGCTGACTTGCGGGGCAGGTTGGTAGCCAGGTACCAGTCGCTCCAGCCGTGATAGCCACACAAAGCGACCTCATCGCGGCCGGTTGAGGCGCGGGCAATGCGAACGGCGATCGACATCGATTCGCCGCCGGTGCGACAGAAGCGGGCCTGGTCGGACCAGGGATGCAGTTCCGTCAGCAGTGCAGCGAGTTCGACTTCTTCCGGAGCATTCAGCGAGCTCATGGAGCCGAGCTGCACCCGTCGTACGACAGCGTCAGTCACATCGGGGTCGCGATAGCCCAGCAGGCAGGAGCCGATTCCGGACGTCGCCAGATCGTGATACTTTTTACCGTCGAGGTCAATCACTTCGCAGCCGCTGGCTTCTCGGTAATAACCGGGCCAGCAGTCCGGGGCAAACATTTCGGGACGCTTGCTGAGTAACTGTGTGCCGCCGGGGATCAACTGCTTCGCACGTCGATAGGTTTCCTGGGTCTGATTCTGCGGGGAGGCAGTCTGGATGCCCAGCATCTGCCGTGCGTTGGTGCAGAAAATACGTTCGACGTCGGCATCATTCAGTCTAAAGGTGTGGCAGGCCTGTTTGAGGGCCAGCAGGGATTCGAGTCCCACACGCGCCGGTTGGGCAAACTTTGATGTTTCCCAGTTAACGTTCTGGTCTCCCAGCCAGAGAAAACCATCGCCAATGCTCACGCAGCGTCCCGTTAGTTCGCTGACGGAGAAGTCGCTTCCAAACATCAGGCGGGTAGTGCCGAACTCGCGGAGAATGGCTTCGAAAGGCTGCGCTTCACAGACGGCGGAGGTGTCGAAGAAGACATTGTCCAGACCGCGCAGAGAGGCGATGCCTTCGGTGGTATGATTACCACAGAAGCCACGGGCGGCATGCGCCAGGATCAGTTTTGCGTTGGGGTACTGCAGGCAACGGTTGCGTATATAACTCTGGTTGATTGGATCTGCCACCGCACGGGCGCGTACCATGTGCAGCATGATGGCCAGACTATATTGTTCGGACAGTTCCCAGACCCATTCCGGAATGAATTCCTGGGGCTCCGCTTCCAGGGTGTCTGGGCGGTCGGCGTAGACATGATAGACTTTAAATCCGCTGTAGGGGCCTGCTTTGATTTTGGCTTCCACTTCAGCGGGATCATCTGCGGGGGTGACCAGCAGCAGGGCACGCGAGCCGGGCTGATCTTTGATTTCATTGAGGACATACTCGTTGGCGCCGTCCCGTTCCAGTTTGGGATTCGGAATGGCAAAGAACAGGCCGGCAGAGGGGCGGAGCGGGCCCATCCAGGGATCCTGCTTGTCACAGTATTCCTGCCAGCCCGAGAAACCCTGCGCATTTTCAGCAGAGGAGGGCAGTCCGGCGATGGCGTCCTGGGGGCGATAGAAGTGAGCGTGGGCATCGAAGCTGCCCGGAGGCATAAACTGCTTCAGTTGCTGGTCGAAGAGTGTCTTGTCATCGGGAAGCTTGCTGTTCATCACTCTTGCCCTCCAGGTAGGCTGTGGCTGGTTTGTTGAGCTGATTATCGAAGGTGAACCCAATCTGGCTGAACTGCTGCTGCATCAGTTCCAGGCCATTCTTGATGAAAATAATATCCGCCATATGGAACAACAGCCGGGCACCTTTGCTGAGCAGCATCTGCGCGTGTTCGGTGTTAAAGGTCGGCATGCCCCAGTGTTTGCCCTGGTTTGCGGCGGCGGCAGCAATGGCGTCGATGGCAGCCTGCAGGCGTGGATGATCAAACTGTCCGGGGAAGCCTTCCAGGATCGAGAAGTCACCCGGCCCCAGCATCAGTGCATCAACTCCCGGGACCGCTGCAATGGCTTCCGCCTGGTCGACCGCTGCCTGTTCTTCCAGCTGGATGATGATAAATGTATTTTCGTTTGCCTGCTGAATGTACTCACCCATCGGCATCGTGCAGTAGGGCATGTCCGGATTGCCGCCGTCGAATCCCCGTTTTCCCAGAGGGGCAAACTTGGACCATTTCACCACTTCCGCTGCTTCTTCTGCGCTGCTGCAGCGCGGATACATGATGCCCTGGGCACCCGCTTCCAGCATACGTCCCAGTCGCATGAACTCGCCGTTGGCCGGTCGGGCCAGAATGTCAGAGCTTCCGATTCGGGCAGCCCGCATTAACTGGTTGGCGGTCTCCACACTGTAGGTGTGATGTTCCATGTCCATCCAGATGCCATCGAAGCCCATCAGGCTGGTCAGTTCAAAGACGCTGGGGTCTAGCAGATGCAGCTGGGTAAAGAGGACCGGTTCATTCTGGTTGAGTTTCTGTTTGACGCGACTGATTCGCATTAAGGATTTCCTTTGTCAACGATGGCACGCGGCGGTGATTGGAAGCTGACGGTGTTAACAATCATAAAATATTGTAGGATAAAAAAAACTGCAAGGCTCATCGGAGGTGAGTCTGGAATGAGTCTAAAATAACATAATTCTCTGTTTTATGAAGAGATAGGCAGATCTCCAGGCTGAGATAATTGACATGCGGGTTTTAATTGTATGATAATAACGGCATGAAAACCGAATCTTCGCAAAATACGATGGCGACCCGACTGGCGGAGCAAATCCGTACGCGCATCGTTGAGGAGCAGTTGCCGGCAGGCCATGTGTTTATGACGGAAGGACAACTGGCAGAAGAATATCAGGTTTCACGGACGATTGTCCGGGAAGCGGTCAGTCGCCTGAGGGCCTTGGGAATTCTGGACGGGAAGCAGCGCAAAGGGCTGGTCGTGAGGCGACCGGACCTGGTTCAGCTGTTATCGGAAAGTCTACCGCTACTCACTGTTTCTTCGCATGAACGAGATGAGCTGAAGTTGCTGCGGTATGTATTAGAAATCGGTGCGATCGAGCTGGCGGTCAAGAATGCGACGGAATCACAGATGGACCAGTTGGATGCACTGGTAGCTGAGATGCAGTCCTGCCTGGAAGATCAGGAATGGGAGCGATCAATCGAGCTGGATCTGGCATTTCACTCTCTGGTTCTGGAAATGACCGGTTCCAAGTATGTCGCCGGAATGCAGCAGATCCTCGCTGAGTATTTTCACAGCCTACCGGAAATTGACCGACTGGATTCAGGTAGATCAGCGCGGATCGTCTGGGAGCATGCGGAACTGGCCAGTGCCATTCGCAGGCAGGATCGGGAGCATGCCCGCGTGTTGATTCGACAGCAGTTTGAGGATCTGATCTGATTCTCAAAATATGCTGTGTATCAAATAAGAAGGGGGCCATGCCGTCACGTGCATGACCCCCGCCGTTCAGGGACTAGTGGGATAGTACGAACTCAAACTACCCTTGGATCCACAAAACATTTGCCTGCTGTCTGGTAATTGTTCTGCCCAGTTAAAAACCTACTCAGGAAAACAATCATTTTTTAAATTTTTGTGAAAAGAGCTGAGTGAGCGCATCGGTAAGGGATTTATTGCTCACGCGGTTGCAGGGATATCCCTCGTTTCGCATTGTTGCATCGGAAGGTCTTGATGGGGGCTTATTCCGGCAGCTTGTTGGGGTCCTGGAAATTCACGACGGATTCCCAGGAAGAGCCGATTCGTAGTTCATCAAACCGGTATTTGCTCGATTTGCCGGCATGAATACGAATGTGGGGATAGATGTTGGAATCTTTGAAGGGCGTGGAGACGCAGGTCCAGATCAGCGGTTCCTGATCGGGAATGGTTTCATCTTCATAAAAGACACGCAGGAAAATCTGGTCGGGGGCATTCTCGCTGGCCACGATTTTCGCTACATAAAAGTAAGTCGTTTCCGGTAGAAGGGGAGGTGCTTTTTCCTGGGTCTGCCCTTTCAGCAGCAGGGTGGGGTAATTCTGAGAATTCACTCCAAACATGATCTTGTCGCGTTGACCAGTCAGTTTATCGATCTGATCGGACTGCAGCGAAATATTCCCGTAATGGAGTCCTGCCGCCGTTGGTTCTGCAGCCTGCTGGATAAAGAAACTGAGGTAGTACAGCGCGTCTGTGTCGAGACGAATCGGTTTTTCCAGGGATCGCCAGGCGGTATTGCCCCGTTCCAGCTCAATACTGCCGGTCTGGTCTTTAGATTTCTGGTCAGGTTGGAGCGAAAGCTGGGGCAGGCTTTTTCCGGGGGCTTCACTCAGTTTCTGAGCCCGACTGCGCCAGGGAGTCGTCCAGCCGAAACCGGAATTTCTCCAGTCAGAAAACCGCGCGGGATCGGCAATTTTCGGAGGGTGAAAACTGTCGTAGGCCAGCAGTTCTTTGCGGACCGCGGTCAGGGCCTTGGGTTGGCCGGGAACTTCCCGCTTGAATCGCGTTGGTTCGAGGTTGATTTGCTTATTGGTTTCTGGTTCGATCAGGCGGGCATTTCCCTCATTGACGACCAGGGGAGCTGAAATCTGAGCCAGCTCAATTTCAGGCTGAACGCGAACCGCTCCCTGAAAAACATGCAGTTCGGTTCCCCCGTCTTCAGCAACTTTGGCACCATACTCGGTGCCGATGTCATAGAAGCGAGCCTGCGGGGTCACCAGTTCAAACTCGGGGGAAGATTCGTAACCGTGCAGCACCACCGATCCGTATGCGATTTTCGCACAGGTAGCAGAATCTATGCTGATCGTCGTCGGTCCTTCCAGTACGAGCCGTACGCCGCTGTCAAAGCGGAATTCCGCGATGCCCTGCAGCAGGGTTAGATTTTTGGAGAGTAGTCTCTGTCCGGAAAAGCGGGGCGGATTATCATTTCCCCACTTGCAGTCAAAGGACCGAGAAAGGGTGGCGACGTAAGAATCGCTTAATGCCAGCGGAGGATCTTCACTGGCTTTATTGTCAGGTTGAACGACCTGCTCCGGCTGATTCCAGAAAAAGTGGCCGGTCATGATCCATTCTGTCAGCAGAAGGACTGAAACCGAAGCTGCTGCCACGAGAAGAAACGCGATGGCACGTCCGCCGCTCCGACTTGACGGTGAGGTAGAACTTTCTTGAGCCGGCTGAGGTATCTTGATTCCCTGCAGGATCACTCTATCGAGTTCACGGAGTCGATCCGTACGGCTTCTGGCGATGCCGGAATTGACATCCAACACATCGAAATAGTAATTCCGCGCCTGGGGATTCTCCCGCAAGGTCTTTTCGAAAGCGGCAAACTCGTCTGCAGACAGCTCGTCTTCCAGAAACTGATTCAGGAGTTCGTCAAACTCCGGGGGGATTTCCTGCAGGCTCATCTCAGGCTTCCCTCCTGTTTCAGTTTTCGTTTGACGCATTGCGCCAATTCACGTCTGAGTGCGCTGAGACGGTTGTAGAGTGTCTGCACGGTCTTACCCGCTTTGCAGGCAAACTCCTTGATGGATTGTTTTTCCTGGGTGGAATGGATCAGCAGATCCTGGTCCGCCTGGCTCAAGCTGTAGAAACAGTCTTGCAGGAGCTCCAGCCTGAGATTGTAGTTGCTCAGATGTTGCATTCGCTCCTGTGACATCGTTTCAATTAACTCCTGGCTGAAATAGTGCCGATCACGCTGGTTACTTCTCCGAAAGTTACAGACGGTGAAGTATACAATTCCACAGGCCCAGGCAAAGAAGTCGCGATCCTGATCAAACTCGTCGAATTTATTCCAGAGTGTCAGGCATACATGCTGGTATACGTCCTCGGCATCAGAATTGTGGGGTACAAGCGTACGAATATAACCGAATATTCGTAATCGCTCCTGCTCCAGCAATGATGTAAACTTCTCTCCGGAATTTTGATCCGAAGATGAGGTCGTGATGGACATACCTAAGAGGCGCTCCGTTCAGTTGAGTCTGCAGTTCAGCCAGAAGATTACTATACTCGGAAAAATCTGGCATTAAAACAACTCTTGCAAACTTCAGGTAAGAACGGAAAGCCTGACCTGACTCTGATTAAACTCTGCTACCTGTATCCAGGTATTTCTCCCAGCAGGAAAATACCTCAGGTCGCTATAGAGAGTTGTTCGATGAGCAGTGAGATCTAATGTCAAATTTTTGAAAAACATTTGTAATTCACCAGATTTGTGGTGAATTACAGTTTGAATCGTATTAAATGTGAGCAGAGGGAATCTGATAGTAGAGATTGGTTTGTAGAACCAAATCAGTCTTACAGATGTAGTAGTCCATTGGAAGCAAAATTAAAGCGGGTTTTTCTGAAATATTGGAAAGAGCGTCATCGATGAATCAAAGTGAGCTGAAATCTGGGTTTTTGTCGCGAGCAGGCCTGCTGTGTCTGCTTCTGTTCACCGTTGGTCTGGGATGTCAGGATCCGCAGGACATTGCCCGGAAGCAGGGAATGGCCGACGGAAATGAACCCCAGGGGCAGGCCCCCGCGGGAGCAGCAGAGGAGATGCCCGCCGCCGCAGAACAGGCGGCTCCCGAACCAGCAGCCCAGCCTGCAGGCGGAGACCAGAAGAAGAGCATTCTGCAGAAGACGACCGCTGTCGTGGTGGATGCAAAGAAAGCATTGGAGAATCCCGAGATTATTGTCGTCGACGGGAAGATCAAAGGCGTCGATCCCTTCTCTCAAGCCGGAAGTGCTTATGTCTCAATGTCGTCCCGCGTGAGTACCCTGGGAATGCAACAGGCGATTAAGGCCCATAAGGCTTTGAATGATCGATTCCCCACTTACGACGAATACATGCAGATGATGAAAGAGAACCGGGTCGAGTTTGCAGCACTGCCCCCCTATAAAATGTATGGGTACGATGCTGAATCCGGGAACATCCTGGTCCTGGAGGATAAAAAGAAAAAAGCAGAGCTCTACAAGGAAGCGGGAATTCCGCTCGACTGATCTCTGTTCGGCATGGGATCTGCGTCTTACCTCTTCTATCCCCCAATTGAAGAGTGAATGTTGATTTAGAGCAACATTCGTTTCAAAACGGAATCAGCGTGTTGATGTTTCGCAACATGCTGAGTCAGTGGAGAAAGAGGTAAGTCTCATGAAACACACAGAATCAGTCAGCATCCGAAGACTGGCCGCGAATTCAATCCTGTTGATTGTTGTCGCCAGTGGCGCTGCTGGATTCGGTCTGAATCCTCAACAGGTTCGTGCTGAAAGCTGGATGTATAATCGATCCTATTACAGCCACCAACTGCCACCGGAAGTCGCTGCCCGTTATCCACGGCCCCAGAGCCGCTCTGCCTATCGTGTGCCTGAACTGGCAACGACACCCGGGTTTGCACTACGGGGCGCACGTCGCTGGAACTATGTGCGACTTTACAGCGGGAACAGCTACGATACGACAATCTTTCGTAGTGATACCTTTAATGTCGTCCCTCCCTAAGATTGGTTGAATCAACGACAAAGCGAGTGGCCTTCGATCCACGATCTGAGGCCGCTTTTTTTATGGGAGGAGCATCAATAGACGAACAGACTCAGCGCTGTTGTCTGTTCTTCTCGGCCAACGCTTCGTAGTAGCGCTTGACCTGATCCTCGTAGCGGGGAAGAAACTTTTCCGTGTAGATATTTAAGAGCTGCTGCCGCATCGCGGGAGGCAGGTGCCCCCAGGCATCTTTGATATACGCGTTCCGGTCCGCGAGTTGACCGGAGGTCGCTTTTCCCTGGTTCTGTCGGTCGGTCGATTTCTTTGCCGGCCCCTGCGAGAGCTGTTCCCCTTTCTGCTGGTTCTTGCCCTGCTGGTCTTTCTGTGCCTGTTTCTGCTCAGACTGTTGAGGGGATTCCGATTCATTCCCCGAACTCATGCGCTGGATGGTTTTGCCAGGACTCGACTCGATCAGTTGAATCAGCTCTTCCAGGTTCCGCACCACCTCGCGCTGTATCTGCTGGGTTTCTTTTCCGGTCTTCTGTTCGGAAATCAATTTGCTGGCCCGTTGCATTTCCTTGATGATTGGTTCAACAGGCAGCTGGTTTCCGGGTTTGGCTTTGGGGAGCTTATCCGGGTCAGGAAGATCCAGCTTCGTCTCCGGAAGTTTGAGCTTATTCTCTTTTGGTTTATCCGGAGTTTCTGTCTCAGCCGGTTTAGGTGTGGTCTTCTTTTTCAGCAGTTCATCTGCTGCGTGCAGTTTCGGAGAGTACAGAAACACAGCGAGTCCGGCCAGAGAGAGCAGGCACAGCGTGCGAATCGTCTGTGGAAAGGTAACGCGTTTCATGGGACAGTCTCGGGTAATGGTTCTGTTTCGTCAGACTGGGAGCCGGTGAAAAGAGACATCAGTTCCTGCGACAGTTCCGCCAGGTCGGCCTGATCCCGGGAGAGACGTTTACGCAGTTCCTGTTGCTCGGGTGTCAGCTCTTTCTGCTGATCGATGGATTCATTAAAGCGAGTCGTCTGCTGTAGCAGCTCTTCCTGAAGCAGTTTGAGCAGTCGCAGCTGGGCCACCAGTGGAATCTGATCGGTGGGCATCTGTTGTTGTGACGGTGAGCCGTCGCCTGATTCCTGGTTCGGTGTACTCTTGCGATATTTGAGGATCGCCAGAATTTCCTTCAGCCTGTTCTGGGCACCGGTTTCTGCGGCCAGGGTTTCCTCGTCCGTGAGTCGCTCTTCCAGTCGGATCACTGCGATTTCCAGTTGATCACGGACTTTGCGAATCGCCAGTCCAAAGACCGGAGCCGCTGCCATCTTATCGACGAAAGTTTGTGTCTGGTTCTGTAAATCACGCTCAGCTTCCGCGAGCTGCCTGAGTGACTTGAGCTGCCCCCGCGACCAGCGGCCACGTTCTTTACGCACTGTTTCGAGGCGGTTGGTTTCGGTAATCACCGCCTGTTGACGTTCGATCAGAGACTCGATTTCCGACTCGAGTTTCGTGAACTCCTCAAATGCGAGGGTTTCTTCCAGTTCCTGTCTGCGTGAGGCCAGTTCGCGCTGGGCCTGTTCGAGGTCATCCAGTGATTCGCGCATTTCCTGTTCGGCCTGACCTGTCTGTCCCTGGCTCAGGGAGTCATTGGCTTTAGACAGTCGCTGGCTGGCACGGCGAACTGAATCGGAGGCCCGGTTCAGGCTCAGTTTCTGCAACTGGTTTTCCAACTGGTCCAGTTGCTGCTTGAGTGCCTGTTCCTGTTTGGCCAGTTGCTCCAGCTCTTTTTTCAGCTCCGACTTGTTCGTGTCCTGTGCAGCCGTCTTCAGTTTCTGCAGCAGATCCTGTTGTTTCTGCTTCAACTGGCTGAGTTCCTGCTCAGACTGTTTCAGCTTCTTGATCAGCTGATCGGGAGATTCCTCTGCCTGGTTCTCAAAGATGTCTTTGAGTTTCTGCATCGACTCCTGAATCTGCTGCTGCTCCTGGATCGCCTGTCCGACCTGGTTCTGCTTGAGTCGATCTGCCGTTTGTCGCATTTTTTCGGGTAACGACTGTTTCCGCAGGAAATCAAGGGCCGCCTGCTTTTCAAACTGATCGGTCTGGGAATTCGCCTTTGATTCTGCCTGGATGTTATCCAGCAGATCACGGAAGGATTTGAACTGGTCTGACTGACGTTCCTGGCGGCTGGCCAGTTTTTCGAGGTCGGCCTGGTCCTGCAGTTTCAGGTTGGAAAACGAACGGGTGATCGTGCGTTTGGCCAGTTCCGTAGTCTGTTCCTGAATTTCGGATTGTTGTGCGATCTGCTCATCCAGTTCGGAAACCAGGTCCCGGGTCTTCTGCCACTGTGAGAGTGACTGCAGCATCGTACCCAGCCGGTCAATCACCTGTCGCTGTCCCTGTTCGGCTCTGGTCAGGGCTTCCAGCGGTTCTGCATCACGGTCTGATTTTTTTGCGGGAGCCTGGTCCGTTGATTTCTGTTTTCCGGCGGCCGGTTTCTGTTTCTGGTCATCCTTTGATTCGGGGGCCTGATCGACAGAGGATTGCAGTTTCTTACGGGCCTGCGTCATCTGTTCCTGGATCTGCGGAAAGAGTTCCTGGTTCAGCCGGGAGAGTTCGGTGCTCAATTCTGACAGGCGCTGTTGCATGCCTGGGTCCTGGATGCGGTTCCATTCCAGTTCCTGCAGCAGTTCTTTCGCGCGAGGTTCCAGGCCGGTACGCGGGCTGGCCAGCTGGGAAGCGACCCGCTTCTGGTCCATCTCGACCTGCTTGATGGTGTCGAGCTCCTGTGTGCGTACCTGACCGACGCGTTCCAGCTGATGCTGCACATCCTTGATTTCCGTATTGAGCAGTCGCTGGTCTTTGAGTACACGCGTCAGTTCTTCCAGCAACTGTGCATGACGGTTGACGAGCTCATTTGATTTATAGTCAGGGCTGACAATCGTCAGTACACGCGAAATACTGCTGCCGGTATGCGGGTCTATTTTGACACCACTTTCGGTTTCCCCGGATATAATTGGTTGAAAGAAGTCGGTGGCTTCCGCGCGGAAAATAATCCGGTCGCCTTCTTCCAGAGAGAGCTCTGTCAGATTCCAGTTCTCATTGATGATCACATCTGTCGCCGGCTGCTGCGATTGGAATCCGAGAGGAAATGTTTCCGTGGGACGATCTGTACGAAGTGCCCGTGAGAGTGATTCTTCGCGTGAGGATTTCTGATAGCGAATCAAAGCACTGGCGATGCCCAGATCATCGCGAATGGCGACTACCAGCGGGATCTGAGCGTCAGGAGTAACCTGCAGGTCGGTATCGGGTTTTTCCAGAAAGACCTCGGGCAGCGCATCGAGGACTGCCGTGATTTCATAACGATCCGGTGAGGGAGGCCGGAATCCCTGGTCGTTCTCGATGTCGAACCAGTAGGAATAGGTGCCTGGCTCTGTTACGATAAATTCCGTCGCGAAATGCCTGCGGTCCTGGTCCAGTTGAACCGGTTTCGGCGGCTGATCTTTCACGCGTAGCGCGACCGATTTAAGCAGCTTATTCGAACTGGCTGAGATCTTAACCCTGGTCCCCACGAGTGCTTTGAAATGACCAATGCCCGCGGGCAGGCTGGTTTCTTTCTTTTGCGAATATTCCGGGGGAGTGAGTGTGACCTTCTCCAGCTTGATGGTGGTCGGAGGGACCGACTCAATTGTCAACCAGGGCATGCTGGTATCATCGCCGCCAACCGCTCGCAGTTTGAGAGTTTTGCTGGAGACCACGAGGGAACCGGTTCCCAGATCGCGTTCCACGCCGGTGGCGGTGTCGGGAACCGAAACAATTCGCAGCGGTTCAGAATAGATCTGCGGGCGGAGTTGGGACTGCTGGCTGTTCTGATACTCAAGCATCAGGTCTTCGGGCGGATCGCCTTTGCGGTTTTCGACAAAGAACTGAAAGGTCTGTCCTTCCACAACCTGATACGGATTGCCGGGGCTGGTTTCGATGGGCACCAGATTCTCATCCAGAATCAGCAGTTCCACACTCTGAGGCCACTCCGGAGCGGAGAAGGGGAGTATCAGACGCTGAAAGCCTAACATGACCTGCCGAGGATGCAGGATCGCGAGCCCCGACACCAGCAGGCAGAGCAGGGCTGCCGAGATCATGACTTTGCGAATCGGGTGGGTATCAATCAGTTCCAGAAAATTGATCTGGGCTGCCCGCTGGTAGGATTCCTGAATGACGGCCTGTCGCATCTGGGCAGAGCCCGCGTAATGCGCCGCCGGTTGGTTTTCGAACTCGATGCTGCTCGAAAAACTGTCCTTCAGAGCCGGATAGCGTTTTTCAATCTTCAGTGCCAGGTCGAGATCGGTGATGGGGGTCTTTAAGGGGATCAGCAGTCGTTTCCAGACCGTCGAGACCAGGGCCGCCCCGATACCCAGACCCAGGATGAGCCGAATCGCGGGGTCGGTGATATCCAGACTCCAGTCCAGTGCGACGGCGAGCAATCCCAGAGCGAGCAGGATCGTCAGCCCCCAGCAGACCCCGTTCAGCCAGATCAGCTGTCGGATCTTCTGGTGCAGATGCTCGAGTTGTGCTCGAATGGAATGAGGCATGTTTATGGATTCAGCCAATCAGGAGACAGAACGCTAAAAGATTATTATACCAGTCGAAAACGTTTTCTTAAGAGCCATTCTACCGAGATCAGTAAAGTGAAGAGAATCAGAAATTCCCAGCGATTCCAGAGCGGGATTGGTTCTTCATTTTCCAGCGGAATCGGATGTCCGGCGGGAACCGCTTCCGGCAGTTGTTCCGCGTCCAGGATATGAAAATACTTTCCGCGGGTTTCGCGGGCTGTTTTCTGCAGATCGCTGCGATCCATATCCCGGTTCAGCAGCTCCTGCTGGGATATTTCAACTCGAAAATCGTCTGAGGGGGGCGTCCCTTCCAGGATGGGATGTGCGACCCAGGTGTGATAGGCACCCTCCGGGATGTTCGAATAACTGCCCTCGAAAATATTAGGGGCAGTTTCCCGGGGTGTCAGCTGTACGGGCCGCGACGCTTCCCCTTTGCGCTCGAGCATGACCGTGACCGGTTCGGAGTCGCCCGGGATCAGTCGTTCATCGAGAAACTTGACGCGAAACTGGACGGTATCTCCCTGCTGGTATGTTTTGCGATCCAGTGTGAGTTCGATGGCCTGTTCCTGGTTGAGCAGTTTGGAACGACTCAGGTAGCGAATGGCCTGAACCCAGTAGCGGGAATAGTATAAGTCACCTACCAGGTCCCGCCACCGCCAGAGATCGTCGGTGGCGTTGAAAATCACCTTACCGGCTCCCACTCGCTGTGTTGAGATAATGGGGATCGGCTTTCCGTCCTTGCCCTTCTGGGTGGGATGGATGGCGAAGACCGTTGCACCGGGTTTGACGTCGTCAGCGGTAAAGAACCAATAGAGTTCCGGAAGCCTGTTCCAGATTCGCTGGCTCTCTTCAGCACTGTCGGCAAAGCGGAAGATGGATGTGCTGAACTGCCCTTCGGTGGTCAGCTCTGGCTGAAAACCTTCGATCACAGGGGCGTATTCTGCATTGGGAGCGGCCTTGGATATCTCGACCGGCAGCAGACCCTGCAAGGGGGTGTTGAAGTAGGCCTGCGGGGAAAACCGGGGGCCGGCTACGACGATCAGTCCGCCCCCTTTTTCTCTGACGAACTGATCGAGGTTTTCGAAGACGGCCTGGCTGAAGTAAGCCGGATCGGCATCTCCCAAAATCACAACATCATACTGGTAGAGGTCTTCTTTTTTAACCGGGAAGTAATCGAGTGCCGTGGAGTCTTCCGACGAGTATTCCAGGTCCGATTCCTGCAGGATGCTACGGAGCTCGATGGTCTTATCCCGCTCGAGCAGATGTTTCAGGTAACGATACTCATAACGTGGAACCGAATCGACGAGCAGCACCCGGATTTTCTGATCCAGGACCGAAACCTGGCCGCTCTGCTGATTGTTTTTCTGATTGACTTCCCCTTCGACTGGCTCGACTTCGAATTCGTATTCAAACAGCCCCGGTGTCGTGGGAGTAAAAGTGAGCTCAATCTTCTGAAACTCTTTGCGGGAATTGACCGGAATCTGACGCGTGGCCAGGGGACTGCCGGTCTTGGCATCCTTTAATACCAGGGAGAGCGTCCCCGAATTGATGCCGAATGTTTTGACTTTCGCAGACAGATTGACCGGGTCGTTCACGAAGGCCACATCGTCCACGAGCAGATCGTATAACTGCAGATCACGCACGGGCTGCTCGCTGCCAATGCCGACCGGAAAGATGGGGACGAGCTTCGACTTGGCCAGAGGCGCGGCGCGGGACAGGTGATCCAGCTCTCCCGTACTGGAGATGCCGTCACTCAGGACAATGATCGCCGTTGGTGGGGTGCCACGAAAATCGTTGAGGACTTTCTGTACCGCGTGGTAAGGCCGCGTCTCTTTACCTGTGGGAACCAGTTGTTTGAGTGTTTCCTGTGTGGACTGCTGGTTGGTCTGATCGAGAAAATCCGGATCACCCAGGGGGAGGCAGTCTTCGGAAAAGTGATAGAGTCGCAGTTTATGTTTCCTCTGCAGCTCGGTGAGGAAGCGGGCCTCGTCTTTCAACAGCAGGTCTCGAGCGAGCGAGAGCCGCGGTTTGCCTTCAAACTCTTTCAGGTTGGCGGGGCTCATCTCCGGCGTGCCTGTGTAATTGTCTTCGAGTCCCATGCTGGCGGAATCATCGATCAACAGTGCCACGAAAGGCAGACCCGTGCGATGAATCGTCAGCGTAAAGCGGGTGAGGAACAAGACGACAATCAGGAACACGATCAGTCGAATGCCGATCAGCAGGCTTTTCTTTTTCAGATCGAGGTGGGCTGTATCTTTGAGGTAGGCGTAGACCAGCAGGAACACAATGCCCGTAGCCAGCAGCAGCACGATCCAGTTGGGCATCCAGGCTGGCCAGGGAGTATTCCAGTGGAAATTCCAGGCAGAACCCTGACCCGGCCCGGCAGCGGGGATATCAAAATAGGCTTCCAAGGCTCGTTTCAGCGTTTGCATAAGTGCTGTCTAAGAATGGAAAAACAATAGGACGTGTCTGCTGAGATCCTCACAAGAGAGAGGTCTTGTCTCTTATATTGTATTCAGATCATCCAGCAATTGCTGTTTTTCATCTCCTTCGAGGTCCGTTTCCGCAATATTTTTTGCCTGTTGTTTGTATGTTTCCACTTCTTCGGGCTTATTGGCGACGGAAGCTGCCCGGGCGAGGGCTTCGTAGGCATAGGCCAGGCAAAAAGGCTTAAGATGGTTGTCCTGCGTGACTTTCAGGCAGAGCATGGCGTAGCTGAACGCATTGCTGGGTTGATTGGTGACCGCATAGACCCGAGCCAGCTGCCAGTACGCGATCGAAATGTTCTCCGGCGTATGTTCCTCGTATTGCGCCCAGTGCCAATGAGAGGCGTGACAGGCAGAAATCATGGCCAGATTTTCAGCAGCGGTGCGATCTGCCTTGTCCAGATAATCCCAGGTTTTATTGAAACAGGTCGCCGCAAAGTGGCGATGGGCCTGTTGCGGATCGAAAGCGGGGCTCTGCATTGGTAACTCCTTTCAGGGATATTCTGTTGAACAGCAGACCGTCGAGACTGCGGACCAGGAAATTGCTCTTCAGGCAGAATCCATTTCGAGGCATAATGCATTGTATCGCAGCCGGTAAAGAATTATAAGATCCTGGAAAAATTGTGCAGAAATCAGGGAAATGAAACGGATTTCAGAAAAACCCAGCTATAGCTGTCTATCTTATCAAGATTCTCCAGATGACCGGCTTGATGCAACAGGATCCTGTTATTCGATAATGTTTATCCAGTCGAAACAAATGTCATAACCAATGGATTCCGCACGCAGTGATTCCCGATAGAGAGAGTCGTGGGATTTCGGAGTGATTCTACCGAAATCAAGACCCGCCGGTACTGATGCCAGCGGGAATAACCTGTCGGGGCCTCAGATAGACATTAAGGCGACTATGATCCTGTCAAAAACGAATACGCATCAACAGGGAATCTTGAATCAGGATTTTCGGCTCGACTCTGCCGGATTACCTGCCTCTGCGCACCTGGTCGGCATTTGTGGATCCGGGATGAAAGCACTCGCGGAATACCTGGCCAGCGCCGGTTGCCGCGTGACCGGCTCAGACTTGAGTCCTGCGCTGCCGACGGATCAGGCCTTACAGGCAGGCGGCTACCGGGTTCATCAGGGCCACGACAAACGTTTCGTTCCGGAAGGGACCAACGTGCTGATCTACAGCCCGGCGATTGGACTGGCAAACCCCGAACGACGCTTCGCACAGCGAATGGGAATTCCCCAGCTCTCCTACACACAGATGCTGGGCAACCTGATGCGGCAGAAGCAGGGCGTCTGTATCGCAGGAACCCACGGCAAAAGCACCACCACAGCACTGACCGCATTTGTACTGGAGAATGCCGGCGTTTCCCCTTCGGCCGTAATTGGAGCCGAACTCTGTAACCAGAACCTGAATGGCTGGGCAGGAGAAGGTCCTTTATTTGTAGCGGAAAGCTGTGAATACCAGCGGAGTTTTCTGAATCTCTACCCCTATTACGCGGCCATTACCAACATTGAGCCCGATCATTTCGATTACTTTAAGAATCAGGATGATATGACCTCCGCGTATGCCGAGTTCGTAGCCCGGATTCCGGCTGACGGAACATTGATTATGCCGGCTGCCTGTCGCGGCGCCGTGGAAATTCGCACAGCCTGTCTGGCAAAAATCGCAACGTTTTCGCTGGAAGAGGAAGCAGACTGGTGGGCCACAGACATCAAGCAGACTACCTACGGTCAGCGTTTCCGACTGTTCTACCAGGGTGAGTACTTTTCCGAGATTTCCCTGCAGAAACGGGGCCGCCATAATGTGAGTAACGCGATGGTCGCCGCAATTCTCTGTCACTCGGCGGGAGTCCCTGCTGAAGACATTCGCGAAGGAATCTACCAGTTTCCAGGGATTCGTCGTCGCTACGAGCATCGAGGCTCTTATAAGGGCATCACACTGATCGACGATTATGCACACCATCCAACGGCGATTCAGGCCACCCTCAACCTCTTGAGACAGGAATATCCGGATCGCAAGGTCTGGTGTGTTTATGAACCGCATCAGGTCTCGCGGACGCAGGCCATGATGGATTCTTACTCCCGCAGTTTTCGACTGGCGGACGAAGTACTGATTGCACCGGTGTATGCAGCCCGGGAAAAGCTGGGAACGGAACCCGTTGATACGTCCAAAGAGCTTGTTCAGCGAATTCTTCTGCATAATGCTGCGGTCAGATTCGGCAGTTCCCTTGACCAGATCGTCTCAACTTTAGAGACTGAGGCTCAATCTGGTGATATCATCATAACTATGGGTGCTGGCGAAATAAATCGGATCCATCATGAGTTCAATCGAAGACTTCAAAGACATTCTTAAACATTCCGAACCCCTGGCGAAATACTCGTGGTTCAAAATCGGCGGTCCGGCCCAGTTCTTTCTGGAGCCACGGAACGCAGATGAACTGCAGGCGGTCGTCAAATGCTGTGCAGAAAATGAAATTCCTGTACGCGTCTTTGGGGGCGGATCCAATATTCTGATCAAGGATTCCGGCGTGCAAGGTGCCGTGATCCGCATTCATGATCAGGAATTCGCCCAGATCAGCATCGAGGGGACAACCGTCACCGCAGGAGCGGGGGCACTGCTCTCGAACCTGGTCTCACAGACCGTCAAAGAGGGACTGGCCGGCCTGGAAGGGCTGGTAGGGATTCCCGGTACGGTTGGTGGCGCACTGCACGGCAATGCCGGCGGGCACAACGGTGACATCGGCCAGTTCGCCAAATCCGTATCTGTGCTGACCGCCCGGGGTGAAAAGTTCGTGCGGACCGCAGATGAACTCAGCTTCAGCTACCGGGAAAGCAGCATCAATGAGCTGGCGATTCTGGAGGCGACCTTCGAGTTGCAGCAGGCTGATGCAGATGAGCTGACTGAACGCATGAAAAAGAACTGGATCATGAAGAAGGCCAACCAGCCTCTCACACACCAGTCTGCGGGCTGTATCTTCAAAAATCCGCGCGGGATGCACGCCGGGGCTCTGATTGAGCAGGCGGGCCTCAAAGGGACCCGCATCGGGGGAGCCGAAATCAGCGACCGTCACGCGAACTTTATCATCAATGATGAAAGTGCGACGACGGAGAATGTGCTTGATCTGATCAACCTCGCGCAGAATACCGTCTCTGAAAAGTTCGGCGTCGATCTCGAACTGGAAATCGAGCTCTGGTAATCAGCCGCTCGTTGCTGCTTCAGTTGCCGATACAGTACAGATGCTGGAACGTACGGATGAAGATCTGCCCATCTGAGAACGCGGGTGTGGAATTACTACGTTCGCCCAGTTTGTTCTGAGCGACCGTTTCAAAGCGTTCCGCATTCGGCTTGAAGACATGCGTTGTTCCCTGTTGGTCGGTAACGAACAGGTGGCCGTCAGCCAGGATCAAAGATCCCCAGCAGGCGGCACCACCGGAACGTTCCTGCCAGACGATCTCGCCGGATTGCGGATTGATGCATTGCACAATATTCGGTCCGGCGTTGGCCATGAAGAAATGGGCTGCAGTAAACACGCCGGTGGAGATGCGTTGCGGATTCGGTTCCTTACGCCAGAGTCGAGCGGACTCAGTAATGTCACCCGTCCCCTGCATGCGAAAGCCGATCGCGGGGCCGTTGAAGCCACCCATGGCGACGCAGATCTGATCTGCCAGCACGGGAGAGGTGTAGCATAGGTCCCCTTTCTGTCCCCGGAGTCCGGAACAACTCCAGACGATGTCACCCGTTTCGGGATCATAGGCGTTCACGCGGAGGGACATGCTGCAGATGACCAGACTGCGATCGTTGATGCGGGCAATCACGGGAGTACTCCAGGAACCCATGTATTTGCGATCGTTATTTCGCTCGCCGTTATTTTCGACGGGTTCATCGGTTTCCCAAATCGTTTTGCCACTCTCCAGATCGATGGCGGTCATGAAGACCCGCTTCCCGGGACCGCAATGCAGTATGACTTTTCCTTCATGCAAGACCGGAGAGACACCGTAGCCCCACATGTGATCAAACTCACCCAGGTCGCGGTGCCAGACCTCGTTGCCGTCAAAGTCGTAACAGTACAGTCCGGCTGAGCTGTGCCAGGCCACGACGCGTTTGCCATTCGCGACGGGAGTCGAACCGCAGTAATTATTGGTTTTGTGGGTGGGCTTCACTTTGTCAAAGTTGACGGTCCGCATCCAGAGCTGCTTGCCGTTCTTGCGGTCGAAACAGTAAAGGCTCCGCTGGCGACCTTCATTCTCGGCACAGGTAATGAATACGCGTCCGTTAGAGACGATGGGGCTGCTGTTACCCGCTGCAGGCAACGGCACTTTCCAGAGGATGTTCTCGGATTGACTCCATTTAAGGGGGACTTTCGTTTCGTGAGAGATGCCATTTCCCTGGGGACCACGAAAGGCGGGCCAGTCCTCGGCAGATGCCACGGAGAGAGACACACAGAGTAGAACCAGGGTCGAACAGAACGGGCGCAGGAACTGTTTCATCGGAGTGCCTTGCGAAACGGATTTGGTTTAGATTGTTTCAACTCACTCAGGCAATGACATCGTGCACGACGTGTCCATGGACGTCGGTCAGACGCATATCCCGTCCACCAAAGCGGAACGTGGATCTGGTATGATCCAGTCCCAGCAGGTGTAGCATCGTGGCATGAATGTCGTGGATTTCAACGCGATTCTCGACAACTTTATAGCCCCATTCATCGGTCGTCCCGTAAGTGGTGCCCCCTTTAACACCGCCGCCGGCCATCCACATGGTGAAACCGAATGGATTGTGATCGCGACCGTTGGTTCCCTGGGCGAAGGGGGTTCGGCCGAATTCGCCTCCCCAGATGACCAGCGTGGAATCGAGCAGCCCGCGCTGTTTGAGATCTTTGAGCAGCCCCGCGATGGGCTGGTCGACCGCCCGGGCATTGTTGGCGTGATGGAGTTTCAGATTGCTGTGCTGATCCCAGCGGTCGCCCTTGACGTTGGGACAGGTCAGTTCGACAAACCGCACGCCTCGCTCGACCAGCCGGCGTGCGAGCAGACACTCGGCTGCGAAAGTGCGTGTGGGCTCATATTCCTCACTGAATCCGTAGAGATCGAGCGTTGGCTTGCTTTCGCTTTTGAACGACATCAGATCGGGAATTGCCATCTGCATTTTATAGGCGAGTTCATAATTGGAGATCGCGGAGTCAATTTCGTCGTGCCTGCCGGTCTCCTGTTGTTTGAACCGGTCCAGCTGCTGCATCAGTTTGAGTTTTTCCACCTGGGTACGGCTGGTCTTTTCCTGGCGTTCCACGTTGGCAATACCGCTGCCTCCCGGCTTGAAGACCGAGCCCTGGAAGCTGGCGGGGAGAAAACCGCTGTTGAAGCAGTCGAGACCGCCGGGAGGAATCAGTCCACCGTTGATGACCACAAAGCCGGGCAGGTTCTGGCATTCACTGCCCAGACCATAGTTGACCCAGGCACCCATGCTGGGTCGTCCCTGCAGACCGCTGCCGGTATGCAGGAAGTAATTGGCAAAGGTATGTTCGGGAAAGTTCGAGACAACTGAGCGAATGACAGCGATATCATCGATACAGGAACCGACCTGGGGGAACAGATCACTGACGGGAATCCCGCTTTCGCCGTAGGGTTTAAATTTCCAGGGGCTTTCGAGCACTTTACCGACGTTGTCGAACTGGGTGTCTTCGACTTTGAAAAAATCGCCCGGACTTTTGCCATTGTATTTGGAGAGCATTGGTTTGGGGTCGAAGGTGTCGACCTGCGAAGGTCCGCCATCCATGTAGAGGAAGATGACGTTTTTCGCTGTGGCTGGAAAGTGGGTTCTCTCCGCTGTCACTCCGGAGAACGCGCGGTCCTGCAGCAGGGCCGTCAGGGCGGCGGCGCCGAAGCCGTTCGCACACTGCTGGAGCATTTGACGGCGAGTGAACTGGTATCGAAATTGGCCACAATGCATGCTGCCGACTTTCCTGATATTAGAAGACGTAGATAAATTCTTTGAGATTAAAGATGACATGCCCCAGCTCGCCCCAGGTTTCTGCGGGTTGTGCTGCCGGGTTTGTCGTTCTCTGAGCCTGCAGGAACTGCTCCGCGGCCTGTAACTCGGCCTGCGCTGGCGGACGCCCCAGGGCCGATTCATACATCCAGCGGATACGTTCCTGATCTGTCGTTAATTTGGGATTCGCGGCGATGTGTTCTCCCCAGAGGCGAGCCTGTTGAATCACGAACGGATCGTTCATCATGATCAGAGCCTGAGCGGGAACGTTGGAGACGTTGCGACGGCCCATCGTGCTGAAGGGGCTGGGAGTATCATATGCGAGCATCATCGGCGAGAGAAAATTGCGACGGACCTGAATGTAGACGGAACGTCTGCCCTCTCCATCCAGGGGGCCGTTGACCGGTGGCTTGCCGCGTCCATCCATGAATTTCGTGAGGTGGATGGGAACCGAGGGGCCGTACAGTTCAGGTTGCAGTCTTCCGGAGATGCTGAGCAGGGCATCGCGGATCGCTTCGCCTTCGAGTCGCTTCAGCGGCATTTTGTAAAGCAGGACATTGTCCGGATCGATCTCGGCGACATCCAGGGATGTCTGGCTGGCCTGCTGGTAAGTTTTGGAGAGAACCAGGTACTTGATCATCTGTTTGATCGAACGGTCCTGTTCGAGGAATTTCAGTGCCAGGAAGTCGAGCAGTTCCGGATGCGAAGGACGCTCGCCCAACACGCCGAAGTTATCGACGCTGGGGACGATTCCCCGTCCAAACAGATGTGCCCAGATGCGGTTGACAATCACACGGTGTGTTAATGGATTGGCAGGGTCGTTAATTTCCCGGGCCAGTTCCAGTCTTCCACTGCCGGTAACCTGGGGGCTGGTTCCTTCGAGGGCTTCCAGGAAGCGACGTTCCACGACAGTGCCCTGATTCTGATGACTGCCCCGAATCAGGACGTGGTCGTTCTCGGCACTGCCATCCATGATGGCCATCGCGGTGCGGGATTTATTTTGAATCTGTTTCTGCAGCTGATCGCGCTCGGACTGATAGTCGCGGAGTGCCTGCTGCAGGGCTTTTCTGTCTGAATCTTCCGGATTGGAAAACAGGTCGGGATGGCTGAGCACCCAGTTGATCAACGCAGTTGTCTGCGAAGAAGGTTTGTCCGTCGTGTCACAGAATTCCCGGAATGCATCATTGAAGGCCTGTTGCACCTGGGGCGTCTGGAGACTGATCGAGGTCAGATCGGGTTCGGGGAACTCGGCTGCATACTTGACCTGGTAGACTTCGAGTGGCTCTTTGCCGATGGGCGTGAACTCGAGGTGCACCCGATGTCCGTTGTAGCGGGAGAGATCATGAAAGACCCACAAAGGTTTACCGGCTTTGTCAGCGTCAACTTTTTTCAGAGTGGATCCATGCAGGGGACCAAAGAGCAGACGGTGCGAATCGACACAGGCATAGACCCAGCAGGAACCTTTGACACGGTAGGCGACGGAACCTTTGGCCTCGAATGTGGGAGTCCGGAGCGTCCTGCCGGCACGGGGATAAGAACGCAGTCTGTTTTTCTGGATCATCTGTGGCGTCTTCACATCTTCCAGATCGTTCCAGAGAGGATCGCGGATCGCGGCACCTTCATTCTGGATCTTGAGCGACAGTGCTTTGCTGGCGGGATCGAGCAGCAGCGTTCCCCGGGGCCGTGGTGCCAGTCCAAAGGTGAAGCCGTCAACGATGAAATTTTCAGGGGGACAGGTGTCATAATTGACGATGGTCCGCGCGGGTGATTCCGGTTTGCCCGGACCAAAGGGGCTGGCGGGAGCCAATGAAGCGGGGACGCCCACCTCCAGCATGATGGCGGCCTTCAGTTCCTCTTCCGCGGACTTGTTGTTCTGCAGGAAAGCGACCCAGCGTTTGAGGATCGCCGGATTGAGCCCCTGTTTCGCAGCCTTTGTCTGCAGCTGCTGTTCACTTTGGGGAGACTTTGTCTGCCGGGCCAGTTCGGATGCACTCTCGTAATAACGGGAGAAATTCTGGACTTCGTCCTGGAATGCGGCTTTGAGTTTCGCTTTGAACAGGGCCTGCTGACGTTGATGCAACTGTTCTGCCTTCGCGGCGATGGAACGATTGTGCTCCATCGATTCAAAGCGAACCTGGTGATAGTTACTGCTCTGCAGATAGCCGTAGAGAGCGTAATAGTCGCGGGTGGAGATTGCATCGAATTTGTGATCGTGACAGCGGGCACAGGCCACGGTCATGCCCAGGAAGGATTTGGTCATGACATCGATGGCATTGTCGAAGCGATCGGTTTCGTCTTTGCGGATATCGACTGGAGAGTGCACCCATTCGCCCAGGAACCAGAAGGCGGTTGCGAGGACCGATTCGTTGAAACCACTCTCCGGGTTCAGACGTGGTTCGGGTAACAGGTCGCCGGCGATATGTTCCGTGACAAACTGATCGTAGGGCAGATCGGAATTCAGAGCCCGGATCACGTAGTCGCGGTACTGCCAGGCATTGGGGGCGTCGTTATCGAACTCGTGACCCCGGGATTCAGCATAGCGCATCAGGTCGAGCCAGTGACGGGCCCAGCGTTCCCCAAAGTGCGGGGACGCGAGCAGCTGATCGACTACTTTCGCGGTCGCATTGGGGGATTTGTCATTCAGGTATTCATCAATCTGCGCGGGAGTGGGGGGCAGGCCGATCAGGTCGAAGTAGAGTCTCCGCAGCAGAGTCCGTTTATCGGCGGCAGCGGCGGGAGCGAGCTCCTTTGCTTCCAGACCGGCGAGGATGAAATGATCGACGGGATGATCAGACCAGCCCTGATTTCGAACGGCAGGAAGAGGGACTGGCTTCAGGTCTTTCCAGGCCCAGTGTGCCTGGCGGCGCTGCTGGAGATCGAAGGCTTCGGTCTGCGTGTTATCTTCAGGGGCTTTCTCATCGGGCCAGGGGAGGCCCATTTCAACCCAGCGGGTCAGCGCGTCGATCTGTGCCTGTTTCAATCGCGTGTTGGGGGGCATTTCAAAGGACTCATAACGCACCGCTTCCAGCAGCAGGCTGTCGTGGGGAGTTTTAAGCTGAATCGAAGAACCCGAATCGCCTCCCTTAATCACCAGAGCACGCGAATCGAGGCGCAGTCCCCCTTCGAGGCGTTTGGCCTGTCCGCTGTGGCAGGCATAGCAGTGTTCGGCGAGCAGGGGGCGGATTGATTTTTCGAAGAACTCCAGCTGTTCGGGAGAGAACTGTGGTTTCTTCGTGGCGTTGGTGGTTGGTTCTTCTGCGGAAGTCGAGAAACAGGCGAGGCAGACCAGCAGCAGGCAGGCAAAGGTGATTCGAAAAAGTTGCTTCATGCTCGCGGAGTTCCTGGTCGGAGTTCTGGTGTTGATTCAGCTGAGGCCAGCGGGCGCCACGAAATTCCTACGCAGCACCGAATTCAGGAGGGAGCGACAGAAGTCGCCGCTACGTCTTATATTAACGTGTTTTGATGCGGCGATTCAAGTTTTAATCGGGCTCGTGAGCAAAGAGAGCCGGTTTCCCGGGCCAGAACTCAGATGAGTTCGGGCAGCGGTCGGGCGTGATCTTCGACCAGGTACTGCGGTCGGCCACTGAAATCGAGGAGCGTGGTATGCTCTGTGTCGATACCCAGATTGTGATACAGAGTGGCAAACAGCTCGGGGAACGTAACCGGGCGGTCGACGGCTTCGCCTCCCAGGCGATCGGTGGCGCCAATCACCTGACCGGTCTGCATCCCGCCGCCAAACAGGATGGCGGAATTGACGCGGGGCCAGTGATCGCGGCCGACCTGCGTACTGATTTTGGGAGTCCGTCCGAATTCCCCCCAGATGGCAACGGTGCAGTCATCTGACAGTCCGCGTTGGTGCAGGTCTTCGAGCAGGGCACTCACGCATTGATCAAAGACCGGGAAGTCTTCTGCTTCGCGTTTGAAGATTGAGTTATTCTTCCCGCCGTGCCAGTCCCATTTACTGTAATTGAGTGTCACAACGCGGGCACCAGCTTCGATCAGGCGGCGGGCTACCAGCATACTTTGTGGCACACGCGGTGCACCGTTGCTGTCGATAAAGACGGTGGGATCTCCCGTGCCGTATCGTTTGACGGTTTCCGGATCTTCCTGAGACAGGTCCAGCGCTTCCGCCAACTGGGAAGAGGTGAGAACGCCCATTGCCTGTTCGGTAAAGGTGTCGAGGCCGGTCATCATGCCCGAGGCATCTGCTTCGCGTTTGAAGTTATCGATGCTCTGCAGCAGTTGTTTGCGATCAGCGAGACGTTCCAGAGAGATGCCGTTTAGCACCATGTCGTGTCGCGTCGGGCCCATGGGACGGAAAGGGGACTCGGACAGTCCCAGGAAGCCGGGACCGGGTTCGTTGTAAGGTCCGTGGGTGCAGGGATAGCAGAGACTGATGAAGGGGGGCGCAGATTCAACATAAGGTCCCTGGATCTTAGCGACAGTCGAACCGAACTGAGGCCAGCCTCCCTGGGGAGTCAGCTTGCGTGGGTTGTGTCCGTTAAAGCACTGGATGGCGTCGTGTCCGCTCTGGGAGCCGACGATGGAACGGACGAGTACCATTTTATCCATCATCCGGGCCATACGGGGAAACGCTTCACAGATTTCAATGCCGGGAACATTGGTGGCAATGGGACGCCAGGGGCCGGCGATTTCTTTGGGGGCCTCTGGTTTGAGGTCGATCATATCCTGGTGGGGCGGTCCGCCGACCAGGTAAATCATGATGACCGACTTCTGACGTTTCGGTTTCTCAGACTGGGATTCGGCCTGCAGCAGGCGGGGCAGTGTCAGACCGGACAGCCCGAGACTGCCGATCTGCAGAAAATTGCGCCTGGATAAACGATCGCAAAAGGAACCGCGTGCCTGGTCTTTTCCCAGCAGTGTCAGCATCTTGATGTCTCTCCCGGTGTGGTGAAGGCAGGAGTGCCGTAGTCGGAAACGGGGCAAGGGCCGAATTGTATCAAATGCTGTTTATGTGTTCCAGAGGAGTCCGAAGATTATTTTCGAACCCGTTCGCGAAGTTCGGGCAGGACGGCGCGGATGCCGATTCCACCCAGGCTGGCGATGGAGCCGATATTGACGAATCGATAACCCTGGTCGATCGCTTCTCGGCAGCGGTCGAGGTCGGCGAAGGTGATGCCGGCGGGTTTATTTGCCTTGGCGGCCCGCGCGGGGATCTCGGCAAGCAGTTTGAGCAGGTCGGGATGTTGAATCTGACCGATGACACCCAGTGAAGCAGAGAGGTCCATCGGGCCGGCGAAGATCACATCAATGCCGTCGACGGCCGCGATTTCTTCAATGTTTTCGATCCCCTCGGGAGATTCGATCTGCGCGACGATGGCGGTTTCTTCATTCGCGTGTGGCAGGTAGTCATCGAAGGAGAAGTCCATGAACATGGTCCAGTCGGGAGAGACGCCCCGGGTTCCTTCGGGCGGATACTTGGCGTACTGGACTGCCAGGCGGGCTTCTTCCGCATTATTGATCTGCGGGACCATGATCGTGTTTGCGCCGATATCGAGCGCTTTCTTGAAATAGATCGGATCGAGTCCGGGGACACGGATCATCGGCATACAGCCGGCGCGGCGGGCGATGATCGGGAGGTGTTTGACTTCGTTGACACTGTAGGGACGATGCTCCAGATCGATCCAGAGGAAATCGACTCCCGTGTCGACGGAGAGCTTTGCGAGAATTTCCGAAGCATCGGGCATGCCGACTCCCAGTGCGACTTCACCCTGGGAAAGCAGTGTTTTGATCTTGTTTTCAAACATCTCAGAGGGTCCTGCAATAGATGGTCAACGGTCGAAACCGCGACTGACAGAAGTCAGCGCCAGCACCCATGATACGTATAAAACAGACGACGGCATACCCTCACGAGAGTATGCCGTCGTTGAAATCAGTTATTATTTCGTATTACCTGACTAAGTTCTCAGCGAGCCAGGTAGTACATGGCGGGGTCATCGATGATCCACTCGGTCGACCAGGTACGACCGTTGTCCTGGTTACAGACGTTGAAGAACGCCGTGTGGAAGGACTGGATCCGGGTGCCGTAGGGAGCATGTGAAGCGAAGCGGTCAGCCGGTGTCAGCGGATCGACGCCCGGGCTGGCATAGTAGTGAACCCGTCCGTCTGGTGTGAAGGACATACCCAGTGTCCACCAGCCGGTCTGTTTGATTTCGGGACCGATGAAGTCCTGGCCGCTGGTATCAGCGCGAACTACGAACACAGCGGAATCTTCACCACTGGCAGAGTCGGTCTTGCTGTTGAACTGAATGAACATCCCGAGGTAAATGGTTTCAATTTTGGTTGAAGAACCGATCGTGCGGAAGAAGCGACGACGGCTGGGAGTGCTGGACTTCATGGGAGCTTTTACAGCAGCACGGAAGCCGAATGAAGTACCGGTTTTGTCTTCCCATTCTTCGAAGGGGGGCAGATAAACGCGAGTGATCACACTGGGGGATAAACCGACAGAGACCATGGTTCCGTTCATGATCAGGTCATCCTGGTTGCTGCTCCGGCTGCCATGACCGGGAACGCCGGTATGCAGAGTTTTCAGCAGCAGTGCCCCTTTGCTGCCGGGCAGACCGCCGGCGGGAGTGGGGACACGTTGAATGACATCCATCTGGCCGCGCTTGGCACTTTCGGTCCAGACGCCGTTGGTCGACTGGCCCAGCGGGTAGCGGGTCTGTTTGTCGACGTTGGTACTGCTTTTCGGCAGATTGGGCACGTATTCCCAGGATTCATCTTCGAAGTCGTCCCAGGAACCATCGATACGTGTCCCGGTGCCGGGAATGACCTGTGCCTGTAATTCGGCTCCTGCCATGAGCATTGAGGTCCCTGCGACCAGAGCCAGACAGTGTCTGGTGAAAAAACGATTCCATTGGAGAAGCATGATTATCTATTCCTGGCAATATTTGTATGAAGGAGTGGAAACGGTACCGATTCCCTGAGGCTTGGAAGAAATCGATCGGGACCCCTGTGCACTGGCTCATTCCGTCAAACGGGATTTTCCCTCAGGAGTCGGATTACTGGAATTATCGGACAGATCGACAGAAATGATTCAAAGGGTTCCGATCTGTTTGTTTTGCTGTAAGTCTATTTACACATGATTCTTGTGGAAAATATATACGCAAATTGAGAGTCGGGAAATCGCTGAAAACCGAGGCTGGTAAACCTACATGTTTCGTATTTTTCGTATTTTGACTGGCCTGCAAAGATTCCTGCTTTCCTGACTGGAAAGGCGTGTGCAGAATTGGATTTCGCGGGGTGAATCGCTAAGATGGCGGCTTGCTTTTCAGCCCTCCTCTCTTTCGAGACGTGGGGACTGAATCTGAGAATAGTGGAACGCAGCAGAGGCCTTGAGCGCCCCGGCCGCTGATGCCCTTTCTATCACCGATTGCCCTATCAGAGAACGTAATGACTGAATCCCATGTCTCCGAGCTGGATGCTCCCTCTCAGAGTTTACTGAATACCCGTCAGGAAGAGTTGATTCTGGTTCTGGATTTCGGATCCCAGACCGCTCAGCTGATTACGCGGCGTGTACGTGAACAGAATGTTTTCAGTCTGCTGACACGAGCTGATCTGTCTGCAGAACGGATTAAAGAACTGAATCCAAAGGGGATTATTCTTTCGGGCGGTCCTGCCAGCGTGTATGGCGAAGGGGCTCCCCAGCCTGATCCGGCGATCTTTGATCTGGGTATTCCGATTCTGGGTATCTGCTACGGTATGCAGCTGGTCTGTCTTTCTCAGGGGTGTGAAGTACGGGGGGGAGAGTCTCGCGAATTTGGTCGGACGCCTTGTACGGTCAGCGATCATACGAATCTCTTTTCCGGCGTACCCACTGAATTCATCGCCTGGATGAGCCACGGCGACCAGGTACAGAATCTGAGTGAGCACTTCGATTCGCTGGCTTCAACCGAAACCTGTCAGTTTGCTGCGGTCAAGCATCACGACAAACCTTTATACGGTTTGCAGTTCCACCCGGAAGTGACACATACCGAATTCGGCGGAATGCTGCTTTCGAACTTCGTACAGAAGGTATGTGGCTGCCAGGGGACCTGGAAGATCTCGAACCTGATCGAGCAGGAAATCGAAAATATCCGGGCCCGCGTCGGAGACAAGCAGGTGATCTGCGGTCTGTCAGGGGGCGTTGATTCCTCCGTTGTTGCCGCACTGCTGTACCGGGCCATCGGCTCACAGCTATCCTGTATTTTCGTCGATAACGGTCTGCTGCGAAAAGGGGAAGCAGATGAAGTCGAACACCGCTTTGGTGAGCACTTCAAAACCGACCTGCACGTGGTGGATGCGAAAGATCTGTTCCTTTCGGAACTCAAAGGTGTGGTCGATCCCCAGGAAAAACGTAAGATCATCGGCCGCCTGTTTATCGAAGTCTTCCAGGATGAAGCCAAATCGATCAAAAACGCTCACTTCCTGGCTCAGGGAACATTGTATCCCGACGTGATTGAGTCTGGCGCCAATAAGGACGGACAGGCAGCAACTATCAAATTGCACCATAACGTCGGCGGACTCCCTGAAAAACTGGGTTTTGAACTGATCGAGCCACTGCGGGAACTGTTCAAGGACGAAGTCCGTCAGATGGGGCACGAACTGGGCCTGCCTGACGAACTGATTTACCGCCATCCCTTCCCCGGTCCCGGACTGGCAGTTCGCTGCCTGGGGGAAGTGACCGAAGAACGTCTCAAAGTTCTGCGGGAAGCTGATGTGATTGTGATCGAAGAACTGCACAAGGCGAATCTCTATCGCAAGACCAAGCAGGCCTTCGCCGTGCTGTTGCCGATTCGCTCTGTGGGTGTGATGGGAGATGGACGGACCTATGAAGATGTCGCTGCGATTCGTGCCGTCGAGACGGACGATTTCATGACAGCGAACTGGTCTCCGCTGCCTCACGAAGTGCTGGAACGGATGTCGACCCGGATCACCAATAACGTACGGGGGATCAACCGGGTCGTGTATGACATCAGCTCCAAGCCACCCAGCACAATTGAATGGGAATAATTTCCCGATTCCCTGCCATTTCTCTCTGTCGGCAGGTTTAAGTCAGGCGTAATAATCGAAGCTGCAAGCGCTCGCCTTCTACTTTTCGCGCGAACTGGACTTGATTTCCCAGTCGATCCGGGTAAGGTAGAATACATTCGTTAATGTTCTTTATAATTTATCGCGCCTGGCAGTCTGACTGGTGTTGAACCTGTTGAAGTTCGGGGAACCCCTGCCTGTTTCCCGGTCTGTTTACGCCTCGGAATGCCTGAGTCCCACTTAACGCATTTCTGACAGAGAAAGTCGAATTTATGGTTTCCAAGAGAAACATGTTCTATCTGGCAGCGGTCTGTTGTTCCGGTCTGGTACTGGCGGCGGGCGGCTTTTATTCCGCGGCGACGGCACAGAAGCCCCTGGCCGACGAAGGAGATCTCTCCAAACGCCTGAAGCGGATTCCCGCCACCACTCCCAAAGACAGTTTGAACGGGTTCAAGCTGGAGCACGATTTCAAACTGGACCTCGTGGCTGCGGAACCGGATGTCATGGACCCGGTCGATGCCTGCTTTGATGAAAACGGACAGATGTTCGTTGCAGAAATGCGGGGCTATCCCTATTTGCCGGATCAGGTTCCCGATTATTTTGATCGCCCCGTCAGAAAAGAAGCGGGCGTAATTCGACTGCTGAAAGATACCAATGGCGACGGCAAAATGGACAAAAGCTTTGTCTTCGCCGACAAGATCACCTGGCCGACTTCCGTCTGCTGTTATGACGGAGGCGTGTATGTGATCGCACCGCCGAATATCTACTATTTCAAGGATACCGACGGCGACAACAAAGCGGACATCCGCAAGACCGTCTTCACCGGCCTGCGGACCAACAACGTTCAGGGACTGGCCAACAATATGAAATGGAGCCTGGACAACCACATCTATTTCGCCGGGGGAACCAATGGCGGTTCGATCCTGAAAGATGGGAAAGAAGTCATTCCCGCCGGTCGTCGCGACCTGAAACTCAACCCGAAAACTCAGGAACTTGAGCCGGTGTCTGGTGGATCTCAGTTCGGCCACTCCATGGACGACTGGGGCAACCGGTTTGTCTGCAGTAACAGCAACCACATTCAGCACGTCGTCTATCCGAGTCATTACCTGAAGCGGAATGCCTATCTGGCTGTGCCAGGTGTGCTGCGTACGGCTGCCCGCAAAGGGGCGGCTGCTCCCGTTTATCGCCAGAGCCCTCCGGAACCCTATCGTGTTGTGCGGACCGCCCGTCGGGCCGCAGATCCGAATTTCCGCAAACGTCTGTCTCCGACCGAGCTGGTGGCAACCGGTTTCTTCACCTCGGCGACAGGGGTCACCATCTACCGGGGCGGTGCGTATCCGGAAAAATATCAGGGGAATGCTTTCATCGGTGATGTGGGCGGAAACCTGATTCACCGTAAAACAATGGGCTCCAAAGGCGCCACTTATGTCGCGTCCCGTGCGGACGAAAACACGGAATTTATTACCTCACCGGACAACTGGTTCCGTCCTGTGAACTTTGTCAACGCTCCGGATGGAACGCTGTGGGTGCTGGACATGTACCGCGAAACCATCGAGCATCCGTTCTCGATTCCAGAAGATATCAAACGGCATCTCGACCTGGAAAGCGGACATGATCGCGGCCGCGTTTACCGTCTGCTGGGACCCAACGGCAAGGTCTTCCCCGTTCAGAAACTGGGTAAGCTGCCCGTCGATCAGCTGGTGTTGCAGATGGAATCTCCCAACAGCTGGAACCGGGAAACCGCGCAGCGGCTGATCTGGGAGCGTCAGGATAAAGCAGCTGTTCCACACCTGGTGAAACTGTTCAAGACTTCTGACAAGCCACTGGCACGTCTGCATGCATTGTGGACGCTGGACGGGCTCAACGCTCTGGACGCAGAGCTGTTGATGACAGCACTGAAAGATCCGGAGCCAGGCATCCGTGAACATGCAATTCGTCTGTCTGAAAAACAGGCTCAGGAAAACCCGCAACTGGCGGAAGCCGTACTGGCGCTGGTGGACGATCCGCAATACCGGGTGCAGTTACAGCTGGCATTCTCACTGGGAGAATTCGACAAACAGACCGCGATTACCGGTCTGACGAAACTGGTCAATTCCCCAGTCTACGATGGTGATATGCAGGTGGCAGTTCTGACCTCTTCCGCGGACATTGCTGGTCCCCTGGCGGTCAACTTCCTCAAAGCGGCCAGGAACAGTCCTTCTGGCAGTAAGCGGTCTCTGGTAACAGAGTTGCTGCGAATTGCCGGAGCGAAAAAAGAGACTGCAGATGCGGTAGCAGTACTGGAATATGTCTCCGATGATTCCGTGCCTCTGGCTCAGAAACAGCTGGTGCTGGGAGCTCTGGGTGAAGGTCTGGGACGTCGTGGTGCTTCGCTGGCAACACTGATCAAAGACAAACAACTCGACCCGGCTGTGAAAGCACGCTTCGACAAGATGGTAGAAGATGCTGTTGCGATCGCGGAAGACGAAGAGAAGCCTGTTGCCGATCGGGTCGCTGCCGTACGACTGCTGGGATTCTTTGATTTCAGTGCCGGCGGTGAAGTGCTTTCCGAAGTCCTGAATCCACGGTCTTCTCCCAAAATTCAGCTGGCAGCAGTTGAGGCTTTGTCACGGATGGAGCACGAAGACGTGAGTGATGCTCTGCTGGCCAACTGGTCTGGTTTCAGCCCGGTAGTGCGGATCGAAGTGATTGATGCCCTGCTGGGGTCTACGGGGCGGATCGACAGTCTGCTGAAGGCGATTCAGAACAAGCAGGTCAGGCTGAACGAGATTGCTCGCGACAAGAAGGACCTGCTGATGAATCATCCCAATAAGACGATTCACAAGCAGGCTCAGAAAGTACTGGGCAGCGAAGTGAACAGCGACCGTGCGAAAATCGTGAAGAGCTACGAAACTGCCCTGGAAATGGACGGGGATGCCGAGCGTGGTCTGGCGATCTATAAGAAGAACTGTGCCGGCTGCCATCAGGCAGGGGACATGGGGCACAACGTTGGACCAAACATGGCAACGACCAAGAACAAGTCCGACCACGACCTGTTGATCGCCATTCTGGATCCGAGCCGCGAAGCACAATCGAACTACAATACTTACACGATTGTGACCGAGCAGGGCAAACTGTTCACGGGGATTATCGCCGCGGAAACAGCCACCAGCTATACGATTCGTCGTGCGGAAGGCAAGGAAGATATTATTCTGCGGAATAATATCGATACCCTGCTGTCCAATGGTGTATCACTGATGCCGAATGGTCTGGAAAAAGAGATCACTCCGCAACAGATGGCTGATCTGCTGAAGTTTATCAAGACTCTGGAAGCACCTGCTGAGAAGAAGTAGCAGCGCCTTACAGAACAGATAATGTTTACGAAAACAGCCCCGTCAGATTGATCTGGCGGGGCTGTTTGACTGTTGTCTTACGAAAGTGGGTGTGGTTTACCAGTCCATCCCGAGGCTGATTGAACCACCGAGCAGGCTCAGGTCGCCTGATTCAGAAGCTGCTGAACCGGCACCGTTCCACCAGATACCATCCCAGGCGGCACGCACCCAGACCAGAGCACCGGTCTGCAGGACGAAGTCAGCCTGCATACCAACCTGAATTTCAGCGATGCTCAGAGATTTGTTTTCACTGGTCTGAGCAATGGCATTCACCGGGCCGGGGTTGGAGTCTACGGCGGAGTATTTCGACTTACCCCACAGAGCCGAGTATTTGGCACTGGAGATCAGCGAGAGGCTGGAAGTTCCTTTAGTACGACGATCCCATAATCCGAGGGGACGACGTGCTTCACCGAAGACGACGATACCGTTACCGTCGAAGCGATGTCCGACATCAGAAGCGACTGCGGCACCACTGGCGGTACCATAAGCCTGGTATGCCTGACTGACCGATGCGTGACGGTAACCACCACCGAATGTGGTTTGCCAGCGTTCGAAGTTCAGTTCCTGGCTCAGATCGACATCGATTGTGTACAGTTTCATCTGGCTGGCAGCGACGACGAAGTCACCTGCCTGACCACCGGCTCGCAGACCGCCGATGGCAGTCTTGGTCGGCAGACCGTTGAAGAAGGTGAAGTTGTTACCGGCAATGGCACTGGCACCAGAGTTATCTTCCAGCTGGAACCAGCGAACCTGGGCACTGAGGCCTTCGTTGTCAATCAGTCCCAGATTGATACGGGGAGCTGTCTGGTAGCTGTATCCGAAGTCGTTGGATGTTGTAATGGTAGCAGGTCCGGTCTGATCTTCTGTGGTGAAGGCTGTGTCTGTGTCGAAGCCTGGCTTCAGAAAGACGGCAGCAGCACCGAAGACGAGCCCCAGACGTTCATAGGAACCTTCTTCCAGGTAAGGATCTTCGATCCAGTCGCCCTGGCTGTATTGTTCTACGGGACCGTAATATTCACCTTCAGCGGGGGTGTAGTATTCGCCACCCCCGTAGTAGTCATTCGAAACCATGGCGCCGCCTTCGGGCATGGCGATCGGTGACAGATCGGAGGTCCGTGGAGAGGAAGGGGCGAACGAGACGGCATCGACGGCGGCCGGCTCATATTCTTCATACTGGTAGTCTGAAGTATTGGATATTCTGAAGACCCCTTCAGATTCATTAGATGGTTCGACCGGGTAATCTGCCTGCGCAAACAGGGATGGTGAAGAAATGCAGCAGATTCCCGCAATTATCAAGCCAACGAATCCGTTCGTTCTCATAGCTTAATCTCTCCATTTCAGTTCAGGCCTGATGGTTCTGAATCAGGCTGACTGAAAGATGCTAATTAAAAACTAACCGCTCCGACAAAACACGAAATTGTGATCTCAGAGTATTTTTTGTGCGTAAGTACAGCAGCAACCGGGGCTATGTAGACAACCCGTTGTCATAATTGATCGGCTCAGCATTGCCACGAAGACCATTAAAAACGGTATATCTTGAAAAAACAGTACGATTTTTCGCGAAGAAAGTTTCAAATGTATACTTTTGCCTGTCATCACAAACTTCCCCAATTGCCAGGCTGTCAAAAATCCCGTGGGGCTAAAACCTTTATATCAATCGGTTTGTGATAATAGAAAAAATTAAGAAATGGTGGCGAGACAAAGTGAATACTGGTTAGTTTTATTCAGGCCACTCGTCTCTATGGTGTAGATTCCAGGTCCTGGCAGCAGGCCAGTTGTGCCGTTTGTTTCAAATAAGCGGTCTTCAATCCTGCCTCAAACCCCGATTTTGGACGCTGTCATGATTGTTATAAGTGGAATCCACCAATTATATTTTACCTATTTTGTGCAAATTTCTTTGACATCGGTTCAGACTAGTTTTTAGCATCAAAGTCTGGATTTCTGTAATTACGTAAAAATAGTGAAAATTGTTGGCCTGGGAAGAAAACAGGCGGTTTTTGCAGAAGTCTGAGTCAAAGAAGTAGCTACCAAACATTACAAAACAGACTGGCATAAAGGTCGTACTGAAATCGAGTGAATAAAGAAGCATTCTTACACCATTCACAGTACAATGCCTTGGTAAATTAGAGTTTATGGGAGACAGCAGATGTTACTGACATCTTGGGTTGAGTCGATGCGAGTTGCTTTCGAAAAAAGCCGTAAGGCGACCTTAAATCCTCGTCGTCGACTTCAACTGAGAAGTGGTCCTTCAATGGCGCGTCAGCGGATTCAGCGTCGGGTTGCCATTGAGCAGTTGGAAGACCGGACCCTTCTGACCTCGTTGATCATCAATCAGATCACTCCGGGGTTGGGTGTGACTCTCAATAACTCGGTACTGGACCCAGATGCCGACGGTGTCTCCAACTACGACACGATCCTGTTCGAAGGTCTGAATATTGATGCTTCCACGGGGTCCGCGATCTCCATCGATCTGGACAACCTGACGTTCGCCGAACCGTTCCAGGTTCTGTTTGACAATGTGTCGATCAACGCGGATGCCGGAGTCGGGATCGATATCGAACTGTCCAACCTGCTGGCCGATACCATCGCCATCGACAGTTCGACGATCACCGCTGGATTTGGAAACGCATTCAACCTCGATCTGACCAACGTCATCCTCAACGAGTTCAACATTATCGACTCTGGTCTTTCCAGCCAGGCCGGTGCCGGGGTGACTGTGGGGATGAGTGCTTCGACCATCGAAGAGACTTCACTGCGTCGGTCGAACATCGACGGTGTCTCAATCGATGTGGCAGACGGGTCTGTTCTGCGGCACACCACCATGGCAGACAACACAATCGCCGGTACCTCCGGTAATGACGGTGTGAGCGTCAACATTGTGGATTCAGTTGCCGAAGAACTGCGGTTGACGAATAACAACAACATTCAGGGGGTCTACATCAATGTCGATGATACCGAAGACGGTGGTGCAGCACTCCTGACCGAACTGTACATCAAGACAAACCAGATCAGTGGTAATACTGCAGGTGACGGAGTTCGCCTGGACCTGAATAACGTCGATCAGTTTGTCTCTATTACCGGTAACACCATCTCATCCAACGCAGGGCACGGGATTGTATTCGATCAGACAGACGGTGACCTGACTGGTGATATTTCCGGAAACAGTATTTCCGCCAACACCGGACACGGGATCTTCTTCACTCCCTCCACCACCAACCCGGTACCAACCGGCGACGGAGCACCTGGTGTACCCGCCTATGACGGCATTCCGGGATCGACTGACAGAATCGACTTCTCTTCTGCACGGAACGAAGTTCAGCTGATTACCTTTGTCGGCGAACCATCAGGGGGAAGCTACACCATTTCCTATACCGGCGGAAATGGTGTGACTGAAACTACAGCTGGAATCCTCCACACAGCAACAGCAGCCCAGGTTAAAGCTGCTATGGTGGCTGCCTTCACCGACATCAAATTTGATGACATCCTGGTCAATGGTAACTTCCAGGATGGCTACGAAGTCGAATTCGTCAATGCGGTTGGTGGTCTGAACATCAATCCGCTGACCGTCGATACCACCGGTTTCACCAGTAACCCACCCGTGGTTACAGTGTCTCAGGATACACTTTCCAATGTAAACGAACTGCAGCACTTTGAAGTGACTGGCGTTCCTTCCTTCGGTTACTACCAGATCAACTTCCTTGGACAGCCGATTATCCTGCCATTCAGTGATGCTGATCCAGCCAGTCCTACCGCTGCCGCTAACATTGCTGCAGCATTGAATCTGGTTGCCAATAACCTCGGCTTTGCGGGAACTCCGGTCGACGTGGTCGTGAATGGTAATGGTTTCGATATCCAGTTCCTGGATACCGGTTCTCTGCATGATCTGAACATTCCTCAGATCACTGTTGATTCTTCCGGGTTACGGCTGTTTGTCAACGTGACGTTTGGTCCGACCGAGCTCAATCCGAATAAGCCCAGCACTCAGACAATCACCTTCAACGATGTTTTCGGTAATCCTCAGAATCCCACACCCGGAAGTACTTTCACCCTGACTCTGCAGGGAGAGACCACTGGAGACATAGTAGTTGACGCCGATCCGCTGGTGATGGCAGCCAACATTGACGCTGCACTGGAAGCACTGCCTTCCGCATCAAGCAGTACCGGTGCCCAGGGGACTTTCATTGTAACAGGCGATTTTGCCAGTGGCTTTGAAATTGCTTTCAACGAAATTCAGCACCTGGAATTGAATTTCCCCACGTCACCTACCTTCGGTTCGTTCGACCTGACATTCCTGGGGCAGCAGGTGAATCTGCCTTACACTTCAGCACAGCCAACAGCTGCAGCTGCAACAAGCATTCAGAACGCGTTGAACACGATCGCCAACAACCAGGGGTATGGAACAAATGCCGTTCAGGTTGTCGTGAGTGGTAGTGGCTTTGATGTCATCTTCCTGGATTCCGGATTGCTGGCAGATGTAGACATCCCACAGATTATTGTGGATGCGTCTGGACTGCGGTATGAAGTTGTAATCAGCCAGGTTGCTCAAGGGGGAGTCAGTAATAACGAGCAGCAGATCCTGCGAATTGAAGACGTGACCGGTTCATTTCCCTTTACGTTTGAAACGATTGGTCCGAATGCCGGTGTGTTTATTACGAATCCGCCTCTGGGAGCTGCCTTCACGCTTTCCTTCCTGGGTGAACTCACTGCACCGATCTCCTTTGACTCCGATCCATCCGTAACTGTAGCGAGCATCGATGCAGCTCTGGAAGGCTTGCCCTCAGCGACGACCGGTAACGACTTCACGGTAACCGGAAACTACAGCAGCGGGTTCTTAATCACCTTCACCGGAGACTTCGGTAATCTTGACGTTCCGCTGCTGATCGCGAATGTGTTTACACAAGACATTGAGCCTTCAACTCAGGTCGGTAATTTTGATCTCACCGCCCCATTTATCATCGCGGGTGATGTACTCTCTGGTCCTCTGGAACCGTTTGTGAACGTAACGCCTTCTACCGTGACTAACGGTTTTGGCGTGAACGAAATTCAGAATATTGCCTTCCCCAGTGTTCCCGGGGGCGGAACCATTGAACTTGACTTCGGTGCCAGCACCAATGGTCCGGTTGTGGTAGATTTTGATGCCACTGCAGCCGAAGTTCAGGCGGCCCTGGAAAGCCTGGATACCATTGGCGTCGGAAACGTTATTGTGACTGGTTCCGTATCCGCCAGCGGATTCTTCATCGAATTTACAGGTGACTTCCGTGCGAACCCTGCCGGTCCTCTGATTTCTGTTAATCCGACTGGATTGCTGCTGGTTGCTCCGACTGTGACGACCATTACCGAAGGGACTTCAGACAACGAGGTTCAGGAAGTATCGATCAGCGGTGCACCAACGGGTGGTACTTTTACCCTCACCTTTGACGGCGAGACAACTGGTTCCATTGCTTACAATGCGACCGCTGATGTGATTATCACAGCACTGGAAGCACTGGGGAATATCAACCCAGGTGATGTGATGGTCCGCGGCGATGCCTTGACTGGTTTTGAAATTGAATATGTTGGTGTCCTGGCGTCTGTCAATGTGCCACTGATTCTGGCTGATGGCAGCGGACTCACCGGCGGAACTTCACCTGCGATTACAACCAAAACGACTAATGTCGGTGGTTATCAACGCGGTATTCGAGGCAACTTGATTACAGGTAACTCGGGAGCCGGTATTGAAATCGATCTGGCGATGTACACATCCTTCTATGGTGATATCGTCGGAAATACAATCAGCTCCAATAATACCCAGGGTATTAACCTGACCGCTTCTGACTTTACGAGTCTGAAGAGTGTCGATTTCAGTCTGTCTGTTGACGGCAACACGATGGACGACAACCGTGGTGCAGCCATCGCGGTCAATATGGAAGACACTGCAACCGGTGATGTCAGCATCACCAACAACACAATTACCGGGACCCGCAATGATACGAATGTGACAACACCGTACGCTGGTGATGCCATCTATATCGACCTGTATGGTACCGACGTGAGCTTCGAAGCCTTCAATCAGTTGCGTGATCTGGTGATCGACGGCAACTACCTGGGTACCAATGCTGCCGGAACAGGGGGACTGGGTAACGCCGGTCATGGTATTGGCATTCACATCGAAGAATCGACGATTATCGATCGGACTCAGATTTCCAATAACGTCATCGCCAACAACTCTATCGATGGTATTAACTTCCACCGTGAAGATGATGCTCGCGTTGGCCGTGCTGTGATTGATCCGATCGTGGGTGAAGAACGGGCTGTGATGATTTACAGCAATACCATCAGCGGAAACAGTGATGGTATCGATATCCTGGCTCAAAACGGTAACCTGACAACAACCGATTTTGAGATCAAAGATAACGTGATCAACACCAACGCTCGGGACGGGATCAGCCTGCACGCCGAGGCGGATGCGACGATCTTTGCGGATATCATTAACAACCAGGTGACACTGAACGGTATTAACGGTATTGAATCGACCACTCGTACCACCAGCTACTTCGGAACAGACCGCCGCGATGTTTCCGGTACCTGGATCCAGAACACCATCAGCGAAAACGCTTCGCATGGTGTGCGTATTTCCGGTCGAATTGGTAACCGGAACATGTTGTTCATCGGTCTGGACGGGGTTGATCCTGTAACCGGCGCTGATCGCGGTAACATGATTGCGAACAACGGCAACGACGGTATTCAGATCGCGGCTCACTTCGACCGGATCGATGGTAATGTCAAGATTGCCAATAACTCGATTCTGTCAAACTCGACCGGCGGTATCGAAATCACCGGTGAAGGGCTGTCTTCCTCAATCGATGAGAACCTGATTGCCTTCAACGACGGTAAAGGGATTGATATCAATTCGAATAACCAGGTCGTCTTCATCCGAAATAATATCATTACCGAAAACACGGCCGACGGTCTGGAAGTTCTGAGTGCGAACGTCATCAACTTCAGTGAATTGAACTCCACCACCAGTGTGGGCATTGGTGGCGCCACGACCAGTGTTACCGCCATCGGTAACTTCATCGATAACAACGGCGGCCGTGGTGTTGACCTGCAGACAGAAGAAATGGCGAATTCCGACTTCATCTTTGGTGATGGAACGGAAACTGGGGCGAACCGTGTTGTTTCAAATGCCCTGGAAGGTTTCTATGTGATTACGACCGCTTCACGCGGACAGGATCAGGATGCTGCCAGTACCGCAACTTTGGACGCGACGGGCAGCGTAACCAACTCGCATGCAGACATGGTGCTGCAGATCGATCGCAACTACATTCAGGACAACGGTGTTAACAGTAACTTCACCACAACTGGTCTGGTACTGCGAATCGGTACCATGGCATCCAGCACCAGCTACACCAGCCAGACACCCGGCTCAACTGCCAGTGTCGGGGCGGAAGGTAGCAGCGATTTTGGTAACGGTCGTTCGAATGTCTCGGTCACCAGCAACGAATTTGAAGGTAACTTTGGTGAAGATTTCTACGTTGAATCATTCACCTCGACAGTCGATCCTCCAACGACCGTCGATAACTGGGATATCAACGCCAACCCGGCTTTCCGTGTTCTGAGCTCCTACCGTCGTGACCCTCTGGCTCGTTTGAACCTGGTGTTCGAAGACAATACCGGTAATGGTCTGAATGTTGTTAATGACGGTGCTTATTACGACAATGCGGAATCGGTGTTCAAGTCGCGTCTTCGTAACGGAACGCCGGCTCCTAACCCGGATGGTCCTTTTACTTCCGCAACCCGCCGGCGTAATGCACAGCGAGTTGCATCACGTACAAATCTTGCCCCATTCAGTGCTCCCAACGAAGCACCAACGGCAGTCGGAAATGTCGCTGATGCTTATGTTTCGACACCCGGTGGTCCAATCCAGGTGACAACTGCGTTACCTCACGGTCTGACCAGTGGTGCGACCGTCGAAATTACCGATGCGATCACTTTTGAAGCTGGTGTGGGTTATACGTTCCTCAACCCCTTGAACGGCGTGTTTGTGATCGATGTGATCGACTCGTTGAACTTCACATTGAGAAGCACTGAAGGCGCTGAGTTAGGGGCGATCCTGAGCGGTGGTACCTGGTCAAATAACAATACCGGCGCATTCCTTTACGATGGTATGGGCGTCAGCACATTCCGCATCGCCCAGGGCTATGATGGAGTAGGTAACGGCTTCCAGCAGGGGGATGATTTTACATTCCAGGCACTCTACCCTGGAGCAAACATCTTTGGCGAACTGAGCTTTGGCTGGGACAGCTGGACTCCTGATGATGATACCTTCCTGGCTCCTGTTACCAGTACCTTCCTGACGGCAGATATCTCTGTCGCAGTACCAGATCCGACCACCGGTGCAATCACCGATCCTTTGACGATCTCGTTTACAGAAGATGTCAATGGCGTCGATATTTCTGACTTTGTGCTGTTACGAGATAACATCGCTGTCGCTTTGAATGCGGGTATGCTCACTCAGATCAATGCCCGTACTTTTGAACTGGACCTCAGCTCGGTTACCGGACTTGAAGGCGAATATCAGTTACGGCTGGTTAATAATGGTTCCATTTCCGACGCGAAATACATCAGTCCGTTCTCGCCTCTGTTTGGTTCATCGCCCACCAACTTCCTCGAGTTTGGTGATATAGAGCGATTTACCGTTGATACCACCGCTCCAACGGCTGACATCGTCGATGTTTCGCCTGATCCACGGAGTGAAGCGGCTGGTGAAGTTGTGATCAACTTCTCCGAGGATGTGCAGGGAGTTGATCTCAGCGATTTCACAGTCACCATCGACGGGGGAACGCCGATTAACCTGGCTTCTACTCCCGCGACACTGACTCAGGTTACAGGCAGTCAGTTCATTCTGGATATCAGCAAAGTGACCAGCCTGTCTGGTGATTACGAGCTGACGTTGAACGCTGCAGGATCTTCGATTACCGACATGGCTGGCAACGCCCTGGCTGCTGATGCAGTGGATATGTGGGTGAACGATACGCTGTCTCCGATCGCTCAGTTTGTGAACGTCGCTGATCCGGTTCCTTCCGGACCTGCTCCTGGCTTTACTGTCACTCTGAATTTCTCAGAAGATGTAACTGGACTGGCCTTGTCTGATTTCACTCTGACTGATCCCGCTGGCAATGTAATCGATCTCTCGACCACTTCAGCGACTTTGGTTCCCGTGACCGCTTCACAGTACAATATCGTGCTGGGATCGCTGGCTGATGACAACGGTATCTACACCCTGACGTATCACTCTGAAGGTTCTGCCGTTCAGGATATCGCCGGTAATGAAGCTTCCGGGCCTGCTTCCGAGACCTGGCAGAAAGGTGTCGAAGTCATCGCTCCGACGGCTGGTATCCAGGACATTACTCCGGATCCACGTCCTTCCGGTTCCGCTGTAGGCGTCGTGACAATTAACTTCTCAGAAGATGTGACCGGCGTCGATATCACCGACTTTGAACTGTTGCTCGACGATGGCAGCGGTCAGGTACCGATTTCATTAGCATCTCTGTCTGTGTCACAGGTTAACGATTCGACTTACCAGATCGATTTAAGTACCGTGACGACACAAGATGGGGACTACGTTCTAAATCTGCTGGCTGACGGTACAATTGAGGACTTTGCTGGAAATAAATTTACCGCTGTTACTTCCGACAGCTGGCGTACCGGCGGTATTGGCCCGGTAGCAACCATCGAAGATCTCCCACCGATTCTGGTTACCAATGCCGGGGTGGTGACAGTCACCTTCGATGAAGCGGTTACGGGTGTCGATATTTCCGATTTCAGCCTGAAACTGGATGGACAGGACGTCTCGCTGGCCGGTCTGACTGTCACTCCAGTGAGCGGCAGCCAGTACCAGATTGACCTCAGCTCTGTGACTGGGATTTACGGTAATTATACACTGACCCTGGTTGCTGAAGGTTCCAATATCCGCAGCTTCACCACACTCGATCCCATGCTGGATGACGCATCGGAATCCTGGATTGCCAGTGATACCATCGACCTGACAAGTGGAACCCCTGTCTTCACCGACGGTGTTGATTCCCTCGCTGGCGACGGGATCGTCGGTGATGGGACCACAGGTACCCAGACACTGCGTGCAGCAATTCAGGAAGCGAATGCCCTGGCTGGTTCAAACGTCATCGAACTGGCAGCTGGTACTTATGTACTGAGCATCGCCGGCTTCGACGAAGATCTGTCAGCGACCGGCGACCTCGATATCCGGGACAACCTGACCATTCGCGGTCAGGGAGTCGGAGTCACCGTGATCGATGCAGGAGCCCTGGATCGTATCTTCCAGGTATTCGCCGGCGTTACGCTGAACCTCGAAAATCTGACAATCACGAACGGTGCATTGACCGGTAGTGCAGACGGTGCTGGTATCCGCAACAGTGGTACTACAACTCTGTCAAATGTTGAAGTAACCGGAAACGTCTCTGAAGACAGTGCCGGTGGTATCAACAATACCGGGGTGATGATCATCGTCGACAGTACGATTTCCAATAACAGTGCCGGCGGTAGCGGTGGTGGTATCCGCAATACCGGTTCACTGCAGATTTCTCGCAGTACTCTGTATGGAAACACCACAGAACGTGATGGTGGTGCCCTCTTCAATGCGGCAGCCGGTGATGTAGAGCTCTCTAACAGCACATTCTCAGGCAACCAGGCAGACCGCAGCGGTGGTGCGATTCGTAACACTGCCACTCTGAGTGCCGTGAACAACACGATGACTCAGAACGATGCGGGAACCTTCGGTGGTGCGATCTCTAATTCCGGAACGACAATTCTGCAGAACGATCTGATTCTGGACAACACTGCTGCCAGTGATGCCGACCTGCAGGGGGCCTTTAACAGCCTGGGTGGAAACCTGGTCGGTGTGGTCGGAACTGCGACCGGACTGGGAGCCTTGGACATCCAGGGTGTCATTGATCCGACGGTCGTGCTGGATTCCAATCTGGCCGATAACGGCGGACCGACTCTGACACACGCCCTGTTGCTGGGAAGTGTCGCCATCAATGCAGGTATCAACACAGATATCGATGCCCTGGAACAGCGTGGTTCACAGCGGGTGCTGGGATCAGCCGTAGACATCGGAGCTGTTGAATTCGGAACCTTCTTCGTCAACAGTGACCTGGATACCGTCGATGCCAACCTTGGTGATGGTATTGCCGCGGATGCAGACGGGAATATCACCCTGCGTGCCGCGATCATGGAAGCCAACGCTCTGGCAGGTGATTCACTGATCATTCTGGGATCCGGAACCTATGCTCTGACGCTGACAGGTGCTGGTGAAAACAATGCCTTCACAGGTGACCTGGACGTTACCGATACCAGTGGTACACTGACCATCCTGGGAGCTGGCAGCGGACAGACAATTATCGATGCTACCGGGCTGGACGATCGTGTCTTCGATGTCTTCACCGGTGCCGATCTGACATTGCAGGGATTGACAGTAACCGGCGGTAATGCTGTCGGAACCAGCGGTGGTGGTATTCGCAACATTGGTACGCTCTCGCTCGTGAATACTTCTGTCGAAGGTAACACTGCTGAACTCAACGGTGGTGGTATCCTGAACGGAGAACTGGGTCAGCAGGGGACTTTGAATCTCTCCAACAGTCAGGTCTCGGGTAACAGCGCCGTTGACGGTGGTGGTATCTACAACAACGACCAGTCACAGGTCACGATTGTCGATTCTGCAATAACTGGTAACACAGCCAGTGGCGATGGTGCCGGTCTTTATAATGACCTGCAGGCCACAATCGGTATTACCCGCAGTGACATCTCCGGTAACACGGCGACACTGGACGGTGGTGGTATCTATAACAACGACCTGGCCAGCCTGACGATTGTCGACAGTAAGGTAAACAGCAACACCGCGAATCAGGGTGGTGGTATCTTCAATGAAGAAGCAGCATCGCTGACTATCTCCCGGACAACTGTTTCCGGAAACACGACCACTCTGGGTGGTGGCGGTATCTACAACGACGGTGGTATCGCAACACTGACGGATGTCTCAATCCTGACGAACACCGCTCACCTTGACGGGGGTGGTCTGTACAATGCGACCGCTGGTGAAGTGACAATTACAGATGGTTTCTTCGATGATAACTCAGCTGATCGTGATGGTGGTGCGATTGCCAACTTTGGTGTCTCCCTGATCCTGAGCGGTACAACCGTTCGTGACAGTGAAGCCCAGCAGTTTGGTGGTGGTCTCTATAACGATCAGGAAGAAGGAACGGTTTCGATCAGCGAGAGCTCCTTCATCAACAACGTCGCCGTTTCCGGTGCTGGTATCTACAACCAGGAACTGGGGGTCATCAATCTGGACCTGTCAGATGTCCTGCAGAACACTGCCAGCAGCGACGGTGGTGGTATCTATAATACCTCCAGTGCCATTATTAACGTTCAACGGACAACTGTTGACGGAAACCGTGCTCTGAACGGGGCCGGTATCTTTAACGATGATGTTGCCCAACTGAATCTGTTCGACAGCACCATTTCCAACAACATTGCTGTCGGTGATGGCGGTGGTCTGTATAACAACTCTTTCGAAGCGTCCAGCGTCGTGAATGCCACGATTTCGGGCAACGAAGCTGGTAACAATGGTGGCGGTATCTTCAACAGTGATGAAGGTAGTATCGAAGTCACCAACGCGACGATCTTCAATAACTCCTCGATCGCCGGTGGTGGTATCTTTAATGCCCTCGATGGTTATGTGACTGTGGCTAATACCATCGTTGCCGGTAATTCGACAACTTCACCCGGTCCGGATGTGACCGGCGACTTTGATTCACGCGGTAACAACCTGATCGGTGTCGGCGGTATTTCAACCGGCTTCACCGATGGGGTTAACGGTGACATTGTGGGTACCTTTGCGACTCCGGTCAGCCCGGGACTGGGAGCACTGCAGGATAACGGTGGTGCCACCTTCACTCACGAGTTGCTCGGTGGAAGTCTGGCCCGCGATGCAGGTAATAACTTCTACGCTCCCACTGACGACCAGCGGGGCTTCGCCCGTCTGTTTGACGGGGACGGCAATGGTTCACTCATTGTGGATATCGGAGCTTTCGAGTCTGGTTACATCGTAACCGGCTTCGGAGACTCGGTAGATGCGAACCCCGGTGATGGCGTGAGCGTCGATGTCAACGGACAGAGTACTCTGCGGGCAGCCATTATTGAATCCAACTCTCGTGCTGGTGCTGACACGATTCTGTTGGGAACCGGAGTCTATACACTCTCGCTGTTCGGTCAGGGTGAAGGTAACGCCTACTGGGGTGACCTTGATATTACCGATGACCTGACCATCATCGGTGCTGGTTCGGGCAAAACTGTGATTGATGCAGATTACCTGGATCGAATCTTCGAGATTTTCGCAGGTGTTAACGTTTCGATTCGCGGGGTCACACTCGTGAATGGTGATGTCACACGCGTCGAAGACGGTGGTGCCATCCTCAACTTCGGTAATCTGACTCTGGAAGATGTAGAGATTAAGAACAGCCTCGCGAACCGCGGTGGTGCCCTGTTCAATAGCGGTACCGTGATCATGACGGACAGCTTCTTCCACAACAACACTGCAATCGCCGATGGTGGTGCCATCTTTAATAATGACCCCGGTGTCTTAAGCATTGCTCTGAGTGAGATTTCTTATAACGATGCTGAAAACGGTGGTGGTATCTACAACTCTACAGGGGGAACCCTGGAAGTCACCGATACGACGATCGACAGTAATACTGCAACGGTCGCCGGTGGTGGTGTCTTCGTTTCGGACCAGGCTGCGGTCGGGAATGGTGAAGGTGGTAACGTAACCAATGTTGTACCTGCTGTCTCCAATGAGTACGTGGCAGGAGACACAGACACTGACTACGATTATCCGGTTTACAATTCCGGGTACGACATCGACGTGCTGCCTAAGTACGATTACGGTGATTCCGAAATTGCTGTCTTGAGCGAAGCTCCTCCGTTCCCTGTCAGCGATACATTTAATCTGAGTTCGCTCCCAGGTGCCAACCACACGATTTACCTCGATTTCAATGGCCACACGACAACGGGCACACAGTGGAATACCGACTTCGGTACCGTTGTGACACCCGCATACGATACTGATGGCGATACCAGTACATTCAGCCTGGCTGAAATCGAAGTGATTCAGCGTACCTGGCTGCGGGTTGTCGAGGACTTCGCGCCGTTCAATGTCAATGTGACGACCGCGGAGCCACCTGTCAGCGACCTGATCCGAACTGATGCGTCAGACTCTCGCTGGGGTATCCGTGTGGTAATTGGTGCGAACACCTGGTACAGCAATGCCGGGGGCGTCGCCTATGTTGGTTCGTTCAACGACAACGTCGATACACCAACTTATGTATTCAATACTGGTCTAATCGGTGTTTCCGAAGCCGTCAGCCATGAAGTCGGACACACGCTGGGCTTATTCCACGACGGTACTTCAGTGCTCGAGTATTACGACGGTCATGGCAGTGGTACAACCGGCTGGGCTCCCATTATGGGCGTTGGTTACTACCAGAATCTGGTTCAGTGGAGCCAGGGTGAGTACACCGATGCTGACAACACTGAAGACGATCTGAGTATCATCACAACCCAGAACGGATTTGGTTACCGGGCCGATGATCATGCCAGCACAATTGGCTTTGCATCTACCATCACAGATGGTTCGGCTTCCGGTATCATTGAACGAAATACCGATGTGGACTACTTCGAGTTCTCAACCACGGGTGGCGATGTCACCATCGATCCATTCTTCGAGAGCCCGAACCTGGACATTCTTGCCGTCCTGTACGATTCCAGCGGAACTCAGATTGCAACGAGTAACCCCATTGGTGCTCTGAATGCATCCTTCTCCGGACTGGGAGCTGGTACTTACTACCTGTCCATCGAAGGTACAGGTGAAGGCGACGTCCTGGGAACTGGTTATTCCGATTACGGCAGCCTGGGGCAGTACACGATTTCTGTGACTGGCCAGACTCCGTCAGTGGCAGCCGGTAGCGTGTCGATTTCCAACAGCACGATTTCCAACAACTTTGCCGGAACCCGTGGTGGTGGTCTGCTGAACGAGGACACAATCGATCTGTCCAACGTGACAATTTCCGGGAACGAAGCCGGTAAAGAAGGTGGTGGTATTCACAACACTGGTGAGCTGACCATTAACAATACCACCATCTATAACAACACGACCGAAGGTTCAGGTGGTGGTATCTACTCTGTTGCTGCAACCGCTTCCGTCGAAGTCAAAAACACGATCATCGCCGGAAACGATTCGCTGGTGAGCGGAGACGACGTTGAAGGTTCCTTCACCTCTGAGGGACACAACCTGATTGGTACCCGCGGTACTGCAGTCGGCTTTATCAACGGATTCAACAATGATATTGTCGGTTCGAACGCACAACACATCGATCCGTTCCTGAGTCCGCTGCAGGACAATGGCGGCCCCACATTCACCCACGCTCTGCTGCCAGGAAGTCTAGCCATTGATGCGGGTGACAACACTGATGGAGTGACCATCGACCAGCGGGGGGCTCTGCGTCCGACAGACACAACCAGTGATATCGGTGCTTTCGAAATCGTCACTCCGACGATCAGCATCACTGATGTCAGCCAGGTTGAAACGAATGCCGGTACGACCGAGTTCGAATTTGTGGTCTCACTGTCGAATGCGAATGTAGACGAAGTGACTGTCGACTTCGAAACGTCCAACGGCACCGCAGTCGCCGGTATCGACTATGCCTTCACAACAGGTCGGGTAACCTTCTCTGCTGGAGAAACGACCCAGGTCGTCCGGGTACTTGTGAATGGTGATACACTCGTCGAAGATCACGAAACCTTCTTCGTCAATCTGTTCAATGCCCAGGGGGCAGCGATCGCCGATGACCAGGGACTTGGGACGATCCTGAACGATGAGGCTTCTATCTCCATCGACGATGTAACGCTGGATGAAGGTCCGGTTGGAACGACCACCAACTTCAACTTCACCGTTTCGCTGTCGACGCCTGTAGCGGGTGTAGTAACGGTCGATCTGGAAACGGCTGATCTGACAGCGACACTCGCCGATTCGGACTATGTCCAGCTTCTGCCACAGACGATCACTTTCAATCCGGGAGAAACTGAAAAGACAATTACGGTTGTCGTAAATGGTGACACCGCGATTGAAGCAGATGAAACCTTCAGTGTGAATCTGTCGAATGCCAGCAGTAATGCTACCATCGCTGATGCGACCGGTATCGGGACCATCGAAAATGATGACTTTGCCCTGCTGTCAATCAGTGACGTCACCCTGACGGAAGACTACGACGGAGGACCAACGACCACATTCACATTTACTGTGACGGTATCGCAGGCGACCAGTGCCGATGTTACTTTTGACATCACAACTGTCGATGGTACAGCTCTGGCTGGTAGTGACTATGTAGCCAATGCCATTAACGGCCTGGTGATTCCAGCTGGTATGACTGAAGTGACATTCGATGTTGTTGTGAATAACGATGCTCTGACCGAGCCCAATGAATACTTCACGGTTGAAATCGATGATACCTTTAATCCGCCGTTGAACGCGAATGTTCTGGATGGGGTTGGTGTTGGTACTATCGTAGACAACGGGATCGTAGTCGACACGACAGACGATATCGTCGATCCTGGTGATGGTCTGACCTCACTGCGTGAAGCCATCAACGCCGCGAATGCCTCACCAGGTGTGGATAACATTATCCTCCTGCCGGGAATTTACGATATCTCAATCGCAGGAGCCGGTGAAAACAATAATGCCACCGGTGACTTCGATATATCTGAGTCAGTGAATATCTTCGGTCAGGGATCGGGTACCACAATCATTGATGCCCATCAGCTGGATCGCATCTTCGAAACTTCGGGTGGTGTCACTCTGAACCTGTCCAATATGGAACTGCGAAACGGTGATGCCGATGATGGTGGTGCACTCCTGGCTCAGGGGCCAACCACACTGAATCAGATCATCTTCCGTGACAACAACTCGGACTTCCTGGGTGGTGCAATCGTGAGTGCCTCCAGCCTGGATATCTCCGATGCCTTGTTCATCAACAACCATGCTGGATTCCAGGGTGGTGCGATCTATCAGTATACGAATACGGCAACTGTGTCTCGCACAACCTTCGAAGCTAACACATCTGATGCTCGTGCGGGGGCTGTCTATGTTGCCTCGGGTGCCACATTCGATGTATCACAGTCTCTGTTCTACATGAACGAGTCCGGCAGTCGTGGTGGTGCGATCTTTAATGAAGGGACTGTTATTTCAACCAACACGACCTTCTCGGCCAACCATTCCGGTTCACGTGGTGGTGCGATCCTGAACGAGGGAACTCTGACAGTCGTTAACAACACGCTGACCGATAATACGGCTGACCAGACCGGCGGTGGTATTTCCAACAGTGCCGGCGGTTTTGTGACCCTGGTCAACACAATCGTCGCTGGTAACAGTGGAGCACAGGGGAATCCTGATCTGGGCGGTGTCTACGACTCTGCCACCAGCTTCAATAACCTGGTCGGCGACATTGGAGGAGCCACTGGACTGACCGATGCTGTGAATGGAAACATTATCGGTTCACTGCTCTCACCCGTTGATCCTAAGCTGGGAATCCTGCTGGATAATGGTGGTCCTACCCGGACTCACACACTGCTGTTCGGCAGTGCGGCGATTGACGCCGGTCGAAACAATGGTGCCCCACTGGTCGATCAGCGTGGCGAACCCCGTCCGGTCGATGGCGACAATGATTCTGTCGCGATTACCGACATCGGTGCCGTCGAACTGAAAGATCCACCAGCAGCTCCGCTGTTTGGTTCAGGTGGTGATTCAAGCGTCGTTGACGAACAGACCAACATTCAGATTTCGGTTGTCAAAGACCGGACTACGGTCTCCAGTAACGGACATACCTTTGCCCTGCCGGGCAATGCTGACTGGCTCGATGAATGGGATTCATTCTGGGTTGAGGTCTGGGTCGATACTGCCAGCGGTTTCGGAATTTCCGACGTGCTGACGAACATCGCTTATAACACTGCTTACTTCTCAGCAACTTCAGTCGAATTCGGTTCAAACTTCAACTTCAATCGGACTGTGATTATTGACGATGAAGCCGGCGTTGTTCGCAACCTGGGCGGTAGCACAAACCAGGCAAACGTTGGTGGTTCCGGTTACGCTCTGCTGGCTCGAATCAAGTTCGAGTCTCTGGCAGGTGACGAGGTTGAAGTAGATCCCACCGATCTGACACTGGAACCGCTCTCTCTGGGACTGGATATCCAGAACACCGAAATCAACATCTCTGGTGTTGGTGAAGCTGTTGTGACTGTCGGGGCTCTGCCTGAAACTGATCTGTATCCGGTGATCTATGATATCAACAACAGTGGTTCGATCGATTTCAAGGACCTGGTCTTCTTCACCTCTGCTTACAACCAGAGTGTGATCAACGCCTCTTCCAGCTTTGCTGCAGCGTTGGACTTCGATAAGAGTGGTCGGGTCGACTATCGTGACCTGACTTACCTCGCATCGAACTACAACAAGCGGAAGGGTGGAAACTCGGAAGTAATCTTCCCGACCAACTTCGGACAGAAGTGGATCGGAACCCAACTCGAAGTCAACAGTGGTGATGACACCATCGACGAAGTTGTGGAAGCAGCCGTAAATACCTGGGAAGCAGCACTGGGACTGGATGAGCCTCTGGAAGTTCAGATCATCGTTCAGGACTTCGGTACTGCTCAGCTGGGTTCTGGCCAGACAACTGAATACAACGTTGACGGTGTTCCGGTTGCCGGTCGGGTGGTGATTGACAACGATGCCAACGGCTTAGGCTGGCACGTCGATGTTACCGATGCACCCACGGGTGGCAGCTACGACCTGTTTACCGTACTGCTGCACGAAATCGGTCACGTTCTCGGGTTCACCCGCTACTACAGCGGATTCAACAACCTGGTCAATGACGATGGAAACGGAAACCTGACCTTTGTCGGTTCTGACTTCACCGTCGAACTGGATCCAACAGGTCTGCACATCGAAGATCCTGCCGTTGGTGATGATCTGATGAATGACACGCTGGATCCGGGTGTCCGTAAGGCAATCTCTGATCTGGATGTCAAGATGCTGCTCGAATCGTATGCAAATGCATCCGGTGGTTCCGGCAGCGGATCTGCCAGCCCGATCTTCGGTACAAACGGAACACCGACTTCGGAACCTGTCGAACCGGTGCTGATTCAGAGTCCGGAAGCTGCTCAGACCTTCGCTGCGGAATCGACCGTCAGCCTGGCTGTACCAGTTGTGGTTGTACCGGTGAAAGAAGAGAGCACCGAAGAGAGTGGTCTTTCACAGACCGTCTCCTACGATGCGATTCAGCCTTCACTCTACGATCAGGACCTGCTGGTAGATCGGAAGACTCTGGACGGCAGTCTGGTTGAAGATCTGTATGAATCAGAATACTTTGAGAACGAATTCCAGGACATCGAGGATCGGGAACTGGTCTTCGCTCATGCTGACGATGATCTGGATCTGGTCGGTGATGCTCAACTGGACGAGAACATGATGGATGATGCCTTCACCAACTGGGAAGGTCCTCTGTTATAAAAAACAGTTTTCAATCATTCCTCAGGGAATGAAATGAAACTTTGAGATATGCCCCTTTGCAGCGGATGACTGTTGCGGAGGGGCATTTTTTATTTCTGGAGTAGTCCGCCGGCGCATCTTTCCTCCAGGGGGGCAGGGCGGTAAGATATGAAGTGTGAGTTCCCTGTACGCTGGTGCCGCGTTCGGGGTACTGTCAGCCCCATCCGCTTGAGAGGAGATGAAGATCTTGAATCGTACGAAACTGGTCATTGCAGGCTGCCTGCTGGGGTTGAGTCTCGCCTCAAGCGTTGTGAAACAGGTGCAGGCAGCAGAATGGGGGAACTTAACCGGGCAGTTCAAGTTTACCGGCGACCGACAGACACCTGCGAAACTCGATATCAACCGGGATCAGGAGATCTGTGGTAAATTCGACGAGCTGATTGTCGATCAGGGGCTGGTCACCGGGAAAGACGGAGGGCTGGCGAATGTATTTATCTACCTGCGGGAATCCCGTATGAAGGAAGCACAGATCCATTCATCCTACGACAAGCTGCCTGCGTCGGTCACCATTGAAAATAAAGGTTGCATTTTTCAGCCGCATGTGGCGGGGCTGTGGGTTAAACGCCAGAAGCTGCAGGCCGTCAATAAAGATCTGTGTGCGCACGGCTTTCAGGTGAAGGCTTATCGTAATATGAGTCTGAATCAACTCTTGCCCCCCGGAGAAAAACTCGACCATCAGTTTGAGCATGGTGAGAAGCTCCCGCTGCGGATGAGCTGCAGCATTCATCCCTGGCAGGAAGGCTGGCTGGTGGCTCTGGATCATCCTTATTTTGCGACTTCCGATGATTCGGGACGATTCCAGATTCAGAATCTGCCTGTGGGCGAATGGGAGTTCCAGCTCTGGCATGAAAAAGCAGGATATCTGGCCGCCCGGGATGATTGGAAACGGGGACGCTTCAAGCTTAAAATTAAACCCGGTACGACAGACCTGGGAGTGATCCCGGTTGCGCCCGCATTACTCACTGGCAAGTAAAATCAAATCAAACATGCGACTGTTGAGCTATAACATTCATAAAGGGATCGGCGGACGTGACCGTCGGTATCAACTGGAACGGGTGATCGGTGTTATCGAGCAGGAAAATCCGGATATCATCTGCCTGCACGAGGTCGACCGGAATGTGAAACGTTCCCGCTTCAATAACCAGCCGAAGATCTTTGCTGATTACTTCAATATGCCGGAATCGCTGTATCAGCTGAATGTCAAGCTGAAGACAGGGGGCTACGGCAATCTGATCCTTTCCCGCTGGTCGTTTCTGTCACAGCATCAGATTTCGCTGACCAATAAGTGGCGGAAAGCGCGCGGTGCCCAGATTGTGTTGATCGACTCTCCCGAGGGGCCCTTTCAACTGGTGAACTTCCACCTGGGGCTGGCTGAAAAAGAGCGTCACTGGCAGATCAATCATCTGCTGACGCATCGACTGTTTCGGGAAGGCAATGATCATCCTTCGCTGATCGTGGGAGACACGAACGACTGGCGGAATACCCTGGCGAACGGGAAGTTCTCTGAATTTGAATATCAGGAAGTGACGAGCCCGCCGTCCCGCTTTCGGTCGTTTCCTGCGTATATGCCTGTGGGGACGCTGGATAAAGCGTTTATTCGTGGTGAGATTGGTATAAAGCAGGCCAGGCTGGCACGGTCTCAGCTTTCACGCCAGGCTTCCGATCATCTGCCCCTGGTGATTGACTTCCATTTGAATGAGCATGCCAGCGAATGGATAAAAAAAGCAGGGCAATGACCATTGTCACTACCCTGCTTTGGATATTTTAACTTCAGTCGTCCCGACTCAATGTTGGAAAAACTGAGGTCAGCAACTCCTTGGAGTCAATTACTCTTTGACTTCTCCAACGGGAGGCAGTTCGTCTTTTTCGATGTAGTCACCAAAAGTTTTACCTTCGGTGGGGCTTGGCATCTTTTCAGCATCTTTCAGTGCTTTGACGATCTTTTCTTTGTCGGTTTCTTTCCGCTTTGACAGACCTTTACCAACGGCCTGACCGTAGGCACTCTTTTCTTTCTTGGTCTTGCCAGGGTGGCAGATGCCGCATTTTTTGTCGATCAGCATTTTGGAGTTGGGGTATGTGTCTGCCCAGATTTTCTTGAAGTTAGGACGAGCTTCAACCTGCTTTTCACCACAGATCAGAGTCAGTCCGGCGATCGCCAGGCCAAACATCAACGCTACTTTTACGTTCATCATTTTCCGCATAAAATTCCTCATATTCTTCTAAAAAGTAAGTGACAGTTAACTTAAGAAGCTCCCGACTTGAGCCAGCCAGAAACCTCGGTCAGTGGTTGCCCCGTATCACAAGAAGTTCGAGTTTTTCAAATCACAACAAATTGTGTAACTACATTAGAATACTCATTTTCCACGCTGTCAACGCACTCAAGTAAATCGAATCAAGAATGTCTCATTTGAAAAATTCTGATTTATCAATCTTTTTATCTCCGGCAAAAACGTTTTGATCCTGAATGAATCAGGTCTTCAGTGGGATACCGGGGATCAGGAGTGAGTAAGGTTGTAAGTCGTTTTAGGTGTTGATCTTAGTGAAGTAGTTGGTAGGATGGGTTGAACTTGGTTGGGATCTGTGTGTATGTCTTCTGCAGTTCCTTACGTCATTATAAGATTCAGCGTTGGGGATTTTAAAGAATTTTTTTCGAATAATTGTCCCGCCTGTTTCATTCCCCTGGCGGCGTTCATTCGAGAAGAGGCCATTGATCGCGCTCGTATCAAAAGGAGTTCATCGTGAAGCTGTATAAAAACCTGTTGCTGGTGGTACTGGTGGTCTGGGGGGCTTACGCTGCTCCACGGAATGTACTGGCTGAAGCCGCGTCCCGTCCGAATATTGTGATGATCATTTCCGATGATCAGGCCTGGAACGATTATGGTTTCATGGAGCATGAAAAGATTAAAACCCCGAATCTGGACAAGCTGGCGGCGGAGAGTGCCGTCTTCAAGCGTGGTTATGTTCCGACCAGCCTGTGTCGCCCCAGTCTGATGACGATGATTACCGGTCTGTATCCGCATCAGAATATGATTACGGGGAATGATCCCCCCAAGGGTATGGATCGCCAGAAGCTGCTGAAACATGTTCGCGCTGTAGACTGCCTGCCTCAAATGCTGGGCAAACTGGGATACAAGAGCTATCAGTGTGGCAAATGGTGGGAAGGCAATCCCAGCCTGGCCGGTTTCACTTCGGCGATGACACATGGCGACCCCAAACGGGGAGGTCGTCATGGTGACCTGGGCTTGAAGATCGGTCGGGAAGGAATGAAACCCGTTTATGAGTTCATTGATGAATGTAAAGACGAGCCTTTCTTTCTGTGGTATGCGCCCTTCCTGCCCCACACTCCTCACAATCCACCTCAGCGGATTCTGAAGAAATACCTTAATCCGGAAACTCCAGTAGAACTGTCCTATTATTACGCAATGGTTGAGTGGTTCGATGAGACCTGCGGACAACTGCTGGACTATCTGGACCAGAAACAGCTGTCGGACAATACAATTGTTGTTTACGTGACGGACAACGGCTGGATTCAGTATGTGCCCGAATCCGAAGCGGAACGCAAGAAAATGAAACGTCGTTTCCGTTATGCTCCTAAATCGAAGCGGAGTCCCTATGATGGTGGTCTCCGGACCCCCATCCTGCTTCGCTGGCCGGGGAAAATTAAGCCGGCAGAGTATGATACGCTGGTGAGCAGTATCGATCTGGCACCAACAATTCTGGATGCCGTCGGTTTAAAACCGACCAAAGCCATGGAAGGAATCAATCTGCTGCAGGTGATTCAGAACGGTGGCAAGACAGATCGCAAAGCGATTTTCGGCGAGATATTCGAGCATGATATGGTTGATATCGATGATCCGGTTACGAGCCTGAAATATCGCTGGTGTATCGAAGGAGAATGGAAAGCCATCTTCCCCGGACCCCGGCTGAGTGAAGAAAAGCCCGAGTTATATAACCTGTCGCAGGATCCGTTTGAGCAGCACAATGCTGCGGCTGCGCATCCGGAACTGGTTCAACAGCTGTTAAAGCAGACCAACGCCTGGTGGAATGTTCCCGCCAAGTGAGTTGATGCCCTGAAACGACTACCCGGGCAGATCGAGGGTTCGATCTGTCCGGGTTTCTCGCGCCACTTTTAAAGAACAGGAGATATGGGATCAGTGATGATCCCAGTGTCCTGACTGATGATAGTCGTAGTGACCGGGCTGGTAGTGGTAATGATTTCGATGGCGGTAGAATCCACCGGGATGATAGTCGTAATGACTGGTATCATGCCAGTAAGAATGACGTCGGCCGTGATAATAGGGGCGTGCGTTGTATGAGCGATATCGGCCGCGGAAGTTACCATAATTACTGTAGCCATATCCGTTGCCCAGATTCAGGCTGAAATTGACTCCCCCCGCTTCCGCTGTGGAGGCACTTCCGAGCATTGCGAATCCACCTGCCAAGGCAACGCAAACGATCATGAACTTTTTCATCTTTCCATTCCTTAAAAGAGATTACGGTTGTTTTTGAATTTGCGACCGCGTCTGAGAAATGTTAAGAAGCATCGATTGTGCCAATTAAACCGATTGGGTTGTAAGTGGTCTCCGTGATTGACTTTAGGGGCAATTGGGCGTGCCGGGGCGATTTTTAGGCTGTGATCATTATGATAAAAGCGCCCTCAGAGTGACCCCAGAAATGAGAACGAACCGGCAAATCCTGCCTGTGAACTTAATCAGCGAATCGGAAATCTGCGCCTGAATTTACCCGTTGGTGCGGATGGTCATCGCTTTGATAGGGGCGAGCAGACGACTGAAGTCGCGGACGCAGTCCATGGTGGAGGAGATTTCTTCCTGGAGCTTCTCAGTATGCGAACCGTAGCCGAGCCGCCGGGCGAGGAATTCGAACTCTTCCTGATCCTGAGGGGGTACTGTCAGATCCCTGGCGTTGCCGCGGACCATGCGGAGTGCATCGATGAGCCTGCGGAGAAAGATATAGGCGTCACGGAGTTTGTAGAAGTCGTCGGGGCTGATCAGCCCCAGTTTTTTGAGGGACTCAATGCCTTCGAGTGTGTTTGTGGTTCGCAGTCCGGGGTTCCGGTGACCGTAAGTGATCTGCATGCCCTGGATCAGGTATTCACAATCCACGAGTCCTCCGTCCCCGAGCTTGGCGTTGATAGTTCCCCCTTTGACGAGCTGCTGAATCTGTTTTTCCCGCATGGCGAGCATGGCAGCGACGTCGAACGGTTTGCCGGAGTAGATAATTTCATCCCTGGCGCGGACGATCTGGTTTCCAAATTCCACATCACCTGAGATTGGGCGGAGTTTGACCAGTGCCTGACGTTCATAAGGCCAGGCAGCTCCTTCGTGAGAGAAATAGCTTTGGAATGCTTCAGCTGAGACAGCCAGGCTGCCCGCCTGTCCGTACGGTCGTAACCGCAGGTCGATCTGAAAAATACCTTCGCTGCGGGTTTTAATCATCTTGGTGAATTTTTCCACCAGCTTCAGGTAGTATTCATTATTCGTGATGACTTCAGGTCCATCCGTCTGCCCGGAACCTTCGTAAATAAACATCAGCTCAATGTCAGAGGCGAAGCCGAGTTCGCGTCCGCCACACTTTCCGAGTGCACAGATCGAAAGATGGCAGGGGCCCCCTGTTTCCAGTTGCGGCTCGCCGTAGCGTTCCTGTAGCTGCTGATGACAGACTTCGTATGCACCTTCCACAACGACCTCTGCGACATCGGTCAATTCATCCGAGAACTGGCCGAATTCAGAGATGTGACCCAGGATATGCCGCATGTCGGTACGCAGCATGGCTCGATCTTTGAAGGCGTTTAGCCGTTCCTGCTGTTCTTCAGGAGTCGATGCCTCAGCGAGCTCTTCGGTGAGTTCGGCCTGAAGTTCCTCCAGGGGAATCCGGTTTTTCAGTTCTTCCACGTTGGCGACAACGGGGAACAGATTGGAATGCTGCAGGCGGAGGAAGTCTTCCCAGAGGAAGTCACTGACGCCCAGGAGGCGGGCGAGGGCACTGAGCACGCTGGTACGCTCGAGTGAGGAAATCTCTTCGACCCAGTTGGGTTGCTTGAAAAGATGCTCCAGAAACTCGCGGAAGTGCAGCAGTGCCGATTCCGGATTAGGAGAGCGGGGGAGCAGGTGTGTGAAGTGTTTGATCAAGACGATGGCGGCACGCAGCCCCTGTTGCTGGGCTTCCGCACTGATTTTTTCCCCTTTGTCATCTGTGACATACAGCACATCACTGACGCGGGTTCCTTCCGAATCAATCACCATGCGGGCGATATCAATGCCGCTCATCGAGAGGGCGTTGGTCAACTCGTACAGGAAGCCGGTCGTATCTTCAGACTGGATGCGGAGAATTGTGTGCCGACTGTCGGTTTCGTTGTCGACTTCAATTTCAACCGGGTACAGCACCTGGCTGGCCTGCGCGAGATCGTGCAGGCCGGCGGCGACGCGTTTGGCGAGTTCTCCCACCGCTTCCTGCGGATTCCCCGATTCGACCTTGTGCAGCAACTGCGAAAGGTCGTTACGGTAGTCGGTCCAGATATTCGGTTCCACGGCAGGGCCGGAGGCTTTGACATCCAGCACGATGACGAACTTGCGGGTGTTTTTGGTCTTCTCACTCGGTTTGGTAGAACGCCCGGAAGCGGGAGCCGGTTTGACCTTCTGGTTGGTAAACAGGTGCCCTTTCTCAATGTCGAATCCGTAAACAAACAGCAGACCGCAAATCAGAGACAGGTCGCCGGTCTGGTCGAAGCCGACCATGGTCAGCCGTAACTGATCGTTAGGGCGTTTTTCCGTTTCGAGCTCGACGATGTTGGTCTCGCTCAGCTTGCGTGCCATCTGGCTGTGCTGCTCGGTCTCTTCTTCATTAAAGACTTTCGTGTAAGAGGCCGCCATCATCCCGATGGGATTGCTGTCCTGCTCGGAATGCGTGGAGTGCTTTCCTGTTTTGTTTTCAGCGGGATCGTAGATGTATTTTCTGTAGATGCTGCGAACGGCTTTGCGGTGCTGTTCATAATACTGCACCAGCTGTTTGCCGTCCTGGAAATCAAGCCGCCGGGCGAGGTAAGCCAGTTCCCGCTCATCGGTAGGCATGTGATGTTCCTGGTTATAGTGCATCAGCTGCAGCGCGTGTTCGATTTTTCGGAAGAAGACATAGCCGCTGGTCAGGTGGCGATATTCATCCGCCTGGATGAGGCCGTGATCGACAAGTCGCACGAGCCCGTCCAGCGTATTGATGCTGCGGATCGAGGGGTATTTCGCACCGTTGGCCATCTGCAGGTACTGAGTCGTGAACTCCACATCGCGGATAGAGCCTTTGCCGGATTTGACTTCGCCCCACTCCTTCCCTTTTTTCTTCAGGGTCTCTTCAATCCGCTGTTTCATCTCCAGCACATTTTTGCGGACTTCTTCTGAATCGCAGTTGAAGATCTGTGGTTCGATGCGGCGGAAGAATTCCATGCCCAGTTTCTGATTGCCGGCGATCACGCGGGCTTTCAGCATCGCCTGCTTTTCCCAGAGGCGACCATGTTTGGCGAAGTAATCGACGTACGCGTCGACCGTGGTCACCAGCGCACCGGAGCGTCCCCAGGGACGGAGACGCATATCGACGCGGTACAGGAAGCCTTCGGCCGTCGATTCCATCAGAGACTTGATGAGTTTCTGGCCGAGCTGCCAGTACTTGGTGGAGTCCTGTCCGGAGATGAAGACGAGGTCGATGTCCGAACTGTAGTTCAGTTCTTCACCACCCAGTTTACCGAAGGCCAGGACGGCGAAGTCATCCAGGGGGAGATCCATGTCTTCTGAGAGAACGGTCAGACAGGATTGCACCAGACCGTCAGCCAGTAGCGAAAGCTGGACAGTGATGTTTTTGAGGTCCATCAACCCGAAAGTGTCACAGGCACCGATGCGGAGCAGTTCCCAGCGCTGGAAGCGACGGACAGCATCGAATTTTTCGGCGACACTGCCGGTCTCCTGCCGCATGATGGCCATGGCTTCTGAGAAGAACTGCTGCTGACTTTTGAATTCGGCAATCCGGTTGTAGCGGGTCAACCGTTCGAGGTAGTCGGGGTTCTTGAGGAGAATTTCCGTGAGGAACTGACTGCCCACAAAGAGCCGGACCAGAATTTCGACGGCTCGTGGATTCTGTGTGAGAAACTCGAGCATCGTTTCGGGTTCCGAAACGCTGTTCATAAACCGTTCGAAGTTGATCAGGGAGCCATCCGGAGTCGCGGCATCGGTCAGTGCCTGGAGCAGGGTTGGCAGAATCTGGGTTAATTCTTTACGAATCTGGGGCGTTGTGCACAGCTCCCGCAGTCGAATCAGCGCACGTTCCTGGTCGCTAAATCCGATGCTGGCCAGGATGTCTCTGACTTCGGGATCGCTGACGGTATATTTCTGATCCAGAAGAATTTCCGGGTTGTCATAGATGACGGGGCTATTCATATAATTAACAGAACCTGTAGGTCGTGAATTCTGAGATTCAGGATATCGAAAATCCGGTCGTGTTGGTCGAGGAACACTCTACTGATGTGGTTCTCCTGTCCTCGTGGAGCGATGGGAGCCTGCCTGGTTCAAGTGCTGTGAAGTGTCACCACATTATAGGGTGGTATCGAGTGTAAAAGAAGTTACTCCCCGTTTGAAGTGCAACTAATTCGAAGCTGTTTTCGGGGAAGCCTTTGCAGTTGCTTTTCTCCGATCAGTCATCTAGTCTGGAATGATTAAATTAAGATCATTTACTGCGTCGTTTTCCCAAACCGCGGTACTCAAAACAGAGAGAAAACTGATGTCGAACTATTCCTGCAGTCGTCGTGAATTTGTATCTCGGGTCATGTGTGGTGTGGGTGCTTCGGCTCTGGGGAGCCTCTCATTCGGTGCCGAACCGAAGAGCGGTGCCGAACAGAAGTTCCCTCCGATGCGGGTGATTACCAAAGGCCCCCGGCATCACTGGTTCGGCTATTACGACAAGCTGCAGTTTGATCCGACCAGCCGCTACGTGCTGGGAATGGAAGTGGCTTTCGAACATCGTTCGCCCCGGGCCGATGATGTAATCAAAATCGGCATGGTCGACCTGGAAGACGGCGATCGCTGGATTGAGCTTGGAGAATCGTCTGCCTGGAACTGGCAGCAGGGATGCATGCTGCAGTGGCTGCCCGGTTCTGCTTCGGAAATTATCTGGAATGATCGGCAGGATGGTCAGTTCGTCAGTCGAATTCTGGATGTTAAATCCGGGAAGGGACGCACTATTCCCTCCCCCATCTATTCGGTCAGCCCGGATGGGAAGACCGCAGTCACGCCCGATTTCCGTCGAATTCAGGATGTGCGACCCGGCTATGGATATCCCGGTTTCCCCGATCCCAATTTCAAAGATCTGGCTCCCAAAGACTCCGGGATATTCCAGGTGGATCTGGAGACCGGTAAATCCAAGCTGATTCTGTCACTGGAGGAAATCTCCCAGACGGGCACCATCCCCAAGAATCAGAAAGATATCAAGCATTACTTTAACCACCTGTTATTCAGCCCCGATGGATCCCGGTTCATTACGCTGCATCGCTGGCAGTATCCGAATGGCAAACGCCTCTCTCGGATGGTTACGGCCCGTCCGGATGGCAGCGATGTGCGGGTGGTGATCGATAACGGGTTCGTCTCGCATTTCATCTGGCGTGATCCCGAACACATCCTGGCCCAGTCCAAGGCGACCGCTGACAGCCCTTCATGGGGAGATTTCCTGGTCAAAGATGAATCCGGTGCCGAACTTAAAGAGGTGGGGAAAGGTGTGCTGGATAATGGCGGACATCTGACTTACCTGCCGGGGAATGAGTGGATTCTGAACGATACCTATCCCAAAGGTAAAGAGCGGATGCAGACGCCGCACCTGTATCATGTCGCTTCCGGGAAGCGAATCGATCTGGGGCACTTCCACTCACCAAAACTCTACACCGGTGAGTGGCGGGTCGACACACATCCCCGTTACAGCCCCAATTCCCGTTATGTCTGTATCGACAGTCCCTACAAGGACCAGGGGCGTCAGTTGCATCTGATTGATATCAGTGAAATCACAGGTGCGTCGTAGGACGCAGCTTAACGTATTATTTGGTCCCTGCGCCGGCCTTGTCTGACGTTTTCTCAGCGGGAGATTCGGGGACCGCTTCCCGGGAAATCATGACCTGATAGAATTTATTCCGTTTGAGAGCACGGTCCAGCGCTCCCTGGTCGACAGCACTGCGATTTTCGAATGTGATCTCTTTCTTATCGGGATTGAAGTGCACCGTTTCCTGATCGACCCAGACAAACCCTTTGAGCAAGCGGCGTGCTGACTCGGTAACGTTGTCGCCGCCGTAAACGCCGTAGTGGATGATATATTTCTGCTTTGCCGTGCCAGTGGGGGGCATGTTACCTGGTGAAGACGGCATTGATTCAGTGGGAGAATTACCTGTCTTTTGAACGAGCGCCAGATCCTCTTCTGTCAGTTTGATCCATTCCTCGTCGACATGGATGCCCGCACTGTGCAGACTGCCATTCAGCCTCATGCCTAACCCGAATTTACCGTCGTTGGCTTTGAATTTAATTGCCGCCCACTTGTCGTCATAATTGATCACCAGTGAGTCGTGGATATATTCTTTAATACCTCTGAGTGATCTTTCAGCCAGACGTTGGGCGACGATGGGATCAAAAGTATTACCCGGAAAACGTATGCTGCTGATTCTTTCAATACGAAAAGTCATGAGATCGATATTCTGTTCGTCTTCAGCTGACTCTTTAATAATTGGTAAGTTTTTGAGGGGCGCGTCAGATAAAAGCATGACTTTCGTCGATTTCTGGTTGGCAATTTTTTCCCTGAGATCCTGCGGTAGTTCACCGGCATAATCGAAGGTAATTGTCATCTCGTGCAAATTGATGATGACGTTGTCGCCTTTCGTCCCAAGGATGGCGACGTCGAATGAGGACTCAAGCGAATCCAGAAAGAAGGATGCTTGTTTTTTCAGCTTTTGTTCAAATTCAGGAGTGAAACCAGCGATTTGAAATCGGTATCGCCGAGTTTCTCCATCTCGGGCGACTCTCATTTTCTCCATCGACGCACGCATGTTTTCCAGATGCGCGGACGCCGAACGGCCTGAATCGATGTTTCGTTTTAGCTGGCTGGACTTCTCCATCCGCGACTGGGCTTCCTGTTTCATCGCAGCCAGTTGTGGATCGAGTCCGGTAGAACCATCCTCTGCGGGTTGTGAAGATTGTGTTTTCAGTTGAGCCTGAATCCACTTAATTCCCTGGGGAACTCCTTCATCGACCATGGTCTGATAATGGTCGCTGCCGTTACTCGCCACGAACTTCACATCGACTCCCTGTGCTTTCAACTGTTCTGCGAACTGTCGCGATGCCACAAAGGAGGTCACCTGATCTCCGCGTGCATGGAAGAGAAAAACGGGGCACTGGATTGTCTGAGCATGTTCTTTGGGAGAACTGAGGCGGATGAATTCTTCGACATCGGGAATCAATGGTTTGATTTCACCAAGATGGTTTGCGAAAAACTTCTGGGGATCGACAGAGGGAGCATATGCGAGGCAGCCTTTGATGGTGTCGGGGTCCCAGAAATGCTGATAACTGTGTTCCGCAAACAGCAGCGAGAGGGTGGCGGCTGAACTGTGGCCGGCCAGAAAGATATTGCTGGTATCAATTTCCGGGATCGTTGACTTGGCCAGCGAGAGGGCTTGAGCATAGTTCAACATGCCGGCTTTACTTCTACGAAAGGCCTCATGTGCCTTGATGAACTCAGCATTGCTGGTCTGATCTCCATCACCGAGGTCACCGTCGATGGAAAAGGTGATCACAGCGAAGCCGGCTTTGACGTAAGGTTCGTGTTCCGGGTTCTGCGTGTTAACGGTATCGTCGATCTCCATGCCTGTCAGCAGAGTAGAGCCGGCCGGGGGAACAATCACGCAGGGGAATTTCACTCCTTGTCCTTTCGGGGGGAGGAAAACACGAAACTTCATCCGGCTGGCAGGCGCATCGGGCTGATCGGGATCAGGGGAACTGGTCACCTCAAACATCCTGCCGATGGAGGCAGAAGGTCGTTCCTGAAAAACGTTGGCCGAGGTATTTCCGGGTTCCGCCCATTCCAGAGGCAGGGGAGTATGTATCTGGATATGAAATTCCTTCAGGTCCTCGAGATCAACATCCGCATCCGGATCGACCTGAGCGACGTTGTTCTGTGCGCGTCCGCCCGGACCATCTTTCGCGAAGGGACCGGATTGCGTTTCTTTCCCGATGATCAGGGACAGTCCCACAACCAGGTAGACGACTACTCCGCTGAAGATTGCGGCAAAGGGCCCTTTGGTTCGTTCAAAACGGGTGATGGCATAAAAGAGCGAATACAGGGGCACGAAGAAACAGAGCAGAAATTCACCAAAGCTTTCCTCCGCTGCCAGGATCAGCAATCCGATGCCGCCGATGGCCGTGCACCCCATGGCGAAGAAAACGACGATGAACATCACAATCGTCGTACTGACAGTATCACCTGTCACAAAAAAGAAGCCGTACAGACAGAGCAGTATGGCCAGGGGAAAGACGACAAACGGGGAGAAACCATATTTACGCAGCGCGCCCAGAAAACTCTGCTGCGATTTCGACTTTTTACGGGTCGGTTTTGGTTTCTGCCGGGGTTGTTTCGCAGGTCTGACAGCAGGACCGTCACTCAGGTCGTCTTCCCAGTCAGTTTCATCCTCTTCCAGGAACAGGGGTTCGTCTGACTCATCTTCAAAACCAAACTCATCAGCCTGCGGTGAGCGACGACTGTGCTGCTTGCGTGGACTGGACGATTTCCGGGCCGGTTTTTCAATGACAAATGGCGTCTCGCATTTCGGGCATTTGACTTTTTTCCCGAAAGCAGCCTGGGACTTGATATTGAAACTTGCTGCGCAATGGGGGCAGGAGATCGATGCAGGGGAGGCCATCTTAGAGATCCGGACTTTCAATCAGTAGAATGTAGACAGAACGCATGGGTACAGGTCTTCATTATTCTACTGACTGGCAGTACACGAATCAATTCGTGTTTCTCAGATGTTCTCAGCCGGAAATCAGCCGTTTGACGTATTATTTGGCCTGACTGGCGACCGTTTCTCGGAGCTCACGGACTTCGCGTTTGAGTTCGTGGACTTCATTGCGAAGCTGTTTGAGCAGTTCATGCACCTCAGGATCGGCATGGGCTGGCCGATGTTCGGCATGCTGGTGTCGTTCGAGGCGTTCGCGGAGGTGCTGTTCGTTTTCTTTGGCTTCCTGATGGATTCGATGAGCCAGATCGTGCATACCCGCCTGTTCGAGGTGCTCGGCTGCCACGTGCATGTTTTGAATCCGGTGACGATGTTCGTCCATCTCCCGTTCAATATTTCGATGTTCTGCTTCAGCATGGGCCCGGTGCCGCTCGTGTTCCGCATGATGTTCTCGCGGATGGCGGTCCCGTGGATGAGGGGAATGTTCGGGACGACGATCCTGTTCCCTCTCATCGGACTGGGCCAGGAAGAAATCTCGCTCCGCAGGATCTGCTGCTGCGCTTTCGATGCCGGGACGCATTGCTCTGACCGGTTTCTCTGATGACAGGGTGATGCCGGCACCTAAGAGGACGACAGCCAGCAGGACGAGCAGTGCAGTGACGATCATTGATCTCATAATATAGATTCCCGGATTGAGCAGATAAGAAAAAATAGACGGGCAGGAACGACTCACTCAAGTAGATATGATATCGATTCCCGCCTGATGCGTCGAGTTTTTAATCTGACTTCGAGGGGAATACCACACGGAACCAGTGTTCTGTATTCTGAAACCTGTCAGGCTGTGCGCTGTCTGACCTGGGCGCTCAGCAGGTTCTGGTACTGCGGACAGGTGTCGACCAGGGTACTGTGGGGGCCGGTGGCAACGACTTTCCCCGAATCCATAACGACGACACGGGTCGCAAATTCGAGCAGGCTCTGCCCGACCGAGTGCGTGATGATGAATACGGTCCGTCCGGGAGCAAATTCCTTGAGTGCCTTATGGATCAGGATTTCACTCTGAGAGTCGATGGCCGAGGTGGCTTCGTCCAGGATCAGAATATTCGGATCACGCAGGAAGGCTCGTGCCAGGGCGATTCGCTGGCGCTGTCCGCCGGAAAGCTCGTGCCCTTTCTCGCCGACGCCATAGTGCAGTCCATCAGGCAACTGTTCTGCAAACTGGGAGACGTGTGCTTTTTTGGCGACGACTTCAATTTCGTGGCGGCTGGCGGACGGGCGTCCGTAGCGGATGTTTTCCAGAATCGAATCGTCGAAGAGCATGGTTTCCTGGGAGACGACGCCGATATGGTTGCGCAGGTCTCTCAGACGCATGTCGCGGATATCGACTTCATTGATAAAGATATTACCTTTATCCGGATCATAGAACCGGGGGAGCAGGTTCACGAGTGTGGATTTACCGGAACCGTTTTCACCCACTACCAGCACAACTTCTCCTGCGGCCACTTCCAGGTTGACGCCGTCCAGGATCGGTTCGTTATTGCGGGTGGACTCTTTCCGCTGAGCATAAGTGAAATCGATTTTATTGAAGCGAACCGATTCCACTTTCTGCGGGAACGGCTCGGGATCGGTCGTTTCTTTAACGAGCGATTCGCGATCCATGACCGTGAAGATGCGTTCGGCGGCAGCAGCGGTACGTTTCAGTTTTGAATAGACCGAGGACATTTTTCGTGCCGGGTCGGTGATGCCGGCCAGCAGGGCGTACATCATCGATAGGGTGGCGATGTCCATCGGGGCAGACGCGAGTTGAATGCCCCAGATTTCCGTTTTACCCCGCAGGACGAGATAGGAACCAGGAATCAGGGCGATAAAGATCGCCATCAGCCCCAGCATTTCAGTGGTGGGGCTGGTGAGTGAGTCGATCCGGACGATGCGGAGCGCCTTTTTGAAGTACTCCTTATTTTCGTGATGGAAGCGACTGCGATGTTTGCGTGCACCGTTGAAGGCGATAATGACCTTCGAGCTTTCGAAGGATTCTTCCAGAGTTTTATAGATGCGGGACATGCTTTCCATCATCCGCTGGCTGGCGTGCTTCAGTGTTTTACCAATTTTATAGAAGACGATGGCGATCAGCGGAGCGAAGACGAATGAAAGCAGCGTCAGACGCCAGTTAACCATGAAAGCAAATACGACGCAGGCCAGCGCTTTGAGGGGTTCACGGATAATTTTACCCCCCATGAGTGTCAGGCCCTGGGAGAGTTGCTGCATATCAAATGTGAAGCGGGACATCAGGGAGGCGGTCCCTTCATCCGAGAGGCTCTGGTAGTCCAGGTCCAGTGCTTTGCGGAAACACTCCTTGCGAATCGACATCGTGGCCAGTTCAACGACGCCCCCCACGATGACATCCTGCGTAAAGATACAGAGGCCTTTGATCATTGTCGTGACCAGAAGCAGGCCCAGGATCAGCGCAAATGTGTCGAACTGGTCGTCGGGGACCCAGGGGAGGATGTTGGATTCAATCCATTTCAGCGCAAAAAGTTTGCGGGAGGCGATGCTCATGTCCTCCTGCTGTCTTGAATGTTCGCTGAGCAGCTTCACCGGGGCATCGGCAAACTTGGTGGTATCGGCCTCGGCTGTGGAGAGGTCTTCACCCGAGTGATCGATCTGATACGCCTGCAGTTTACCGGAGATTTCTTTGAGGACCCGTTCCTTATCCTTGATCGTGTCCTCGGTCTCAACGATCTGCGCCTGCACGTACTGATCGATGCGTTCACCCTGCAGGAGTACCTTGACCACCAGGAAGGTGACGGACAGATTCGCCCCCCAGAGAACGGCGACCAGGACGGCAAAAAAGAATGCGGTAATCAGTCGACGGCGGAAAGGCCAGACGTAATGCAGAATTCTGGTAAAGCTGTTCACGGTAGACACTCTGGAATTCGAGATCAGTATGTTGTTTGTAAGTCTATTCATATATATGGGTTATGCTCGTGGGTGTCTGTCGAAATGATGTAAATCACTCGGCTGAAATCCGGAACTGGCCCGTATAGATCGCGAATTAAACTAGGAATTGCCAAACAGGTCCAGATGAAATTGCAAATGCTGGGAAAATGAACACATAATCGGCCTGGTTTTTCCAGGGAGGCGACGCTGTGTTTCCTTTGAATTGCGAACTTCTGCTGCAACGAGCGTGTCGTGGAGAGGTCAGTTTATGAAATTTGTGATATGCTGATGGACCGGCTTCGCCGATTCTGTTTCTCTTCACTACAATCCTCTCGATTGTAAGTCAGCGCTCTCTTTATCGTGATCGGATTGTTCCGGATGGAAGATTCTGCCCTCAACCAGCACACCTCCACTGTGACGCCGGGGAGCCTGCGCGAACTGACCAATGTGGCAGTGCCCCTGGTGCTGAGCTGCGGGTCACTGTCGATCATGCATGTGGTGGACCGGATCTTTCTGACCTGGTGGTCGACAGATGCGGTGGCTGCGGCGTTGCCTGCAGGCATGATCCAATGGACGATCATGTCGATCGCGATGGGCAAAGCCATGTATGTGAATACATTCGTGGCACAGTATGAGGGAGCAAATCAGAGGCAGCGGGTTTCCGAATCGGTCTGGCAGGGCGTTTACCTGGCGTTGATCTGGGGCGGTCTATTGCTGTTAGGCGTTCCTTTCGCGGGAACCTTCTTTCACTGGATCGGCCATACGCCCGAAGTCCAGGCACTGGAAGCAGAGTACTTTTCGATTCTGTGTCTGGGATCGGGGCCCGCGCTGTTGTCGACGGTGCTTTCCTGTTTCTACACGGGACGCAGTCAGACCATGGTGGTCATGTGGGTCAACCTGGTGAGCGTGCTCGTAAATATGCTGCTGGATTACTGGCTGATTTTCGGAGTCGGACCGATACCGGCACTGGGAATCCGCGGTGCCGCGATTGCTACAGTGGCTGCGAATGTGGTGACACTGTTGCTGTATCTGTTTATCATTCTGGCCAAGCATGAGGCCCGTCTGTATGGACTGTTCAATCACTGGCAGTTCAATCGGGAACTGTTTGTGCGTCTGATCCGTTACGGGTTTCCCAACGGGTTGCTGTATTTCATTGACATCATCGGCTTCACGCTGTTTATCGTACTGGTGGGGCGGATTGGGAAGATCGAGCTGGCAGCAACCACGATTGCCTTTAACCTGAACTCGCTGGCCTTCGTCCCGATGATGGGGGTCGGGACCGCAGTGATGACCCTGGTAGGTAAGCGGATTGGTGAAGGACGTCCACAGCTGGCGGTCAGAACCACCTGGAAAGCGTTTGCGGCTTCGGCGGCGTATATGCTGCTGTTTGCGGTGATTTACATCGGCTTTCCCGATTTTTTACTGCGTCCCTATGAGCCGGATGTCATCACGGAAGACTTTCTAAAGGTCAAACAGGCGGCGGTGATTTTACTTCGCTTTGCGGCTCTGTTCTCGTTCTTCGATGCCCTGGTGGTCGTCTTTGGATCGGCCATCCGTGGTGCAGGCGATACGCGTTTCTGTATGTTCTTCTCGCTGTTGACCGGCTGGGCGGTGATGGTAATTCCCACATTCCTGATCTGGATGTATGCGGACGCCGACGAAAAGCTGTTTGGCAGCTGGGTGGCCTGTACTTCCTATATCTCGATCATGGGCATCGGTTACCTGATTCGGTTCCAGGCAGGACGCTGGAAAGAGATGCGGGTGATCGAAGATCATTTTGCAGAGCCGAACCCGGAAGACAGCGAACAGCCCATGCAGGGCGCTTTGACTTAACGGAACATGAACTCAGCGGCGGAGATTCCATTTCTCCGTCGCGTATTTTTCCGTGACCAACTGCTGGACACGTTCGACGGGCAGCGCGGGTTCTCCCTGGTCTGCCTGCCAGGTGTCGATCAATGCCTGCCTGAGTTCAGCGGATGTTGCCGGGTAGTTGGTGACGAACTCGAGGTGGCTGCGGTGCGAACGGTATTCGGGTTCCCGCTCCGGGCTGGTCAGGTAGCGGGGAATCAGGTCGAGATCGAAGTCATAGAGAATGGTACCGTGATGCAGCAGGGTGCGCGTCAGCCATCTTTGGGAGTTGCCTGAGAATTTGTGGCCTTCAATCGTCAGATCGCTGATTCCCTGCAGGTCGATGTCATGTTTCGGGAATCGCGTATTGAGGGTGTCGCGGATGCGGTCCAGGATGTCGCGGGTGGTGGCTTCGATGCCTGCCAGATGCTGATCCGGAGAGATCCGCAGGAACAGGGAGAAAATGAAACAACCGGGACCGAGCAGCACTGTTCCCCCGCCGGTACAACGACGGAGGACTGGAATCTGATCCCGTCGGCAGGCTTCCAGATCTACGTTACAGGACGTCTGATTCGAACTGCCCATGATAACCGTGTACTGGTCGACTTCCCAGAGCCTCAGGCAGCCAGCGGAATCCTGTTCGTTGATCTGGTAGAGCAGGCTTTCCTCCAGCGCCAGATTTTCTTCCGGCGTGGGGAAAACGGTTTCTGAAAGCTGACAGGCCTGCGGTTGCATTTCAGAAGTTGAGGGTACGTTTATCGACGGCCAGTGCTGCTTCCTTGATGGCTTCTGCCAAGGTCGGATGGGCATGGCAGCAACGGGCGATGTCTTCGCTGCTGGCACCAAATTCCATGGCGACGGCACACTCGGCGATCAGATCCCCGGCACGCGGTCCCAGGATGTGCACGCCCAGGACGCGGTCGGTTTTGGCATCGGCCAGCATTTTGACGCGACCTTCTGTCTGTCCCATCGCGCGTGCCCGGCCGTTGGCCAGGAAGGGGAAGGAACCCTTGCGATAATCGATCCCGGCTTCTTTGAGCTGTTCTTCAGTCTTGCCGACAGCAGCGATTTCCGGGTTGGTGTAAGCGACACTCGGGATGGTGTCGTAGTTGATGTGTCCGTAACCGGTGACGAGGTACTCGGCGAAGGCAACCCCTTCGTCTTCCGCTTTATGGGCCAGCATGGCACCGCCGATGACATCACCGATGGCGTAAACGCCTTTAGCAGAAGTCTCGAAGTGGGCGTTCACGGGAATGAACCCGCGTTGATCGACTTCGATACCGACGTTTTCGAGTCCCAGGTTTTCGGTGTTGGGACGTCTGCCGACGGCGACCAGTACGCGATCACAGCGGATGGATTTGCTGTCAGCGATTTCCACGTCGCAGGTTTTCTTGTTGACTTTGACGCCGGTGACGCGGCAACCCAGCTGGAATTCGAGTCCCTGTTTTTCGAAGATCTTCTGTGCTTCTTTAGCGATCTCAGTGTCGGTCGTGGGGAGAATCCGGTCGAGGTATTCCAGTACGGTGACCTTGGCACCCAGGCGGTTCCAGACAGCTCCCAGTTCGAGACCAATCACACCGCCGCCGATTACCACCAGATGTTTAGGGACCTCATCGTAAGCGAGGGCTTCGGTGCTGGTGCCGACTTTGTCACCATCGAGTTCGATGCCGGGCAGGGTGGAAGGTTCGCTGCCGGTGGCGATCAGAATGTTTTTGGCGTCGAGTTCAGTCTGTTCATTGCCGTCATCGACGACTACTTTACCCGGTGCCGTGATGGTGGCGTGACCGCTGTAGCGGGTGATTTTATTCTTTTTGAACAGCGAGTCGATGCCACCGCCCATGGTCTTGACGGTGCGGTCTTTCTGGCTGAGCATCTTTTCCAGGTCGAGTTCCAGGTCGCCGACGTTGATGCCACGATCTTTGAAGGTGTGCTCAGCTTCGCGGTAAAGCTCGCTGGATTCCAGCAGGGCTTTACTGGGGATACAGCCTACACGCAGACAGGTGCCGCCCAGCATACGTTCTTTTTCGATACAGGCGACGTTGAGACCGAGTTGTGCAGCACGGATGGCTGCGATATATCCTCCGGGACCAGCACCGATAATAACCAGATCGTGGTTCATTTTCTCTTTTTCCTGCAGCGACAGGAAACCTTTCCAAACCTCTTAGATGCGCGTTTTGACTGTTATCAGATTTCCATCAGCATGCGAGCGGGTTCTTCGAGTGCTTCTTTGACCCGCTTGAGGAAGACCACTGCTTCCCGGCCGTCGACGACACGATGATCGTAGGTGAGCGCGATGTACATCATGGGCCGAATTACAACCTGACCATTCACGGCGATAGGCCGTTCCTGGATACCGTGCATACCGAGCACGCCGCTCTGCGGCGGATTGACGATCGGTGTGGAGAGCAGCGAACCGTAGACACCACCGTTGGTGATGGTGAAGGTACCGCCCTGGAGTTCATCCAGGCTGATCTTGTTGGCCCGGGCCCGCTGGCCGAAATCGTTGATCTTGAGTTCGATCTCAGCAAAGCTGAGGCGTTCTGCGTTCCGCATGACGGGAACGACAAGGCCTTTTCCACCGCCGACAGCAATCCCGATGTCGTAGTAGTTACGGAAGACCAGGTCGGTACCACGGATCTCAGCGTTGATCTGCGGGAACTGGCTCAGTCCGTCGACGACTGCTTTGACGAAGAAGGACATGAAGCCGAGCTTCACGTCGTATTTCTTGAGGAACAGGTCTTTGTATTGTGCCCGCAGTTCCATGACGGATGACATGTCGACTTCGTTGAAGGTCGTCAGCAGGGCTGCGTTGGTCTGGGCTTCGACGAGCCGCTCCGCGATCTTCTTGCGGATGGGGCTCATGGGGACGATTTCTTCTTCGCGGAAGGCACCGTTGCCGGAGGCAGCGCCGCCCTGGTGAGCGAGGACATCTTCTTTCAGAATCCGACCGCCGTGTCCGGTGCCTGTGACGTCTGCCGGGGAGAGTCCCTTTTCTGCCATGACGCGGGCGGCTGCCGGCATGACCCGATCATCCGAACCGCCGCCGGCGTGTGCAGGGGCTTCCGCTTTGGGGGCGGGAGCGGCGGCTGCTTTCTCGGGGCTCTTTTCGGGAGCGGGAGCGGCCTGGTCTGCCGGGCGTTCGGCTTCTTCGAGGTAGCCGATGACTTCGCCTACGGAAGCCATCTCGCCGGTTTTCTTCAGAATTTCGACGATGATCCCATCAAGGGGGGCCGGCACATCGAAGGTGGCCTTGTCGGTTTCGAGCTCAACGATTTCACTGTCTTGAGCGACCCATTTGCCTTGTTCCGCGTGCCAGGCACCAATCTGGACTTCGGTGATGGATTCCCCGACTGAGGGGACCTTAATTTCAACAGACATCGGACACTAATCTCCAACCGAGTCATGAGGGGAAAATTGTATTTTTCAGAGTAAATTCCGTTAATCTGGTCATTTTTGAGCAGCAATTTTGATTATGACTTGTTGCGAAAGCCAGCACAATTCCCGCACACCGGGAAGATGATAATCGGGAAAAATTATTTGGCTTCAGGCGGGTCAACGGTTAAAAGTTGCAGGAGGCTCACATGACATGAAAAAACGCTGGTCTTTTTATCGGCGTTTCAGCCAGACCAGCGTGCGGATTATTCCAGTTCAGGCATTATCGAAACAGGTGCGACAATGCGTATCAGTTGTCAGATCGGCCTGAGAATTATTTTCCCGGGAACCGGTGCCCTTTGGCCTGTGTATCGACCCGGTACAGCGAAGTGCGTGCGGTAATGAACAGGCTTGAGTTGTCTTTGCCGCCGAAAGTGACGTTGGCCGGCTTTTCCGGGACATCGATGATGCCCAGCAGTTTCCCTTCCGGCGAGAAGACCTGCAGTCCCAGACCGGATGTGATATAAAGATTCCCGTTCGTATCGATCGTCAGGCCATCACCTCCACTGCCCGGTTCTTTGTAGCCTTCGGCCTGCTTCAGCGTGCAGAATACGCGGCCTTTGCCAATTTTGCCGGGAGCGGTCACGGGGTACGCCATCATCTCCTTCTGCATACTGGGGATGACGTACAGCGTTTTTTCATCCGGAGAGAGAATCACGCCGTTAGGGGCTTTGATATCGTCGATGATCCGGCTCACCTTGCCGTCAGCGGAGCGGTAATAGACGGCGACGGTTCCCTGTGGAAGAGGTTCGGGGGCGCGGAAATGCGGGTCGGTGAAGTAGATACCACCTGTACTGTCTACCACGACATCATTGGGTGCGTTAAAGCGTTTGCCTTCATATTCGGAGACCAGCGGCGTCACTTTCCTGGTTTTCAGATTTATGCTGACCAGGCGGCCATCCATTTCACAGGCCAGCAGTTTGCCGGAGCCATCGAGCATCAGGCCGTTGCAGTGATTGGAGGGTTCCAGAAAGACGCTGAGTTTGCCATCGGTATCGACTTTGTAGATCCGGTTGGCGGGGATATCGGTGAAGTAGAGGTTGCCTTTGAGGTCGAAGGCGGGACCTTCGGTGAATTTGAAATCAGAAAAGACTTTGACAGGGTCGCTTACCGGACCGACGCCGGGGATCGGATCCGCCTGCAGGGGGGCTGCGGTGATGATCAACGCGAGCAGAGCGGCGGACCAGTTCAGTATGTTTCTCATGTAAGGCTCCTTGGAGTTTGTGGTCAGCGTGATTTGGGTAAAACGCGGTCTACTGATATTAGAGTCGGTCTGGCCTGTAAAATTCAACCAACTTAAGAAACTGAATGCGTTATCAGTAGAAATCGGGCTGCAGTTGAGGGACACTGGCTGTGGAAACTACGATGAATTCAGCGCGAGAGTATTCAAAAGCGGGCTCGAGAAAAGGTTATTTTTTGATGGATGTCGTCCAGCTGTTAAAACAACTGATTGCCATTCCCAGCGTGAATCCCATGGGCCGCGCTGTTTCCGGTGATATCTATTATGAAGGCAGACTGACCCAGTTTCTGTGTGACTATTTCGAAGAACTGGGAGTCGAGTACGAATCAATCGAAGTGGTTCCCGGGCGGAATAATGTGATCGCCCGCACGCCGGTTAAAGAGGGTGTGCCCACGATTCTGATGGACGTACACCAGGATACGGTTCCCGCGGAAGGGATGATCGTACCCCCCTTTGAAGGGACCGAGAAAGACGGCCGGATTTACGGTCGCGGTGCCTGCGATGTCAAAGGCAGCATGGCGGCGATGCTGATGGCCTTCACGCGGCTCATCAACGACAATCCTCCCGATGCGGCGAATGTGATTCTCTCCTGTACCTGCGATGAAGAAGCAACCGTGCAGGGCATCAATCACCTGGTGCAGCTCTGGGAGAATCCGAGCGGACTGAGCCAGATTCTGACCACGCCTCCCGATCTGGGACTCGTGGCCGAACCGACGATGCTGGATATCGTCGTGGCCCATCGTGGTGCGACCCGCTGGAAAATCAAGACGACCGGAAAGGCCTGTCACAGTTCACAACCCAATGATGGCGTAAATGCCATCTACCGGATGGCGGATGTGATCAAGGCACTGCAGGTCTACGCGGATGAGCTGACGAAACGGGAAGCACATCCGTTGTGCGGTCCGCCGACCTTGAGTGTCGGCGTGATCGAAGGGGGCGACAGCGTCAACATTGTGCCGGACTGGTGCACGATTGAAATTGACCGCCGCGTCATTCCTGGCGAAGACGGCATCGATGTGATGAACCAGGTGGAAGACTACCTCAAAGAGCAGCTGCCTTTTGAATTCGAAATGCTGCCGCCGTGGATTACCGGCGTCTCCCTCTCCGATCACAATAATGGTGCCTGGAGCGATCGACTGCTGAAGGTGATCGACACCATGGAGCCCGGTCACAAAAAAGTGGGCGTCCCCTACGGTACGCACGCAGCCCGCGTGAATCAGAGCGGCGTGCCCTCAATGGTCTTCGGCCCCGGTTCGATCGCCCAGGCTCACACGGTGGATGAGTGGGTCGAAATCGATGAGCTCGTGAAATCGGAAGAGGTATATTACCAGTTCTGCGCCAACGCGGGACGGGCTGTTTAACAGTCTGTCTGTGCTTGCTTCAACTGGCGTAGGGTGCGGACCCATGTGTCCGCCCGCCTGGTGAGGTTCTATTGGTGTCCGCTTTCAATGGCCTCTGAATAATCTGGGTGGTACCGGATGTAATCCGGTATTGCCGCAGGCAACAGGAGGTCGCGGTGCAGACGATGTGAAGTGTGCGTGCGCCTCAAGCCCACTTATTCGAACGAATGGGTTTCTCTGTTGTAAATTGATCCCGTAAGCTGGGACCTCCTGCGCGCTGCGCTCGGCCAGAATTGCATTCGGGCTCACCCCCTCGTGATTTCTTTTAAAAAAACTGCTTGACAGTATATACCTAGAGCGGCTATATATTGGATATGTAGTCATCCTAGGTATGGGAGAAAGAAAGATGAATCCTCAGTTATTTGCAGGCACGCTGGAGATGCTCATTCTGGAACTGGTTTCCGAGGGGCCCACGTATGGTTACGAAATTACGCAACAGGTGACGAATCGATCGGCTCAGGAGTTTGAGCTGAAAGAGGGGAGTCTGTATCCAGCGTTACACAAGTTGCAGCGAAAGAAGCTGCTGAAATCATTCTGGCGTGAAGTCGATGGTCGTCGGCGCAAGTATTACGAGCTGACGACGCAGGGGCAGAAGGTTCTGAACGAGAAGCGTCAGGAGTGGAAACAGTTCTCATCCGCCGTAGACCGGATTCTGGGAGCAGAAAGTGGCCTGGCCTGAGCTTAGTATCGAAGACTTTCCGCCGCGCCGCGATGATGAACCGTCGTCGCTCCGGCAGGATATTATCGACGAACTCAGCGACCATTTTGCGTGTGCTCTGAATCGGGAGCTGTTGAAAAATCCGAATGAGAAGATCGCCAGACAGCGTGTATTAAATCAGTTTGGCGATCCAATCAAAATTGCCCGCCAGCTCTGGCTGGAAGCGATGAAGGAGAAGATCATGTCGCAACGTATTATGACTGGAATTTCTGCTGTGATGGCGGCGTGCTGTATTGCAGTGGTCGTCTTTTCCTGGCTGTTGATCAAAGAGAGTCAGACCGTCAATGCCCGGATGCTGGAACAGCTCACTGCGATTGCAGATCGACCGGTTCCAGCTGCTCCTCCGATCAAAGCAACTGATGAAATGAATCAAATTTCGTTTCGACTGGTTGAAGGGAAGGTAGGGGGAAAACCAGCGGTCGGACTTACTGGCAAATTGACTAAGATTGGCAATAACACCGATTCCTTTACATTAGAAGAGGTGAGTGGGGATGACGGGAGACTGAATTTTGGAAAGCTTCCCTGGGGCGGTTATACGTTGAGAGTCAAAACTCATTGGGATGAATACTCTTATTCAGAGTTTACATTAATTCCAGGACGAAACTATTCACGGACGATCGTCTGTCCGGTCTCGGCTCCCGTAGATGTGTCCGTTCGGTTTGAGGTGGAGTGGCCTGAACAACTCAAGTCTGATGACTGGTTGTTATTGTGTGATTTTCGTGCCAAATCGTACTCGGGTGGAGTCTCCGGCATGACCAGACGGTACGAAAATGATGGATGGACAAGATCATATCCGAACCCATTAGAGGGAACATGGGACTACGCTCAAGTTTGCCTGATTGATCAACACAATCGGGTCTACAACTGTCCGTTAGATCAGAATCGAAGATTTAAAAGTGTTTCCTTGAATGAGCTGGAAAAACAGACAACAGTCAGCATGATCGAGGCAGATGAATATCTCCTGCCGGTCATGTACCTGTTAAGAAAACAGGATCTACCCAAGATTTTTTATTTAGACAGCAAACCAACCTATTCTTATCCGGTTCTAAACCATAGTCGGAACGCTTTGCTATTGTTTAATCCGTCTCGAGTCGGACTGCAGGATGGTGGTTTTGGAATGAGTGGAATAGAACCACCGACTACGATGATTTTAGCTTTCCAGGACGCCTCTTATCTGAATCAGATTATGGGAGTTGACCAGGAAATAAAGTTTGCCAGTGGAATTCAGCTGGCGAAACAACTCCTATTCCCGGCAAAGAAAGAGCTGGAAAATGTGTGGGAAATTAAAATCCCCCAGCTAAATCAATTGGAGATCCCAGAAGGGGTGAAACCGGTGGAAAGTAAAGATTTGGGGGGATACTTTGAAGTTCCCCAAGGGGCTCCAAGCGGCGGGCAGGGTCTCTTCTAACGCTATAGAAACGAACTGTTCTTGTATAAAAATCAGGAGTAAATGTGACCTGGCCTGAGATCAGTGTTGATGACTTTCCGCCGCGACGCGATGACGAACCGTCATCATTGCGACAGGATATTATCGATGAACTCAGTGACCATTTTGTATGTGCCTTGAATCGGGAGTTGCTCAAAAATCCGGACGAGCAGGTCGCGCGGAAACGTGTACTGGAACAGTTTGGGGATCCGATCAAAGTGGCCTGCCAGCTCTGGCTGGACGAGATGAAGGAGAAGATCATGTCACAACGTATTATGACTGGAATTTCTGCGGTGATGGCGGCGTGCTGTATTGCGGTGATGGGATTTTCCTGGATTCTGGTGCAGGAAAGCAGGGTAGTTAATCAGAAAATACTGGAGCAGATTGCTACGATTGCGGAGCGTCCTGTTCCACCTGTTGAGTCCAAGATAGATCAACAGCTTCTGCTAGAACTAAAGCGATTAAACCAGTTACAGTTATCGGGAGGTGGTGCAACGCAGGAAGGATTGAATCCAGTCAGTTTTCAATTAGTGACAGATCAGAACAGCCAGCCTGCTACTGGATTTTCTGGAAGATTGATTCGACTGAGTAAGAATTTGGATGACTTTACGGTTGATGCTATCAGTGATGCGAAAGGCAAGATGGATTTCGGGCGGCTACCGGCTGGTAGTTATGCATTCGAACTTAAAGCCCCCTGGGGGGAAATGTATCAAAAGTTAGATCTCAAGACAGTTCCGGGACGTTCGTTTTCAAAGACGATTATCTGTCCCGCGCAAAAACCGGAGCCCGTTTCTGTCAGTTTTCAGGTTTACCAATCAGAAGAATATAATTCTGATGAATGGTTTTTTCTGGCAGATTTTCGAGTACGTCAAATTGATCAGGGAAAAGATGTGATCAAGCATTTTTATGCGAGCGAGCGTCGAATCGAGAACGAAAACTGGATCTATCAGCAACCTGTGAATCAGGGCGTCTATCTGATTGGAAAAACAGGGAAGTTTTTCAAAGTCCCGTTGACGCCTGAGGGTAAGTATCAAAATTTGAATTCGGATATTCAGTTGAATCAGCAAACTGTGGCCATGCCTCAGGGCCGGTATGGTTTGCCAGTCTTATATCGAATTCACAGGGATGATTTGAGTCAGCTGTCAGTCTTGAATGAGAATTATTTCGACCCAGTTGCTGTGGATATGTCCGATTTAATTCCCGGTCTATCCAGATATATTATAGGTGAGACCATGTATGGTGTCGAACAGACGGTCTTTGTGTCTCCTTTGAACATTCTGGATAAGAAGCCAGTTGAAGTCAGTACCGGTGAAGTGCTGCGATTTCCAGTACAGCATTTTGCTGCAAGCCTTGGAAAAAACAATGTCTGGAATCTCAATTTTTACGATAAGAAGGTTGCCCAGGCAGATTAGAAACTGGAAACAAAAAACAAGAGTCTATTGGGCGTCCGAAACAGGTGATTCCTAATTTGCTCCCTCGTTTCAGGAGAACCACGTGGCCTGGCCTGAGATCCGTACAGAAGACTTTCCGCCGCGACGGGATGACGAACCGTCGTCATTGCGGCAGGATATTATCGACGAGCTCAGTGACCATTTCGTATGTGCTTTGAATCGGGAGTTGCTGAAAAATCCGGACGAAAAGATCGCCAGACAGCGTGTGTTAATTCAATTTGGCGATCCCATCAAAGTGGCCCGCCAACTCTGGCTGGACGAGATGAAGGAGAAGATTATGTCACAACGTATTCTGACCGGCGTTTCTGTGGTGATGGCTGTGTGTGGCTTCATCGCAGTGGGGCTGGTCTGGTCGATGGTGCAACAGAATGAACGGGTAAATCTGTTACTGCTGGAGCGGCTGGATCAGCAGGCCTCACCGACTGCTTCCGACGCTGAGGAGATGATTCAAATCGCTTTTCAACTGGTGCAGGAGGGGAATCCGCAGAAACCGGCGAAAGGTTTTACCGGCACTTTGACGAATGAGGACGGCAAAGCAGAATCGTTTTCCCTGGATGTCGTGGTTGATGAAACTGGGAAACTCGATTTTGGTCGGCTGCCATGGGGAAAGTACTATCTGAAGTTGCATGCTCCCTGGGATGAGACTGCGATTCTCAAAAGCTTTGTGACAATCCCGGGACGCGATTTTTCCCAGACGATCGTCTGTCCTGACGGTCCGCCTGAAAAAGTCCCGGTGAAATTTCAAGTCCGCTGGCCCGAAGGTCTGGATCCTGAAGAGTGGGTGGTGCTTTGTGATTTTCGATATCCACAAAAGGGGCGGGAACCCGTTCCCTATGTTCTGAAAGGGAGACGCAGTATTCAGGGGCATGTCTGGATGTATGAACAAGATCCCAAGGACCCTCCTCACGGAGTTTATCTTATCAATAGTGAGAACCGGGTCACAGTCTGCCCTTTAGGGACCAGGGGGACTTATCAGGATACTACTTTTGACAAGTTAGACTTTCAGACAGATACTCGTTTGAGACAGGGTGAGTATCATCTGCCTGTCTGCTACCTCCTGCAGAAATCACTTTTGACTCATCTTAATGAGCTGGGAACCCACACTTCTTTTGACATGCTGACCCTGGCTCCCTTCAGCAATCCTTCAATGCGAATTGAAAACAGGGTGCGAATCGGGACTGGCTATAGTGCCTTTGTGAATGTGTCAGAGAAACTGAAACTGGGGTCGCGCCTGCAGAATCGGTTAAACGGACCATTAAACAGTCATCGGGCAGATCAGATCCATGGAATTCAGTTCCCTGAGCAATCCATGTTCTCCGCTGACACAGGTCACATGAATGTCTGGGAAATCAAACTTCCACCAGCAGAGATTACCAGTTCTTACCTTGAAAAGGTGGAACATAACTTATAGGGATCGCTCTGAGATTATTTGCTGAGGTAGATTCAAAACATATGAACTGGCCTGAGATCAGTACAGAAGACTTTCCACCGCGACGGGACGACGAACCGTCGTCGCTGCGGCAGAATATTATCGACGAGCTCAGTGACCATTTTGCGTGTGCCCTGAATCGGGAGTTGTTGAAAAATCCGGACGAAGGACTCGCGCGGAAACGCGTGCTGGAACGATTTGGGGATCCCATCAAAGTGGCTCGCCAGCTCTGGCTGGAAGCGATGAAGGAGAAGATGATGTCTCAACGTATTCTTGTGGGTATTTCCGCTGTGATGGCGGTCTGCTGTATTGTTGTGGTGGGGATTGCCTGGTCGATGATGAAACAGAGCGAACAGGTGAATCTGAAACTGCTGGAACGGCTGGCAGCGATAGAGGAGCAGCCTCGGGACGCAGGAACTCAGCAGATACTGACGCAACTGGAACAGTTGAAAGCCGAGCAGGCAGCCCAGTCTGAATCCAGTTCCCAGGAGATGAACCCGATTACCTTTCAGCTGATTCAGAAAGAAGAAGGCGGAAAGCCGGCGGTCGGCTTTTCGGGTGATTTGGCTAAACTCGATGATAGTGGAGTCAGAGTAAGCTTCAGGGTGACGGCAAAGAGTGGTCCTGATGGGCGACTCGAATTCGGGAAGCTTCCCTGGGGAAAATACAATATGACCTTACGCGCGCCGTGGAGGGAAGAATATACAACAGGCATCCTGACGACGATTCCCGGGCGAAAGTTCGAGCAGACGATTTACTGTCCGGACGAAGTTCCCGGAAAGGTTCCCGTTCAGTTTCAGGTTAACTGGCCGGAGAAACCAACTGGTGAGGCAGAGTTTCTACTGTGTGATTTCCGTACGGTGAGAGGTTCTTTACCTGATAAGTCTTTTAGCTATTACCTGGGTTCACATCGTAGAATTCAGAACTGTCACTGGTCGTATCGGCATATTATGACGCAGGAAGCAGCAAGAGGCGTGTACCTGGTCGATGTACAGAATCAGCGTGCCACGCCCTGTCCTGTGGCAGAAGATGGCTCTTTTACAGATATTGATTTTGAAACACTGGTATGGCAGCCGACTGTCGAAACGCTGCAGGGAGAGTATTTTGCTCCTCACTGCTTTCTGCTCAGGAAGGATGAACTGACAAGACTATCAAAACTGAATTCGATCAAAGCTTTTGGAGTGATTGTCCATAATCGGAATTCGATTGACTTAAAAGCCTCTCTTTCTCCGGGCCAAGGAATGTTTATTTCCCCGTTTGAGACATTCCGTGTGGAACCCAAATTCCTGAGCTTGCTGAAAAAGATGAGTCACGATGCCTCTCAAGAGATTCACGCATTTGAGGCGCAGGAATTTCTGGTGCGATATGACGCCACGATCCAGGGGCCGAACGTCTGGGAGATTAACGTTCCTGATCTGTTCCCGATTACTCGGGAATCCGGTTCATTGAGTAGTGTCCGGTGACCGGGAAGAGTTTTTCGTTGCCGGTGCCGATCTGCTGGCAGTTGACTTCGTAGACGAATTTTTCCTTGAGTTCGTTGACCTTGAGGCGGACCGTTTTGTGGTCGTCGGAGAGGGTGACTCCTTCGACTTCCACTTTGTACCGGCCGCTGTCGGGGCTGGCGTAGCTGCCGCTCCAGACGCGGGTGTAGCCGGCGATGGTGTAGGCCTCTTTATCGGCGGCTTTTTTCGCATCAACGGGGGAGAAGAATTCGAGTTCAAAGCCGTCGGGAGTCGCACGGAGTTCTTTAATGCCGTTCGGCAGTTTCCCGTTCGGCGTCAACTTGACGATCGAACCGGTGTTGCGTCCGCCCAGCCAGCCGCTGTCGTGAATCGAACCGACGTAGATATCCCCTTGGGGACTGACGGCGACTGACATCGGTCCGGTGAAGTTGAACTCATCGGGGGGGACATCGGCGCGGGTGAAGTAGTAGGTGGCTCCCTGAACGGAGTCGCCGACTTTCTGTTGCGTGAAGCGGATCAGGAAGCGGTTGTTGTATTCGCAGCCCAGTCCCTGATCGAACAGGCTGGCGTAGGGGAACTGTTTCGGAATACAGGTCAGGCCATTCACACTGCGGGTCCAGGGGTGGGGAACCTGGATCGCGGCGCGGGTTTCTTCGAGGTTTTCCTTGTTCCGCAGGTCAGACTGACTGGGAACGCCGTACGCTTTGCCGGGGATCAGGAAGTTGATCTCGTTAAACGTATTCTGTACGCCCTGCTGGTCGGAGATGAAGATTTCATCTTTGGAGTTGATGGCGAGGCCGGTGGGGTAGCGGAAGGCGTGCCCCAGGACTTCGATGTTGCCGTTATAGGTGATCTTGAGGATCTTACCCCGCCAGTGAATCTGATCGTCGGGGCGTTTCATCTGGGCGTAATCGCTGCCCAGGCCGATGTAGAGATTGCCTTTGCTGTCGCGAATACAGCCGGAGGCCCAGTCGTGGTAGTTGTCGTTGAAGCCCCAGCCGGAGGCGACGATGGTTCGTTTGTCGGCGCGGCCGTCTCCATCGGTGTCCGAAAGACGGAGGACTTCGGGTTTGTGTGAAACGATAATGTCGCTGCCATCCGCGACGATGCCGAACGGAGCGGAGAGACCTTCTTCGAAGAGGATCATTTCATCTTCCACGCCGTCGCCATTGGTGTCTTTCGCGAGATAGACGTCCCCTTTGAGGGAGGTGAAGATCAGTGTGCCATCGTTGCGCCAGGCCATCGCAGTTGGCATGATGCCCCGATCGAGGGGGAGCCGCACGCCGTCGAAGCCGGGAGCGCTGGTGACTTTTTCCAGCGTCTGGTTCGGCTCGGGTTTGATTTTGACGTCGAGGCCATCGACTTTGAGTTCGCAGAGGTAGTTGAGTGTCAGCGCGACGCGGTCCTGTTTCCCGCCGGTCGCTTTGATATATTCGTGCGAATTATTATCGGAGATGTGCAGCCACTTCTCATCGGGGCGAGTGAGATCGCTGATGGTCGGGCTGCCGATACTTTTCGAGAAACGGGGACGACCGATGTAAAGGTCGTAACCGGAGGGCAGGTTTGCAGCTTTAATGTCCCGTTGCCAGCCGGATCCCTTGTCCTGACCGCGGAGTGGCTCGAAGGTTTCGGTGATGGCGACCGTCTGGATCTGGTCACCGATTTTGAAATTGAGTTCGTAGTTGAGCGTGATCCGGTTACCCTGCGAGTCATAGCTGCGAAGGGTGCCGGCACTGCCGTTTTCGAGATGCGGGTAGACGACCTGCAGCGGTTCCTTGCCGGCTTTGGCGAGGACGAATTCGAAGCCGCGGTTGTAGCCGGTGACAATCGGTGTGCCTGCCATGTCCCAGTACCAGCTTTTGCCTTCGGTGCGCTGGCGGGCCAGATCGCCGAGCGTCCATTGGACGAGCGAGAACTGATCGAGGTCGAAGAGCAGGTTATGGCCGTTGTCAAAGCCGACGGCAAAGGCCCGGGGCACGTATCCGCCGCCGGTCTCTTTGGGATTGGTGAAGACGTCGCGGACGATCCGCGCGGGTTCGCCGGCAGCGACGGTAAAGAACTGTTCCACGACGGAGGGGTTCGTGGGGACTTTGAATTCGGGATCATTCAGGCCGAGCCAGATGGCATCCAGCTGACGGTTGATGTCGCCTCCCAGGACTTTGGGGACGCTCTTCTTGAGGGCAGGCATTTCCATGCCGGGGACGATACGCAGCGGGTTGTGAACCCAGCGGAGGAAGTATTCTTTCCGCATGCGTTTGCCCAGCATGAGCAGGTTCGAACCTCGGGTGCCCAAGGCCACGTTGCGGGGTTTGTAGTCGCCCAGTTCGTGACAGGAGATACAGCTGAAGCCTTTGGCGCCGGTGATGGTCTGACCGGCGATCAGCAGTTGTGCACGGTCCTTGTCTAAAGATTCAACCATGAAACCGGGCTGACGGGGGCCATCATCGGGAACACGGTCGTGCGAGACCAGGTAGCCGAGCAGGGCCTGTTTGTCGGCCTCGGTATGTTCGAAACGGGGCATGCGGACGCGGAGCCAGGGCATGCGGAGTGTCTTCTGTTGACCGCTGACCGCTTCGGTCAGGGCTTCGTGTTTGAGTTTATCGCCGACTGCAGTCAGAGCGGGGGGAATCATGGCTTCGCTCTGTCCGGCCAGGGCAGGATCGAACTTGGCCATCTCACCAGCGATCTGGGTAATGCCTTCATGCCGGTCCCGTTCGTGACAGTAGATGCAGTTCCGCTGTTCGAGAACGTAGCGACCGCGATCGAATTCATTTTCCGGTGAGGGGGCGTGATAGCTGGCGGCGAGATACGCTTTGACGGCGTCACGATCGATGGTGCGGTAAGCGGGGCGTCCCTGTTTGAGATCGGGTGTTTCGGCCAGGCAGCTGTTGTCCCAGCTGGTGACCGGTTTTGTAAGATCGGAAATCTGCAGATTCGGTTTTTCGATACCGGGGATCGTGTGACAGGCGGCGCAGCGGGCCTGGGCGATCAGTTTCTGACCGGCGGTGATGGTCTGTTTATCGCTGGTCGGTTTTTTGCCCGTGGGCAGCTTGGCCTGTTTGAGGGCCGCGAGGGCATAAGCGAGCTGTCGGCGTTCGTCGGTGCTGAGTTTGACGACCGGCATGCGATGATCTTTGTTGAGTTTCGCGGGATCGGAGAGCCAGTTGAAGAGCCAGGTTTCGTTTCGTTTATCGCCGATGCTGCTCAGGTCGCCGCCACTGAAGGGCTGCTGATTGCCTTTGCCGTCGATGGTGTGGCAGGCCAGACAGCCGACCGAGTGCATGAGGATTTCGCCGGCCCGTTGTTCTTCATCGCGGGGGGGCGCTTTCTTTGTTTTTTTATCTTTCTTCGGAGCCGGAATCTTTTTCAGCGACGCGTTTTTCGCATTCGCATAAAGATAGGCGGCGATGGATTCGGCTTCCTGCTGGTTGAAGCCGAAGAAAGGCATTTTGGCATGGGCAGCGATGGCATCGTCGTTTTGAATTTTGCGGACGAGCCATTCGGGATTGAGGGCGGTGGTGACGTGCGTCAGATCGGGGGCAGCGGGGCTGGTGGCCTGACCTGAGCGCTGGTGACAGCGGTTGCAGCGATGCGCGTCGAAGTGCGTGCGCCCCCGCCAGATCTGTGCGACCTCGGGGCTGCCTGCTTCCCGGTAGAGAATGTTGGACTGAATCGGTTCGAGGCCAAACAGGTTCGAAGACCAGAACAGTTGCAGGCGGGCCTCGGGAGCCGTTTTTTTATAGGAGACCTGCAGTTCGAATTCGCCGAAGTTCTGCTCGTATTTGGGACCGACAATCCAGCCGGGTGTTTCGCGTTTGCCTTCCAGGACGGTCTTTCCATCAATTTCGACTTTGACTTCACCGACGAGGTACGCGGAGAGCTGATACTCGCCGGGCTGCTTGACCAGAATCAGACTGGTCCAGTCAGCGGTGAAGTTTCCATCTGGCAGTTGTGGCAGCGGTGCCTGTTTGCCCCAGTCGAAGGCGATATCCGCATCGATCCGTTGAATCTCTTTTCCGCCGGCTTTGTAGGTGGCCAGCAACCCGGGCGGGTAGTCGTCTTCTTCGGGATCAATTTCTTCTGCAACCAGTCGAGTCTGACTGAGCGTGCAGAAAAAGATGAGGGATAGAAATGCCAACAGGGGCAGAATGCCCCTGATCCAGAGTGAAGGGATGCGCTGGCTGAGCTTCATGTTTTCAGATAATTCAATGGGGCAGAGGGTTTGTTAAGAACCCGAATTAAGTCGCGGGTGAAATAAAAAAATCAGCCATTCGTTATTGTTCGAATGGCTTTTCATCTTTGGCGCTGGCACCGAATGAGGTACGGAGTGCGTCTGCAGCTTCCGCGACGGTTTTGTCGGGACCAGTCAGTTTGAGAAAGTAGTACGCTTTCCCTTCAACGGCCAGGATGACACCCAGCATGCGGGAATTGGGAACAGCTTCGGTTTTACGCAGAATTGGCGGACCGATGGATTTGTTGTAGGTTCCCGAGATGTCAACGAAGACATACTTGCCTTGTTCTGATTCACCCTGAGTGACTTTCGCTTTGCGACCATCGCTGTTGAACTGACCAATCCAGCGGGAGACGTTGGCTGCGATGCCACCGCCGGTTCCACCGAAGGATGAGATCACCAGCTCAGCCGGTTCTTTGTCCCCTTTGACGGCGGGGATTTCGAACTGAGCCAGACGGAGTCGGTTGGATGGTGGTGCATTTTTCCAGTCGGCGGGCACTTTGAGAGTGATGTCGTTGACTTTGACTTCGTTGGTTTTTTCGGAAGTCTCGGCTGCATCGGCTGTGCAGGCATAGATCGCCAGACAAATTCCCAGGACGGAATATAACACTCTGCGGTAGGTGGTGGGTGAAATCATAAAATTCCTCAGATTGAATTAAGGAGCTTGAGCTTACGACGTTGTTAATTGTCCCGCATTTCCCGCTGATTTTCAACTCGGCATCGCAAGAAATGGCGGCCGAGACTGTTTTTTTGAAATCTGCAGCGATGTTGTGACACGATGTTGCTAAAAATCAACATGGTTGAGTGGTTGTGACAACTTTGTGGAGGGGAATGCTTGAGGGAGGATTGAACCGAAGGCTGGTGCCTTACTGTTTTGTTTTATAGTGCCGGATCTATATTCGACTTATTTTATGTGTTGTACGCGTGAGCTGGGACCTCTTGTTCGCTGCGCTCACCCCGGATTACATCCGGGGCTACCCTTTTTGATCTGGGTCCGTCGGAAATATGATCAATATTCGTCTATCGCCAGGCGGGCGGCCACATGGGGCCGCACCCTACGGATCTGGTGAGGGATGATCTGTTCTGCTTCGAGCGGGCTCAGTCTGCGGGGACGCAGCGGTTGTTGGCCCAGTGGCGGAGTTCGGCGATGCGTTCGCGCATGACGACGGCCAGGGGGCGGGTTTTCTGGATTTCAGAGGCGATGTGGCGGTCTTCCAGTTCCGCGTTTTCGGAGAACGCGGCGAAGAGTCCTGACATCACTGCCTGTTCCAGTTCCGAGCCGGTGAAGTCGTCGGCCATCGCGGCCAGGGAGCGGAGGTCGTACTGGTCCGAGTCGCGCTTGCGGCGTTGAATGTGGATCTTGAGGATCTGCTCCCGGGAGGCCGCGTTGGGGAGATCGACGAAGAAGACTTCATCGAAGCGTCCCTTCCGCATCAGTTCGGGGGGCAGCGCCGAGATGTCATTTGCAGTGGCGATGATGAAAATCGGATGGCGATGGTCCTGCATCCAGGCGAGCAGGGTGCCGAACATGCGTTTAGACAGGCCGCCGTCGGATGAGGATGCAGATGCGGAAGCGAATGCTTTTTCAATTTCATCGATCCAGAGAATCACGGGGGCCATGGATTCGGCCTGCGAGAGTGCCTGCCGGAGCTGGCTTTCACTTTCGCCGATGAATTTCTGATAGAGCATGCCCGGATCGAGTCGGAGCAGGGGCATGTTCCAGTCGGAGGCGACCATTTTGGCACAGAGGCTCTTGCCGGAACCGGGGACGCCGAGCATGAGCACGCCGCGGGGAGGTTCGATGCCGAACTCCTGTGCCTGGCGGGTGAAGCCGCCGCGACGCAGTTTAAGCCAGTCCTTGAGTTTACTGAGACCGCCGACTTCTTCCGGTTTGACATCGACGGCGATTGCTTCCAGGCAGCCTGTGGAGCCGAGGAGCGTGCGTTTGGCTTCGATGATATGCGGCAGGTCGTTGGCGTTGAGGTCGTTGTCCTGCAGGATGGCGGAACTGATGACTCGTTCGACTTCACTGCAACTGAGACCGCGGAGCGTGAGCACCAGCTGTTCCATTTCGTGGCGGGTCAGGCGGGCCGTGATTTCGGAATCGCTCTCCCGCTTGATGCGGTTATAGGTCTGCTTGATGACTGCGGAGAGTTCGTTGGCGTCAGGCCAGCCGATTTCGTAGCGGACTGTGAAGCGTTTGATTTCATCGGGGAGCGGGAAGGCATCGACGAGGATGAATGTCGATTTTTTGTCGTGGCAGGTTTGCATCAGGTCGCGGAGCATGCGATTGACGACACTGTCGCGACAGTAGGCACCGAGGTCTTTGAAGAGGATGATGTCGGCATCGGTGTTCTGGTGGATGAAGCTCAGTGCCTGATCCGGTTTGCCGCCGGGGACGAGCGCCGGCTTCAGTTTGCCATGATCCGATTTACAGAGACCACTGGTGGCGGACCATTCGTAGAGCGTCATCTTCAGACCGCGGGCGACTTTCTGGACGACTTCCTGGGCCCGTTGTTCATCCAGCGTTTCGATCGAGATGAAAGGATTTCCCGAACGGATTAACAGTTCCAGCGTGTTCGACATGTGATTGCTTCCTCTGCAGACTGATGACCTGGGCGTGGTAACGGTATCCCGGCAGCTTTGGATCAATGTTTAACGCGACTTTTTGAGGAGTTTCTCAAACTGTTTCCAGGTTTTCGTGTTGGCGACATCTTTTTTCGTCAGTCCGGCACGGCGGGCCTGGTAGACGCCGTACTGCATCACGTCCAGTCCGCCGACGCTGTGGGCATCGGTGTTGATGACAATCGGAATTCCGAGTTCTTTGGCGCGGGCGGCATGAATGTCGTCGATATCGAGTCGCATGGGATGGGCATTGATTTCCAGCATGACGCCGTGGTCAGCGGCGGCTTTGAGGATCTCGCCGTAATTGAGGTCGGCTCCCGGTCGTTTGCCGATCAGGCGACCGGAGAGATGCCCCAGAATGGAGACATGCGGATTTTGAATCGCGTTGAGCAGGCGTTTGTTGATCTGGTCCTGCGGTTGTTTGAGTCCGTAGTGCAACACGGCGATGACCCAGTCGGCTTCGCTGAGCACGTCGTCGGGGAGGTCCATGGTGCCGTCTTCGAGGATGTCGCATTCGATGCCTTTGAGGATCTGAATGTCGGGGACCTTCTGCTGAACCTTTTCGATTTCTTTCCAGTGGGCCCGCAGCCGCTTCGCATCAAGGCCGTTGGCCATCGTGACCCGCTTGGAGTGATCGGTGATGGCGATGTACTGATAACCTTTGGCGAGCGCTCCTTCGGCCATTTCCTGGATCGAGGCTTTGCCGTCAGTGGCGGTGGTGTGCATGTGCAGGTCGCCGCGGATCTGTTTGAGTTCGATCAACTCGGGCAGTTCGTTGTTTTCGGCTGCGGTGAACTCCATGCGATTCTCGCGGATTTCGGGCGGAATCCAGGGGAGGTCGAGCGATTTATAAACCTCTTCCTCGGTTTTGCCCGAGACGAGTTTGTCTTTTTTGAAGAGCCCGTATTCGTTGAGTTTGAGCCCGCGATCCTGGGAGCGGCGGCGGAGGACGATGTTGTGTTCTTTGGAACCGGTGAAATAGAGCAGGGCGGCGCCGTAGGATTCCTCGGGGACCACACGCAGGTCGAGCTCCAGTCCGGAATTGAGCCGCACGCGCTGCTTGGTATCGCCGCGGGCGAGGACCTTACTGACCAGTTCATGATCGGCGAGGGCATCCATGACTTCGTCGGGTTCGCTGGACGTGACGAGAATATCTAGATCGCCGACGGTCTCTTTGCGACGACGACAGCTGCCTGCTTCAGAGATGTGCTGTACGGAGTCGAGCTGGCCGAGATCGGCGATGATGGCATCGGACTGGGCTTTGGCTTCCGCGAGCCGGACGCGGTCGCCGATCTGGTTCAGCTGTTCGAGACCTTCGAGGATGATCTGTTCCGTTTTCTTGCCGAAGCCTTTCTGTTCGGCGATGACGCCGTTCTCGGCAGCCGCCTTGAGATCGTCGAGCGAATGGATGTTGAGTTCGGAGAAGAGGAAGGCGACTTTCTTGGGACCGATGCCGGGGATATCCAGCATGCGGACGACGTCCGGGGGGATCTGTTCTTTGAGCTCTTCGAGTTGCGGCAGTGTGGATGATTCCACGATGGTCTGAATTTTTTCGGCGAGGTCTTTGCCGATGCCCGGGAGTTCCTGCAGTTCTTTGGGATCGTTGTGGACGATCTCCTGGATCGAGTCGGGCAGGCCGGAGATGGTGCGGGCTGCGTTGCGATAGGCCCGGAGGCGAAAGGGGTTGGCTCCCTGAATTTCCAGGAGGTCGGCGAGTTCCTCAAACTGACGGGCGATTTCAGCGTTTTGCATGTTCCGAATCCGGATGAAGGTCGTAAATGATGTGCGGGTTTCTCTCCTGTTACAATAACGTGACCGGCGCATAAAAAAAGTGCAAGGCGGTGAAGCACTTGCACTTTGTAAAAGTCGGTTGATGTCAGCCGTTAATTGCCGGTGTTAGTTGCTGGCAACTTTGGCGGTGTCATCGATGGCATACCAGCCTGAGTTCGAAGGAACATCCTGCTTGGCGATCTTTGGTGCAGAGAAGTGAGCACGGATTGTCAGGCGATCAGCCCGTGGTGCTGACTTCCAGGTGATCTTCTGATCGAGATTCAGAGGACGCACACGCAGAGGAGGCAGGTGGTTGGTTTCCTGTTCCGCTTTGGGAGCTTTCTTCTCCGGCTGAGTGGTCGGAGCGGCCTTTTTCTGCTGGATGGTTGATTCAGGCATCTTGCCATCCGGAGTTGGCTTGAAGGCCTTGTTGTCCGGAGAACCAAACAGATCGTCATCCGATTTCTTCTCAGGGCCGAAGCCGGGCTGAGAGGGCTCGGGACCGAAGCCGGGCTGCGAAGGTTCTGTGCCGAAGTTTGGCTGTGCGGGAGGATTGCTGCTGCCCGGCATGGGAGACTCGGTTGCGTCCCGTTTCAGCGGTTCTTTGAAGAGGTCTTCTGCTTCATTGCCCGGCATGGGAGTATCCATGGGGGTTTTGCGATCGTAACGACGTTCACCGAAGCCGGAATCTTCCACGTTGCCGCCGGGGTTACCGGGATTCATGGGCTCTTCGGCATAAGTTTTGGGAGGAGTGCTCTCAATTTCGCGGGGTTCCGGAACCTTGGCACCGTTGGTGGTGTTGTTGGGCTCGGGAGTCGGTGTGCTGGCACTGGCCGGAGGATAGGAGACGCCACAGTTGCCTGTGCTGCATCCGCCCATGCCGCAGGCACCGGTTGAGCAGCCACCCATTCCACAAGGGGAACAGCAGCCTGCAGCAGGACCGTAGCCGACCGTGGAAGCATACATGTTGCCGCCACCATTAAAGTTGCGGTAGCTGACGCCGACAGCCTGCGGGTTGTTGATCAGGTACCAGCGATAAGCGGCGCGGGAGCTGCGACGTGAGGCAGCACGGCTGGTGCCGCCGTAGTAGCTGGTGTAGCCGTAGCCGGTGTTGGGGCCACAGCTGTTGCAGGAACCCGTCATGCCGTAACCACCGTAATTGGTCGTGTAAGGAGCGGGTGCATATCCGGCTCCGTAGTACATCGGACCATTGCGGCTGGGACCAAAAATGGCGTTGTAGGTCCAGGGAATGATCCCGGCAGAAGATTCAGGAACGGAAACCAGACTGACCGCCAGCAGACAGCCGACTGTCAGACACACTTTTTTCAGATTCACGTTTTTGGAAAGACTCATCATCCATTCGACCTTTTTAAAATCGAGCCACACTGTTGCACGACCAGGGGCAGAAAGCCATGCCGAAAGAAGACGTAGTCCATCACGCCAGTTTCTCTAAAGTTCCAATTGTATCGAAAGTTTCGACTAGCTAATCCTTTAGTTACCCTGTTGTACCCTGCCAATCGTGCCGATGTCAATGATTGTGATCGCTACGCGGGTCGGATCAACTAAGTTTTTGCGCGATGATTTATAATGATTCGCGAATATCACTATTTTATCTAAACTGCAAGGTTGCGTGATCAAACACGTTTCGTAGGAGATAACGCTCTCAGAGGACTTCTGAAGCGTGTCTGGCATTAACGGATTTGGATAAGTTGATGTGAGAAAAAAACTTATCGAAATTTCTGTTCCCTCCGTCCAGGAGCGGTGAGCGAGGGGGAACCTTTCCGGCGCGCCGGTGCTGTTTCGAGGTGAGTTCCTCTACCCGTAATTGGCGGAAAATGGTAACTTGCGCAGTCGGCGACCGGTCGAGGCAGGGGTTATGGGCTGATTCCTGTTTGCGAAACTGGATGTGATGTACTGGTCTGTCGGTCAACGAGTGAAATGGATTTCATGCGTGGCTTTCCTGAAAACCTGTTCTCCCTGGTCAGAGCGTTGTCGTCTCTAAGTCAGAGAGGGTGCGTCCCGGGAATGTGCTGCTGGTTGTGTCTGCTCATGCTGACCGGCCCGGGTTGCTCTTCCTGGAAACAGAAGATGGCGATGCGGGATTCGGAATCGCAGGAGCTGGTAGAACAGGTTCGCGTGGCGACCGAGAGTGGTCGACAGGAACAGGCGGCAGAACTGTTGAAGCGGGCGGTGGCCAACAACCCGAACAATGCGGCAGTGCGACAGCAGCTCTCCGAGTTTCTGATTGCCAACGGTTATTCGGAAGAAGCCATCCAGCAGTTGCAGCGGACGACTGTGCTGGACCCCGACGATCCCCGGCCTTACATCGATCTGTCTTATCTGCTGTATGAGAAGAAGCAGTATACCGACGCGCTCAAGAACCTGGAGCTGGGGCTGAACCTCGATCCGACCAACATCCGGGCCCTGATTTTAAAGGGGGAACTGGAAGAGCTGGCCGGTCTGAACGGGACGGCGATCGAGACTTATCACCGTGTATTACAGGTCGATCCTTACAACATCGTTTCCCGTTTGAAGCTGGCGTCGCTGGAAATCAAGATGGGCGAGCATAACCGGGCAACACCAATCCTGCGGCCGATCTGTCATAACAACAGTGCGACCATCGATCAACGGGCCGAGGCGCAATGGCTGCTGGGGATTGCTTATGGAGCCGACCGTCGGTGGAGTGATTCGGTCGCTTCGCTGGAGGAGTCACTAAAGAATCGTAAGGATGTGACTGCCGATGACTGGTATCGCGTGGCTTATGCCTGTCTGCAGGACGGCCAGATGGAGAAGGTGTATCCGGCCGTGACGCAGGCGTTGACCCTGAATCCGATGCATACCGAGACCAATCGCCTGTCACATTTTCTAACCCAGCAGAATCAGCCTACGCAGATCCAGCAGGCCTCGATGTATACACCTCTGCAACAGCCGGGTTTCATTCGCCAGGCACCACAGCCGATTCCCATTCAAACCCTGACGCCTCCTCAAGGCTGGGAGTGGGCTGCGCGCGGACCTGAAGCGTCGGATCTGCTGCCACTGCAATAGACGGGTGGCGTATGGGTGGTGCTGTGAATGCAGGGCAGAGGGCACCCTGTTCAGTGTGATCCGTCAACTGTCGGCCTGATCCACGTTGCTGGGGGTGAGAAATGGCCCGGAGTGTCTGGAAATGGTTTTCGCCGTAAAATCAGTAGAAATCAGCATCTAAAGCGATAAAACAGGTCCGTTTATCGAATTTTGATACTTGAAAAAAGAATCAGGCGGACTAAATGATATAATGGCAAGGTTTTGCTATAGTAACCGGCAGCACCTGAATACCATTAAGAATAGAACAATCTTTAGTGAACTCGACGTTTCACCTGAGACTGGATGATGAAAGACGTTTGCATGTTTGAATTTGTATCCGATGTACTGAACCTCAAGCAGATGGATTCTGCAGAGCAAGGCAGACAACCGCTTTCTTCCGCTGGTGCCGGTGTGACTCCGATTTCTCGAGTTTTACCCGATGTTGCCAATGAATCAGAGCCGCATATCGGGGGGACCCTGGATCGGGTAGGGATGTCGGGCGTGGAGCTGGTGCTGCGTCTGCGGGATGCCGCCGGTGAAGTCTTCCGGACCCCGGCACGGGCCGATGCCGCCGTCAGTCTGGACAACGAACGTGTGAAAGGCATTCACATGTCGCGTCTGTTCCTGAGCCTGAACAATCGGCTGGCAGATGCGGAACTGTCGATGCCTGTGGTCAACGAGATCCTGCAGGACTTCGTCAAGACGCACGCCGACATGAGTTCGAACAGTTACCTGACCCTCAAGTACGAGCATTCGATGAAGCGGCCCGCGCTGCTTTCTGATCATGCCGGCTGGCGGGCCTACCCGGTGACGATTCAGAGTGCCTATCAGCAGGGCAAATTCCGCCATCAACTCACGGTGCAGCTGACTTACTCCAGTGCCTGCCCCTGTTCGGCTGCGCTGTCGCGTCAGCTGATCCAGCAGGCGTTCGAACGATCTTTCGGCGACCGGAGCGAGCTCTCACATGATGAGATCTTCGAATGGCTGGGCACGCCGGACGCGATTCTGGCAGTTCCTCACAGCCAGCGCAGTCACGCGGACGTGACCGTAGAACTGGAAGAGGGTGTGGACGAGTTCCCGATCGAGACACTGATCGATTACCTGGAACGGGTGATTGCGACTCCGGTGCAGACCGCGGTGAAACGCGAAGACGAGCAGGAGTTCGCGCGACTGAATGGTGCCAACCTGATGTTCTGCGAAGATGCGGCCCGCAAACTGAAAGCGGCCCTGGACAGCTACGAGGGTGTGAAAGACTTCCGCGTGGAGATCAATCACCTCGAGAGCCTGCATCCGCACGATGCGTCGGCTGTTGCGAGTGGCTCGCGGTCAGTTTAGGAGTCTACTGCCGGTTTCAGGGGGGGCGTTATTACTTGAACAAGCTTTCGGTGCGCTCCTCATCAGCGCGTATCTGGTCCATGTAAGTCTTGTCAGCTTCGATCTCAGTCTGGATAACCCTGATTTTTTTACGGGTGCCCGCGTAATCATTCAGACGTTGATAGTAATTCAGGATCTCCGTCTGGCTGGCCTGGAGAAAGTTCGGGGCGACCGCCAGGTAGACCAGTGAAAAAAGCAACGCGGTAATCGCACAGGAATGTGCGAGCATGCGACCGGCGTAGTAGAGTGTAAAGCGTTTGCGGACCTGCATCAGCGCGGGGAAGCCCCCTGCGACAGTCCGGGAGAGTCGTTTCAGATACCAGATCAGCAGTATTAAGATGGCAAAGAATGCTGTGAAGAGTTCTGCAGCGAGCCAGTACCAGCCCAGTCCGAAGACTGTAATCCACGAGTGAAACAGTCCCCAGAGATTCCTCAATTCACCGTCGATCTCTCGGATGTTGATGAAGCTTCTCCAGTAAAGCGGGTAAACGATACCGCCGATAGAGCGATAGGTCGTGTGATCCATCAAGGCGAGTTTGAGCCCCCAGCTCATGAGAATTACAGCGAATCCCAGGGTCAGGCCAGCGAGAAATGAGAACCCCTGTTGAGATTGTAAATCATCTCCGGGTGTCGGATGCCTGTTGTGTAGAGTGTGGAATACCAGGGGAAGAGTGACCGTTGCGAAGGCAAACAGGGAGAGCAATACCACTTTTAACCAGAGCTGACTGAGGGTTGTATCCAGGAAGAGGATCAGCAGGAGTAGTGCAGTCAGAAAAACGATTACCGGCATTTTGGGATAAGTACCCGCAAGCACGGTGAAAGCCGGACCGAGGAGCCCTATGGCCAGCAGGGGAAATACAAGCCAACGAAAGGACAGCAATGTCTGCAGACCGACCAGGTGAAATAAAGAGAATAAATTGAGAGCAAAGAGCAGGACGAAGCTGAAGAGAATTCCCAATAGCCAGCAGACAAGCGGACGCCAGATGCCCATGCTAATGATTTCAAAGTCTGGATCTGGCTTGCCAAAACAGCTGATGACGCCCGCCACGATCGAGCAGGAGAGCGTGACGATGATGAGATTCAGCGAGATCGCCGAAAGCAGAGCGAACTGAAAGAACCAGGGACCGTCAGTATAACTGATTTGAATTTCCTGTCTGAATTGTTTTCTGGCTTTGAGAAACGTCTGCTGGTCCTGGATGATCTGTCTGAAATCACTCAGGAGTGCTTCATATTCTGTCGGGTCAAACAGGCTGGGATCTTTTTTATTGAGTGTGATCAGTTTTATCTTTTGTCCACTGAAAAGGTGGTCGCCCAGCATGGCAAAATTGTCATAAACATTTCCAGCGGATATCTGTTGCGCCAGTTTCTGGTAGTCATACATCCGCACAGCCCTGTCTTTGAAATCTTCCAGGGCGGAAATTTCATTATCCTGGAAGTCGAACAGGCAGTAGAGAAAATACTTCTCTCTGAAATCTCTTTGCCTGTCCTCTGCCATTCGAGCCTGCTGGTTCCAGCTGAATGTCGTGTGAGACAGGAAACTGAGCGTGGCTGACTCTGCGTTGGATCCGGTTTTCAGATATGGTTTTTTGAGTCCGGCCTGGAGTCTTTGTTGTGCCTGTTTGTATTGGGATGGATTCAGAATCTTTCTAAGCATCCACGTGTTATTTTTTGTTGAAATGGACCAGAGGTAGCAGGCTGCCAGATAGTCGTAGAGGGCATTATCAGGATCGTGCCGGGCACATTCATCGAGGATTTCCTGCCAGCGCTCCGTGCGGGGAACCAGGCTGTAAATTTCCTCCCAATTTTCCACAGTCTGGCGCGGAATGAACACATGAGGAAGCGATGAATTATTCTGGAACTGAAAGAGGAGCAGTGCGCGATTACGCCAGAGTTGTTTGTCTTGAGGATCCAGGCGTGTGGCCAGCTCGCTGTATTTCAGGCAGGCCTCACGGGTGAGGGATTCAAATTCGGAATTCAACTCTGCCGTGGTTGGGGAGCCTTCACCGGTGGTGGGAGGTGAGCTGAAGTCTCTATCAATTTTAACTTCAAAGAAAGAGCAGGGCGAATCGAGCATCCAGGCCGCACCCATGGCAGCCTGGGCTTCCTGCTCTGCTGCTTTGATGCTCTGTGTCTGCGAAAGCCAGTACTCGGCCTGTTCCGGGGGAGTCCGGTAGGGAACCGGGGGCTTCCATTGGAAAACAAGAGAGGCTTGCTCGTGCCATTCGTCAGCGAGAAGTCTCCAGCTGTCGGTGGAAGCGCCGAGTGTCCAGATCAGACGGATTACGAGTACCAGAAATACCAGGAGCACGCAGGTCAGGGGCCAGCGGGGACGGGATATCATCTATGTCTCCAAATCAAAGGGGGATACAGACTGTTCAATCCCGCATTTGGACCAAAGGATTAAAAGGAGCCATAAAACAAATCGCTCGCTGTCATTTAGAATCATCAGACTACAGTAGATTGATGGTCTGGTCAAATATCTCCTGTGATAGTTTGGTCAGATGATTCTGTTTTGATTCAGTTGGCCAGTTTTTTGATGTTCCTTCTTGCGTCTGGTCACGGCATTCAATAACTTAATTTTATTAAAGAAAATACTTTTGTCAGGCCCGTACGCGGGCTGTGAGCAGCACATGGCCGGGGCTCGGGGCTTTGGAAATGTGCTCCAGTTCAGGAAAGCGCAAACATGGTTTTGAAACGACTCCTCTCGATCACCTGTGTCTGTCTGGCTGCTGTCTGTACCGTGGGAGCAGAGGCAGGGGACAAAGTGGTCACGCCGAAAGATGGTGTGATTCATCTGTTTAACGGCAAAAACCTGGACGGACTGTATGTCTGGAACCGGGGAACCGAATATGAAGATCCCAAGCACATCTTCACCGTCAAAGACGGCATGCTGCACATTCTGGGTGACGGCTATGGCGGCCTGATCACCAAGAAAGATTACCGCGATTACCATATGGTTATCGAATTCAAATGGGGTGGTAAGACCTGGGGCAAACGGGAAGACCGTGCCCGCGATTCCGGCGTGCTGATTCACTGTCACGGTCCGGACGGGGGTTATGGCAACACCTGGATGGCATCCATCGAAGCCCAGATCATCGAAGGGGGCGTGGGCGATATCCTGGTGCTGACCGGTAAAGACCCCAAGACTGGCGAAACACTGCCGACTTCGCTGACAACCAGGATCAAAAAAGACCGCGACGGCGAAAAGGTCTGGGACAAAGATGGCGAAGAGATCACTCTGAGCTCCGGCCGGATCAACTGGTGGGGCCGTGACCCTGACTGGGCTGACAAAGTCGGTTTCCGTGGTAAAGACGACGTCGAAAGCGAATTCGGCGAGTGGACCCGGATGGACGTCATCTGCGACGGCGGCAAGATCAAGTACCTGGTTAATGGTGTGGTCGTGAATGCCGGCTACAACGCCAAGCCCGATCATGGCAAGCTGCTGGTGCAGACCGAAATGGCGGAAATGTGGGTTCGTAAATGGGACCTGTATCCGCTGGGTAAAGCACCCGCGTATAAGAAAGACAAGAAATAAGTTCACCCGATTGTGAACTGAGCCCTGCTCTGGTGATGACCGGAGCAGGGCTTTTTTTGTGCGCTGGAGGGAAGTGAGGGGTTCCGGATTTTCATCTGCGGGTGGTGGGTGAGAACGCGTATGATCTGCTGGTGATCGTGGCTGGTTTGCTGGTAGTCAGGTCAGGCGTGGTCCCTGCATGTTTTCTTTATTCTCGTATAGTGTGGATTTGCTGTCGAACCGGATTTTATTTAATGAACCCAACACTGTCAGTTTCCTGCTCGCTGCGCTCGGCCCGAATTAAATTCGGGCTCACCCGGCATTTTGAGGGGAAGGGTAATCGTTGCTGGAATTGGGATCGGAGTCGACCTTTATTACCGGCGGATAGCGCCTTGCCGCTCACAGGGAGGATCTATATGCGAACCCATTGGAGTCTGGACCGGGTGGATCGTCGCCAGGCGGTCGGACACATGGGTCCGACCCTACATCTATTTTTATATCTCAGCCTGGTACATCTTCGTGATTGGCAGCTGGAGGGCAAGACAGAATTTTGTCCCGATGTGGCCGGATTTTGTCCTGGTGTGTCCGGGATTTTGTCCTTATGCGGCCGGGGTTTGTCCTGGTCTGCCCTGAACAGGGGAGGGAGAACATGGCGAACTGGTGCGATGGGTTTCGGTGAACAGCCGGTGAAAAACGGTGGGGGTTCAGGTGAAAATGCGTCAGTGGTTCCGGCTGTACCAGTGCTCGCAGACCCGCCTCGCGCGCGAGCCAGAAGGGAACCAGCATACGGTTCGGGGCGGGTGAATCAAGTTCAATTTATTCAGGTAGCAGGGGCGCAGGGAGGGGATATGATCAGTGCCGGGAACAGCAGGGATGGATGGCGGGCGCATAAAAAATGCCGGTCTGTGTTGTTGTGCGACAGACCGGCGGGGGAATTATTTCTTCATGGCGACTTCGGAGTCGTCGGTCATGGCGAGTTCGGGGATTTCGTCCTGCATGACGGTAAACATCTCGGCGACTTCAGGTTTGAAGACGTCGCCGATGAGGATGTCGACGAGGTTGGTTTTAAACTGCGGATACTGCCTGAGGAAGCTGCCGAAACTGAAGCCCGGGGTGTAGAAAGCATAGACCAGTTTGCGGAAGTTCTCGACTCCGGCGCGATAGCCGGGATACCACTGGCTGAGTCGTTCGACGGAGAAGTCGTCCGCTTCGAAGGCCTCGTTAATGGTATCAGCGACGAGTTCACCCGATTTGAGTGCCAGGAAGACGCCGCTGGAGTAGACGGGATCGATGAAGCCGAGCGCGTCGCCGGCGAGCATCCAGCCCGGTCCAACGGGTTGCGAGGAATGGTAGGAGAAGTCCTTGGTGGTCATGAATTCGGTGTCGGGCTGGGCGTGTTCCAGGCGACGTTTGATGGCCGAGCAGCGTTCGACTTCCTGCCAGAAGATGTCTTCGCTGGTGCCCCGATCTTTGGCGAACATGTAGTTCATGTCGCCGGTACAACCGACGCTGACAACGTTGTCGGGGAGTGGAATGTACCAGAACCAGGAGTGTTTGCCTTCGGTCTGCAGGATGATGGTCGCGCCTTCGTCGATGCCTTCATCCCGGTGGGCGTTCTTGAAATGAGCCCAGACGGTTCCTTTACGGAGTACCGGATCGGCCTGCTTGAGCTTGAGCCGATTGACGATGAAAGCGGACTGTCCGCTGGTATCGACGACGAGTTTGGCTTTGATCTCGCGGGTTTCCTGGTTGGGGAGTTTTACCCGAACACCGGTGACCTGTTCGCCTGCGGTGAGCAGGTCCAGAACCTGGGTGCCGGTACGGATGGTGGCTCCCTGGTTCTGTGCATTGTCGGCGAGCATCTGATCGAACTCGGCGCGGAGGACCTGCCAGGTCTGCGAGCTTTCGTGGTCTTTGTATTCGTGGAAGTAGAAGGGCATGGTTTCGACACCTTCGTCGGTGACGAACTGCACGCTGAATTTTTTGGGGAAGGCGGTCTGCTTGAGTTGTTCGACCAGACCCAGTCGTTTGAGGGACCAGTAGGTCTCCGGAATCAGCGACTCGCCGACGTGAAAGCGGGGGAAGTGAGCACGGTCGACGATCAGGGTTTTGCGCCCCTGTTCGGCGAGCAGGGCTCCGGTGCCGGTACCGGCAGGGCCGGCCCCGATGATGATCACGTCGTATTCGGCTTCGATTTCAGGCTGTTCTGTTGTACTCGAATCAATCATGGAAAGCCTTTGTCTCTACAGTTGAAAGGACCGTCTTGTGTTGTGAGCTAAGGAGTTATAGCAGCGGAGCCGAAACTTCCAAGAGGTCAATTGCGGGTTGCTGATTACAAAAAATGGTCGCCAGGCGTCCATAGGTTACCTGACCGGGTTCAATGTGCATGACTTTGGCGAGCCCCGGTCCGGCGGTGATACGGAGGACGGCACCTAAGTCTACGTGTCGTAATACATTATGATTGATCAATACGCGTCCCAGAGGGATCTGGCCAGCGAGGATTTCGTCCTTAACGGCCTGGGTGACATAGTCGAAATTGAAACGCACGATGCCGAACTGGACCACCTGTTCGGTGCCTGTTTTGACGAGCAGGATTTTGCGGCTGTATACATTTTCATCGAGTCTCTGATCCAGCACGATGACGTCGACGGAGGATTTGTGATATTCCTCCATGGAGATGGTCATGTGGTGGTAATGTGCGAGCAGGGATTTGTAAGGCTCAGGAGTGGTCGCGGAAGAAACGTGTTCGGCCCGTTCGAACAATCGTTGTTCGTTCGGGAACAGTTTAACAAGTGCATCGAGTTCGTCTTGTGGGTTCACTTGGTCATAACTTCTTTAATTCAGGGGAGGGTCAGTGTGAGAGAACAGGGATCCGGAGATCCGCTGCTTAGGTGTATCTTACCATGCGGTGTTCCGGTTCGAAATACTCCGTCAGCAGGCTGTCGACCTGCAGGATGCCTTTGCGGGTCAGTTCGACCTGGGAATCATCATAATTCAGGTAGCCCGCTTTCTGCTGGTTCTGGAGTGCTTCGGAGAATTCTTCCGTGAGTTTGACGCCGAACTTGTCCATGAATGGTTGGGTACGGACGCGTCCTTCTTTGAGTTGCAGGATGAATTCGCGGATGAGCCGCTGGTGTTCGGTGGGTTCCAATGCGCGGTTCACGGGAAGCTTGCCGCTTTCCACGGTTTCGAGATAGTCTTCCAGTCGATCGAGGTTTTGATAATGCACGCCCTGCATATGACCGAACGAAGAGACGCCGGTGGCGATGATGTCGTTGCCGCGGAACAGATTGTCGCGGTAGACGAAGCGATCTGTTTCGGGGTTTTTGACGAGTTCGTTTCCGCTGGCGAGGTGGTAGCCTTTGCCCTGCAGAGTTTCGATGGCTTCGTTCATCCAACGGCGTTTGGTGTTCCAGTCGGCGATGGGGGAGTCGATGCCCATCTCTTTCATCTCTTTGGAGATGATTGTGTTATGCGGGAGCTCCATCTGGTAGATGGTGATGTTATCCGGATTGAACTCAGCGGCTTTTTCGACGGCGTCCGACCAGTTGTCGTCGGTCTCACCCATCATGCCGGCGATGAGGTCGATGTTGACCTGGGGGAAGCCGACCTGCTGGATCCAGTCGTAAGCTTTGTAGACTTCCGGGGTGAGGTGCGCGCGACCGTTGGCTTCGAGCAGTTTGTCGTTGAAGCTCTCGACGCCGAGCGAGATCCGGGTGATGCCGATTTCTTTGAGGGTCTGGACTTTCTCCAGGTTAAGGGTGCCCGGTTCGCATTCGAAGGTGACTTCCTGGGCGGTTTCCCAGTTGAGCAGGCTGGAGAGGCGATCGCGAACCGAAAGGAGCTGCTTGGAGCTCAGGTAAGAGGGAGTCCCGCCGCCGAAGTAGGTGAAGTCGAGGGTGCGTCCCTTGATGGCTTCGACCTGGCTGAGCATTTCGAACTCGTTCTGCAGGGCCTGAACGTAGCGTTCGATGGTTTTGGCATTCTGTTTTTCGTAGACGCGGAAGTAGCAGAATTTACAGCGTTTACGACAGAAGGGGATATGGATATAGAGCCCCATGGGAATGCTGGTATCGGGGGGCTGGTGCAGGACTTCCTGGATACGGGTGACGTATTCCTGCCTCCACTGCGAAAAAGGGGGATAGTTGGAGATAAAGTAACTGCCGATTTCGGTAGTGCCTGTTGTTTCCAGATCCATAATGCTCTCAACGTGTTTTCTGTGTCGTTCAGCAAACCGCTGTTGCCAACGGTTTTGATGATAATTGACGGGTCTTTCTTATTGTCACTTCTTTCCGAAACAATACAAGGCGCCATTTCGGGATTCTGTGCCGATGATCAGATGTCCCTGGCCAATGGCCGGGGAAGCTGTGATATCGTCTCCTAAGTTCTTTTTCCAGAGGTTCTTACCATTATTCAGATCGAACTCATACAGGTTCCCATCCGAAGAACCGACGAAGACGCGGTCGCCGACAATCACGGGAGAACTGTCGACACGTCCCCGTGTCATGAATTTCCAGATGGGTTTTCCGGTTTTGCGTTCGACGCAGTGAACCTGTTTATCGCGGCCCCCGGCGACGACGTGCGTCTCGGTGATGGCGGCGGAGGAATGGTAAGGATACTCTTTTTTGGGATCTTTATAACGCCAGTCAACTTTCGAGTCTTTCCAGTCGACGGCGATGATCTCGCTGGCATAGGTGCCAACGTAGAGGTCTTCTTCCCAGATCGCGGGCGAGGCAATCAGGTAGGTCATCAATGGCATCTGGCTGTGCTGTTTGCCGGTATCAATATCGATCACGCGGAGCTGTTCGTCACAGCCGGTGACGAAGGTGAAGTGATCGACAATCGCGGGGGAGCAGTTCACGTAGCCGTCGGTCTCGAATTTCCAGGCGAGGGAACCATCTTTGACGTTGAGGCAGTAGAGGAAATTATCGTAGCTGCCAAACAGAATTTTATCGCCGGTGATGTTGGCGCTGCTGATGATTTCGGCGTCGGTTTTGAAAGTCCAGAGCTGTTTGCCTGTCGCGGGGTGGAGGGCGTGGAAGACGCCATCTTCATCGCCGATGTGAACACCGTCGGCGGTGACCAGAGGCGAAGACTTGAAACCCGGGGCGAATTTTTTCGGATCGGGATCTTCAATCGAGCGATATTTCCAGACCGGCTTTCCGGTTTTGAGTTCGAGGCATTCCACGAAGCCGTTGAGGCCGGCCATGTAGACTTTGTCGCCCACGATGGCAGCGGTGGAAGCGATGCCGTCAGACGAGGGATATTCCCAGAGCAGTTCGAGTTTCTCAGGGAGCGTGGTTTTCGCGACGCCCTGCTGCAGGTTCCCGTTACGGAACGAGGGCCAGTCTTCCGGGTTAGTCTGTGGCGCAGGAACCGCGGAAGCATCTGCTTTGGCGGCCGGTTTGTTTTCCGCGGGCTTCTCAGCAGCAGACAGAGACAGACTGAATGCGAACAGGCTGAGTGCTACAGCTGCGATCCGGGAAGGGAGGTGGTTCGATTGATTTCGCTTTAGTACGCGCATTCATACAATTCCCGTAAAGAGGACTGATCGACGGGGCGGGGGTTGAAGTTCCCGGTCCACTGTCGGGAGGCTTCTTCGGCCAGCTGATCGAACAGGCCGGTGTCGACTTCACATTCAGTGAGTGTGGTCGGAGCTCCCGCTAATGAAACAAGGGACTGGATGTGTTCGGCCAGCAGACCCGGGCCCGCGGGATCGTGTGGGTCACAGAGACCGATGTCGGACGCGAGCTGCGAGTAATGCTCGCCAACCAGTTCCGCATTAAAACGGATTACATGAGGGAGCATGATGCCGATGGCAACGCCGTGTGTGAGACCAAAATGTGCTGAGAGGGGGTTCGCGAGTGCGTGTGTGGCACCGAGCATTGAATTTTCGATGGCGGCTCCGGCGAAGTGGGCTCCCAGCTGCATATTGCCGCGGGCGGTCAGGTCATCGGGTGTATTGAGAACCTGGGGGAAACTATGAGCGAGCAGAGACCAGGCGCGACGGCTGAAGAGTCGCGAGATTTCATTGCGGGGTTTGGTGACGTATGTTTCGAGAGCGTGGCTCAGGGCATCGATGCCTGTGACGTGGGTCACCGAGCGGGGCATGGTCAGCGTGAGTTCGGGATCGAGGATGGCGACGCGGCAGGCGGCTTTTTTATCGCCGCAGGCCATCTTCATGTGTGTTTCGGGATGCGCGATGACGGCGAACGACTGGGCTTCACTGCCGGTTCCCGCGGTGGTGGGAACCGCGATCAGGGGGAGCATGGGTTTCGAGGCTTTGCCGACTCCCCAGTAGTCTTCCATTTTGCCGCCGTTGGTGAGCAGGAAGTTGATGCCCTTGGCACAATCCATACTGCTGCCGCCTCCGAGGCCGACGATGAGATCGATCGGTTGCTGACGGGCGACGGCCAGTCCGCGTTCGACGTCTTCGGTGGTGGGGTTGGCGTGAACGTCGTCAAAGATGGTGATTTCAACGCCTGCCTGTTCGAGCGAAGCGACACCGCCGGCTTCGTGACCGGCTTCCGCGAGACCTTTATCGGTGACCAGCAGCACATGTTTTGCGCCCTGTTCGACGGCGAGTTCTCCCAACCGGCTCAGGGTTCCCCCACCAAAGACGATTCTGGTGCGGGGCTGATAGTCAAAGGCAGAAAGTGAGGCTCCTTCTCCCTGATCCGTTTTCAGTTTGGTTGAAGATTTCGAATCCATGACGCCGAGGTTTTCCTTACTCTTTCGATCCGTTGATCAGGCTGAATGATGATTCACGCTGGCGGGTGTTCCATTTCGAATCCGTTTTGCTGTGCGGGGACAGGCATGCGAAGTCGTCTGTTTCGTCTGGTGAGATAAATCAGGCAGGTTTGATTGGGGCGCGCAATATCCAACGCTGGTAATCCATTCCCTTCCGTAATAAACACCGTAGAGCGCTCACTGGCATCGTTCCATTTCAACACCGTACGTGTCTACTGTTCTAATTCTGATCAAACTGACCGGGAATTTCCAGTAGTCAGCACTGATTTATAGGCGGTTCGCCCGTCTTAAGCGATGTTTAAATCCCAGTTTAGGGAAAACTCAGTCTAAATACAGCCTGTTATTGTGGATATAAACTTCGACGGCCCGCGGCGTCATGTAGCGGACACTTTTGTTTTCGCGAACCCGCTGGCGGATGTCGGTAGAGGAGAGATCGATGCCGGGCATGGTGACCCAGGAGATTTTGGTAATGACCGTATCGCCAAGCTTGTCTGTCAGATTGCTAAGGTCTGGTAGACTAATGTTAGGGCGATTGACGCCGATCAGGTGTGCCTGGTCAAGAATCGCTTCCGGCTCGCGCCAGGTGTGGAAGTCGCGAACGGAGTCGGCTCCGATGATCAGGAAAAAGTCGTCGGCGGGGTGGGATTCTTTGAGTTGGTGTAGCGTATCTACCGTGTAGCTGGGACCGTCGCGGTGCAGTTCCAGGTCCTGAATGACGAAGCTGGGGTTGCCGGCGATCGCGAATTCCAGCATTTCGCGACGCTGTTTCCCGGCTGTAATGCCGGTTGTTTCCTTGTGCGGGGGAGAACCGGCGGGGATCAGCCAGACTTCATCCAGGGCAGCCTGTTCGCGGCACTGTTCGGCGAGGAGCAGGTGACCGTTATGGATGGGATCGAAGGTTCCTCCAAAAATTCCAATACGCATCTGTGAATCATTTCTATCTTTCAGCGGAGGAGCTGAGTGAGCAGGGGGCATCACTGAAAGAATCTTTTGTATCGAATGCTCGATAGTCGAGTTTGTTTGTTGAGTTACTGCTGTCAAAGAGTTACAAAACGATTTGACCTTTTCCCTAGTATATCCTGCTGGCTGTATGAGTAAACCGAAGCAACAGAGCCTGTTTGAAGATGAAGAGCTCCCCGAAAACCCGATGCCCTGGGAGCGGAATTCACAGAATCTGTATCTGGCACAAATCGTTCTGAATCGACCGGTGGACCGCGTGTTTCATTACCTGGTGCCGGAGTCGATGCGCCCGTTGCTCAAGCCCGGACATCGAGTGCAGGTCCCCTTTGGTCGGGGCAATCAACTTTCGCCCGGCTATTGTGTCGGCGTGGGACCGGCGGATGAAGATCAGCCCAGTGTGCGTCTGAAGTCGGTCGATACCATTCTGGACAGCCGCCCGCTGTTCAGCGCCAAGATGCTGAAGCTGACCCGCTGGATTGCAGACCGCTACCTGTGCAGTTGGGGGCAGGTGCTGGACTGTGTCGTTCCTGCCGGCGTCAAGAACCAGGCGGGCACCCGGATGGTAACGGTGTTTGAACTGACCGATCCGCGTGCACTACAGGGGAGAAATATTCCCGAAGAAGTCGAACGGCTGCCGGCCAAACAGCGGGCCGTCTACGATGCACTCAAATCTGCCGACCAGCCGCTGACGATGGATCAGATCATGGCCGCCGCCGGCTGTGGATCCGGCCCGGTTCAGACTCTGAAAAAGAAGACGTTGATTCGCAGTCATCAGAAACGGGTACAGCATTTCGAAAATGGCGACGATGCGGCTTATGCACACATCACCAAGCAGGATGATCTGCAGTTGAACCGGGACCAGCGGATGGCGCTGGATCAGATTCTGTCCGCGATCCGGGGGCAGCGGAGCGAAACGTTCGTCCTGCAGGGTGTGACAGGTAGTGGCAAAACCGAAGTTTACATCCAGGCGATCCGCGAAGTCGTCAGCTACGGTCAGCAGGCGATTGTCCTGGTTCCCGAAATCAGTCTGACCCCGCAGGCGATTCAGCGGTTTCGTTCCCGTTTCGATTCGGTGGCGGTACTGCACAGTCATTTGAGCGACAGCGACCGTCATTACCACTGGCAGAATATCGCGGCCGGTAAGGTGCAGGTGATTGTGGGAGCCCGGAGTGCTGTGTTCGCTCCCGCACCGCATCTGGGGCTGATCATCATCGATGAAGAGCACGAAACCAGTTTCAAGCAGGAGACCGCGCCTCGTTATCATGCCCGCGAAGTGGCACGAAAACGTTCCGAACTGGAGAAGGTCCCTTTGATTCTAGGGTCGGCGACACCCACGCTGAATTCCTGGCTGCGGGTGATTGAGAAGAAAGACACGCTGATCTCAATGCCTAAGCGGGTGAATAATCTGCCGATGCCCGGTGTGAATATCATCGATGTTCGCAATGATGTGCAGGTCAGGCGAAACGAGTCGCTCGGACGTGTGCTTTTCACAGGCATGCAGCACGCACTCGAAGCGGGGGGGCAGGTGATTCTATTCCTGAATCTCCGCGGCTATTCGCCGGCACTGTGGTGTAAAGGGTGTGGAAACTCGGTGAAGTGTCCGCACTGTGAGATCTCACTGACCTGGCATCGGGATAAGAGCCTCGCGGTCTGTCACAGTTGTGATTTTTCCAGCAAGCCGCCAACGAACTGTCCCAGCTGTGGGGCACCTGGACTGCGGTATGTGGGAACGGGGACACAACGACTGGAGGAAGAGGTTAAAGCGAAGTTTCCGAACTATACCTGCAAGCGAATGGACAGCGATACCATGCGTGGTGTCGGCAGTCATGCGAAGGTGCTCAATGCCTTCGCCGCGGGTGAGGTCGATATCCTACTGGGAACGCAGATGATTGCGAAAGGACTCGACTTCCCGAACGTAACGCTCGTGGGCGTGATCGACGCGGATACGATGCTGCATCAACCCGATCTGTTTGCCTCGGAGCGGACGTTTCAGTTGATTGCGCAGGTCGCCGGACGTACGGGGCGGGGTATGCAGGGGGGACGCGTGTTTGTGCAGACAACCTCGCCGGCCGAGCCCGCCATCGTGAAAGCCGCAGAGCATGACTTCCTGGGGTTTGCCCGTTTGGAGCTGGGGCACCGTAAAGAGATGCTCGCACCTCCTTTTTCGCATTACGCCCGGGTGATTCTACGTGGTCCCCACGAAGAGCATGTGGAAAAGTTCGCACGACAGATTGCCGAGATTCTCCATGATGCCGCAGAAGAACGGAAACTGAGTGTGCAGATTCTGGGCCCGGCCCCGGCGCCGATCATCAGGTTGAAGAAATATTTTCGCTACCATTTCCAGCTGGCTGCGGTGAATGTGGAAGAGATTCTGCAACTGTGGCGGGAAGTGGATCCCAAACTGCCTCGGGAAAAGGGGATCGAATATATCATCGATGTGGATCCGGTTAACATGCGGTAACCGCTGGTTCACATTTGAGAACCGTGTGGAAAAGATCCATGTTCCGCAGCACGAAGCGGCATTCGGAATTGCATTCGGTGGGGACAGCAGGTTGAATAGTATCAGAGGATGCGACGAAGGATCCATTCAGCGGGGGCGAAGACGGGCTCCTGCATCTCTCACAGAAGAAGAGGACTGCTCTGCATGAAGGCCCCTGGAAAAAAGTCTGATTCCCGAGTCTGGTTAGTCTGGTCACTGGTCCTGACGGGACTCTTTTGCCTGCAGGGACGTCTGCAGGCGCAGGATGCTCAGTACGGGATCGAGAAACGGATTCCCTGGACGACTTCGAAGGTACAGGGGAGCCCCGATCCCGCATTGCCTTACGAAACCGAGCGGGCCTTTCCCCAGTTGAAATTCAATCAACCCCTGGTGGTCGCGACCGCGCCAGGTATGAAACGCTTTTTTGTTGCCGAGCGCAAGGGGAAGATCTTTTCGTTCGATTACCAGGATCAGGGGACTTCCGAAACCGAACTGTTTCTGGATCTCAAGCAGCATGTCCCCGAACTGAATGAAATTTACGGGATGGCGTTTCATCCCCGCTTTGAAGAAAACGGATATGTTTATATCTGCTATGTCTTAAAGCCAGGCCTGCCCGAAGGGACGCGGGTCTCGCGGTTCAAGGTACAGGATGCGAATCGGCTGCACTGCGATCCGGAATCGGAAGAAACTTTGATCGAGTGGCTGTCGGGCGGACACAATGGTGGCTGCCTGCGGTTTGGACCGGATGGCTATCTTTACATCTCAACAGGTGATGGGGGACCCGCTTCACCGCCGGACATTCATAATGCCGGACAGGACGTGAGCAACCTGCTCTCCTGTGTGCTGCGAATCGACGTCGATCAACGCAGTCAGGACCTGCCCTATGCGATTCCCGCGGATAATCCGTTTGTGAAGCTGCCAAACGTGAGGCCTGAAATCTGGGCGTTCGGATTTCGTAATCCGTGGAAGATGTGCTTCGACCCCAAGAGCGGTGATTTATGGGTGGGCGATGTCGGCTGGGAACTGTGGGAACTCGTCTATCGCGTCGAAAAGGGCGGTAACTATGGCTGGAGTATCAAAGAAGGCCGCCAGCCGGTCAAGCCGGGGAATCAACTGGGACCGACGCCCATTCTGCCACCCACGATTGCCCATTCGCATCGCGAAGCCCGTTCGATTACAGGAGGCTACTTTTATGGAGGCGCGCGCCTGCCTGATCTGAAAGATACTTACATCTACGGTGACTATTCCACGGGAAAACTCTGGGGGTTGCGTTATGAAAATCAGCGGGTCAACTGGCACCAGGAGCTGGCGAATTCGACGTTAAAAGTAACCGCCTTTGCCATCGATGATGCAGGCGAAGTTTACATCGTTGACATCGAAGGAGGCGCCTTTCATCGGCTGGCGCCGATTAAGGAATCCGACCATAACCCGGATTTCCCGACCCGATTGAGCCAGACCGGTTTATTCGAATCAACCGAAAAGCATCAGGTGGCCGCGGGTGTGATTCCGTACGAAATCAATGCACCTGCCTGGGCGGACTACGCGACCTCCGAACGCTTCATCGCCTTGCCTCCTGATACCACGATTGAAGTCGTGCAGAAACGGTTCTGGAATTTCCCCAAAGATACGGTGCTGGTGAAAACCATTTCGCTGGAGACGGAGCGTGGGAATCCGCAGACGGCCCTGCGGCTCGAAACACAGCTGTTACACTTCAACGGGGCCCGCTGGCAGGGATATTCTTATCGCTGGAACGAGGATCAGACCGATGCGACTCTGGTCCCCACTGAAGGGGACAGCATCAAACTGGAGATAACCGATGCAGACCATCCGGACGGAAAGCTGAACTACGAATGGCGGGTTTCCAGTCGGGCGGAGTGTGCGGTCTGTCATACGCCCTACCAGAATTATCTGTCGGTGCTTTCCTTCGAAGAAGCACAACTCAACCGGGAACGCAAATTCGGTGATGTCGTCGACAACCAGTTGCGGGCTCTGGCGCACATCAAGGTGCTGCCTGAATCGGTGTGGAATAAATCAAAGGGGACTAAGGCACATTATCTGGTGGATCCACACAACACCGCGGCAGCGTTGAACCTGCGGGCCCGATCTTACCTGCATGCGAACTGCAGACACTGTCATCGCAATAACGGCGGAGGCGGTTCGACGATTGAACTCGATGCTTCTTTCGATCTGGAAGCGATGAAAGCAGTAGGAGTGACACCCACCCAGGGGAAGTTTGAGATTCTCGGGGCAGAAGTGATTGCTCCAGGCGATCCGTTCCGATCGGTGCTGCTCTATCGCATGAGCAAACTGGGAAAAGGGCGGATGCCTTATTCGGGTTCATCGATTGTTGATGTCGAAGGGACCCGGTTAATTCAGGAATGGATCGAACGACTGCCAACACGTCCGCATGAGCTGCAGTTCGAAATCGCCCGTCAGCGGAACCTTCAGGTCAACCTATTGGAAGACGCGATACAGATTGAAGACCAGGAGTTTTCCGGACAGAAACTGCAGGAAGTCCTCGGAACTACCAGCGGAGGGCTGCTGCTGTTGAGTGCCCTGGATCGGAAACCGATGTCGGAGGACACGCAGAAGCAGATCATACGGCTGGCGACACAGGGTGAGAATCCACTGGTACGCGATCTGTTCGAACGATTCCTGCCTGAGGATCAGCGGGTTAAACGGCTGGGGCAGAACATCGACCATCGGGCACTGCTATCTTTGCCGGGAGATTCGCGGGAAGGGAAGCGACTGTTCATGGAGATGGCGGGACTGCAGTGCCGGAATTGTCATCGTGTGCATCAGCATGGGAAAGAGCTCGGCCCTGACCTGACCCAGATTGGCAAGAAGCTGTCACGGCAGGAGCTGCTGGAGAATATTATTGAACCATCGAAAAAGATCGATGAGAAATATTTTACCTGCGTGGTCGAGCTGCGTTCCGGGAAAGTGGTCAGTGGTCTGCTGGTCCGTAGAGACGATGCGGGTGTGGTGTTGAAGGATGCCAAAAACGAACTTCTGGAGATCCCGGTGCAGGATGTGGAAACTGTGGTGATGCAGAAGAAATCGCTGATGCCCGACCAGTTACTCCGCGACCTGACAGCCGAGCAGGCCGCTCATCTGCTGGCATATCTCGAATCATTGAAATAACCGGTTCTCGCCCCTCGAGAATGCGGTTTCCTGCTGGAAAACAGTCTGGTCTTCGGGCTGAATATCCTTATAATTGAAATTGACGCTCCTGAGTTCCCACCCAACGTTTGCGCCTCAATCAGACGGAAGAACGAACGCCTTCCTCGTTCGTCCCGATTATATAAACCCAGACATAATATTGAGTTGAGACATGGCAATACAATTTGATTGTCCGTACTGTACTTCCACGTTGAAGGTTCCCGATGCTTCCGCAGGCAAACAGGGGGATTGCCCCCGTTGCGGCACGAAGCTCGTAATTCCCAATCCATTCGCCATGAGCGAGCAGGCTACCCCTGCCGCCCAGGAAACGCAGGCTGTTTCTCAAACGCAGGCTCCCGCCATGGATGCCCCGGCTGGAGCATCACAGGAAGCCGCACCACCGGCAGGTGATTCCGTTGCGGTTCAACAACGACCTTTATCGACCGCGACAGCCCAGTATCTGCGGAAACGACGCAGGTCGAACGTGGGGCCCATTCTACTGATCATTCTCTGCTTCGGGCTGATGCTCGGCGCAGCCGGCTATTTCTATTACACCTATGGTCCGCGTCTGGAAGGGAATCTTGTCGGAGCCCGGCTGAGTCCGGAAGATGCAAGCCTGGAGCAACTGCAGAAAACATCGGATCTGGGACTGTCTGAGGATGTGATCCAGGCGGTGAATAACAGTTTTAAAGAGACGCCGCGTCGGGTGCAGAGCGATCTGATGGAAATGACGTTCTTTGGTCCGGAACAGGGCGGATTGAAAGTTCGTCTGAAGCCGGGCGCGAAAACGGAAATCGTTCGTGTCGATTTAACGGGCGATCCGGCACTGCTGGAATATATCAAGCAGCACGGCACGCAACTCGATCAACCACGCTACACAGAACTACAGAGCCAACTGGCGGCGTTTTATACGGACTGGAATCGCTTCCTGCAGGAAGGCGGACCAATGCCGGACCTGATCAACTATCGAAACACAATCGGTTTGAATTCGTTGATTGGCGGGCTGGGGTATCATATGGAAGCCCGCGTCAATAATCGGGTTTTTCCCTGCGTGCATGATGACTATGACGGGGGGCTATACTTCCTGGTGCCGAAAGGAACACTGCAGTTCGAAATTCTGGGGAGCCAGATGGAGAATGGCTGGACGAAGTTCCCTGGCAAGTATACGGTCCAGGTGACCCAGGAATACCAGGGGCACTGAGTCTCCCGTGATTAGAGGAAATCGACAACCACGGAATCGGCGAGCAGGCAGCCGGCCTGGGTGAGCCGCAGGTGGGTTTCGGTTTGCTCCAGCAGTCCTGCAGCGATATTTCTCTCAATCGCGGATTCCGCCAGTTCCGGAATAGAAAAACCGTAACGTGATGCGAACTCAGCGAGATTAATGCCGACGCGACGGCGGAGGCCGAAGATGATGGCCTCGCGAGCCCGGGATTCGGGATCGAGTTCTTCCTGTTCCGCGATCGGAGACTCGCCGGCGGTGACATGCTTGAGCCAGGTAGTGACACTGCGGTGATTCTGGCGGCGAACGCCATTCAGATAACTGGCTGCGCCGGGGCCAAAACCGTAGTAGGGATAGCCGGTCCAGTAAACTTCATTGTGGCGACATTCAAACCCCGGGCGGGCAAAGTTCGAAATCTCGTAATGCTGCACTCCCCGTGAACCCAGATAGTCCAGCGAAAATTCATACATGCTGCCGGCCAGGTCATCCGCGGGTAAATCGAAGAGCCCCGACTGCTGGCGGCTCCAGAACGAAGTTCCCTTCTCGATGGTCAGGCCGTAGGTCGAGAGGTGGGGAATTCCGAGACCGACGGCATCGGCCAGGGAGGACTCCCAGTCCGACAGGCTTTGACCGGGGACCGCGAAGATCAGATCGAGGCTGGTATTGGGAATGCGGGCCTGCAGGTTCTGCACGATTTCAAAGATCTGCTCGGGTTGATGATCCCGCTCGAGGAACGTGAGTATCTCGGAGTGAAAGGACTGGACACCAAGGCTGACTCGGTTGACGCCACGCTGCTTGAGGAAGTCGATTTTCTCAATGCTCAGATTCAGGGGATTGGCTTCAATGCTGAATTCGCAATCGTCCGCCAGACGAAACCAGTTGAAGAGGGCGGAAAAGAGTCGTTCCAGTTGTTCGATGCTCAGATGAGTGGGGGTGCCCCCTCCCAGGAAGAGGGTCTGCAGTTCGGTGCCCGACTCGACTGTCGCGAGCTGTTGTTCCATGGCAGCCAGATAGTCGTCGATCAGGTGGTCCTTGCGGGCGACGAGCGTAAAGTCACAGTAGCCGCAGCGGTGCTGGCAGAAAGGGACGTGTATGTACGCAGAGGACGGTGTTTCCGGGTTAGTCACAGCAGCAGATCCGCAGGCTGTCAGGGTGTCTCTTCGTCTGTGGAAGAGAGAAGTTCGCTGACCGGTGCATCGCTGAAGCTCAAGGCAGCCAGGACATGAGCCAGCGTCAAAATGGCATCGCAGGTGGGGACGGTTTCCCGGAACCAATGATATCCACTGTGATCGGCAGCGTAAACGGCCCTGTGTTGCTGCATCTGAAAATAGCTGTCTGCCAGCGTTCCCCGGTGTGTGTGCAGGTTCCAGTCTGCAGGGAGCTCTGGCTGTTGTTCCCGGCTGTTCTGATCGAGCACGAAGACGGCCTCCGACTGTTCGGCGGCCAGTGCCTGCATCAGCAACCGGGTGACGGCGTGATTCGGAAGCAGCTCGCCTGTCTCACTGAAAAAAGCGGTCTGGCGGCTGTCGTCGTCGATCAGCAGACCCAGGTCGCAGTTGTGGGTTGCGAGGTACTGCTGCATTTTGCGGACATCTGAATCGTCGGGATCGAGCAGGTTCCGTTTCTGATGTGGAATGTCGACCCAGGAGAGCTGGCAGGGGAGCTTATCGAACAGGGAATCGAGGGTTTCCCGGACCAGTCTGAGGGAACAGGCAACAGCGATTTTCAATGGTCGCAGGGCGTGAAAGTGTTTCAGGAACTGGCTGCGGTATGTTTCCATGGGGTGGAACGTACGCTGAGAACCGGGCTGTCGTGATGCGCGACCGTAACCCTGTTCGGCGATCTCCTGGATGCGTTCCAGGTGGAATCCCCGGGAGACAGGCTGTGACTGCTCAAGTAGAAATTCGAGTCCGGTACTGGACGGGCCACAGTGGGAACCGGTGACCATGATTGCGCCCTGTGCCTGCAGATGCGAGGTGGCATAAGCGAGGATCGCAGGCACCGTGAGACCCAGATCGATCACCCGGCAGCCGTTGCGGCGAAGTGCGCCTGCAACGCCGGTAATGATGTCTGGTGACGAAGGACGTTCATCGAACCCAATGACAACGCAGGGGCCGCGACTCTTTTCGGGCCGGGGTTGTTCCCTGGAGGGAGTACTCGATCCTGGGGAGCGGGCGGTCTTGGAATCCGGGGCTAACCCTTTCAGCGGGAGGCTCTCCCAGAGCAGGTGCGAGAAAGCGCCGGCGAGGTGAGCAGCCTGTGTGCGGTCGATCTGATTCAGATAAACGCCGCGTACTCCTTCGGCTGTAAACAGGTCGGGGGCAGTGCCTCGTGCCTGTTGAGTCTGATGCAGGCGTTTGACCGTCTGCGGAGAAAGGTTTCCGGTGATCTGGTTGTGAGGACAGTCCCGGCACTTGGGATAAAAGGCAGCCAGACGCGAAAGGTGAATCGCTTTGGAGATCGGATATTTCTCGCCGGGACACTGAAAGAACAGTTCTGCCTGTTGCAGGAGTTTGGGGAGCGGCGGTTGCGCATGCGCATGGTGCAGCAGGTGAGAAGACTGGCTCGATGCCTGTTCAAATTGATCTGCCGGATCCTCGGAAATCGGTCTGTTCCCCGCCTGGTTTTACTCAAAATGCAGGAACCGGTGCCGGGGGCACTCGAAATTCGTTGCTAAATGGAGTGTAATGGAATTCGTCAATATTCTGGAATGGCTGTCATTATTGCCGCTCCAGAAGTGTGAATGTATGTGATCCCGCGGTTTCCGGTCAATAAGAGTTAGCGATGCCCCTGCATGTCACCGAGTTTCTGTTAAGCCCCGAGCAGCACACGCTGGGACCGATAGTGGTTCTCCACGGTGATGATCGGTACATGAAACAGGAAGCGATTCATGCAATCGAGCCGATTGTGCTGGGAGAGGAAGAGGACACCAGCATCACGCGTTTCGACGGGAAGCGGCTGGAAAAAGAGCTCCCCCCATCCACCCTGTTTGACGAACTGAAAACCGTTTCGATGTGGGGCGATCAGCGGCTGGTGATCGTGGATGATGCAGAGAAGTTTGTCTCCGCGTTCCGCTCGCGCCTGGAAAAGTACCTGGAAGCACCCTCGAAGAGTTCGCTGCTGATTCTGGACGTCAAATCGTGGAATAAGTCGACCAAACTCGCCAAGACCGTCGCGAAGATCGGTCTGGATCTGGAATGCAAGGAGCTTAAGGGGAGCCAACTGGCAAAATGGATCGCAGATACTGCAGAACAGGTCCATCAGAAACAGATTTCGAGAGATGCGTCGCTGCTGCTGGTCGAACTCGTGGGAACCCATTGTGGACAGATTCATCAGGAACTCTCCAAGCTCGCCACCTTTGTGGGAGAGGCGGCACGCATTAGTCCAGATGACATTCGCGCGGTTGTCGGAGGCTGGAAAGCAGAGACGACATGGGCGATGACCGACGCGGTTCGAGATGGAAATATTGGTGTTGCTCTGAAATACCTGGATAATTTGCTGGTGGCCGGCGAGGCGCCTCAGAAGATTCTCGGGGGGCTCAACTTCGTTTGGCGCAAGTACTTTAAGGCCACGCAACTGGCGGTGCAGGGGACCCCGTTGAGGCAGGCGCTTAAGGAGTCGGGAGTCTTCCCGCGGGACATCGATTCGTCAGACCGATACCTGCGAAGACTGACCCGGCAGCGGGCGGAAAAAATCGGTCATTGGCTGCTGGACGCCGATTTAAATCTGAAAGGCAACAGCCGCCTGGATCCCCGGCTGGAACTGGAGCAACTGCTGTTTCTGCTCAGCGGCTGTGCCTGAGTTTTTTGAGTAAAAAGGGGACTGACAGACACTTGACGCCTGCTCGCCTCTTCTTAAACTTCCTTTCAAAAATCTGATTTCTCCCGGAAATGAATCTTGCCTGGAATATTCCGTGGGGGTATAACACTACGTTACTAAGGTTTTTGCGAAGCTCATTAACGCTGTTGGAACCTGGCAGCGACTGACAAAGTTTCGTACTTCTTCTATTGGGATCGCAGACGCACATTGAGGTGAAGCATGTCGTCCGAACTCTTGGATCCATCTACGGCTTCCAGCATCTATGAGGAAGCTCCTCTAGAGGCGGAACGCCACAAATGGATCGAAAGCCAAAAGAATGGCTTTGATCTGGGTACGCTTGCTATTTCTGACTGGTATGCAAATCATTGGTATTACTTTTGCATCGGAAAGAAAATTGAGCATCTTTTGGGAAATCGATGCTGGCAAGAATTCAATGATACCCGTTTCGGTTTTTTGAAGTCTCTTGAACTGGAGAATGATCTGCTGGCAGATCGGATTCTGGATCGAATCTTCTGGCAGCGGATGGAGAATCTGGACATTATTATCTGGGCCAGAGAGTGGAATCTGCCCATGGAGCGTGTACTTGAGATCTTGAAAATGATCGATATCAACTCTGCACGACTCGAGCCGGTACTGTCCTGATTTCTCATTTGAATTATGGATGATTCTGCGCCACCTGAACCTGTCCAGGAAAATCAAGCTCAGGTGGTTGCATCTGACCATACGCGCGGGCTGTTCGCAGGACTACGAACTGTCAGTCTGCTGACGCTGTTAAGCCGCGTGCTGGGGATGGTTCGCGATATCGGCATGGCGACCCTGTTTGGCAACGGTCCAATTATGGACTCCTTTTCTGTTGCCTTCAAGCTGCCCAATCTGACGCGACGCTTGCTGGGAGAGGGGGCACTCTCCACGGCCTTTCTTCCCACCTATATCCGCGAACTGGAGCAGAACGGACGTGAATCGTCCTGGAAGCTGGTGACCGCGGTACTGTTCTGGCTGATGGTGTTTTCCGTTTTGCTCGTTGGCAGTGCAGAAGTCATTCTGGTCCTGCTTAGCTGGAGAGGGAATCCGGAGTCAGAAGCACAGCTGTTGTACTGGTTGACCGGGTTGTTGCTGCCTTATCTGATCCTGGTCTGTCTGGCGGCACAGATCAACGCGACGCTGCATGCATTGAACCATTTTTCCGTTCCGGCCCTGTTACCTACCATTCTGAACCTGAGCTGGATGGCCGGGATCTGGCTGGTCGCTCCCTTTCTGCCGGATGCTCCTGCCAAAATTACTGCGATCTGCATCGCGATTCTGTTGGGCGGAGTGGTGCAACTGGTGCTGCCTTTCTGGAAGCTATGCCAGATGGGCTACCGACCACATATGGATTGGGGAGTCGGGCTCGGTCAGGTACAGTCCATCGCCCAGAGCATGGCTCCGATTGTCGTCGGACTGTCGATCACACAATTGAACACGCTGATCGACAGCTGTCTGGCGTGGGGCCTGGCCCGTCCAGAGGGGATCTATGCAACAGGTGCCAGCCCCTCGGTCTGGCAGATCTTTGAATCGGGAACCGCTTCGGCACTTTATTTCGGACAGCGAATGTATCAGTTCCCCCTGGGAGTGTTTGGAGTCGCCCTGGGAACAGTGCTGTATCCTCAGTTATCCAGGCATGCAGAGCGGAACGACCATCATCTGTTACGACGAGATTTACTGCTGGGACTGCAACTTGTGATTGGTGTGGGGCTCCCCGCCAGCCTGGGGCTGGTGCTGATGGCACAGCCGCTCTCTTCGCTGCTGTTTCAGTATGGAGACTTCGATCAGTTTGACGCTCTGCAGACGGCGGAAATGATTCGCTTTTATGGCATCGGCGTGTTTGCCTTCATGGCGGTCCTGATATTGAACCGGGGTTTCTACGCCATCGGTGATACCCAAACGCCGGTACGAATTGGGGTGCTGGTTGTAATCTGCAATCTCTTGTTGAATCTGGCGCTGATCTGGTGGCTCAAGGGGAGGGGGCTGGCACTGGCCACATCAATGGCAGCTATGATTCAGACGGGCCTCTGTCTGTGGCTGATCAGGGAGAAGGTGGGGCAGATCGATTATGCGAAACTGTTCAACACCAGCTGGCGGGCCAGCCTGGCGACCGCTGTGATGTCTGCCATCATCCTGATCGAATTACAGTTACTGCCCACTGTTGATTTGTTTCGTTATCGACTGCTGCGTGTGTTGGTTCCCGTTATCAGCGCTGTTGTAATTTACCTGCAGCTGGCGAAGACATTAGGGCTGCATGAAATCATGACCCTGTTACGATCCGGCAGGAAAGCTTCTGTCGAATCAACGGATGGTGAAAAATAAAAAACGGCCTTGAGTAAAACACTCAGGACCGTTTGGAATCGAAGTTGAATCTTGCCTGTCAGACGCTGGCAGGTTTAGAACTCGCCGATGACTTCTCCACCGCTACGGGTGCTCAGAGCACGATAGGTGCCCAGGTCGATATTTTCGCTGATAGAACGGACTGCACCATCCATCAGCAGGGCGTGTACGATCCCGATGTGATAGCTGCGTGCAGTGACGGCAGCGTAGGTGGGACCGGTACAGCTTTTGGCTTCTCGGCAGGATGTGTAGTCCCCCGCATCGATAGCACCACCACTTGCACCGGGGACAGCAACTTTGGCATTGGGAGGGAGCGTGGTGGTAAAGCCGGTCTGATGGACGCGACCATCGACCCATTCCGTGTGACCACTGTTGGCTTTGTTGGAACCGCCCCCGCTGATCAGGGCTTCCACATCTCCGGCGACACTGGGCACGCTGGAAGTGCCGGCGTCTCCATCGCGGTTATAAGCGGTAAATGCTTTTACTTCTGCAAAACAGAGCGTGTTACTGGTTCCGTCTGTGAAGTCACGTGGTTTCGTTTTACTGTTCGGGTAGAACGCACCATCTCCGCCGCTCAGGTTGGAATTGGTGAAGACACGCCAGGTGCCCCCATTGTAGCCATAGCAGATGGGGTAGTGTTCGGGGTTGCCTGAAGAGTCAGGGCGGATTTTATCATTTACTTCGCTGGGGCAGAGCATGAATGGGATGCGGGTGTAGGCGATCGAAGGATCGCTCTGATTCTCATAGCTGCGTGTGAAGTCAATGTTATTGAACAGATTCGCTCCATCCGCAAAGGGAAGGATGCGAGCGTGAATCGACCACTGACCACCTTCAGTGAAAGTTCCTCCGCCAGGACCAGCACAGAAAGCGGGAGGAAACGCGGTATAAGCACTCAGGTAGTTATGCAGAGCCAGACCAATCTGTTTCAGATTGTTTTTGCACTGGCTGCGGCGGGCAGCTTCGCGGGCCTGCTGGACTGCGGGGAGCAGCAGAGCGATCAGAATCGCAATGATGGCGATTACCACCAGAAGCTCAATTAACGTAAAACCACGTCTGCCGAACAGTCGGCTCTCTTGAGAACGTTGCGCCATTTCTCTTCTTTCCAGTAAAAAAGATTCAGGCAACGTGCTCGTGTACATGTGGTATGCAACGTACAAATCAGATCGCCTCGTGATCTGAGTGATAGCCGTCTTGCCGAAATTATCAGTAAATTCTCTGAGACAGGATAATCAGTCCCAGTTGACATTGAGTCTCAGGTTCATTATGTTAGCCATCAGTTGTGCTGGAAGCAAGCAACTCTCTCTCAGAAAGCATACTTTTTTCGCATGTGTTTCTGAGGAAAGAAAAAACTTCGCTGAAAGCTGTACTGATGACGGGCAATTCATTCGGGAGTGGGAATCTGTACGATCCACTGCCGGGGGCGTAGTGAATTGCGAATTTCAAAATTCACTTTGTTGAGTAACATGAACCTAATTATGAGCGAATCAGAGAAGCTTGAACGCCCGGCTACCGCTACCAATGCGCAAGAAGAAAACCCAACTGATGTCATTGAATCCGATGCCATTTTGAATGGAAAACAGGAAGTCCTGATCCAGCATGGCGAGACGACTTATCGGTTGAGAATCACACAGAACGGCAAGTTGATTCTGTGTAAATAAGCCTGATCCCGGGAACATCTGCCTGCTATCAGTTGTGCTACTGTTCCCGTTTTTTCAGGTTTACTGCGAGAATGCGATCTGCAGGCTTTCCAGAATGTCCTGCTCGAGGGCCGGGTCTCTCCCCAGAGGGATCCAGCCATCCGGGTTGCTGCGTTCTTCGACCAGGTTCAAATCACGTCTCAGGCTGAGTTCCTGTTGAAACGTGGCCCCGCCAGGCGCACTGGCGGTGGGGGTGGTTACGTCCTCGATTTCCTTGAACGCTTCCACTCCGAGCAGATATCCCCCCTCGATCGGGGTGACACTGACGAATACTCTGCGGCGGATGGACTGCAGCGTGCTTTCCAGACGGTTATCAAAGCCGACCGAATCACCGTGCCAGGGCTCAAGCAGATTAGCGCCGACTTTGTACTCGGTTTCGATGCGGCCATCCAGCTTGTTCTCTTTGGCGATAGCGAATTTGTAGTTGTGGATGGTATCGACAATCCGTTCCCAGACGACGTCCTGGTTATTTCCCGAGATCTGGATCGGGTTAGAGGCCTGCATCGGCGCAGGCTGAGACAGGCCAGATGCACAACTGGTGCATAGCAGACATAAGCCAATAAATTTCAGAAGGTTACAGCTCATTGCTGATTGACGCCATTCTGGCTGCTGTACGCAAAATTAACAGGATCGTCAGGCAGATTTCAGAGCGAAAGCCCCTCTCCGCCATGGAAGGGAAAAGTGCAGAGGAACTTGGAAATGGTACTTCAACTGCCCAGTTTCCCAGATTGAGAAAATTGAGGCAAGATCACTTTGAAAATCCATTCGTAATGTTTGTTCAATAAGCTTCCGAGCCTACTCTCGAAGGGAATTTCTGTTTAGAATCTTTGTTTGAAGTGATTGTCTTTAAACGTTTTAACCACATGACAGGTGCGCCCCATGGAATACTTTGCAGACGTCCCCCGAATCGAGTACGAAGGCCCGGAAAGCAAGAATCCCCTCGCATTCAAACATTACAACCCAGATGAGCAGATCGAAGGGCAGTCGATGCGGGATCTGTTGCGGTTCAGTGTCTGTTACTGGCATACATTCCGCGGTACCGGCAGTGATCCCTTCGGCGCAGGAACTTTACAGCGTCCGTGGGATGATGGCTCGAACTCAGTCGAAAATGCACTGAAGCGGGTCGATGTTGCTTTTGAATTTTTCGAAAAGCTGCAGGCTCCCTATTACTGTTTTCATGACAAAGATGTCTCTCCCGATGGGGACACTTTGAAAGAAGCCAACGAGAATTTTGACCGCATCGCCGACAAACTTCTGGAAGCCCAGGAACGAACCGGAATCAAACTGCTGTGGGGAACAGCGAATATGTTTTCACATCCCCGCTTCCTGCACGGAGCTGCCACCAGCCCGAACGCAGATGTCTTCGCTTACGGAGCCGCCCAGGTCAAAAAAGCGATGGAAGTCACGCATCGGCTGGGAGGCGAAAACTATGTCTTCTGGGGTGGTCGCGAAGGCTACATGAATCTGTTCAACACCGACATGAAACGGGAACTCGATCATCTGGCCCGATTCATGCATATGGCGGTAGAGCATGCCCAGAAGATTGGCTTCAAAGGACAGTTCCTGTTCGAACCGAAGCCGAAAGAGCCAACCAAACATCAGTATGATTTCGATGCGGCCGCCTGTCTGAACTTTCTGCGGTCGTATGATCTGCTGGACCATGTGAAGCTGAATATTGAAACCAATCATGCAACACTGGCCGGACATACCATGATGCACGAACTGGTTTACTCATCGATTCAAGGGGCTCTCGGCAGTATCGATGCTAATACCGGGGACCTTCTGCTGGGCTGGGATACCGACCAGTTTCCGACAGATATCTACCTGACCACGCAATGCATGCTGGCAATTCTGGATCAGGGGGGACTCGCACCCGGCGGCGTCAATTTTGATGCTAAAGTCCGGCGGGAAAGCTTTGAACCGATCGATCTGTTTTATGCCCACATCGGCGGCATGGATGCATTTGCCCGCGGTGCCCGGATTGCGGCCCAGATTCGCAAAGACGGTATCCTCTCTGACTTCGTATCGAAACGCTACGCGAGTTACGACGACGGCATTGGTGCACAAATCGAAGCAGGCAGTGTGAACTTCAGTGACCTGGAAGCCTACATGCTTGAGAAAGGGGATTCTGCTCCCAACTCCAGCGGTCGCCAGGAGTGGATTGAAAATGTCATCAATGATTATATCTAAAATACAGAACCCAATATGTTAAACAGAACAGGCCTCTGTGAAGTAATTCGCAGAGGCCTGTTTTTTGCCCAGGGAAAAAAATAATTTTTTCGCCGCACGCTCTGATCTGTGAGCTAGGCTTTTAAATGGATCTGTAAAAGCTTTGACCCACTGATCTAGAATCCAGACCGGGTCCGTTTCTGACAGCAGAGGTCAGCGCTTTACAGATCGTAGCAAGTTCACGCATCATTTGAGGTGACATCATGATCGACACGATTCTGGAAACCTGCCACGAGTACTCTAATTTCTACTTCAACTATCTCAATAAACGCTGGGATAATATTTCGCCGATGGAGTACGGCATCGTTCTGGTAGTCATCGCATTCATCGGCTGGCTCTTAATGCGTAACGGCATGCGCAAAGTCTGATAGTAGTTCTCGGAAACTGATTCCCGGGAATTCCAGAATTCACGAAGATCTCCTCTTGTAGGCACGGGGAAAATCAGTAAGATTCCCGGTCCCTTGAGGAAATGAACTCCCCCAGGGGAGGCACGGAGCGGCAGATGTTTTTCCGTTTTTTTTGAAAATCGGATCAAACCGTTGCGCCCTGAAATGCCGATGTTGATAACTATCCTGAAAATCAGATATCTGATTTTAACCAGACATTCTGACGCAGGGTGAATTTTCGTGAAAACGCGGAAAACTCCCGTCGACGACTGTCAGGACGATGCATACAATTGAAACAGTATCCTGTCATTCTTTATTCCGTCGGAGGATCCTAAACCTTAGCATGGACCGGAATCAATAGTGGTGAGTGCCTGGCACTACCCGATTCGCCGTCCTTCTTGCAGCGACCCCACCGTCGCAATGTAATGGCAGATACTATAAAAGTCGTGACCTGAAACAGGCACGGCTTTTTTTATGCGCCTTGATCGTGATATCCGGCAACCGATTCGGTCTACTTCCACACGAAACAGGATTCATTTCTTGCTGAACGCCCGGAGAGATGTCAGAATTAAGAACCTGAGCCGTTTTCTCCCCGTATCTGCTGAAATCCTGATTCATGAATGCATCGAAGACTTCACTGGGACGATCGTTTTCCCGCTCTTTTATGAAATCGTTTACCCGTTCCCGGCTCTTCTCCAAACGGAGCATGTGGATCTGGCCGATTGCAGGCACGATTCTGCTGCTGGTTCTGGGGTTGATGGTCAGGTCGATCGTGGAGACTTCGAGCCGGGAGAACGTTGCCAATAATCTGCAGACAATTCTGGACGCCGATGTGGCTGCGTTGAAAATCTGGCTGGCACGTGAAGAATCTCTTGCGGAGGTGCTGGCCGAAGAGCCACGCGTCCGCAAACTCACTGAAGAATTAATCAGCATTGAGCAACAGGATCCGGACAACCGGGATGCTCTGCTGCATTCCCAGTCGCTGGATGGTTTGCGGGAAGAGTTCAGTTCCGAGCTGGAGCATCTGGGATACCTGGATGTGGGACTGTTCAATCTGGCTGGCAAAGTTCTGGCCTCTTCACGTGACGAGCCTATCGGCCGTGCGGATCTTCCGATTCAGCAGTCTGCCCTGGATCAGGTTCGTGAAGGGAAGGCAACAGTCACGCGTCCCTTTGAAAGTCTGTTCGCCCGCAAAACGGATTCGGGAGAATTAAAAACCGGGCTCCCTACCATGCTGGCGATGGCGCCAGTGAAGGATGCTGACGAAAAGCCGATCGCTGCCCTGGCGCTATTGATCAAGCCGGAGCAGGATTTCACACGGATCCTCTCGGTCGCCCGGGCGGGCAAAACGGGCGAGACCTATGCCTTCGATAAAGATGGCGTCATGCTTTCACAGAGTCGGTTTGAAGATGATTTAAAACTGATGGGGTTGATTCCCGACCGCGAAGATTCCCAGTCGATCCTCAATGTGCAGGTACGCGATCCTGAAGTCAACATGGCACGCGGGAACCGTCCGACGAAACGCATGGCCGAACGCACGCTGACCCGCATGGCAGCCTCTGCCGTTCAGAATGAGAGTGGCATCGACGTCGAAGGCTATAGCGATTATCGCGGTGTACCGGTTGTGGGGGCCTGGACCTGGCTGCCCGAATACGGAATGGGCGTCGCTACCGAGATGGATCAGTCAGAGGCTTATCGCTCGCTCTACCTGTTACGTTATACGTTCTGGGGGTTGTTCGGGCTGCTGATTGTGGGCAGTGTCGTCATCTTTATCTTTACGGTCATCGTGGCGCGAAAAGAACAGGAAACCCGTCGGGCGGTAATTAAAGCAAAACAGCTGGGCCAGTATGCTTTGGAAGAGAAGCTCGGAGAAGGGGGGATGGGGGTTGTCTATCGCGGTCAGCATGCCATGCTCCGCCGACCGACGGCAATCAAATTGCTGGATATCGAAAAAACGACCGACGAAGCAGTAGCTCGTTTTGAACGGGAAGTACAGCTGACAAGTCAGCTTAATCATCCGAATACGATTGCCATCTACGACTACGGCCGCACTCCGGAAGGAGTTTTCTATTATGCCATGGAACTGCTGGATGGCATTGACCTCGATGATCTGGTCAAAGAGTTCGGCCCCCTGCCTGAAGCTCGGGTGATCCATCTGCTCAAGCAGGTCGCTGGTTCCCTTGCGGAAGCCCATCAACTGGGAGTGATTCACCGGGATGTCAAACCGGCCAATATTTTTCTGACGCATCGAGGGGGCGTTTACGATTTCATCAAGCTCCTCGATTTTGGACTCGTCAAAGCGGTCGATGGTCGCGAGCAGGCTACGCTCACCTCGACGAACGCGATGGCGGGAACCCCCATGTATCTCTCACCGGAGGGAATCAAAAATCCGGACCGGGTCGATGCACGCAGCGACCTGTATGCCTTCGGTGCGGTCGGCTATTATCTGCTCACCGGAACCACCGTCTTCGATGGAGAATCGATCATTGAGATCTGTATGAAGCATACTCAGGATGATCCGGAATCTCCTTCCGAGCGACTGGGAAAGCCGGTCTCGGCCGACCTGGAGCAGATCATTATGCAGTGCCTGGAGAAAGATCCCGATAAACGGCCTCAGTCTGCCTCAGAACTCGTCTTGTCCCTGACACGTTGTGAGGAGGATGGGCAGTGGTCCCTTCAGGACGCCAGCGAATGGTGGAGAGTGCATATGGAATCCAGGGCCGCTCTGGAAAAGACCGCCACAGATGTCCCGCGCATTCGGAGTGCTTCGGCTGATGCCACACTGATCGTGAATTTAGCGGAAGAGGATGAGTAAGCTTCCCGCAGGGTAAGCCGATCAAAGAATGCTGTTATTTCAACGCTTCCAGGGGAATGAAATCGGGAGGATTTCCGGGAGTGGTTGACTCACTGCGATTCGCCAGGATTCCGGGAGCTGCAGTCTGGCTATGGTCCGTTCCCTGGTAGACGCCGAAATCGTTGAAGAAGAATTTCTTGGCAATGCGGTAGACCCAACTCTTCTCGGGAACTTCATTCCCGGGTGAATATTGGGAAGTGCGCGTTTCCAGATTCTGTAGTTCCTGCATCGCCTGTTTCCGGAATGTGGAATCTTTGGCACCATGCTTTTTAACCAGATCTTCGAGCAGATCGGGCCGCTCCAGAATGATACAGCCACGCGTGTTCTGCTGAACGACATGTCGGAAGTCTTTGAGGAACTCCGACTGCACGAATTTTTCTTTCAGTGTTTTGGATTCATCGTGGATGGAATCAGTGGCGAACTGAATCACGGGGCAAGGTTCAATATCGCCCCAGGGATTGATGTGATGGCTGAGGCCGGTCGCTGCCGGACAGAGTGCGGTTCCATCGTGATCAAAGTAGGCGTCGATCACTCCAATCGGTTTACGGGCCCGAATATCCACAACGAATTTGCGGGCTCGCAACTGCTCTTCCGGAGAGAGCGCCAGTTCCGGGTTCGGATCGGGGCCGGCGACACGGTAAATGTGGTACCAGGTATACATGACCCCCATGTCAATCAGCTTGTCGACCCATTCTTCAGTCAGCAGGTCATCAATGTTCGACTTGCATAAGCTGGTGCAGACACCGGTGAGCAGTTTGTTATTCAGGCAGTTCTGAATTCCCTGCATCGTTTTGTTGTAGACATCGCTCCGCCCGCGACGCTCATTGCTGATGATCTCGTTCCCTTCAACGCTGATCAGCGGAGTCGCGTTGCCGAGTTTTCGCAGCTTCTTTGCGATCTCGTCGGTAATGAACTGTCCGTTCGTGAAAATCTGGAAGTAGCAGTCGGGGTGACGTTCCAGAATTTCCAGCAACTGAGGATGCATGAAGGGCTCACCCCCCAGGATGCCGAAGAAGGAGTTCCCCATTTCTTTGGCTTCGCCGATCAGCTTTGACATCGCCTCGACATCTATCTTTTCCTGTTTGGCGGCGACATCGACCCAGCAGCCCTGGCAACGCAGGTTGCAGCTGTTAATTACCGAGACATAGAGGAAGGGGGGGAAGAACTCACCGCGTTTCAGGCGTTTTTTATGTTTGTGAACCGAGAGGGCGCCTTTGAAACCGAAATTGTAAGCCAGTTTCCAGACAAGTCTTTTGTCTGTTTCCATTAAGACGCGTTTGGCCATTTTCAGATACATGAAGGCACTCAGTTCCCCTACGGGTGTTGAATTACTGAACAAATATAATTTTTACTATCAATTCTACTCATTCAGGCGCGGTAAAACACCCGTTTCCCTCAAAAAATACATAGAATTTTCCTGCGATACATAAACATAGATTCTCGCACTGTAAATTGCATGAATTTCATGGTATAAGGCAGTGTTGAGAAAATTCTTTTTTTGACATTGAGGTGCATTTCTTATACTTTCTAAGTTTAAATAAACCTTAGCTAGCCGCTCATTCGTGAACCCAATATTTTCTTTTACAAATTGTTTTAGAGCTCGAGGCAATTGATGGAGTTAGTCGGACGAAGATACGATACATTTGAGGCTGTCAGTGTGAAGATCAAGGGAAACAAGATCTCTTCGATTGAGCTGCTGCCTGATTCAGAAGCAGCCGGACTGCCTTTCATTGCTCCATCAATGTTTGATTTGCAGATCAATGGCCACGGTGGTATCTGGTTCAACAAACCAGGTCTGACTTCGGATGAAGTCTGCCAGGTGATGGAGAAACATTACCAGTACGGCATCACCCGTCTCTGTCCCACACTGATTACGAGTTCCTACGAAGACTACGTCAGCGGCTTCTCTGCCATTCGTCAGGCGTGTGAAGAAAACGACTGGGTGGAGCAGATGGTTCCCGGTTGTCATCTGGAAGGTCCCTTCATTTCGCCGATCCAGGGACCCCGTGGTGCTCATCCTCTGGATCAGGTTCGCCCTGCCGACTGGGATGAATTCAGCCGCCTGCAGGAGATTTCCGGAAATCGCATTCGTCTGATTACACTGGCTCCTGAAGTCGATAACGCCATCCCCTTTATCAAAAAAGCCGTTGCCTCAGGGGTTGTTGTCTCCATTGGGCATACTGCTGCAGAACCCGAACAGATTACCGAAGCCGTTGATGCAGGGGCTCGCCTGAGTACTCACCTGGGCAATGGCGCACATGGAACCCTGCGTCGCCACCCGAATTACATCTGGGAGCAGCTGGGTGAACCGCGCCTGATGGCCAGCATCATCACAGACGGACATCACCTGCCCGCCAGTGTGGTCAGAACCATTATCAAAACCAAAGGTGTCGAGAATGTCGTAATTACCTGCGACGCCTCAGGTCTGGCCGGGTCTCCCCCCGGAATCTACGATGAAGGTTCCGTTAAGATGGAAGTCCTAGAAGATGGCCCAATCGTCATCGCCGGTCAGCGGCAGTTACTCGCCGGCTCCGGTCTGGAGACCGATACCTGCGTCACCACCGCCATCGACATGGCTGGAATCACTCTGCAGGAATCTCTCGACATGGCTGGCTTGAACCCTGCTCGACTGCTTGGGTTTGAAGAAATCAAGCTGGAAGTCGGTTCCCGGGCCGATCTGATTCTCTTCCACTACGAAGGAGCGGGATCCCGGATGAATATCCAGACCGTTCTATCCTGCGGTTCCGTCAAATACGGCACACTGCTCGTCAATTCCTGAAATTGTGCTGCTTAAAACGAATACGCTTATTTCACCTCAGAAAAAGTCAAAATAATTTTCTGCTCGCGTGTTCACTGATTCCCTTCCGCCATTTCCAATGTTATAATTTGATATTCATATTTCAGACATCAAACTTTCATCAACGGAATTTTGTGTCTATTTGAGGGCCTTTGTTTTATTATTATTTTCGGGCTCGCAATTCTAATTGGGATGGTACCCGGTAGTCGGATCTCAGTCCAAACGAGTTATTCATTTTTCTGATTCGCCAGTTTTGGGCAGGCACATCGATCAGTCATGTGTAGCCACCGTACTTATTTGTTTGCTGAGTAACGATTCTTTGCCTGGTGTGCATCAACAGGGCATGGACTACGAATGATTTTTTTCAATAAGAAGTCGCGCAAAAAGAAACTCAGTGCGCAGCTGATTGATCTGAAGCTCGTCAAACCAGACGAGATGGACGCCTGCCTGCAGGAACTTCAGGACAAAGCAGCTGATGACGATCAACTGATTCGGTTACTGGAACGCAAAAACCTGATCACCTCGTTTCAGGCCAGTCGACTGAAAAACAATGAGTTAGAAGGGCTCGTTCTGGGCGGTAACAAGCTGATGTACCAGAACGCCTCCGGAAGTTTTGCCCGCGTCTATCGCGCAGAATCTCTGGAAGATGGACGCATGATTGGCGTCAAAGTTCTTCGGCAACGCTGGGCTCAGGATCCCGATAACATAAAAATGTTTCGCCGGGAAGCAGAAGTCTGCAAGCAATTCAAGCATAAAAACATCGTAGAGATTTTCGATGTCGGCGTGCAGGACGATATTCACTATTTCACCATGGAGTTTGTGGAAGGTGGAAATCTGCGGGACTTTATCACTATCCGCAAAAAGCTCTCTCCCCTGGAAGCCGTCAATTACACCATCGATATCTGCGAAGGGCTGGAGTACGCCAACCGTCTGGGGTACACGCACCGCGACATGAAAGCGACCAACGTGCTCATGTCGATTCAGGGAGTGGCCAAGCTGATCGACTTTGGTCTGGCTGGTGAAGATGATGCCGCCGGTGCTGGTGAAGCGCATCAGCGCGCCGTCGAATACGGGACGCTGGAAAAGTCAACAGGGGCTCCCCGAAATGACCCCCGTAGCGATCTCTATTTTGTGGGCACCATCTTTTACGAACTTCTCTGCGGTAAGCCTCCTTTCCCACGCACGAAAGATATCGAGGAACGTAAGCGGCCGACCCGCTACTCACAGGTTCCTTCGATTACTACGATCGAGCCCGATCTGCCTGAAGCCGTTGTAGACGTTCTGGAAAAACTGATGGCCTATCTGCCACAGGTTCGGTATCAGACAGCGACCGAAGCGGTTCAGGATCTCCTGGAAGTCCGTGCTCAGCTCAGTGGAGCGGAAGAGACACCGAAACCACAGACAACTGCTGATGTCAAAGCGAGTGCAGAGCAGGATCTGAAAATGGCAATCGCTCCGCCGACGATCCTGTGTATCGAGAATCGTTCCAAGCACCAGGATGTCTTGCGGGATTACCTGACCAAACACGGTTACCGCGTCCTGATTTTAAGTGACCTGGATCGGGCCATGCAGCGGGTGAAAGACAATGCCCCCGACTGCATTGTCTTCATGGAAGATTCCATCGGCGAAGGGTGTGTCGAAGCCTTCAAGCAGGCACTCGCCATGGATCCGGATCTGGCAGCCATCCTGGTTCTGTCAGAGAAGAATGCCGCGATCAAGAAAACGCTGAAGAAGACTGATCGCTCCCGGATTCTCGTTCAGCCGATCAAAATTCGTAATCTACGGGCCAAAATCCAGAAGGTATTGCAGCATCAACTCAACGATTCTGCAGAGCTGACTGCCTACTGAAATTCGCGCTTCACTCATACTTGGGAATGTTGGGTTCCGGAATTTCTTCCAGCAGACGTCCGATGATATCCTCGGTGACCATCCCCTCGGCCTGCGCCTGGAAGTTCGTGGAAATACGATGACGGAGTACGGGGACCGCCACGCGACGAATATCATTCAATGAGACGCTCGCACGACCGTCCATGGCGGCAATGGCTTTGCCTCCCGCGATTAGATACTGGCCGGCACGGGGGCCGGCTCCCCAGTCAACCATCTGCTTGATGAAGGCTGGCGCAGAGCCGTCACTGGGCCGAGTCGCACGGACCAGTCGCGTAACGTAATTGATTGTCAGCGGGCCGACTTCGATCATGTTGATCTGCCGCTGTAGATATAAAATCGACTTGGCCGAAAGGACTTTGCGAATTTCCGGTTTCTCGCTGGAGCTGGTGGCTGCCAGAATCTGTTCTTCCTCTTCCAGGTTCGGATACTCCACCTTGATGTTAAACATGAATCGGTCGAGCTGTGCTTCCGGGAGGGGGTAAGTTCCTTCCTGTTCGATCGGGTTCTGGGTGGCGATCACAAAAAACGGTTCCGGCAGATCATAGGTGGTCTGCCCCACCGTCACTTCCCGCTCCTGCATCGACTGCAGTAAGGCAGCCTGTGTCTTAGGCGGAGTTCGGTTGATTTCATCAGCCAGCAGAATGTTGGTAAATACAGGGCCCTGGACAAATCGGAACGAGCGACGGCCCGATTCTTCCTCTTCCAGCACGTTGGTACCGGTAATGTCTGAAGGCATCAGGTCGGGGGTAAACTGGATTCGTTTGAAATCACAATCCAGAATGCGGGCAATGGTACTTACCAGCAGGGTTTTAGCGAGTCCAGGAACCCCGACCAGCAGACAGTGCCCCCCTGTGAAAATGGCTGCAAGGATCTGCTCGATCACATCATCCTGGCCGATCACGACCTTATGCAGTTCGTCCACCATCACGTCATGGTGACGTTTGAGTTTCTCCAGAAATTCGTCAAAGTCGCGTTTTTCGGTAGCCAAGGGATTTCCATTCTGTCTCGTGGTTCAGGCCTGACTGACTCAAAAGGCTGACCGGCATCGATCATCAATGCGGACAGCCTTCAGTCCGTGTGAAAATACGCAGTCAGTCTTGGTAATTATAGCCATCTTCAATCCCGAGAGAAACAGAGACCCGCTGACTTGCGAACGCAAATATGATACAATCAGCGAGACGGGTGAAAAATCAAACAATTCATCTGGAATAGGTAAAATATCTGGTAAGAATGCATAATATTTAAACAAATCAGTTTCCGGACACAGTTCTGGAGAGAAGGGGCTGCGCAGGCTCTGAACCAGTGATGAACTTCGGAATCGAAAGTGAAACGTAATGGATTTTCCGCATTATCGTAGAGCGTATCGGGCGTTGCGCTGGACGTTAACAGCAGTCCTATGCATTTCCCTCATGTTGTTCTCCAGCAGAGCTGTTTTTGCGCAGGGACAGGAATTGTCAGCCAAGGCGGTACTGGAATCCATCGAGCGTGGAAAAGCCTTTCTGCTGCAGGAACAGCAGGGCGATGGTTCCTGGTCCGGTCCGGGGAAGAATTATACTCCCGGCGTCAGCTGTCTGGCTCTGATGGCCATCATCAACTGTGGCATGACTGCTGATGATGAGCCCGTCCAGCGTGGTCTCAAATACCTCAGAACCCTCCGCGCCCCGGAACCCAGGGGAACCTACCAGACCAGCCTGATGATTATGGCGCTGGCAGCCGCTAAAGATGGCAAACGGGATTTACCTCTGATTCAGTCCCTGGTGGCGCGACTTGAGAAAAGTCAGGTGACGACCGGGCCTGATGCGGGAGGCTGGAGTTACGGACCCGGGATGGCCATTGGAGGAGCTGGAGTTGCCGATCGTAGTAACAGTCAATACGCGGTACTCGCTCTGCGGGATGCCGTGCATGCGGGGGTACCAGTCAGCCAGAAGACCTGGAAACTCATCAAACAGTATTGGTCTACACAGCAAAGTGGCGATGGAGGCTGGGGCTATCAGTCCAACGCCGGGGCGAGTCGAGGCAGTATGACCGTCGCGGGGATCGCTACCATGGTGATCGTCAATTCGATGCTGGGAGACGACCTGGAACTGAATCCCGATGGTACTCCTGTCTGCTGTGATCAAAAAGAAGAAGACAAATCAATCGAACGGGCCATTCACTGGATGACCACCCATTTTTCCGTGGGGACCAATCCGGGAGTCAACTCCTGGCTGCTTTATTATCTGTATGGTCTGGAACGTGCGGGACGCTTGAGCGGTACCCGCTTCTTTGGCAAACATGACTGGTATCGGGAAGGGGCCGCATTTCTGACTCAGAGACAGTCGGTGCGGGATGGCTCATGGCGTGGTGCCGGCCAGTTGGAATCCGATCCCGTATTGGGAACCAGCTTTGTTCTGCTCTTTCTCTCCAAAGGCCTGGCCCCGGTCTTGATCAATAAGCTGGAGTACAAAACCGAGGGACAGGTAAAACTGCAGCCGGGAACCATTCCAAACTGGAATCATCATCAGAATGATATTCTGAATCTGACCGATGCGCTTTCCGGACGCCCTGACTGGCCGAAACTGCTGACTTGGCAGACCGTAAATCTCGACCTGGCGATTCAGGGGGGCGGCGTACAGGTTCTCCGGCAGGCTCCTGTGCTGTTTATCAGTGGTCAGGAAGATCCCCAGTTTGGAGTACCTGAGGTTAACATGCTCAAACAGTTTGTGGAGCAGGGGGGCTTTATCTTTGCCGTTGATAACTGTAACGGGGCTGGCTTTGATCGTGGTTTTCGAGAGCTGATCAAAAAAATGTATCCGCAGGGGGAAGTCCAGCTGAAACGGCTGACGGCTGAACATCCCGTCTTTCGCTGCGAATATCTGCTCGATGCGGATAGTGTCGAACTCTATGGAGTCGATGTCGGCTGCCGGACTTCCATTATCTACTGCCCTGACGACCTGGCCTGTCTCTGGGACAAATGGATGCGGTTCCCCTCTCAGGATCGGCCGGTGAAAGCAACTTCCATGATCACGCGTGCTGTCCGGATCGGAACCAACGTGATTGCATATGCGACAGGTCGAGAACCACCAAACAAACTTGACCAGGAAGAACTGGCCAGTGAGAACGGTTTGCAGAATCAGGTCGAACGGGGCTTTCTGCAGATCGCCAAGATCCGTCATAACGGCACCTGGGATGCGGCACCACGGGCTTTGACTAATCTGCTCAAGGCTCTGAATCAAAATGCGGGAATGATCGCTTCCACGAAAACGCCCAGTCTGCCGGCCAGCGATCCTAATCTGATGCAGTACCCGCTGCTGTACATGCATGGCAGAAGCCAGTTCAGCCTCTCTAAAACGGAACAGTCGACCCTGAAACAGGCCTTGGATAATGGCGCGGTGCTTTTTGCTGATGCCTGTTGTGGCGCACAGCCTTTCGATAAAAGCTTTCGTCAACTGATGCAGGAAATGTTTCCAACCAAACAGTTAAAACGCATTCCCGTCGATCACCCTCTGTTTTCGGAGCAGACCGGATATGACGTGCGCCGCGTGCGTCGTCGCCAGATGGAAGTCAACGATGTAAACCAGCCGCTAAAAGCGGAAACCCTGGTCGTTGAACCGCTGCTTGAAGGAATTGAAATTGATGGGCACCTGGCTGTAATATATAGTAAGTACGATATCAGCTGTGCCCTGGAGCAGCAGGCGTCGGTCGCCTGTGCCGGTTATGTGCCCCAGGATGCAGTGAACCTGGCTTTGAATATCGTCCGTTATGCCCTGCTGCAGGATATCGCATATCGGGAAGTCATGTCACAGGAAGTCGAGGCGGAATAGTCTCAACCCCGCTTACCGTCAGTTGAGGCAACAATTCAGGGAGAATCATGAGCGAGCAGGAAGAGCGTCAGCAGAATATTTCACCGGGAGCCCGTCTGGTCGGGGTCGTGATTGGCTGTGTTTTTGGTGGAATTGGTCTGACGCTGATCACCTTTCTGTGGTCTCAACCCTTCGGTGGATTCCATTCGCCACCCTTGTTTTTTCGCATCATTGGTTCTTTGATCTCGATCCCCTTTGTGATGGTCGGTGGCTTCACGGCTTTCAGGTCGCTCACCGCCAGGGGCAGCCGTCTGACCGGGGTCAGGGCTATCCGGAAACCATCCTCCAGCAAGAAGCAGAAACGCAGCAGCTATGCCTGCCCGCACTGCAATGCACCGATTGGGGAAGAGTCGGACGTTTCACCTCATGGAGATGTGAAGTGCAGTTACTGTAAAAAGTGGTTTAATATTCACAGTGACTGATCTCTGACTTGTGCGGCTTATGCTGCTTTGCGCTTCGACTGCGTTTCAACCTGAGCCGGCAGCTGAGTGAAGGGCGATTTCAGAGAAGGACGCAGATAGCGCCAATAAATGGTGCAGAGCTCAAAAAACGCTTTGAAAAAATCGTGAGGCTTCACTTTAGAGCCTGCCACATCCCGCCAACTGGTCAGGGGCAGTTCATAGACGGTGTCTTCCAGCCTGGGGCATCCAAAGAACCGCTCCAACTGCCGCGACCTTGCCAGCAACTCCACATCGAAGATCCAGTTGGTGAGAAAACGTGTGGCAAACAGACTCTGGTTTTCCCGCGTGACACGAAACAGTTTTGCACCGCACTGTGTATCATAAATGGGCAGTCGTAATACTGTAGACGCCGAAGTTGCAAAGATGCGGCCCAGGTAATGCCTCAGCTGTTTTCTTTCAATCTGCCGTCCCAGCAGTTTGACGCGGGCACCCAGAACCATGGATCGTTCAGGCATCTGTTCCAGCTGCGCGACAAAATCCGGAATGAATTCCAGGGGGGTAGCAAGATCTGCGTCCCAGAAACCTGCGTATTCCACACCAGCTTGCAATGCCTGCTGCATTCCCTGGCGGACTGCCTCTGCCTTTCCCTGATTGTGGGAAAGATGTAAAACGTCAAAGTGGTCGGGATCAGCAGCATGCAAATCATCCAGGATCAGCGCGGTGCGATCAGAACTGCCATCGTTAACGAACAGAAAAGAGTGCTCCGGGTGCCGCGCGACATGCTTACGGAACTGGAGGATCTCTAACCGTTTCTCTTCGTTATAACAGGGGACGACAATAATGGCAGGTGACATGAATGATTTGATACCCGTTTCGCCAGTTAGACAGACGTCGTTTCCAGCTGGTGAGATTGCTCAGATTTGGTGAGTCCCCCCTGCCTGTCGCAGGGGCGGTGTGGGAATGGTGAGCGGGGTGTATCAAAAAAGTGAATTTATGTCAAAACCGAATTTCAGAGGCGCAAGAAAAAAGCAGAAGCCTTCGCGGGAAGACTTCTGCTTTTCAGGTTTAGTTGATCGTCGTAACTGCTTATTATTCAGTTACTTTGATCTTGTACAGCCGGGAACGGTCAGAAACGAACATATGTCCGTTGGCGATCGTGGGTGTACTGTAGATTGAGGAATTGAAGGTCTTCTCTTCCAGCAGTTTCTTTTCCTTGCCGGCTTTGAGAATGATCAGCATTCCATCTTCGTTTCCAATGAATACTTTTCCATCAACCACCATGGGGGATCCCCAGCAGGCGGCAAACATGTCGTATTCCCAGTAGCGTTTACCGGTTGCGAAATCGAGGCAGTGTACGAAACCACTCAGGTCTGGTGCATAAACCAGTCCGTCTTCGATCCCGACAGTTGACATCGTTCGACGGTAAAGCAGCTCACCTTTCTTGCCGGTCAGCTTACCATCGGTGTCTTCACCACCGTAGTGCCAGATCTGGCCCGAGTTCGGGTTTTCTTTCCAGCCTTCTTTACCATCAGAGATCTGTGGGCTGATATCACCTTTCTTGGTGGCATCAATGCGGTAGATATGGCCGACCCCTTCACCGTGCTCCGGGTCCTGTCCGACACCCAGAACAACACTGTTGTCTTTGAAGACTGGGGTGCTGATGATTGCGTTACGGGTACCGCGACCACCCAGTTCCCATTTGGAGTCTTTGGGGTTCAGGTCGAATTTCCAGATCAGTTTGGCATTACCGTCGCCATCACCTTCAGGGGTGAAGGCATACAGCCAGCCATCGCCACCGGGGAAGTAAACCTGGGTCTGACCATTCACTACGCCGATGGCGGGTGATGACCACTGACCGTGCAGAATCTGGTCGAACGGAGTATTGTCTTCCCAGATGATCTCACCGGTGTTTTTGTTGATTGCCAGAAAACAGGGAGCCCGCGGAGCAGGGACTTCCAGGTGAGCTTCGTCAACGCCGTTCGATGTCAGCAGGAAGACATAGTCACCATGGACGACCGGCGAACTGGTTGCCAGGTTATGCGGGAAGACACCCAGGTCTTCGATCATATCCAGGTTCCAGATAATGTCGGCGTCTGTTTTGTCGGTGTCCTTTTCATCCTTGTAAGGGCCATCATTTTCGTTGTCGTAGAAGCCATTCGCATCCAGGCACATCAGTTCGCAACGGTTGGTAACGACCCAGACACGGTCTCCTTCGATACAGGGAGTCGAACAGATCCCCTGTTCCGGCCAGTCGTTGACTCGACCCTGGGGCAGTTTTTCTCGCGAGAGCTGCCATTTGAAGTCACCGGTTTTCTCATCAAAGCAGAGTACGACACCGAGGTCGTCTTTGTGCTGTGGACGATACTTACCGCCGTTGTTGGTACCGACGTAAACCTGTCCATTGGCCACAACCGGGTTACCGTAAGTTTGTGAACCCAGTTTGGAGACCCAGACAATGTTCTCGCCTTTATCATCCCCTTCGCCGGGTTTGAAATTCAGAGAGATACCAGTGGTTTTATTGACCATGTTTCGGGTTGGATCTCCACCCCACATCGGCCAGTCGCCTGCGACTTTCGCATCGGATTTTGCCTCTTTGCTGACCAGTTCTGTTTTTTCTTCAGGCTTGGTCTGCGAGGTTTCTTCAGCTTTCTTTTCTGGCTTAGGATCGGCTTTGGGCTTTTCCTCGGCTTTCGGCTTGGCTTCTGCCTCAGGCTTTACGGGGTTCCCATCAGGATCCAGAGCCGGTTCTGAATTTTTCATCTCCGGTTTTTCTTCCGGAACATTCACGCCGGCACCACCGGTGGTTGAACCTGCTTCTTCAATCGGAGCAGAACCACCCAGGTCCGTCGTTGTTTCCGGCATCGCTTCCGGCTTCTCAGCATCGCGGGATTCACAACCTGTGGAAGCCAGCAGTGCACAGCATGCAAATGAGTTCAACAGGGCAAATCGTAATAGAATCTTTTTCATTATTTATCCTCAGAGACAATGACGTTATCAAAGTAAACATCGGCGAGACGGTAGAGGTAAAGCCCTGGGCTTCCCTTCTCATTCGCATGCGGATCGACAGTTTCGATGGTCCACTCTTCGGGTTCCGGTTTTTCACGAGGCCAGACTTTGCCTTTTACCGTTGCCTGTCCATCTTTGACCTCAACTTTGAGCTTCATGGTGTACCAGACATCCGGATCAGAACGGAAACGGATTTCCTTGGCCATCCGCTGGTGCGGAGCCCAACTCTGGATTGCGAGCTTGCTCGAGTTACCTTTCAGGATCAGGTCATAACGATTCACGGTGACGCCGACACTGGCCAGCTTACGTTTCTGTTCCTTCATGAACACGTCTGCCTGAACAGTGTAACCGTTCGGTGCCAGCTTGCTCATGTCAGAGGGACCAAGCCAGACGCTGGCACTGGGGCGACCTTTACCCGGGCTGGCTTTCATTGCCGTGGTGCCATCCAGCTCGTTTGGCTGCAGTTTGAGGAACGCATTCACCCAGCTGCCAGGTACCTGTTTCCCTTTCATACCTTCGAAGTCATACTTCCAGGGCAGAGGTGGGAAGACACGCAGACGGGCTTCGGCAGTAGCATCACCAACTTGAACAGAGATGGTTCCTGCCGCGGGTGATTTCAGGTCACTCGGAGTGGTGACCGACATGCCATCCACTTTCGCCTGTTCCATGCCGGGACCGGGAGTCAGTTTCCCTTCTACTTCTTTGATGAAGCGGCCGTTGGCATCGTAAGCCAGGATTTGATAATCGATCTTATCTCCCTGGGGAACTGCAATTTCATAAGGCACCAGTTGAATGGTGGCAATCTTATCCTGAACCGGTTTTTCTTCTTTCAGAGGAGGCACCGGATCGCTGCTCGGCTTCAGCGATTCGTCGCCGATACAGATCGTACGGTCACGCGTAACGAAATAAATTCGACCATTAGCAATTGCGGGAGAGGCGTAAATTTCATCCATCCCTTTGTCGACGCGAGCCAGCAGTTGGACGTGAGACAGTTCTTCACATTTTTCGCGGCTCGGTTTGAGGATAAAGATGTTTCCGTTGACTTCCATCACATACAGCTTACCGTCTGCCCAGACCGGAGAACCTTTTCCAACGGTTCCGAGGTTGTGAGTCCAGAGCTGCTTACCGTTCTTGCTGTCAAATGCATACATCTGACCGGTGTCGGCGACGACATACAGAATTCCGTCTTTGACAAGGACACTGGCATAGCCGGCTTTAATGCCGTCGACACGCCAGACATTGCCGGTTTCGGTGATGTCGCCCCGTTTGGAAGCGTCGATGCACTGCACCCGACCGAATTCCACGTTATCGATGTTGTCTTCACCATGGGTGATGTAGACCAGGTTACCGTCAGCAACGGGAGAACAGTTCAAACCCCGTTTTGACATGCTGAAGCCCCACAGCTTTTCTCCGGTGCGGGCATTCATACCGTAGCAGCCACCATCGGCATTACCGGCAATCAACTGACGAACGCCGTCGATGACAGTCACGATGGGAGCAGAATAGTTGGTGTCGAAGGGAGCACCGCCGGGAGCGGCTGTCCAGAGCAGCTTGCCACTCTTTTTATCGAAAGCGTAGTAAGTCTGCTTTGGTGGTGGAGCAGCAGTCTTACCCCAGTTGAGTTGCAGGAAGCTGACGATCACACGATTTTCATCAATGATGGGAGTCTGGGTTCGTCCGCCGTAACCGGAAATCTTTCCGTAGTCTTCAGACAGTGATGTTTCCCAGAGGACTTTTCCATCAGATGAGTAGCAGCGGAACAGACCACTGACAGAGTGCACATAGACGTTGCCAGTTTCCGGATCACCCACCATGCTGGCCCAGCCGACACGGGGAGAAGGGATATCGGTCTGGAAAACGTTGAACACATCTTTCCAGATTACTTTGCCGGTCTTGGCGTCCCAGCAGACGACCTGTTCCTGGGCATTGATTTTATCTTTGGGGTCGGTGACATCGTGGTGGGTGCGACAATTCAGATAAACGCGACCATTCAATACGATGGGGGCTGACCGACCACCGATGTCAGATTTCCAGAGCACATTTTTACCGTCGAGGGACCACTCGTCGACGAGGTTTGTTTCACGGGAGATCCCATTATGCTCCGGACCGCGCCAATGCGCCCAGTCGCCTGCAGAGGCAAGCGACGTTGTGAATAACAGCATAATGGAGCTGACAAGCACCATGTTAATTCTTCGCATAGAAGATCCTCACTGTTCTTTTATAGAATGTGGTATCACTGATGAAGGACGACAGGTCGGCTGTCGGACCTGTGATCTCAGCTGCAAGGTGGGAGGGTTAAATCCCCTACATATAATTAATACACTATTGAAGTTTTCGGGGTATTGCAATGGTCTAATCTGTTCTCTCATCCAGATTTAAAAAGAGCCTGTACCTTTATATTCGAGGCTCTTTAGACCATAATCAGGAAATCGATCTATAATTTATAGGTATTCCCTGACTTCAAATAAAGAAGGACCCTGTTTTTCATGTATCCTCAGGTACGTATGCGGCGGAATCGTCGAACCGACTGGTCACGACGCCTGGTTTCCGAGAATCAGCTTTCAGTAAATGATCTGATCTGGCCGGTCTTTATTCAGGATGGCGAAAACCAGAAAACAGAGATTCCTTCCATGCCTGGAGTCCACCGCTTGACCATCGATCATCTGGTGGAACAGGCTGCTGCGGCCGCAGCATTACAGATCCCGGCTCTGGCCCTGTTCCCTGCGACCGATCCGTCAAAGAAAACCGAAGGGGGGGAAGAGGCCTTTAATCCTGAAAACCTGGTCTGTCGGGCGGTGCGTGCTTTGAAAGAGCAAAACCTGAATCTGGGGATTCTCTGCGATGTCGCCCTGGATCCCTACACCAGTCACGGGCAGGATGGACTCGTTAAGGATGGATACGTGGTCAATGACGAGACCATCGACGTTCTCTGTCAGCAGGCTGTAGTGCAGGCGGAAGCGGGCTGCGATATCATCGCGCCTTCGGACATGATGGACGGCCGCATCGGGGCGATTCGAGAAGCCCTCGACGAAGCCGGCTTTCAGCACGTGCAGATCATGGCATATGCGGCGAAATATGCCTCTGCCTTTTATGGCCCGTTCCGTGATGCCGTCGGTTCCGGGACCAACCTGGGAACGGGGGACAAGCGAACCTATCAGATGGACCCCGCCAACAGTGACGAAGCGATGCGGGAAGTGGACCTGGATGTCAGTGAAGGGGCGGATATGGTGATGGTCAAGCCGGGAATGCCTTACCTGGATATCGTCCGCCGCGTGAAAGCGGAATTTGAGGTTCCCACCTATGCTTATCAGGTGAGTGGGGAATATGCGATGATCTCTGCCGCCGCCCAGAACGGCTGGCTGGACCGCAAAAAATGCATGCTGGAGAGCCTGCTCTGTTTCAAGCGGGCAGGGGCTGATGGTGTGTTAACCTACTTTGCTAAAGAAGTTGCGGAAATCCTCCAGGCAGGCTAGATGAATATTTGATGAGTAATCCGATTCTTTTTTCCCGGATTGCTGCTAAATTTTAAGCCTTCTGCTATAATTTTCCGCTTCGTTCTGCGCTGCTGTCAGCTGCAGGAGGGAAGCCTGATTCACTGCTGAAATCACAGGTGAGTCAAAGTTTGCTTTTTTTTCGAACTTCAGTTCAAGAATTAGTGTCAAAATTCCTTTCCATCAAACCGATATTGTGAATTTACGGATTTCTCTTACAAGTGAGGTGTTTCAGTGTCAGTAACGGGACATGCCAGTAGTCAGGAAACGATTGCCCTCTTCGACAAGTATGTGATCCCCAATTACGGTCGCTACCCGATCAGTCTGGTACGCGGCGAGGGGAGCTATGTCTGGGACGCGGAAGGTAACCGTTATCTCGACCTGTTTCCCGGCTGGGGCTGTAACATTCTGGGCTATTGTCCTGAACCGGTTGTCTCTGCGATTCAGGATCAGGTTTCCCGGCTGATTCATGTTCCCAACACCTGGTATACCGAAGCTCAGGGACGGTTCGCAGAATTCCTCTGTAGTCGCAGCTTTGGAAAAGCCTTCTTCTGTAACAGTGGTGCGGAAGCAAATGAAGGGGCTCTCAAGCTGGCCCGTCTGCACTATGACGGTAAGCGGCCCAAGATCATTACCTGCGAAAACGGGTTTCATGGGCGGACCTTTGCTGCAGTCACCGCGACAGCGCAGCCCAAGTACCATGCCGGTCTGGGACCGCTGGTTGCCGGGTTCCGTTATGCTCCGTTCAATGATCTCGAAGCGATCGCCAGCCTCGTCGATGACGAAACCTGTGCGATTATGGTCGAACCGGTTCAGGGGGAAGGGGGCGTGAATGTCCCCGATCAAGGCTATCTGGCCGGTCTGCGAAAAATCGCTGATGAAGCCAACTGCCTTTTGATCTTCGATGAAGTCCAGACCAGTATGGGACGGACCGGCACCTGGTTTGGTTATCAGCAGTGGGACGTACAACCCGACATCATGACGATGGCCAAAGGGATTGCCGGCGGTGTTGCTGCCGGGGCTCTGATTGCGACAGAAGAGGTTGCCCCCAGCCTGCGGCCTGGAATGCACGCCAGCACGTTTGGCGGAAACCCGCTGGCGATGGCTGCCGGTCTGGCGACGGGACAGATGATCGAAGATCAGAATCTGCTGGAAAACTGCCATGCCATGTCCGACAAGTTCAAGCAGTTCTTTGAACAGCTTCAGCAGGAACTTCCCATCATTCGCGAAGTCCGCGTCAAAGGGATGATGATCGGCGTCGATCTGAATATCCCCTCTGCTCCCGCCGTCGGCAAATGCATGGAACGCGGCCTGTTAATCAACGCGACGCACGATACCGTCGTTCGACTGTTGCCGGCTCTGAATGTGACCGCCGAGCAGGTCGAGGAAGGCTGCGAACTGATCGCAACGGTCCTGCGGGAAATGGCCGAAGAGGCATAAGGCCGCGGCCCCTCTCAAGCATCCATTATTCATTCACACATTCCTGTTCGAGTCTTAATTTAAGATGCGAACAGGAATTCCTGTTTTTAAAACGTCATTAATCGAGAACTTCCATGAGGCATTTAGTCACGTTAAACGATCTGGAATCGTCCGAAATAGTTGAGATCTTTGCTCAAGCACAAGAGCTCAAAGACAAGCGTAAGCAGGGTGAGCGTCCTCAGTTACTGCAGGGTTATACAATGACCCAACTGTTTGAAAAACCCTCTCTGCGGACCCGTCTCAGTTTTGAATCAGCCATGTGGGAACTGGGCGGCGGTTCGAGTTTTTTCACCTGTAAAGAGGCAGGCCTCGATGGTCGTGAGTCGATCGAAGACGTGGCCCGCGTGATCGGTCGGTTTTCGGATGTGATCACCATGCGGACCTTTTCACACGAGCTGATTGAAAAATTCTCACAGCACGCGGGAAGTTGTGTGATCAATGCCCTTTCCGATCTCAGTCATCCCTGCCAGGCGCTGACAGACCTGTTTACCATGCAGGAACTGCTCGGTGATCTGACGCAGCAGAAACTGGTCTACGTCGGCGACGGGAATAATGTGGCGTATTCGCTGGCTAACTGTTGTGCCAAGCTGAATGTGCCGTTTGTGGTCTCTTCGCCCGAAGGTTTTGAGCTCTGTTCGGATCTGGTGGCGACACTTAAGAGTAATTATCCCGGCCTGCAGCTGGAACTGGAAGCGGATCCAATGAAAGCGGTTGCCGATGCAACCGTCATCTACACTGATGTCTGGGCCAGTATGGGACAGGAAGCAGAGACCGAAAAACGCAAAAAGATATTCGCCGATTTTCAGGTGACGGAAAGTCTGATGTCCGCTGCCGGAAAACAGTGTCGCTTCATGCACTGTCTGCCCGCGAAACGGGGACTGGAAGTAACAGACGGAGTTGTTGACTGCGAGCAGAGCATCGTCTTCGACCAGGCGGAGAATCGCAAGCACCTTGCCAAAGGGCTGCTGGTCTGGTTGCTCAAACAGTCATCCTGATGACTCGCGAAATAACAACCACCCCGGTCCTGAATGACCGGGTTTTTTTATGCGCCAGGCAGCCTACTTCTTGAAGACTTCAGTGACGACATCCTTGTAGAAGACTTCGAACATCAACCAGGCCATGAGGAGTGTCAGAATCAGGTTCAGAGACTGGCCACAGACATATAGAATCAGTGGCTTGCCCCCTTTGAGGAATTTCGCCAGTTCGCGGAAGTTGGTTTCCAGTCCGATGCTGATAAAGGCCAGACAGAAGAACCAGCCGCGGAAGACCTTGGACGATTCTTTCACCATGGCTGGCACCACTACATCTCCGCCGGGAAGCGATACATACAAGAGGGAGAAGATCGCTGAAGCCGCGATGAAGCCCAAAACGAATTTCGGGAAGCGATACCAGATTTCCCACGCATCCGGTTTGATACCGGATTCTTTGCCTTCCACGCAGCTGACCCAGTAGACGGCGACGCCAAATGCGGTCACGCCGATCAGGATATTCTGGATCATCTTGATGGTGACGGCGACCTGTTCTGCTTCTGGTCCCAGCAGGTTACCTGCAGCGGCGACCGCACCAGTTGCATCAATGGTTCCGCCCATCCAGGCACCACCTAAAATCGGGCTCATGCCCAGCGCCTTAATCACCGCGGGAAGTGCAATCATCATGAAGACCGTAAACGTCAATGAAAGCCCGATGGCGAAGGAGAGCTCTTCCTTCCTGGCTTTACAGGAGGCTGCGGTGGCGATCGCAGCCGAGACACCACACACGGACATATCCGCGGAAATCACCATGTTCAGCGAGCGGGATTCCATTTTCAGGAACTTCTGCCCGAAAAAGTAAGTGCTGATCAGAACAACGGGTGTGACGACCCAGGCCACATAGATACCAGGCAGACCCAGGATGAGCAGACGGTTCAGCAGCACGCTGGCACCCATGATGACCAGTCCGGATTTGATGTATAACTCAGTTCTAAGTGCCGGCTTAATCCAGTTCGGGGTGCCAATGGTATTGCTGATCACCAGACCGATCATCAATGCCCAGAGTGCGTATTCGAGGTTATAACTTTTGATCACCGCTTGCCCGGTCAGAATATATGCCAGTGTGGCCAGCAGAAAGACCGCTACGAAACCAATAGCGAAAGGGGGGGCTTTCTGTCCCATGGCTGTGACACCAATCGAAAACACAATCAAGCTGACGAGGAAGACGACACCGATCGGCAGCAGCAGACTCGATTTCTCAGGAGGAAACAGAGAATCTACCGGGTTATCTGTCCAGGACCCCGGTTTAGCCAGCCACGGTTTCAGAGGGCTGTGTGCACTCACCTTCTCACCAGCAGCTTCCGCGGCTTTAACCTGTTCTGCGAAATCGGCGGGAAGTGAAAAATACATCACCAGAAAGCAGACTACCAGCAGTGTTCCACCGATCCAGATCGCCCACCAGTCTTCAGCCGTTCTCATTTCAGACCAGGTCGATCGCCGGGGAGCAGCTACGACAATATCATCTTCTTGATTCTGTTCTGGATCGGGAGCGGAGGGGGTGTCTTGCATGGCAGGTCTCGGTGTCAGAGAATCATTGTGTTTTACTGAGCAGCATGGTGCCAGCCATTGGAAATCGAAATTACCAACCGGTGGCTGTCGCCATTCCGCTCAAGTCAGCAGGAAAGCAGGGGATGGAATCGTACGGAAACGGTACGTTCACGGAATGCATCATACCTTACAAAAAAGTTCAGGAATCGAAAAGCGTTGATGTATGAACGGGCCTCAATTTCGACTCAGAGCCCGCATACATACAACCCATACGAGAGCGAGTTTAACGTGCTTCGGTGCTCTCAGCGGAAACCATTGCCTGTTTAGGGGCAGATTTCGAGGCGGGAGATTCATCCACTGCCTGTTTTAAGGCGCTTAAAAGCGTGGACTGTGTATACAGGTCACGGATGATAATCGGTTTGTTGGGGTTATTGGCGGGGAAGATCACTGTTAAGGGAATGCTGACACTCTCAAATTTGTCCAGCCATGCTTTGATATCAGGTGAGTAATCTGTGTAGTCCGCATACATCGGCACCACATTATACTTACTGACCATTTCCAGGGTTTCGGGAGTATTCAGAGCCAGTTTCTCGTTGGTCTTACAGCTCAGGCACCAGTCCGCAGAGAAGTCAATCAGGACGGTCCGGTTCTCGGAACGCAGTTTTTTCAGTTCCTGAGCATTGAAAGGCACCCAGGGAAGATCGTTGGTCGACTTCTGACTCATGTTATAACCAAAGAAGCAGATTCCCGCTGTGAGCAGTAACGCTGCAGTCCGTACCGCGAGCTTCACCCGGGCAGGCGAACTGTGTGAGTACAGGCTGCCGATCATCCACAGGCCGGTGGTGATCCCCAGCAGCATGATCAGTACGGGAATGGTCAGGGATTCGTCCAGGAACGAAATGATAAAGATCACTGCTCCCATCAGCACGATCCCCGAGAACTCTTTGAAGCGGACCATCCACATACCCGGTTTGGGCAGGAATTTGATCGCGTTGGGGAAAATGCTGAAGATGATATAAGGTGAAGCCATGCCCAGTCCCATGACCAGCCAGACCAGGTAAGTGATTTGAGGTGTCTGTTTGACAGACCAGGCGAGTACCGGTCCCAGGAACGGGCCACTACAGGGAGTCGCCAGCAGTGTTGCCAGAATCCCGGTCAGAAACGCACCCGTTAGACCCTCTTTCTGTTGTCCGCCCGCGGCAGAGCCGACCATGCCCGGTACCGGGATTTCAAAGACGCCCAGCATGCTCAAGCCCATCGCGTAAACGATGCAGGCCATGATGACATTGAATTTGGTGCTTTGAAAGAGTCCGCCCCAACCCAGTCCCGCGAAGACCGCGAGTGAAGCCAGGCTCAGAAAGACGACCAGGACACCCAGTGAGTAGAAGATATTTAACAGAAAGATTCGGAGTCGACTTTCGCCCGCCTGTTGTACAAAGCTCATGACCTTAATCGCCACGACCGGCAGCACACAGGGCATCACGTTCAGAATCAAGCCACCCAGGAAGGCAAAAAACAGATACGAAGACAGACTGCGGTTGGATTCCTCAGAGCTGATAATGATGGTGTCGTCGTCAGCTGCACTGTTGCTGTGAAGTTCTTCCAGCGAAGACATCGCTACCGGCTGTGCATTAGTGAGATCTCCCAGCTGAAACTCGACAGGCATCGGGCGGCGACAACTGCCCTCATTGCAGATCTGGTATGTCAGTTTTCCTTCCACACCAATTTCCCGGGCATCTGCTATCCGTTCAAACTGCCGCGTCCAGACCACTTCGTTGTAGTGGGTACGCTGGCTGAATTCTCCGTGAGTTTCCTCTTTGGGATCTGGTGTCGCTTTGAACTGCTGCGAGACGGATTTCAAACCTTCGAGCTTCAGAATTTCGATATGTGTCGGCAGTCCCGCCTGAGTTTTATCCTGGTCGAGTGCAAACGTATGGAATTCCGGTTCCAGCTTCATTGTAATTTTCAGGTCGACCAGTTGCTTGGGATTCACAGCCGCTGGTTCCAGTGCAAACTTCAATTCGATCGGATCAGGTACGTTTCGCCGTTCGGGAATCGTGGTAAATGACAGCGGCGCACTTTCCTGCTTTCCGGATAGGGTTGTAGAGAATGCGTATTGCGAAGGCACACAATTCTTGGCATCGCATACCTGATAGAGCATCTGTCCTTTGATCTGAACCTGGCTGGGTTCTTTTACGTCTTTATTGACCTTAAAGCGTCGTGTCCAGATGACGCTCTTGGTGTATTTTTCAATCTCTTTGCCGAACAGGGGCTCGAAGACGGTTTTAGGAGGATGGTCGGCATTGAAGTGCTGATCGATGGCGGTCACGCCTTTCGATTCCTCAATGACGAACTTGGTAGCGCCGCCAAACGTCGGGTTGGTTGAATAGGTGTAGGAACCTTCGGGGATCAGCATGGTCAGTGAGAGTGTGACGGTCTCTCCTGCTTTGGCATCCTGAGGGAGCAGGCTGACACTGATTTCTGCCTTGGCGTTCTTTGTTTCCTTCCCGGATGCTGCCTGTTTCTGTCCGAAGAGATCGGGCAGAGACGGTTTCTGAGCTGTGAGTGTCAGCGAACTGCAGAACAGGGAGGCGAGAATAGTCAGGCAGGCGACGGTTGCGGTATAGCGGCGGGGAGTTTTCAAAATGAAACCCTTCCAGAAAACTCGGATACTTTGGTAGTTGGTCGATCACCCCTGATCTGACAGGCTACTCCTGTCGAGCAGGTTCGCCAGGGAACCTGTGATCTGTCTTTAAAAGGCAGGTGATTTCAGGTGTGACAAACACGGACGGGCTCGAAAGCCCACTCGTTAAATTATACAATACGTAGAATGATATCGGTGACAGGCCTGTTTTCTTCTGTGAAGTAAGATACAAAACCTTGCCGTTTCTTACGGATTTTAGATTTTTGAGTCAACATTGACAATCCGTTGCCGGACCCGCAAACTTTCTCATCCCCTTTGGTAAACTGGGAAGAGTACTGATCGCAAAGCTGGCAACCTGTTGTCTCTCAATATCTTAACCCATCAATGTGAATTGATCAATTGGCGTGCTGAATCAATGATATCACCCCTGTTGAGAGTTGGAATTCTGTTGCTTCTGCTGGTAGGCAATCTGTCCGGCGAAGAACCACTGGTGGCTACCAAACCTGTGCGTCAGATTGACTTTAGGGATCCTGTTCCCTACGGATTACAGCCCGTAGCGTATGGTACCGGCACTTTAACAGACCCCGTCACACTCTTAAACGAACAGCTGATTCAGCAAAATAGAGAGCTGAAATTTGATACAGAGTGGGGATATTTAAGGGAAGTCCTCAAGCTGTTACAGCTGCCCGAGTCTTCACAGTTGATGGTCTATTCGAGAACGGCCCTGAATCCACGGATTATTAATCCTGATAATCCGCGAGTGGTTTATTTCAATGATGATATCTACCTGGGCTGGGTGCCAGGGGCTCGCTCGATGGAACTGGCGTCCATAGACCCGCTGCGGGGAACGATCTTTTATGAACTGGACCTCAAGGCTTCCGCGAAACCCCGCTTCGTCCGCTCGGACCGCTGTCTGGCCTGTCATGCAGGAGATTCGAGCCTGCGGGTACCGGGACTGCTCGTCCGTTCCTTTCTCACCGATGACCATGGTCGCCCGATTTCCGGTTACTCGCAGATCTCTCATGACAAACCACTCGAAAAACGCTGGGGTGGCTGGTACGTGACTGGCACTCATGGAGACATGCTACACCTGGGGAATGTATTCGGCAGAGAGACAATTGAAGAGTTCCGAACTAATCCGGCGTTACGTGCCAACCTGACACACGTCGATCAGTTCTTCGATACAACAAAATATCTCAGTCCACATTCCGATCTGGTGGCACACCTGGTTCTGGATCATCAGGTCCACGCACATAATCTGATCACGCGCGTCAGTATGGAGTATCAGCTGGGCCTGGAATCGGATGCCCGCCAGCGGCTGGTGCGGTATCTGTTGTTTCTGGATGAAGCTCCATTCACGGCACCGGTGAAGGGCACCAGCGGTTATCAGGACTGGTTTGCCCGGCAGGGGAAGCGGGACTCGCAGGGCCGCTCGTTAAAAGACTTCGATCTGAAAACCCGGTTGTTTCAGTATCGATTGAGTTACCTGATCTACACTGATGGTTTCCAGAAGATGCCTGCAGGAGCCAGATTGCGGATTCTCAAGGATATTTATGAATTCCTGAACGCAGATGACTCTACGCTGAAAGCGGATTGGGACGTCGAACCCCAGAACTTCCCCATAGCTGAGCGGCAAGCCATCCTGCAGATCGTTGCAGAAACCCTGGACAAGCTCCCGGAATTCTGGAAGACCGCCGCAGTTTCTACGAAATGAACCATTTCGGGGCTCTCAGAAGCGGGGATTGCCTTAGACCATTGACAGGCACTATGATACTTTTGCAGTCAATCGAGGCAACCTGACCTGACATTCGTTCCTCTGAGGTTCAGTGATCGGGATCTTTTGAGAATTCAAACCACCAACCCTATGAGGCACAATGCGGTTATTTACTATACGACGCGCCGACAGACGAACTGGAAATCGATTTGCTATCTTGTTCCTCTGTCTGTTTGTTGGCGCAGAAACTCTTGTTGCGCAGACAAAACCAGCCGATAGTTTCGCAGGGCTCAAGGTTCCGGAAGGGTTCCGCGCGACGTTATATGCCGATGATGACCTGGCGCATGACATTTATTCCATGACCGTCGATTCTCTGGGCCGCGTTGTCGTTTCCGGTCCGGGTTACGTACGCATCCTGATTGACGAAGACCAGGATGGCATCGCTGATTCCTTCAAACAATACGCAGATGGTCCCGCCAGTGGCGCCCAGGGCATGTATTTTCTGGGCCGCGATTTACTTTGCACGGGAGACGCTGGACTGATCCGCTATCGCGATCAGGATGGCGATGATCGAGCAGACGGCAAGCCGGATGTCTTTTTAAGAACCCGGACTGGTGGCGAACACAATACCCATTCGATTCAGAAAGGCCCCGATGGCTGGTGGTATCTGTTGCTCGGAAATACAACGGGCATCAATGAAAAATATATCACGCTCGACAACTCACCTGTCAAGAAACCTTATGCCGGCACCCTGATGCGGCTCACTCCCGATCTCACAAAAGGGGAAGTTCGAGCCGACGGTTTTCGTAATGCCTACGATTTTACTTTCTCGGCCAACGGTGATGTCTTTACTTATGACAGCGATGGTGAGCGGGATATTTCGCTGCCGTGGTACCGTCCTACGCGTGTCTTTCATGTACTCCCTGGTTCGAATGCAGGCTGGCGAAGCCGCAGCTGGAAACGACCTGATACATTTTTAGACATGCCACCCGCGGTTGCCGCTTTTCATCGTGGTTCACCAACCGGTGTCTCCTGCTATCGACATCGGAGTTTTCCGGCAGAGTATCAGGGAGCCCTGTTTGTGGCCGACTGGACTTTCGGCCGCGTGCATGCGATTCCATTGGAAAACTATGATGGCAGTTATGCCAGTGAGCCGACCGAATTCATCACAGGAGTCGGGCAATTCGGCTTTGCTCCTACCGATCTGGCCATCGGCGCTGAGGGGGCACTCTATGTCAGTGTCGGCGGACGTGGTACTCGTGGCAGCGTGTTTCGCATCGACTATGTCGGTCCGGTGGTTGCTCAAAAACCGAATCTGGCGGATGTTGAAGAGGCACCAGTCGCAGATTCCACAGAAACTCCTGCAGGACTCGACGCCTGTCTCTCGGCTCCACAGCCTTTGAGCAGCTGGTCGCGGGAAACCTGGCTCCCACTGCTCAAACAACTGCAGCCGGAAGACTTTTATCGGGCAGCCCTCGACAGCAGTCGTCCCGAGGATCAGCGTGTACGGGCGATTGAAATCGTAACCGAACAACTGGGAGGTTTTCCGGACCGAATTGTCGAACGCCTGATTCTGGATCAATCGGAGCGGGTACGTGCCCGCCTGGCGTGGTCTCTTGCCTATCACGATCAACCAACACGCAAAACCGAGTGGCTGAATGCGTTGCTCAAAGATGATTCAGCCCTTGTATCCCGCTTCGCGCTGGAGACGCTGATGCAGCTGGGGGATCAGATCGATCAGAGCCAGTGCCTGGATGGTCTGCAACAGACATTGGGGGCTACGGCCCGATATGTACGTCAGACCGCAGCCCGAGCCGCTGCGACATTGAACGCTGAGAACTTTAAAACACTCTCCGAACGGATTGGTCCTGATGAAGGTGCCGCGTTGATGACGCTCGGTTATGCGACGGTCATTAAGCAGGGGGGCGGTGTCGTTCCCCTGGCGGTCCGCACCGGGATCACGGTTTTTGAAGGAGATTACCAGACCGATCTACGTCTGGATGCCTTGAGACTGATCCAACTGGGGCTCGGAGATCTGGGCCCACCTACAAAAATGGCAGCGGTCTTTGACGGCTATGCCAACGGCGTTGATCTGAGTGATCACGAACGGCACCTCGACCCGATTCGCATCCGTCTGATGCAGGCCTTTCCGAGCAGTCATGAAATCCTCGATCATGAACTGGCGCGGGTGCTGTCAATGCTTGCACCTTATAATCCGAAGCTGCTGGATCGTATCCTGGCAAAAATTACAGACGATACCGATCCGGTGACCGACATTCACTATCTGATTGTTGCGGCCCGCATTCCCAGTGACCGCAGTCGGGAACAGTCGCAGAAAATCGCCAGTGCCCTCGTGCACATCGATGAGAAACTGATCCGGTTCAAACTGCCCCAGGATACCAACTGGGATGACCGCTTCAGAGAACTCTACAGTCAACTGGTAAAGATCGACGCCGACCTCCCACGCCAGATTGTGGAACAGCCTGACTTTGGTCTGCCGGGGCATGTGCTGTTTCTCAGTCAACTGCCTCCCCAGTTTCTAGGCAAGGCCATTGAAGCTTTTGAACGTAAGATCGAAGCCTCCCCTGATTTTCAGTGGAATAGTGATGTGATTTTTGTGTTTGGCGAATCAACAAAGCCCGCACATCGCGAAATGATTCGTGATCTCTACGACGATTTTGCGCTGCAGCCAGCTGTGCTGGCAGTTCTCGCAGCGCAACCTGAAGAGCAGGATCGGGATAAATTTATCGCAGGGCTGGAATCATCCCAGATAGAGGTGCTCGAAGCCTGTGTGAAGGCACTCGATAAACTGTCCCCTCCTCAACAGCCTGAAGAAACGGTGAAACTGTTTGCTACACTGCGACGGCTGGGGCATGACAAGCGGGAAAAAAATCTGCAGGCGCGGATCATACCGTTACTGCAGCGTTGGACCGGGCAACAGTTTGGTCAGGTTTCGGATCTTGCCGACCCGGATAAAGCCCGCGCCCTGGTTCAGGCCTGGGAGGAGTGGATTGCTAAAACTTACCCTCAGGTCTATCAGATGGTATTGCAGCAGGGGGGAGAAGAGGCAGAGAAATTAAATGCGGTGCTGGCCACCGTCGACTGGGAGACCGGCAGTAAGGAGCGGGGCGAAGCGTTGTTCCGGAAGCGGGCCTGTATTCAGTGTCACGGAAACCGTAGTGCTCTGGGACCAGCTTTGACGGGAGTCGCCCGTCGTTTCTCTCGTGAGGATCTTTTCACCGCGATCGTTTCTCCCAACCGGGATGTTTCTCCCCGGTATCAAACCACAATCGTTGGTACTGTGGATGGCAAAGTTTATACGGGGCTGGTGGTCTACCGTTCGGTGGATGGGCTGACCCTGCGGGATTCGAACAATCAGACCACCCGCATTGAAGCGGATGAAATTGATTTTGAAAACAAGAAAAGCACATCACTGATGCCAACCGGACTTTTGAAGGATCTCACTCCACAGGACCTGGCAGACCTGAATGCCTATTTACAAAGTCTCTAAACCGGGTACCCTGTAGGCAGTAAAGATGACCGAGTGAGCCGTTATTCAGCAGGAGGCTTAGCGCGCGTGTCGACTTCTGATCCGAAACCAGCCAAAAAGAAACGAACCAGAACGCTACCGCCTCCTTATAATTCCCTGGATGGTAAGCGCTGGATTCAAAACTCGATCAGTGTCTGGAGCGACATTCGTAAATCGACCGCGGAAGGCCGGCTCAAGCATCCTGCGATCTTCCCGGAAATGCTGGTAGAACGACTGATTGAGACCTTTCTTCCTCTGGATGGGGATGTGATTCTCGATCCTTTTGCCGGTTCGGGTAGTACGGTGATTACCGCGGAGAAGATGGGAAAAAAGGGTGTGGGAGTGGAACTCTCGGCTGAGTACGCTGAGATCGCCGCCCGGAGACTGGCCGAACTGAGTGAGCTCACAGATGAGTCAGGTGATGGGCAAACCGTTTCCACCCGCTCGCGCATTCATCACGGTTCCGCCTTGAATCTGTCTGATTACGTCACTCCGGGCAGTGTGGATCTCTGTATCACCTCACCCCCGTATTGGGACGTGCTCAACCAGCGCCGCTCCGCCGACCATAAAGAGGTCAGGCATTATGGAAATCATGAACACGATCTGGGTGTTGTGGAAGATTACGAAGACTTCCTGCAGGAATTATCTCGTGTCTTTCAGGATGTGCAAACGGCGCTCAGGCCGGGAGGCTACTGTTGTGTGATTGTGATGGATCTCCGCAAGAAAAGCCGCTTTTTTCCTCTGCACAGTGATCTCGCCGCCCGGCTGCAGGAGATCGGCATGATTTATGATGATCTGATCATCTGGAACCGTCAGGCTGAATACAATAATCTCAGACCACTCGGTTTTCCCTCGGTCTTTCGCGTGAATAAAGTCCATGAATTTATTCTGCTGATGCAAAAGCCAAAACAATAGCTCTGAGGTGAGTCCGTAGATTGGCATTCGTGTGGCGGAGTCGGTATAACTCACGTTCTAACAACGGATTTCAACTAGGAACCAGATCCGACTTCTGTCATAATATTGATGGAGAGTCCGGTTTACGCTCAACAATACAACGAGAGAATACCCATGCAAAACATCAATTCCATTCTGGTCGGCGTCGATCTGACCCACGCGGATCGCCTGGTGGCAGAAGAGCTTAACGAGCAGACCGCGGAAGCTGTCGAACGTGCCATCTGGGTAGCAGCATTGTTCAATGCCCGGCTCGAATTCTTTGCAGCCATGGATCTTTCGGCCCATACCAAGCATCTGCTGGAAGAAGACCGGGATCACCTGACAAATAATGTCGAAGACGAAGCCCACCGCGTGATGAGTGAGCTGATCGAACAAGCCAAAGCAAAAGGGGTGGAGAGCTCTTCTAAAGTCGCCTTCGGTGCGCCGTGGCGGGAAATTATTCTGGAAGTGATTCGCGAGAAACACGACATGGTTCTGGTCGGCACACGGCCACATGGATTCACCGGACGCCTGTTTGGCGGCACCGTGATGAACCTCTTCCGTCAGTGTCCCTGCCCGGTCTATGCTGTGAAAGTTGATGAAGAGCCCGAGGTTCCGGAAATCGTCGTCGCCAGTGACATGAGCGAAGTCAGCAGCGATATTCTGAACTTCATCGTTTCGTCTGCTCAGGTGGCAGATATGAAAATTCATCTGGTCCACGCCATTGATACACGGCTGGACGAACGTCTCAAAGGACTGGGGGTCAACCAGGAGACGCTCAAGAAGTGTGCCGAAGACATCAAATCTGAAATCGAAAACGAACTCAACGAGCAACTGGCTCAGACTGACTTTCGTACTCTGACTTACGGCGTGCAGGTACATGTGCTGGAAGGATCTCCTGATGTGGCAATCCCGGCTTTCCTCGCCGAGCATAAAGTCAATCTGCTTGCGATGGGCACACTCGCACGTTCCGGTTTGAGTGGTTTCTTTATTGGAAATACCGCTGAGCGCATGCTGGAAAAGGTTAACTGCTCTGTACTGACCTTCAAGCCGTCTGACTTCGTTTCGCCGGTTGTGCCTGAATAAACCTGCTGCAAAGCATCACGAATAGCCGTTCATAACGGAACTCAATCAAACATCGCGGATTTCGGTCCGCGATGTTTTTTTACTTTGTTGCAATCCCGGACGGGGGAGTTGCAGAAATCAAGCACACGACTGGGGCTGGCGATTATTTTGATTTTCCAGAATGAAATCGAAACCAGATTGTGTAGTGAAAGAATGTGACGTGGTAGACTGGTTGATAGATTTTTTGTAATCGATTGACCGAACGCTTTCTGTACATCAGAGTCGAACAGAAAGTAAGTCACTGCAGCTATTCAGGAACAGCCTATGCCCGTCTATCTGATCACCGCTACGGACACACGTGGAAAGCGAGACACCCATCGAGTGAAGGCGGAAAGTGCCCGTGAAGCCTGCAACGACCTGGAAGAGCAGGGGTTTGTTGATATCACGCTCCATAGCGATGATGCGTTTGCAGCCGCGACAAATCTATTCCCTGACAACAAGGATGTGGAAGAGCATCTGACAGCAGAAGATCTGGTGAAGATGCAATATTTGAGCGATTTTCAGCAACTACTGTTTACTCTTCGGCGTGCTTATTGGCAATCTGCCTGGTTTTATCTGCTGGTCATCGGGGTCTTTGCTTACCGCTGGTATTACAAGTTAGGCTGGTTTGACAATCCTGACGATCTGGACCCTATAGATATCGGTGTCGTCGTGGTAATGTTATGGCCGCTGGCGATCAGTCTCTGGTTCACATATTTGTCACCGGCGCGAAAATACAAACGACTGATGCAGGCCTTTGCCTGGGGACACTGGGATGAAGTCATTGATCTCTGTCCGACCCTTGTCGGCAAAGTTCCCGATTACGAACTGGCTTGCCGCCATGCTGTCGCGCTGGCGGCTCAGGGAGAGTTTGATGAGGGAATGAAACTGGTCAAGCCGTTTGAAAAAGATCCCGATGTCCCCCGCTGGATGTATCTGGGCAGACTGTCTGAACTGTATGAGGTCGTCAAAGATCGCGAACAGGTGATTGAGTGTCACCGACGGGCGTATGAAGCAGCTCCCGAAAATCCAACAGCTCAACTGGATTATGCCTATGCCTTACTCAAATATGAAGAAAATATACCACTGGCAGAACAACTGATGGCAGAAGCAGAGCAAGAGCAGCTGAGTGAACTGTTGAAATATCTGCTTCCCTATTTCAAAGGAATCCTGGCACTGCATCAGGGGCGTAGCGGCGATGCAGTAAAGCTGTTTCACGAATGCCAGGAGAACCTGTTGCCCATCGCGCACAGTGAGCCGATGCTGCAGTTGATTGTCGACTACAACCGCGCCTATCTCGCGATTGCACTGGCTGAGCAGGGGGATGCTCGGGAGGCAGAAACACTTTACGACCTGGTGAAACCCCGATTGCAAGCACTGGACAGTACGCTGCTTATGGATCGCTATGCAGCCGCGATTCGAATCTGAAAAAGGAAATGACGATGAACAAAGTTGTCAGGCACAACAGTCTGCTCAATAAACTGATTTTACTGGGGGGATTCATTCTGCTCGCATTGGGGATCTTCACCAACGGGTTGGTTTTACTCACCGGTGGGGTGCTGATCTCGGGGGCGTTAATTGCCGAAACGTTAAACAGCCAACTGGCCGCGCAGGTGATTTACTCAGATGAGGAACAGACGGGGTGACCGCCGTCGAATATGAACCTCTGGTTTATCCCTCGGTATGGCCACCTCCTGAGCTGCCCCCACCTGTTCCGGGGAGCTGGGAAGCCAGGTTGAAACGCATTCCCATTCTGGGCTGGTTTCCGGTCTTCATACTCAGATATTTACGCTGGCAAAAGCATTATTCTGAGGTCTTGGAACCGATCGCTTTCGAGATTACAGAGCAGCTTGAAGCACGCCCCAGGGTGGCTGGCTGGTCCAACAGATCTCGTTGGTTCAGCACAGCACGTCATCAGAAAATTGCTGAAATCATTTCTGATGCGGTAGCGTTGGAAAAATTTCTGGTTGGTTCGCCCCCACTCCATCCAGAGGATCCTTTTCCCTTGCTGTTCTGGGGACCCTTAGATGATCTGACACCGCTGACTGTAGGGCTGGAGATCCAGAAAGAATTCGAGGCAAATCTTTCCTCAGAAGGAATCAGGCAAGCCTGGGAAGAAAACTGGACCCTGAGAGAGTTCATTGATTACTGCGATCAATGTATCTCACAGGGAACAGCGGAAACGTAATTACTTCTTTTCCTGAGCCGCGCGGTGCGCTGATTCCGAATCAAAAACTTCCTGCTTTTCTTTTTCCATTTCAGATTTCACATCAGGGGTGATTTCTCCGGAGTCCATGGGAGCTTCAGATCCACAAGCGGAAAGCAGGCTGGCGGCAGCAAACAGAATGAGACAAGACGCAAATTTCACAACAGGTTCCTCGAGTGTGTTACAGTGAAAATTTTAAAAAATATTCGAGCGAGAATACTTAAGCAAATATAAACAGGGCATCATCAGGTTCCGGGGGGGATTCCATCAGATGCCCTGCGCTCACGATGATGCAGGCTTTTACGCAGTCGATTCAAACGCTGCGTTAGAAGTTTTCCAGGGGTTCCCGGTCATCGGTCAGGCTGATACGTCGCATGATGTCGCCGTCGATGTTGTAGCTGATCAGGCGAACTGAGCCATCGGCCAGACAGGCATTCATACCACCATCATGGGCGGAACCGAAGAATGGGTGCCAGTTGGTCCAGGAGACGCCACCCTTGTCGGTGACGGCAACCGTATCAGTCGGCGCTTTCACGTCGGGCAGGGGAGTCAGGCCGTATTCGACTCCGGCGCTGGTTCGGCCGGCACCGTGGCGGATGACACATTCATCCCAGCCGGCGTTGACCCAGGGCTCGTTGTCTCCCCCATCCAGACCGTGGCGATCTGGGTTGAGTGCTTTTTCTGCGACCATGATCGTATTCGAGGCACCATCTTTGATGTCGTTGATCCGGAGTTGCTTGGAGTCTGTTCTGACAACTACCCCCCGTTTGCCGAGACTGAGTGTCGTGGTGATACCACCTTCACGCTGACCACCGTTGCCGGCGTAGTCGCTGCGGTAATAACCACTACCGTACGAGGTCACTTTACGGCGACTCGGACAGTAGTAGGCTTTCACGCCCTTACGTCCCACCAGGGGATAGGTACCTACCGGGTCGGCATCGGTTCCCAGATCGTAAATCGTGGACTGTTCCATGTAAGGCAGGATGTGATACAGCCAACTCCAGCCGGCACGTTCTGTAGCATTACAGCAGGCATAGGAAGCACCGGCACCGTCACGAGCGCCTGTAGGCAGGTGATCGTAAACATCATGGAAGTTATGGAATGCGAGGCCAATCTGCTTCAGGTTATTCTTGCATTGTGTGCGGCGAGCTGCTTCGCGGGCCTGTTGCACGGCTGGTAACAGCAGGGCAATCAGAATGGCAATGATGGCGATGACGACGAGCAGTTCGATCAGGGTGAAACCCCGGCGGGATTCCGTTCGTAGTTGACGCGTACCGGTAGCGGGGGAAGAAATTGGACGTAACGTCCTCATTTTCCAGTCTCCTTAAAGTGAGAAAGTCGTATGGAATGTAGAGCAGCGTTTCAGTTTCTCAAGGCGGGGTGTGCCGGTATGGGTCTTGACTGACCTTTAGGAACAGGGCTCGGAGTCCCTTTCCTGATGCTGGTGAGCATCCTATCGGGCGAGTGTTAAAGAATGGTGAGCGAAGTGTGAATAGTGTTTCGTTTCCAGCGAACCTGCGAATCGACTTCAACAAAGTGAACTGAATGACACAGGCCGAACCTGTTTTGATGGGGCGGAAGCACCGTTTCAGAACAACTGGTTCCTCTTGACATAATACTAAAGTGTTAGTACAAAACGTTCCCTGAATGGATTCAATCGGTAAAAAAAGGAATTTCAGACATGCATCAGAGCCCTGCGGGACTTTGTGTCGGCTTACCTGACTCACAGCACAGCTGTGGTGGTGGGAGAGTACGACGACAGAGATCGAACTCGCGTTCTCGCTCTGGATTTACCGTTCTGGAATTGCTGGTGACCTGCGGAATTATAGGCACACTCGTCAGTCTGATTTTGCCCGCCGTTGGTTCCGCACGCGAAGCTGCCCGTCAGCTGCAGTGTAAAAATCAGCTCAAACAGATCGGAATCGCCATTCACTGTTATCACGATACCGCCGGTTGTCTTCCTGCGGGCTGGCAGTTCGAGTCTACCCAGAAATCGCTGTATGGCTGGTCAGTTCCACTGCTGCCTTATCTGGAGCAGCGGGCCGTTTATGAAATCGTTGATCGTAATCAGATACTGGCTCATCCTTTCAATCTTAGGGCCCGGCAGACTTCCCTTGCCGGTTTTCTCTGTCCGTCTGATATTTTTGATCCAACTTTTATCCTGTATGAAGAGCAGCCGGCCGGTGGTGCAGGTGCAGCAATTATGGAGCTGCCAACCGCCAGTTATGTAGGAGTCTACGGTACAGTTGAAGCAGACGACGGGATGCCACCTCCACCCGGGGATGGCGCAATAGTGTATGCTCAGACGATACGTTTTCGCGATTTGCAGCGGGGCTTAAGTAATACTGCAGTTGTGGGAGAACGCACCATGGCGATGGTCCCTTCCACCTGGCTGGGAGTCGATCTGGCAGGGGAAGATGCAGCCTGTCGGGTGACGGGAAGTAACATGACTTCCCCCAATTGTAAATTGTGTGACGAATGTGAATTTTCCAGTCGCCATCCGGGCGGTACCAGTTTTCTGTTCGGCGACGGTCACGTTCGATTTATTTCAGAGTCCATCGATACAAAAACATACCAACAACTGGCACGCCGCTCAGGCCAGTAGAGCTCAGGCCAGTAGAATTGTATAAATACGTTATGTGGCCCGTTGGCCATGAGTGGAATGTCGATACTGACCAAAGTCTGCTGTCGATGAAAAGGAATGGTTGCGATGACAAAAACTCATCTGACAAAATGCGAACTGGAAGTCATGGATGTTGTCTGGCGCAAAGGCCGCGCTACCGTCCAGGAAGTGGTAGATTCACTTGAACGTCCCCTGGCTTACACGACGGTAATGACAACGCTCAAGATTCTCGATGAGACGCGGGGCGTTGTCAGAAAGCAGAAAAAGGGGCGTGCCTACGAGTATGAACCCACTGTATCGCGTGAGATGATCAGTCGCAGCATGGCAGCTGATCTGACCGATCGGCTGTTTGGAGGTTCGGTAAAATCTCTGGTACTCAGTCTGGTAGAGGGTGATTCGATGTCGCAGTCTGATATTGAAGAACTGAAACTCGCCATCCAGTCACTGGAGGCAGACGCATGAGTTCCACCCAATTTCTGGAACTGGTTGTTTCTCTGACCGTGCAGGTGTCGATTGTCATCATCGCCACCCACTGGCTCGGCAGACTCGTTGAGAGTGAACGTGTACAAAGCCGGTTGTGGACGGTCTGTTATGGTATCCTGTTATCGTTAATTCTGGTTTCGGTTCTGTTGCCACATCCCCGATTTTTAAACCCCTGGAATCAGCTCAGTACGAATCATGCATCGACCTTACTCAGTATCGAGATGCAGATGGGACGATTTTTGTTCTGGATCTGGCTGGGGGGGACTGTACTCTCACTGATGGTATTTCTCTTTCGCGCCTGGCAGGTCAACCGTTTTCTTAAATCGTGCCAGCCGGTGGAAATCAGCGAGTATATTTCTGCAGAAGCTCTGGATGAGCTTTCCCAGAAGTTTAAGCTTTCCGGGAAACAGCAGGTCCGGTTTCTGACTACGACTCGTCTGAGTTCTCCCTTCTGCTCTCAGCTGCATTATCCCTATATCATTATTCCTGAGTATTTACTGGATTTCGAACCTCAGAAATTCAACTTCATTATCAGGCACGAACTGGAGCATCTGCAGACCGGACATCCCCTGCAACTCTTCCTGCAAAGACTCGTGGAAGTCATCTTCTGGTTCCATCCCATGGTCTGGTGGGCTTCACAGCAATCGGCACTGTGCCGGGAATTTGCCTGTGACGAGGCTGCGATTCAGACTCCCCAGGAAATTGCGCAATACCTGCGTACGCTCCTGACTATTATTGAATACGGTGCGACTCAGCCAGATGAAACACATACGCCTCTGGCGTTTGGCCGCGGTCAGAGTATGATTGCCAGCCGCGCACGTCGTCTGACACAGATCGCACAAAATCACAAAACAGATTATCGAATTTCTCTGTCCGGAAGTCTGGCTTCTGTGAGTCTCGTTCTGGCGACTTTACTGACTGCATTCATCTGGCTCCCCGTCGATGTGTTGGCCTCACCGCGGGCCAACTGGTCTCCCTGGCCAACCTGGTCAGCTGATGCCCTGCATGACTTCGGCGTCTCAGTGCATGACTTCGAGACTTACAACGGGCGGATGGAACTGCATGAACTGCTGCAACATAACAGCACCCGCCACAATGTGTCACCCGATGTAACGCGGTAGTGATACACGTACCCGCCAAAAAAATTTATACCAGGCTACTATAAATATAGGATTATGGCTGGTTGCGTCTGCAAGCGGCTGGATTCCCGTGGGTATAGTGAATTTCAACCCCTGGTATTTTTTTAAACTGAATTACTAAATGTTTCGGATTTGAGGTCTGAAACTGAAACAGGGTATGGGGCGACCTTATCAGCCCGGGAAGAAAAGGATTTTCGACCTATGTCTAAAGGAATTTATACAACCGAGCCGTTTCTCAATCTGACAGAAACCAATGCGGAGCGGAAGGCGGCTGACTGTGGACCAGTGAGAAGATTAGCAGCCCTGCCCGAACGGTTGTATGTGGGGTTTGCGGAGTGGTCCGGACGATATACCGTCCTGGCTATTATTTTTTTAATCATGCTCAGTTTTCTGCTGACGCTACGGGTTGCGATGATGGTGGCTTATGCAGATCTGCAAAAGTTGACCCTGCTTCAGGGGCTGTCTGTATTTCTGGTGGGACTGCAATTCGATGTGCTTGTGTCACTTTGCTTTATCATTCCCCAGCTGATGCATTTTACATTCGTGCCGAATCGGCGTGTCTCGGGACGAATTAACCAGAGTCTCTTCGATCTGACCTGGATCATCGCCTTTCTGTTTCTGCCTTTTATCTGCATCGCGGAGTTTGTTTTCTTCGAAGAATTTCAATCGCGATTGAACTACATCGCGTTTGAATACATTGTCTATCCTCGTGAAGTCTGTTGTAACATCTGGGAGTCGTACCCGATCATAGAACTGCTGACCGTCGTTGGATTGTTCGGTGGTTGCTGCTGGTTTCTTTTGAGAAATCATTTTCAAAAACAGATTTCTACTCCACTCCCGTTCCGTCGTCGCCTTGGTTTGTTTGCCACCGTGTTGACGGCGATTGCTTTGCTCTGGACATCCACCAGTGCAGAGAGCCGTCAGGTCAGTCGTGATCGTGTGGCAAATGAATGCTCGTGGAACGGGCTGTACAGTTTCGTGTATTACGCCTGGACCTGCCATTTCGACTTCAACAAAAACTACCTGACACTCGAAAATCAGGAAGTGAATCAGCGTTTACGGGAACAGATCGTGGGGGCCGGCGACCATTTGAAATCGGGGTCAAGTAATCCCGTGGATCGCATGGTGGCCACGGGTAAACCACAAAAAGACTACAATGTTGTTATCATTCTGGAAGAAAGTCTGGGGTCCGACTTCATCGGCGTACTGGGAGATAACCGGGGGTTAACTCCACATTTCGATGAATTGAGTAAACAGGGAGTGTTGTTCGACAACTTTTATGCTACCGGTAACCGGACGGCACGGGCACTGGAGGCTGTGATGACCTCCATGCCTCCCATTCCGACCGAATCCATTCTGAAACGCGATCATTCCGAACGGGTCTTTACCATCGCGAATGTCCTGGCTGAGCGAGGTTACGAGCGGCTCTTCATGACCGGGGGGCGGGGACTCTTTGATGGTGTCCGGTCTTTCATGAAGGCCAACGGTTTCAATCACTTTCGTGAACAGTCTGATTTTCAGGATCCTGTGTTTGTCAACGCCTGGGGGGTCAGCGATGAAGATCTGTTTCGCAAGGCTCTGGGAGAACTCGACAAACTGCAAGAGAACGGTCGGCCGTTCTTTGCAACGCTGTTGACTGTATCGAATCACAGGCCCTACACCTATCCTGAGGGACGCATTCCCGAAACAGAACAGACTCGGAATAATGCTGTGAAATACGCAGACTGGGCATTGGGATACTTTTTCCGGGAAGCGCAGAGCCACGAATTTTATAACAATACGATTTTTGTGGTGATGGGAGATCACGGAGCCCGCGTTACAGGCAGCCAACTGTTTCCGATGAGCTCCTATCGTGTGCCGGTATTGATGATCCAGCCAGATGGGAAGGGGCAGGGGGAACGCTGCAGTACGCTGGGGTGTACGCTGGATATTGCTCCGACCATCATGGGACGTTTGGGTAGTGACTATCGTTCTGTTTTCTTTGGCTATGATGTACTCCAGAGAGAACCCGCACACGGTCGTGCCATCATGCAGCACAATCATGATGTTGCACTACTGGATTCAGAAAATCGGATGGTTGTACTTGGTTATGGGCAATCAGCAGAAGAATTCGAACTGAATCGGGCCAACCATCAACTGGATCAACGGAAAATTCCGGATCAGGAAATGGTCCACAATGCGATTGCGCTCTTTCAGTCTGCTTATGAATTGTACTACTCCGATCGCTGGTTTCCTGATTTAAAAGTCACCAGATCTCAAAAAGACGATCGAATTTAATTGTTCATTCTGCAGCCTCGATTTCATAAATATGGTTAAGTCATTTTGCAGAAAAGCAGTTTATTCATTTATGGTTGAGAGTGAGATGAGGGACGGAGTTGCCAGGAGCGCGACAACTCCGTTTCATTCTCACCATAAGGATGGCGTTCACCTCTCTCACTACGCGTGGCTGACTGGCTGCGTACACAACCTCTCTCTCAATTGCTCACCTCCTCCTTCATCTCGTTAGACCGTCTACCCGTTAGACTGATTTAGATTTATGAAATCAATTTTGACGCTGATTCTGCGCACAAGGTACAGCAGCGGACTGCTCCCGGTCCTGTGTTATCTCCTGCTGATGTGCCAGGCCACCGGCTGTATCATGATGAAGGAAAGAACACACATTGAAACGGTCGTCGGTGTCGATACGGAATCAGCTATGGGGCTGGTGGAACCTCCAGGCTTTCGCCGGATCATTGAAATGGATTCTCCCACCTCCCCAAAGCAAAATGCAGTAGAGGGACTGGCTCATATAAATGGTCCGACAGCTGACAGTGGTGAACCATATTCTGGTTTTAAACGGCTCCTGCATCGACCTGAGGATATCCTCAAAACCTCACTTACCGAAAATGAGGAGAACCCGCAACAATCCACACGGATTCAAATCCAGGGATTCCTTGAGGAAGATCCGCTGGTAGGGATCGAGGGGGATTATGAATGTGTGAATCCTTCACTTGAAGAAGAGTTTAGTACTTCCCCACCTTCACTCTGGAGTCGCATCAAAGAGGACCATCAGCACTACTACTCGAAAGAGTCTCTGGTCTGGCTGGCAGGCGGATTTGGGGTGGGAGCGATTATAGCCAATACATCGCTGGACGGTGGTATTCAGAATCATCTGCAGTCCAGCGTACTGGGGGCGTCGTCCGATGAATGGCTGGAAACTTTTCATGCGCAAAAAGAACTTGGCAATGGTCGCTATACTTTACCACTGTTTGCTGCTGCCTGGGGAGCCGGACTGTTGTTTGAAAAGATGCCGCTGATCAATGCGACTGGCGAATGGGGAGAACGCTCAATTCGAGCGATTATTGTCGGTACGCCACCCATGCTGGCGATGCAGTCCATCACCGGTGCTTCACGCCCGGGAGAGACCTCCTCGAATGCGAAGTGGAAGCCTTTTCAGGACAACAATGGTGTCAGCGGCCACAGTTTCATGGGAGCCATTCCCTTCCTGGCAGCAGCAAAAGTCACTGATCGACCATTGCTCAAAGTGCTGTATTATGCCGGTTCCACGCTGGCCCCATTATCTCGCCTGAATGACAATCGCCATTATCCCTCGCAGGCGTTCCTGGGCTGGTACATGGCCTGGGTGGCTACGAATGCAGTCGACGCCACACAGCAGGCGGATCGCAACTGGCGGATGTTTCCCATCTCCTGGGGAGGCAATACAGGCATCGGGATTGAATACAACTGGTGACCAGAAGACAGAATCAGTTGAAGAAAATTATCGCCGTTTCAGTTTCACGCTGTAAATAAAGCCAATCAGGCAGCCAATGATTCCACAGAGCGGCATCCCGTTGAAGATGAAATATCGGGTATAACCGGCGGTGACTTTGCTACGGAGAAAGTTGTAGTAGGGATCCTGTTGCGCCATCAGGGGTGCCAGTACCAGAGCTCCCAGGACATAGCCGATCAAGAGGCCGACAATCGCCCCGACGATGCTGTGCCTCAGGGCACCTTTCAATTTGACCTGTCCAAAATGAAGTGCAAACAGGTAGGCCAGAGCGCCACCCAGCAGTGGACCGACGATTGGCAAGCGTACCCCGCTCTGAAATCGGAGCATCGGCCCGGTCTCCATCCAGGAATAACTGCCGAGTATTGCTTCAAGCAGGATGCCCAGAATGAGCCCGCAAAAGGCGGCAACCCATTGATTTACATTCTGATTCTGTTCGTTTTGTCTGCGTTTTGCCACGTTGTCTCGTCCATCGATAGAATCCTGGTCTTCTATTAATGTCGTCAATCTCTATGACGGAAGACAAAGTTTTCGCTTTTGGCGGACAATCAGTTAAACTGATAGAAACGGACAACTGATAGATCCCACAGGAGCAACACCACATGACCGATGAAACGACTCCCGCCGAGACCAGTGCACCACGAACTCACTGGGGCCGTCTGAGTTTTTTGGTACTAGGATTAGTCCTGATTGCCCTCGGCATTGCCTGGCAACTCCGGCTGTTGCCGTTCGGGAATTCACTGCCCCGGCAGAATGCGATCATGGTCATTGCGCCTTATAAGCACCAGGGGACCTGGGTCTTCGACGACAGTTCTGCCGGCCTCGTTCAGGAACCCTTTGTGGCGGGTGTGCCTGAAATGATCGATGTGATCGTGAAAGACATCCCCGATGCCGATCAGGGATTTCGCCTGATTTTCTCTTCAAACCCCTTCCCCGACTATCAGAAAAAGCTGGTCTGGCTGCGGGGGGACCGGGGGGGAAACTATTACCGTTTTGCCGATTCAGATATGGAAGGCTGGATCTGTCCCGCCATGTTCCAATATTACGAGAAAGCACCCCCGGAACTTTATGTTAAAGCGGAACCGATGAACTGAGGCGAAAACCGAGCCTGCTTCATCTTTTTGGTGTCACTCTCAAAACGCGAGAAGCAGTCGTTTGACGAAAGCCCGGAGCCATAACTATATTAGGTTCAATCGGCCCCCGTAGCTCAGTTGGATAGAGCAATGCTTTCCTAAAGCATAGGTCGCAGGTTCGAACCCTGCCGGGGGTATGTTTTCTCAGGGATGGCCGCTTAACCTTTCAGTCCGCTCTCAGAAGGATGCTTCCCATGTCCAGGCTGTTCAACCTGTTTGTTCTTGGTCTCACAACAGTGGGAATTCTGTTTTCCAGCGTCTCTCTGCAGGCCGAAGAGAAAGCGAAAAGCTATTATCTGATCGGTAATTCTCTGACCTGGGATACGGCTCCGGCATTGCTCGACGGTGATGTGCAGTGGCACGTGGATTGTGGCAAGAGCCTGCCTTATATCCATGAGCATCCGGAGAAGCCTTGCGTCAAAACATCGACTCTGTGGCCGACCGCCCTCAAGGAGAAGCAGTACGATCTGATCTCCGTGCAACCGCACTACGGTTCCACGCTCGCTGAAGATGTGGCTACGATTTCCCAATGGATTGAGATGCAGCCCAAGGCGATCTTCGTCATTCATACCGGCTGGGCGCGCAGTGCGACCCGGGAGGATGAATACCGGAATCAGGAAATCTCGGGAAAACTACAACACAGCCCCGCATATATCAAAGCCCTGCTGGCTGCGCTCCAGAAAAAATATCCGGAACGGAAATTCAAACAGACTCGTGCCATCGATCTGCTGGAGCAGGTTGATGCCGACATCAAATCCGGCAAGGCCCCCTTTGATCAGATTACAGACATCTACCGGGATGCGATTCACATGAAACTCGATTCGGGCCGCTATCTGATGCACAACGCAATGCGGCACGCGATGGACCAGCCTCGCTCCGACAAGGGCTATGAAAAGCTGGATCCCAAGACCAAACAGTACCTCAATCAGGTGCTGGATACACTCAACTGAACCGGTTTCAATCGATTTCCTCAGGCAACTCTGACAGCAGCTTCTGTTGTTCCGCGTCTAATAGAAATGCAGAGGTAAATGAATTTCGTGCCAGCTGAATCAGTTCCTGTCGAGATAAGTCAAGTGCCTGCAGCACTGCCGTGAAGTTCTCATTGACATATCCACCGAAGTAGGGTGGGTCGTCGGAATTGACCGTCACGCGCAGTCCCGCCTCCAGCATCTGCTTGAGCGGGTGTTGAGACATCTCCGGATAGACGCAGAGCCGCACATTGGAAAGCGGACAGACGGTGAGCGGAATCTGTTCTGCTGCCAGCCGCTCGACCAGGGCGGGGTCTTCCATGCAGCGGACTCCATGATCAATGCGTTCCGCATGCAGCAGGTCCAGGGCTTCGGTGATGTACTCTGGAGGACCCTCTTCTCCTGCATGGCAGACGATGTGTAATCCATTTTTACGTGCTTCTTCGAAGACCCTAACGAATTTTGAGGGCGGGTGTCCTAGTTCGGAGGAATCGAGTCCCACGCCGATAAACTGCTCGCGGAAGGGGAGTGCCTGCTGAAGTGTTTCCCAGGCAGACTCGGCCGACAGGTGTCGCAGAAAGCAGAGGATCAGTCGGGAAGAGATGCCCAGCTCCCTTTCCCCCTGTTTCAGGGCGGAGGAAATGCCGTTCAATACGGTTTCCATGGGAATGTCACGCGCCGTGTGCGACTGGGGATCAAAGAAGATTTCGGTATGGCGGACGTTTTGAGAAGCCGCTTTTTTCAGGTAGGCCAGTGTCAAGTCATGGAAGTCTTCCTCGGTACAGACGACGCTGATCGAGGCGTAATACAGATCCAGAAAGGATTGCAGGTCCTGAAAGTCATAGGCGGCCCGCATTTCATCGACGGATGCAAACGGGAGCGAAACCTGGTTCTTGTCGGCCAGTTGAAACGCCAGTTCCGGCTCCAGCGTTCCTTCAATGTGCAGATGCAGTTCCGCCTTGGGTAGAGCCGCAATGAAGTCGTCCATGTCTTTTGCTCCCGGTCGAAGTCAGTTTCAACGGTTGAATTACTGGCAACATCGTAGCCCGTGTAAGGGGATTGTCAACAGCGTCCCTTCCTCTGAGACTTCGTTTTCAGGTCGACAGGTTGTAAGATAAAATCGTGTTTATGTGATGCCTCACCTGGTCAATGCGCCATTGAGCGTGAGTCAGATTATTAACTAAGGGATCCGAAGATGTTGACAACAATGCAGAAGACGCTATTGGTGATTCTGATAGGACTGTTTGGGGGAAATTATTCCGTCCTGCTTGCCGCAGACTGGAAGGTAGGTCAGGCGCGGGTTGATATCACTCCCGCAAAAAACATCTGGCTGGCCGGTTATGCCTCCCGCAAGAAACCCGCACAAAGCACGCAGCATCCACTCTGGGCCAAAGCACTGGTGTTTGAAGACCCTCAGGGACAGCGGGCGGTGATTGTGACGACCGACCTGATTGGCCTGACCCGCGAGATTTCCGATGCGGTCTGCAAAAGGGTCACCAACCAGACCGGAATCAGTCGTGCTCAGATTATGCTCAATTCTTCGCACACGCATTGCAGCCCGGTCGTCAAGGGGTGTGCTGCACTCGCTTACGATTTTACTCCAGAGCAACAGAAGGACGTCGATGACTACGCGGAGACACTGCAGGGTAAGCTGGTGAAAGTCATCGTAGAAGCCAGTCAATCCCTTGAGCCGGCTAATCTCAGCTTTGGAGAAGAGAAGGCCACCTTTGCGATTAACCGTCGTGGACGGATCAATCCGGATGGCCCCGTCGATCACAGTGTGCCTGTTTTGAAGGTGACTGGTAGTGAAGGCAAACTGCGGGCAATCCTGTTTGGGTACGCCTGTCATAATACCACAATTGCCCTGTTTGAATTTTGTGGCGATTACGCCGGCTTCGCACAAATTGAGCTTGAGAAACAGTATCCGGGAACACTGGCTATGTTCATGCTTGGTTGTGGAGGCGATGCCAACCCCCATCCCCGGGGCACGATGGAACTGGCCGAACAGCACGGGACGGCATTGGCCCAGGCGGTAAGTCGAGCAGTAGAACAGAAACTTGATCCCGTTCGTGGACCGCTGACTGTCCGGTTCCAACGCACCGATCTCCCCTTTGTAGCGCCTCCCTCAAAGGCAGAGCTGGAATCACGAATAGGGAAGGGGGATGTCTACACCCAGCGGCTGACAGATTACCTGCTGGGACAATTGAAAGAGCAGGGCAGCATTCCCACATCGTATCCTTTCTCAGCACAGATCTTTGAGTTCGGAGAGGATCTGACTCTGATTGGTCTCGGAGGGGAAACGGTGATTGACTATGCCATTCGTCTGCACGAAGAACTCTCTGTGAAACATCTCTGGGTAGCCGGTTATTGTAACGAGGTCTTCGCTTATGTTCCCTCCGAACGAGTACTGAAAGAAGGGGGCTATGAGGGCGGGGGAGCGATGAAATATTTCGGCTGGCACGGACCATTTCAACCTGGTGTTGAAGATCGAATTATCAAACTCATTCAGACCATGCTTGCTCAATAAGACTGTCCCGCTCGCTTTGCTGCTCTGATTTCACGGTCCGCATTTCGGTTCGTATTATTGCTTCCTGTCAGAATCCTGTTCTCACATTCTGTTGTTCTTTTACGTAAGAATACCAGTGGGTTAGATCCTGATTTTTCGTAAGAAAGAACAGGGGAAATTCACTGTCTAATGCGAGAAGGGACGCTTCGTTCAGCTACTTAAGTTTGAAATTCCACTTGAGTCGTTGCTTCAGGATGGAGTTCGCTAACTGATTGTCAGGCAGCCACTTATCCGAGATCGTTAAAGTCCTTAAAGAAGCCGACAAGACGCTCCGTTTAAGATTGGTATTGTCTCGATCAGAGGCGTGGGAAATAATGGTATTGCTCGAAACATGATATTCGGTCTCTAACATTCCTGTGTGGCATGCCCTGAAACCAATCGAGTCACGTCCACACGAACATCCCTTTTAACAATTTGGTGTTGGCCATGGATGGTCCTGTAAACAACCTCATTTCAGTTTTTCATAATGAATGAGGGAACTATCCCTGCGCAGTATGTGTCTCTTGGATGATTAATTTTCGGTCTATGTGAAAGGCAGAAGCACTCGAAAAAGCCCTTATTCAAATCAAAATCAATTACCTCGAACTAATTGGCCTTCCACGAGAATTGCAAGAAAGCAAGTCGTGACGCCAGGAGGAGGAGTCCCATGGAAAATGGTCGATCATTTTTAACTCGGATTTCAGGTCAACTGAATTCAGATCTGTTTCGTCAGGAACATTGGCAGGGGACTTTCGATGAGTACCTTGATATTGTTCGCAAAGATCACAGAGTGACTCGCACCGCGTTTCAACGCGTGTACGACATGATCATGAGTTATGGGACTTATCCCGTCGAGGGTAAGAAGGGGCTCATCCGCTACCGCTTTTTCGATGATCCCGTTAATGACGGCCGCGATGGCATCTTCGGTCTGTCCAAGCCATTGATGGAGCTGGTCAACGTCTTCAAGTCTGCTGCACTCAAGTATGGCAGCGAACGCCGGGTTCTGTTGCTGCACGGACCGGTGGGGAGTTCAAAATCAACCATCGCCCGCCTGCTTAAACAGGGGCTGGAACGTTATTCCCGCACAGAAGAAGGCGCACTTTACACCTTCGGCTGGAAAGAAGAAGACGGCACCATTCTCTGGGATCCCATGAATGGCGATCCTTTGCAACTGGTGCCGATGAAGTATCGCCAGGAACTCTGCAGTTACCTGAACGAGGGGCGCGACATCGATGATGAAACCTCGTACTCGGTCGAGATCAGTGGCGAAGTCTGCCCGTTGAGCCGATTCATTTTTAATGAACGGCTGGAAAAAGCGGATGGCGACTGGACCAAGGTCATGGAGCAGATCGTAGTCAAACGTATTATCTTTTCTGAACAGGACCGGATCGGCATTGGTACGTTCCAGCCTAAAGATGAAAAGAACCAGGACTCCACCGAACTGACCGGGGACATCAACTATCGCAAGATTGCCCAGTATGGGAGCGAAAGTGATCCCCGTGCATTCAACTTCGATGGCGAATTCAATGTCTCCAACCGGGGTCTGATTGAATTTATCGAAGTTCTCAAGCTGGATGTGGCATTCCTGTACGACCTGCTGGGTGCCTCTCAGGAACATAAGATCAAACCGAAAAAATTCGCACAGACGGATATCGACACGGTAATTATCGGGCATACCAACGAACCCGAATACCGTCGTCTGCAGTCTAACGAATTCATGGAAGCACTTCGCGACCGAACGGTGAAGATCGATGTCCCTTATGTCACCAAGCTGAGTGAAGAGGTCAAGATCTACGAGAAGGATTACAACTCCAAACGCGTGCGTGGGAAACATATTGCTCCGCACACACTGGAAATTGGTGCGATGTGGGCTGTACTCACGCGACTCGAAACGCCTAAGCATCATGGTCTGACTCTGATTCAGAAAATGCACCTCTATAACGGACGGTCTCTGCCGGGCTTCACGACGGAAAACGTCGAACAGCTCCGCAAAGAGGCCAAGTCTGAAGGTCTGTTCGGGATCTCGCCCCGTTATGTGCAGGATAAGATTTCGAATGCCCTGGTGGTCAATTCGCATAGTTCTAACTTGAACCCTTTCATGCTGCTGAACGAACTGGACGAGGGACTCAAGCATCACTCTTTAATTGCCAACGATGAAATGCGCGATCACTATCGTCAGTTGATCACCGTCGTGAAAGAGGAGTATACCGATATCGTGAAGAACGAAGTACAACGTGCGATTGCCGCTGATGAAGAGGCACTCACCCGTCTGTGCGGCAATTATCTCGATAGCGTGAAAGCCTATACACAGAAGGAACGTGTGAAGAACAAGTTTACCGGCGAATATGAAGAGCCGGATGAACGCCTCATGCGGTCGATTGAGGAACGCATTGACATCCCCGAAACGCGTAAAGATGATTTCCGCCGCGAGATCATGAATTACATCGGAGCCCTGTCCCTGGATGGTAAGACCTTCGATTACAAGACCAACGAACGCCTGCAGAAGGCGCTGGAGATGAAGCTGTTCGAAGATCAGAAGGACACGATCAAGCTGACCAGCCTGGTTTCGAATGTGGTCGATGCAGATACACAGGAGAAGATCGATATCGTCAAGGCCCGCCTGATCCGCAATTACGGCTACGACGAGGAATCGGCTACCGATGTGCTGCAGTACGTCGCCAGTATCTTCGCTCGTGGTGATTCGAAAAAGAACAGTGACGCCGCTTAAGCGGCCAGGGAAACCTGAACCAGTGAAATAACTCTGATTACAGGATAAGAAGGAAGAGTTTAAAACGCTGCTAACTCTGATTCCCTGTTTTGAAAGGGGCTCGACAGCATGGTGCGCAGAATTGATCGGGACCAGCAACGGTTCGATAAAATCATCAAAGGGAAGGTCCGCCAGCAGCTCCGGAAGTATATCAATCACGGAGAGATGCTGGGACGCAAAGGCCGGGAAACGGTCAGTATTCCTGTACCCAATATCGAGATTCCCCATTTTCAGCACGGTGAAAAAGGGAGTGGCGGGGTCGGGCAGGGCGAAGGCGAAGTCGGTCAGCCAGTCGGTCGTGGAAAATCGGAAGGCGATGGGCAGGGGCAGGCCGGTAATGAACGGGGCCAGCATATCCGCGAAGTGGAAATGTCCCTCGAAGAACTGGCCGATATGCTCGGCGAAGCCCTGGAGTTACCCCGGATTGAGCCCAAAGGCGACGATGCACTGACGTCTCAGAAAGATCGTTATACATCGATCCGGCCGACCGGTCCCGATTCACTACGGCATTTCAAGCGAACCTATAAGCGCGCCTTGCGGCGAATGATCGCCTCCAATAATTATGATCCCCGCGATCCCACGATCGTGCCCACCCGGGATGACGAACGCTTTCGCAGCTGGAAGACCGTTAACGAACCACATACCAATGCTGCTGTGATTTATATGATGGACGTCTCCGGTTCCATGACCGATGTTCAGAAAGAGATTGTCCGCACCGAGGCGTTCTGGATCGACACCTGGCTCAAACGCCAGTACGACGGAATTGAACGCCGTTATGTGGTGCATGATGCAGTCGCTCATGAAGTGGATGAAGATACGTTTTACCGCGTTCGTGAAAGTGGCGGGACGCGTATCTCATCCGCTTACCGGGCTGCAGATTACATCATCAAACGGGACTTCCCCCCGGCACTCTGGAATATTTACTGTTTTCAGTTTTCCGATGGTGACAACTGGGGTGAGGACAACACGGAGTGTATTGAAAGCCTGAAGCAGAATCTGTTTCCTGTCTGTAATCTGTTCTGTTATGGACAGGTTAGAAGCCCCTATGGCTCCGGAGATTTCATCAAGGAACTCCGCAAGGTCGAAGAAGAATTTGATAACCTGATTCTTTCAGAAATCGAAGATAAAGAAGGCATCTACGGCTCGATCAAGACATTTCTGGGAACAGGAAAATAATAGCAGCGACAGGATTGCTTCTGCTTTGGGAGCAGTAACTGACGTCTCACGGAGGCTCGTATGGTAGTCACAACGCATCGCCCTTTACCGAAAGAACTCAGCGATATCCAGCAGGAGATGGAACAGCACGCGCTGGATTACGGGCTCGATTTCTTCAAAACGATCTTTGAAGTGCTCGACTACGAAGAGCTGAGTATGTTCGCCGCCTATGGTGGGTTCCCCATTCGCTATCCACACTGGCGGTTTGGCGCTCAGTATGACGAGCTGATGAAGGGCTACTCATACGGTTTACAGAAGATCTATGAGATGGTGATCAATACGGATCCCTGTTACGCCTACCTGCTTAGTGCCAATGATATCACCGACCAGAAGCTGGTGATTGCGCACGTGTATGGGCACTGTGATTTTTTCAAAAACAACGCCTGGTTCTCGCATACAAACCGCAAGATGCTTGACCAGATGGCCAATCATGCGACTCGAGTGAATCGTCACATTGATGAGCAGGGTTACGAAAAGGTCGAGACCTTCATTGATACCTGTCTGTCACTGGAGAGTCTGATTGACCCTTATGCACCACACATTCGACGTACGCAGAAATCAGAATCGAAGGCTGATACGCAAAGGCGTCGAGCAGAGGATGCCGAAAGCACGGGAGGCCGTTTCCCTGCCAAGAACTACATGGATCGCTATATTAACCCGGAGGATGCTCTGGAAGAAGAAGCGAGTCAAAAACGGCAGAAAGCGATGGAACTGTCTGACCAACTGAAGTTCCCCAAAGAACGTGTGCGGGATGTGCTGTTCTTTCTGTTGCAGTATGCGCCGCTGGAAGACTGGCAGCGGGATGTTCTGACGATCATTCGTGACGAAGCTTACTACTTCGCCCCGCAGGGACAGACCAAGATCATGAATGAAGGCTGGGCCAGTTTCTGGCACTCGACCATCATGACCCGCCATGGTCTGACCGACGAGGGGCTGATTAACTACGCCGATCATCATAGTGGGACGATGGCCACGAGCCCGAACCGACTCAATCCTTACAAGCTGGGAATTGAACTGCTGAAAGACATTGAGGAACGCTGGAATAAAGGGCAGTTCGGTCCGGAGTATGATAACTGCACCGACATGTATGAAAGAGAGCACTGGGATAAAGATCTCGGTCTTGGTCGGGAGAAAATCTTTGAAGTCCGGCGGATCCATAACGATATTACATTTATCGATACGTTTCTGACCCCCGAGTTCTGTTATAAAAACCGGATGTTTTCATTTGGCTTTAACGATTCGAATAAAACGTATGAGATTCAATCACGCGAATTTCAACAGATCAAACAGCAGTTGTTGAGCAGCCTCAGCAATCATGGACGGCCTGTCATTTACGTACAGGATGCAAACTATAAAAACCGGGGCGAACTGTACCTGGAACACGAATACCTGGGAATCGAACTCAAACTGGATTATGCTCAGGACACGCTGGCCAACCTGCATTCCATCTGGAAGCGGCCGGTAAACATCGAAACCGTCGTGGATGACCGACCTACGATTCTGAACTATGACGGTAAGAAACATTCCACGAACTCGAAAGAAAAGCAATAAGATCCTCGGCAGGAGGATATTCTATGTCTGTATTAAACCAACTCAATCATGAACTGACTCAGCTGATAGGCTATCACTCTGCCCAGCCTCGAACCGTAACCATTTCAGCGACCGGTAAAATCGATGTCATGCTCGATTTTACTTCGGTCGACACCATGAGCTGCTCGGTTTTTGAAATCCACGTCAATGTTCCCTCACTGTCACAGTCCACGTTTGACAAGCTCAAAGAGTGGGGGCAGAAACTCTGTCAGCGGATCACTTATCTGCTGGAAAACATCGGACCGCTGGAATACGACGAAAATGCCGGCCAGGTACTGATTCGCTCCACCCCTCCTGATCAACAGAAGACAGGCACTAAGTATTATGAAATCATGCTGTCTTCTCACTCGAATGGGAATTTCAGCCTGAAACGCTTTGCCTCTCAGAAAGGGCAATCGGGACGAACTCAGGTCGAAATGCAGATCACGCACGAAGTGCTCCGCAAGCTTGTCGAGGACCTCGTGGATACTGTTCCCTGAGCTGATCGGAAGCCTGTTGGCTCTGCTTTCCTGTCCTCAGCCTTAAGCTGTAATGATCTTAAGGCTTTTTCTAAGTGGAACTTACGCCCCTGTTCTGAAAGACAGGAATAGTGCTTGACGCCCTGCGTTTTATATGTAAAATCATATTTCATGAGTAAAACATTAGAACGTACAGAACAAAAACAGTCTTACCGTGTACCGGCCCTTGAGAAGGGGCTGGAGGTGCTGGAACTGTTGTCCGGTATCTCTCAGCCACTGTCGCTGACCGACATTGCAGACCGTCTGGGGCGAACCAAACAGGAGCTGTTTCGGGTCATGGCCTGTCTGAATGAGCAGGGGTACCTGATCCGTGATGCCAACCAGGGATACCGCATGAGTACCAAGCTGTTCGAACTGGGATCCAAGCACGCCAGTACGGAAGCCCTGATCGCGCGGGCCACTCCGCATATGGAAAATCTGACGCATGAACTGAATGAGTCGTGCCATCTGAACCTGGTTGTTAGAAATAAAATGCTGGTGATCGCCCGTGTAAACTGCGATGCAGACGTCTCGCTGGCAGTTCGCGTTGGTGCGAGTTTCAAGCTGCATGAACGAAACAGCGGCCATGTCGCGCTGGCCTATCTATCCGCAGATCAGCGCTGTAAATACTGGGAACAGACCGATCTCACTGCTTCTGAAATTGAGGAGTGTGAAAGCGAATTCGCCGCCACCCGCCGTTCCGGTTTCCGGACGATGGAAAGTGCTCTGATTGTCGGCGTTCGCGATACGGCAACGCCGATTCTGGGTGCCGATGGCAAGTTACTGGCAGTGTTGTGCGTTTCTCATATTCTCAAAGTGGGTGAATCGGAAGACTCGACACGAATTTCAACCGCGATGCTGGAGTGTGCTCAAGCGATTTCCAGTGAATTTGGACCGACTATGTTGCACCAGTCAACTGTCCCTGCAGGGGACCTGGCTTAATTTCCCTGCGTTCTCGAACGGAGTTTTCATGCTGGATTTACAAACACGGAATCAGGATTTCCCCAGTCTGCAGGGACGAACCTACCTGAATACTGCTGCAGAAGGGATTCCTCCCCTGCAGGTCAAAGCGGCCTTCGATCAGTATTTCGAGGATAAGCTGCTGGGAATGGATGGACGTAAACTCCATGAAGCACAATGGGATGCTGCCAAGTCCCTGATTGCAGGCATGTATGGCTTGAGTTCGGACGAAGTCAGCATCTGTTCCTGCAGCTCCGAAGCATTCAACCTGGCCTACCAGGCGCTGCAATTGAAGGAGGGGGATGAAGTCATCATCAGTGATCTGGACTTCCCCGCCAGCTATACTTTCGGGCTGCAGCAGAGCTGTCCTGCTACGGTCAAAATCTGGGAAGCCCGCGACTGGGAACTGCGTCTGGAAGACTTGCAATCGCTGCTCACCGATAAAACCCGGATGGTCAGCATTTCCCTGGTCAGCTTTTTCAACGGATTCATGATTCCGCTGAAAGAAGTGATTCAAACGATTCGTCAGCACTCATCAGCGTTGATCGCGTTAGATGTAACCCAGGCATTAGGCCGGATCCCATTGGATCTGGATGACATCGATCTGGTGATCAGCAGCACTCACAAGTGGATTCTGGCCTCACATGGCGGCGGACTGGTCGGTGTGCCATCGAAGAAAGCCAGCGATTGGACCGTCCCTGCCGGAGGCTGGTTCAATCTGAAAGACGCTTTCGGAGATCAGCGTTTCGAAAAAGCAGAAAGTCTGCCCGGAGCAGCCAGTTTTACGGTGGGGATGCCCAACTATCCAGCCGTTTACGCGATCCGAGCAGCCTTACAGTACATCACAGAAACAGGGGTCGAAAAGATCGATCAGGCCACGGCTCCTCTCGTGGAAGCCTGTCTCGCCGGCCTCAAAGAGGCAAGTGTCGAGTTAATTTCGCCCCAACAGACAGAGGATCTGGCAGGAATCATCGCTTTCCGGCACCCTGAAGCGGAGCGGATTTATAAGCACCTGCACAGTAAAGAGATTCACCCCATGTACCACGCTGGGAGAATCCGCGTGGCCCTGCATGGATACAACACAATGGACGATGTGGAGACGTTCCTCAAGGAACTGCACCACGCGTCATCCAAGAGTTTTGTCGGAAATTAGGTGGTTCAGCCACATTTGAGTGGCAGAAAATCGACTGGAATTCGACGACATTCATGTATTTTTGCTGATTTTTAACCGAGATGGAATATAATGTAGGTAAGCATAAGCTCAATCATCAAAAAATCTTACCTTCACTCCAGACCACACCGTGTCCGAGTGAGAAGCTAGCGCTCCTCGACGTCAGACTGTGGTTCCTACCTGAAAACTGCCGGGAAAAACGATGAAGATGCCTGCGAGTTTACGAGATTGTTTCTTTTCTTTCGTAACACAGTGTTCTACCGGGCTGTTCGCTCTGGTCTGCCTGCTGACGCTCTCACCCGTCAACGCAGCCGAACAGAAACCGAGTCAGGAACAGATTCAGTTCTTCGAATCGAAAATCCGTCCTCTGCTGATCAAGCATTGCTATGACTGTCACGGAGAGGATGCCCAGGAATCAGATCTGCGTGTCGATACCTTTGACGGGATCGCCAAAGGGGGGAAAGCTGGTTCGCTGGTCGTGCCCGGAAAGCCGGAACAGAGCCTGCTGATGACGGCTGTCAATTACCAGTCAAATGACCTGCAGATGCCCCCTGATGAGAAGCTGAGTAAGCAGGAAATCAAAGACCTGAGTGACTGGGTCAAAATGGGGGCACCTTATCCGAACGCAGACTTAAGTAAGCTCCGCGCTGCCAGCGACAAGGGTAAGTATGACCTGGAGAAGGAACGTGAATTCTGGTCCTTCCAGCCCGTACGTAAACCGGCACTACCCGAAGTCAAAAATAAAGCATGGGTCAAAAATCCCATCGATCAGTTTGTATTACACAAGCTGGAAGAAGCAGGGCTGCAGCCTGCCTCACCTGCCGATAAACGGACACTCATTCGCCGGACGACCTTTGATCTGACCGGTCTGCCCCCGACGCAGGAAGAAGTCGAAAACTTCCTCAACGATACTTCACCAAATGCCTTCGAGAAAGTCGTCGATCGTCTGCTTGCTTCACCGCATTACGGTGAGCACTGGGGACGGCACTGGCTCGACGTGGCACGCTATGCTGACTCCAATGGTCTCGATGAAAACATTGCCTACGGTACCGCCTGGAAATACCGGGATTATGTTGTCAATGCGTTCAATAAAGACAAACCTTACGACGTCTTCATTAAAGAACAACTGGCTGGCGACCTGATGGAGCCGGCTGAAAGTGTTGCACAGCGAAATGAACGACTGATTGCAACCGGCTTTCTTTCACTCGGCCCCAAGGTTCTGGCGGAGGTGGATGCCACCAAGATGGAGATGGATATCATCGACGAGCAGATCAACACGATCGGTGTTTCGATGATGGGCCTGACACTGGGTTGTGCCCGCTGCCACGATCATAAGTTCGATCCGATCTCCGCTCACGATTATTATGGTCTGGCCGGTATTCTTAAAAGTACGAAGATCATGGAGCACTACAATAAAGTCGCTCGCTGGTACGAAAATCCGTTGTCCACTCCTGAGCAGAAGCAGGAACAGGCCCGCTGGGATGAGAAAATCAAAGGCGAAGAAGCAAAAATTGCTGCACTGGTCAAAGCGGAAAATGAACGGTTGCAGAAAGAGGGAGGGAAAGACTATCAACTCCCCAAGAAACCGGAAGAAACTTATACCAAAGCAGCACAGGCAGAGTTGAAAACACTGCGAGCCGAAGTTGCGAAACTCAAGAAGACGCGTCCTGAAATCCCCACGGCCCTCGGTGCCGCAGAGCGGGAAACTACGGACGTACCGATTCACATTCGCGGCAGTCATCTGACACTGGGAGAAACCGTCCCCCGGCATGTGCCTGTCGTGTTGACTCCCGAACCCAAAACTCCGTTTCCCAAAGAACAGAGTGGTCGTCTCAAGTTCGCTGAGTGGCTGGGCAACCGCGAACATCCTCTGACCTCGCGCGTGATTGCGAACCGGGTCTGGCGCTGGCACTTTGGGAAGGGAATTGTTGCGACTACCGATAACTTCGGAAAACTGGGCGCCAAGCCTACCAATCAGAGTCTGTTGGACTGGATGGCGGCAACGTTAATGGAAGAGGGCTGGTCGCTCAAAGAGCTGCACCGCATAATTTTGTTGTCGAATACCTGGCAGATGAGCAGCGAATGGAATGCGAAAGCGGCAGCGATCGATCCCGATAACCAACTGATGTGGCATGCCGACATTCGCCGTCTGGAAGCAGAATCGATTCGCGATGCCATCCTGGCTGTCAGTGATGGACTGGACCTGACCATGGGCGGTTCATTGATGAACGTTGACAACCGTGCGTTTGTCTTCAACCACGAATCCAAAGATGGGGTGACATACGATTTCAACCGTCGTTCACTCTATCTGCCTGTCATCCGTAATCACCTGTTCGGCATGTTCATGCTCTTTGATTATGCAGATGCCAGCGTGCTCAACGGGAACCGGGCGTCGACGACAGTGGCTCCCCAGGCACTATTCATGCTTAACAGTCATCTGATCGAAAATGCTTCCCATCGGATGGCAGAACAGATTCAGCATGAAACCGCATTGTCTCCGGAACAGAAGATTCAGAAGCTGTTCCTCAAGGCATATGGACGTCAACCAACGGAAATGGAAATCAATAAATCTCTGCACTTCCTGGACGATGTTGAACAGGAACTGCAGGCGGAAACGGAATCTTCGGAACAACGGATCACGCGTGCCTGGCAGGTGCTCTGTCAGGCATTTCTGGCTTCCAGTGAGTTCATCTATCTGCGATAGAAACTGCTGCGAGCCATTACTTGTATCCATTATTCATATAAATTATCGAGACCTGCCATGAGTATCCTGCCTCAATCACTGTTCTCCCGTCGGGATCTGTTAAAGAAATCAGCAATTGGTTTCGGCAATCTGGCGCTGCTCTCCATGTTGAATGAAGAGTCAAAAGCGGCTGCCTCATCGAAAGATCCTCTTGCGCCCCAGCAACCACATTTTACTCCACGTGCCAAGCGGGTGATCTTCCTGTTCATGAAGGGCGGTCCTTCTCACATGGACACGTTCGATTACAAGCCTCAGTTACAGAAGTATGATGGCAAGCCGCTGCCTTTCGATAAGCCCCGGGTACAGTTTGCACCAACCGGCAATCTGTTGAAGTCGCCCTGGAAATTCAAGCAGTATGGTGAGAGCGGAATTCATGTCAGTGAACTGTTTCCTCATGTCGCTGAATGCGTGGATGATTTATGTATCCTGAATTCTGTCTACGGGACTAATGCAGCCCACGGTGGCGCTCTGTTGAAACTGCATACGGGGAGTGATGCATTTGTGCGTCCGAGTATGGGCTCATGGGTGACTTATGGCCTGGGCACGGAAAATCAGAATCTGCCCGGCTTCATTACCATCTGTCCGACTCTGGCACACGGTGGTGTCAAAAACTGGAGCTCCGCGTTTCTGCCAGCCCCATACCAGGGAACTCCGCTCGGGAACGCTGCGATCGCTGCGGAAAACGCTCAGATTGAATATATCAAGAACAACTTCCTCTCCCGAAAAGTACAGCGGAAGCAGGTCGAGTTCATGAATGAACTGAACCGGATGCACCAGGATGAAGCCGGTCCGAATCAGGTACTCGATGCCCGCATCGGCAGCTTTGAACTTGCCTTCCGCATGCAGGAAGAAGTTCCCGAGGTGCAGGATATTTCAGATGAATCTGAAGCCACTCAGAAAATGTATGGCCTGGATCAGAAAGAGACCGCGGACTTTGGACGCCAGTGTCTGATGGCCCGTCGTTTTGCAGAACGTGGCGTACGTTTTATTCAGGTTTCTCACAGTGACCAGAAGGTCCAATGGGATCAGCACAGTAACCTGTTTGAAGGGCATACCAAAAATGCGAAAGAGGTCGACCAGCCGATCGCAGCTCTCTTGAAAGACCTGAAACAGCGTGGTCTGCTCAAAGATACGCTCGTGGTCTGGGGCGGTGAATTCGGCCGGACTCCTACTGCTCAAGGTAAGAATGGTCGCGACCATAATCCCGAAGGGTTCACAATGTGGCTGGCAGGGGGCGGCGTGAAGTCCGGCTTCCAGTACGGGGCGACCGATGAATTCGGCTATTACGCCACCAAAGATAAAATGCATATTCACGATTTCCATGCCACACTGCTGCACATTCTGGGCATGGACCATGAAAAGCTGACCTATCGATATGCCGGGCGCGATTTCCGCCTGACCGATGTAGCCGGTCACGTGGCTCATGGTGTACTGGCATAAGTGTCCAGTTCGTCTGATCATCACTGAATCGACAGAACAGCCCTGCTCCATGTGAGTCAGGGCTGTTTTCCTGCGCAATCGAGGCTATTTTTTCTGTCTCAGTGATCCCTGCTGAACATCTCAGCGTTGAGTCTAAGATAAAACACCGCGCATGTGTTCCGGCTGCGATTGAAAAACGCAAACCCGGGGGACTATGATTCAGATACCGGATGCTTGCATGTCTGTCGTCTCTGTTCTATGGTGTCTACCCGCTAACGTGATCAGAGTTCTTCTATCAGAATCTTATTAAGAAACAGCAGTTATGAGTTCCAAAGATAAAAAGAAGTGGCGTTCGACAACGATCCTGACAGTGCGTCATGGCGGCAAAGTGGCGATCGGCGGCGATGGACAGGTCACGCACGGCGATACCGTTATGAAGAGTGATACCCGCAAGATCCGGAAAATTCTGGATGGACAGATTGTGTGTGGGTTCGCCGGGTCTACCGCAGATGCTTTTTCGCTACTGGAACGGTTTGAAGTCAAAGCGCGGGACTATCCCGGAAATATGCCCCGCGCAGCAACCGAGCTTGCCCGTGACTGGCGGACCGACCGCGTCCTGCGGAAGCTGGAAGCGCTGATTATTGTGGTTAACACCGAACACAGTCTGCTGATTACCGGGCAGGGGGATGTCGTTGTTCCTTCGGATGGAGTGATTGGCATTGGTTCGGGGGGCAACTACGCGACTGCGGCTGCCCGTGCCCTGGTGAGGCATTCAGATCTGTCTGCCCCGGAAATCGTCAAAAACTCGTTGGGTATCGCATCAGAAATCGATATCTATACGAATAATAATATTATCGTGGAGGAGTTGGAGTGCACGAATTAACGCCCCGGCAGATTGTTGCCGAACTGGATAAACACATTGTCGGTCAGGATGATGCCAAACGCGCCGTGGCAATCGCACTGCGAAACCGCTGGCGCTGGCAACAGTTGCCTGATGAGCTTCGCAAGGAAATTACCCCGAAGAACATCGTGATGATCGGACCAACGGGGGTCGGGAAGACGGAAATTACCCGGCGGCTGGCTCAGCTCATTGATGCTCCCTTTATCAAAGTTGAAGCGACCAAATACACAGAGGTCGGTTACTATGGCCGCGATGTCGAAAGCATGATCCGTGACCTGGTGGACTCTGCCAAGAATCTGGTTCGTGAGAAAAAACGGGTTGAGCTGGTGGATAAAGCCAAGGCCCGTGTCGAAGAACGCCTGCTGGATCTCCTGATCCCCCGTCCGGAATGGGAGTCATCTTTCCGTGAATCCACCGAAGAGGTCAAGGAAGAAGATTCTCAGGAACGCTACGAGCGCACCCGCGACAAGTTTCGCACGATGCTCCTCCAGGGGGCTCTGGAAGAAAAAGAAGTGGAAATTTCGGTGGAGCAGAAAAACTCTCCCGTGCAGGTCTTCTCGAATATGGGCATGGACCAGATGGATGTCGACCTGCAGGGCATGTTTGAACGCATCATGCCTCAGCAGAGCAAGCATCGTAAGATGATGGTCAAAGAGGCCCGCAAGGTTCTGCTGGAACAGGAAGTGGAAGGATTGATGGACAAGGATGCGATTGCCGAGGAAGCGGTGGATCTCGCAGAACGGCACGGTATTGTGTTCATCGACGAAATTGACAAGATCTGTACTTCCGAAGAAGGGGGGAACCGCAGCGGTGATGTCAGTCGCCAGGGGGTGCAGCGCGATTTGCTTCCCATCGTCGAAGGAACGACCGTGCAGACGCGCAGTGGTTCTGTTAAAACAGATTACATGCTGTTTATCGCCGCGGGTGCCTTTCACCGAACCAAGCCGTCAGATCTGATGCCCGAGTTGCAGGGACGCTTTCCGATTCGCGTGGAACTGCAGGAACTGACGCGGGAAGATTTTCTGCGGATTCTGACAGAACCGTCGAGTTCAATTACCATGCAGTATCAGGCACTGCTCAAGACAGAGGGCGTCGACGTAAAGTTCGAACAGGATGGGCTGGAAGAGCTGGCGGATATCGCATTCCAGGTCAACCAGACGACACAGAACATCGGTGCCCGTCGCCTGCATACGATTCTGGAACGGTTGCTGGAAGAGGTCAGTTATGAAGCACCGGATCTCAAGACGAAGAAGATCATCATCGACGCCGCGTATGTGCAGCAGAAACTGCACACGATCGTGGAAGATGAAGATCTCAGTAAGTTTATTCTGTAAACAAGCGAGATCCTGAAATGAGACAGAGCCCCGATGCATGTTTGTATCGGGGCTCTGTTATTTATTTCTGTGAACCTGACGGATCAGTCAATTACTGAAATCAGAATTCTCCAATGACGTTTCCGTCACTGATTTTTCCGAGGTTTTCATAAGTTGTGCCGTCGATATTTTCACTGATAAATCGGACGCCGCCATCGGCCAGCAGGAAGTGAGCCCCACCAGTGTGCTGACTGCTGAAAGCCCACGCCAGCGTACCGTTGATCAGCGAACCGGGGTGGTTTTCCGTTTTCCAGACACAGGAGGCTGTTTTTCCGTTGTCATAGTAACCGACCCAGATACCGCCGTTGTAGGTATTCGCCCCTACGCGACCCCGCGCAGTTTCACCAATCAGGAGTGTATTGCTCGTGCCGTCGGTAATATCACGAATTTTGGTATTGCTGTTGGACCAGAAAGAACCATTTCCGGCTGCGGCATTATGCGGGCTGGTGTTGATTGATCCGGTTCCCCGGCTGCCATAAATCCCTTTGTAGTTAGATGTCGCGTGTCCGCCGCGATCTGCGTTCAGATCACTGCCGACATCGGAGGGGCAGCGGAACAGGGGAATTTTGGTTTTCGTCTGATCCGTGGGAGCCACACTCAGGTTGCCCGATGATACATTCAGTGCATTGTAGAGGTTTGCCTGGTCGAGAAATGGCAGCAGCATGGTGCTCCAGCCCCAACCAGGCAGACAGCTGCCTGTACTGGTTGCTGAAGGCTGACAGGAGGCCGACAGAGATCGCTGAACCCAACCGGGAGGGAGGCTGCGATGTGTTTCATGGTAATTATGGAAGGCAAGCCCCAGCTGTTTGACATTGTTTTTACACGTGCTGCGGCGGGCTGCTTCACGCGCCTGTTGGACGGCTGGCAGTAATAATGCGATCAGAATCGCAATGATGGCAATCACGACAAGAAGTTCGATCAGGGTAAAACCCATCCGGCGGACGGGACGGATGCTGCGAGGCTGCATCTTGAGTCTCCAGTAGCTAGAATAATAAAATGATGAAAACAAATCGGGGTGCACACGGAGGTGTGCTTGGGGAAGGCTTGGCTCAGACGAGCTTTATCCAGGCTGGTGCATCAGTAATGTTCGATGCATGAACTGAAAGAGACGGCATAGTTCGCCTGGTTTCAGTTAGTAAATAACACTTCCGTGTTTCTATACCACTGAGTCACACAATCCAACGCATAAGTTTTGTTAATTCTCAAAAAAATGAGTATTGCAGCCCCTATTCCGTTAGTAATAGATAAAAGGTCAAATTGCACTGTACATTATAGTCATTTGCAATCGTTGGAGGCTGAGAGGATGATAAACTCAAATGTATGATGACTGGGATTCCGAATACGATGCTGACGAATATGGTCCCGATGATGGGTACGAGGAAGAGTGGGAGTCAGAGACCATTGAGTGCAGCAATTGTGGCGCAGACGTCTATGAAGATGCCGTTGCATGTCCGATCTGTGGTGAGTATCTGACACCCAACACGCATCCGCTGAGCGATCGCCCTTCCTGGTGGGTGATGCTGGGAATTCTGGGCATCGTTGTAACCATTATCAGTGCGTTTTTCTGGTCTCGAATTTGAAGACAGGCAGGACATGCAATTTCAGAAATGGATTTTGGGCTCCCGTTCTCCTCGACGCAGAGAGCTGCTGATGCAACTGGTGCCTGAGGCGGCGATCGAAGTGGTCCCTCCGCTCAATCCTGAGGAGGCGGGGTTTGAAGGACTGCACGACCTGGCTTCGATTAAAGAACGGCTGGCTGAGATCTGCCTGGATAAGAATGAAGACGTGTTCGCACAGTCGTGCAACGGGGACCTGCGTCAGGTTCTATTGTTAACTTCGGATACCATTGTTATTGCAGAGCGACAACCGGGGCATTTTGTAGTTCTGGGCCAGCCCCCAACCGGTTCCGGCTGGGAGCAGGCAGTACGGGACTGGTTTGTAAACGATTTTGCAGGCAAGACGCATCGGGTGATTACCGGGCTTTGTATACGTTCCTCTACAGGCATCCAGAGCGAATTTTGTGAGACGCTGGTTACGTTTCACGAGCGTGCGTATGTACTCAAGCATCTGGACTGGTACCTTTCAACGGGAGAATCCCGAGGTAAGGCAGGGGGCTACGCGGTTCAGGGGGCAGGCAGTATCTTTGTAAAGCGAATTGAAGGCAGCCTGACCAATGTAGTAGGATTGCCTCTGGAAAACCTGTTGCCGTTAGTCCGCTGAAACGCATTGGAAAGAAAACGTCAAATCTTATGTCTCTGATCAAGTGGAGTACTGTCGAATCTCCCAAAATCCGGATCGGTAATCGTACGCTGAGTTCCCGCTATTTTCTCTCGCCTCTGGCCGGATATACACAGCACGCCTTTCGTGTCGCTTTACGTCGTCTCGGAGGTGTAGGACTATGTACGACCGATCTCGTGCTGGCTTCGCATCTGCTCGCTGGCAGCCGGAAATCTAAGACTCTACTCAAAACATCCTCAGCTGATCGTCCTTTAACAGTACAGATCTTTGGTGGAGTGACTGAAGAACTCGTCAAAGCCGCCCGCTGGCTGGAAACAGCCGGCTATGAAGCCGTTGACCTGAATATGGGCTGTCCCATGGCGAAAATCAACGGCAGTGGCGGTGGGGCACGGATCATGTGCTCCCCGGAAAAAGCCTGTCAGATGGTGGCGGACGTCGTCGATGCGGTTTCGCTGCCAGTTACCGTTAAGATGCGGCTGGGCTGGGACCGGGATTCGATCACCGCGCCGTTACTGGCGAGGGAATTTGAGCAGGCGGGCGTCGCTGCGATTACGATTCATGGGCGGACCCGTAATCAGGGATTTGGCGGCAGTGTCGATCTGGAGGGCATCCGACAGACGGTGGAAGCGGTACAGGAGATTCCGGTGATTGGCAACGGAGATGTCTGTACGGTCGAAGATGCTTTCCGTATGCGTGAAGAAACGGGTTGTGAAGCCGTCTCAATTGGCCGGGGTGCGATGATGGATCCCTGGATCTTTCGCAAGATTGAGATGACACTCAAAGGAGATCAGCCTGTCGAAGAACCGAACCGTGAGGAACAGATCGCATTCCTCGAGCATCATTTCCGTCTGATGATCGATCATTATGACAACTATGGCTGCCAGCTGATACGGAAGTTTGCCGCCTGGTATGGTGCCCGCCTCGGAATTCCGGAAGATCTGGAAGACCGTCTGCGTCGACTGGAATCTGCGGATGAGTTTCAGGAGATTGTCAATCAGATCCGTGCGCGTCACGGAGAACGCGAGTCCTCTGTTCCCACCGCTTTGGTCAAAACCCCCAACGGTCCGGTAGAACGCTGGTAGATCAAACTGTCAGAATTAATAAAACACAGCCCCTGAAAAATGAATTTCTCAGGGGCTGTGCGGTTAACGTGGGGTAGTTGGTTTACTGCCGGACATCGTGAGCACCGGCGTTGTTGATATCGTAACCGAGATCAAGCAGGAACCAGTCATCACCACGGGCCACGGCACCGTAGAGCTGGTCCAGTTCGCCGTCGTCAAAGACAGTCGTATCATCCAGGCGAACGTTATTTACGCCCAGGGATGCGTTATCAACGCGAGTACTGATGCTGGCAACCCGGTCGCCAAATGGATCGGCAGAGATCCATTCCTGATAGATCGCAAACAGCTGTGCCAGGCCGTTGTCATAGACCGTTGCTCCACCAATCAGGATGTCACCATTCTGACCATAGTCGGTGTAGAGAGCTTCGTTATGTCCACGGACAAAGTCAGAACCAAGACCACCAATCAGAATGTCAAAGCCGTCAGGGCCACCTTCAATGGTATCGTTACCTGCACCTCCGACCAGGACGTCGTTGCCCCAGCCGCCGACGAGGTAGTCGTTACCCAGTCCGCCGAAGAACATTGATTCGCGGTTGTAGAAGGTGTCGTCGGCGATAATCTGGTCATCTCCGCCCAGGCCCCAGACATAAACGCCACCCGTAGGAGCGAACTCACCCAGGTTGACGCCATTCAGGCGAACCTGAACGATATTGGTCTGGTAGGTCTGCGAGAGCAGAATGATGTCATTCGCCTGTGTCCCGGTGATGAACAGGGCTGATTTGCCAGGTCGGTTCGGATCGGGCAGCAGACCGGTGAAACCTTGCGGCACAACAGTGACCAGGTAGTCTTCGACTTCCCCGTCTGCTGCAGCACCAGTTGTAGATAATCCACCAGCCGAACTTAAGCGGAAGCGGGCTGCAACTTCACCGACAGTCACACCCAGAGGGACTGCAATGGAAACAGAATTAGCACCGGCAACCACAGCCTGGCTGGAGAGAATCTGCTCACCGGGATCGTTCCAGTCGCCATCACCATTGAAGTCGATCCAGGCATCCATAAAGCCTGTTCCAGACGAGATGATGGTGATTGTTGTGGAAGTGTCACCGGCGATAATCGGGTTGAGCAGGATGCCGTCATCAGTGTCCAGGCTCGCTGTCGCGGATTCCTGTCCATCGGCTTCGGCAGTGACGCCTGCACCGAGATAGAGGTTCGTGTAGTTATTGATTGCATGCTTGGCACCATTTTCGGCATCGAGAACCGGGAATGATGCAGGAGCATCACCGTAATCAACGCCGTTGCTGGCAACAATCAGAGCCGTGTCTGTAATCACACGGGCTGTTGAGGTACCGAAGGGACCTGCAAATTTCAGGACTCTACCCAGGTCAGTGTCAACAACATACAGGTTGTCATCCGGACCGAAGGTAAGACCGTAGGGCAACTGGATGGTGGCGTTGAAGGTGTAGTTATCAACGAATGCACCCGTGTTGGGATCAAATCGCAGAATACTTTCGGTGGCACCATTGGCGACATACAGGAGTCCGTCCGGACCGATTGTAATCCCGCGTGGATTGGCGAGACCACCTGTTCCAGCAGCAATGAATGGGCCGCCAGGAACTGGATCACCATTGGAATCGAACTTCAGGATCTCATTGGTATTGAAGCTGGCGACATACAGATTTCCGCTACTGTCGAAGGCCATGCCGTAGGGTTTGCCCATGCCACCTTCACTACGGGCAACATATTCTTCGATGAATGCGCCCGTCAGACCGTCATAGCGTAAAATTCGATCACGCAGGAAGCCTGTGTCCGCAACATAGAGGTCGGGGATACCAGGCGTGGTACCAGGACCGAAGGTAATGAAGCGGGGTTGAACCAGTCCACCACCGGAAGCGAAGACACCTGAGCCGATAATCGAACCGGTCTGGCCGTCGTATCGCAGAATCTGTCCTGTATCTGAACTGGCGACATACAGGTTTCCATCGGGTCCGAATACCAGGCCGTTGGGAACGTCGATGCCACCCGAGCCGGGGATCACGAAGGAGCCCAGAGAGGCACCTGTCTGACCATCGAACCGCTCGACTGTGTGATCAGAACCGTCAGAGCCTTCAAAGCCGTTACTGACGTAGAGATCGCCATCGGGTCCGAATACCAGGTCACGCGGACTGTTCAGGTTGGTGTTGACGAAGTCACCCAGGTAGTTACCCGGTTGACCTTCTCCGGTGTCAGCGTCAGCATAGGCCGCGGTGATTGTTTCCCCAAAGACGACCTGCAGAATGCCATCACCGACAACCAGTGTGCCCGGTGAAGAGTTGATCGTGCCTGTGAAGGTTCCGAAACCGACTTCTGTCAAAGTGACGGTTTCCTGGTCACCGCCGGATGATGTCACAGTCACATCGACTGTACCTGCTCCCAGCAGATCGCCATCGGTGACAGTAATTGTGATCAGATCACCTGAGTCGTAGGTAGCGTTATCAAAGACGATCGTTCCGTAACGGGAAGCCGTCAGTTCGAGTCGGTAGTCTTCAACTTCCCCATCAGGAGCATAACCGGTTACACCCAGTCCAGTCTGTGTACTGAAGCGGAAGCGTGCGAATGTTTCGCCGATCACGAAATCGCCCACTCCCTGAGGGACACTGAAGGACAACTGGTGTGTACCTGCGGTGAGGAACTCATCTGTGAAGATCTGTTCGCTGGCTTCCCAGGCACCGTTTCCATTGAAGTCGATCCAGCCCTGGAGGTAACCAGCGCCATTGACGGTTACTTCGACAGTAGCAATGTTATCGCTGATGGAAATACCGTTGGTGATATTTCCATTGGGATCGAGGAAGACCACGCCATCATCGTCTGCACCGTCACCGGAAGCATCCAGGCTGGGAAGTCCATCAGCTTCGAAATCGATTGATGCTCCCAGTGTTAAGCCGCCTGCGAGGTCATGGCGAGCACCATCGTCTGCTTCCAGTGTGGGGTAGGGGGCAGGAGCATCGCCGTAATCAATACCGTAGAACGCTCCTGTAGACAGGCCAAAGGCCAGTGTGTTGGGGCTGTCCTGGGTTCCCAGGAAATCATTCAGCGGACCGACATTGAAATCGACATCGATATCGTCACCAGTGCCGAAGATATTGTCGTTGCCAAGTCCAATTGTGTTAGCGAGATTGCCACCCTGGTCGATGATTTGTGACGGAGCAACAAAATTCAAGGTGTGCCACAGACCAAAGAAGTGGCCGGCTTCATGAGTCACGATATTTCCGACAGCGACTCCGATCAGATCGATCATGCTGGAACCGAAGTTGCGGACGATATTGTTCAACGAGTTGGGATCTGCCGCGTTGGTGCTGCTGAGCAGGTCCAGGAGCACCACAGCCGATTCAGTAGTGTCAAAGTTACCAACATCGATCGACTCAGCGATACCGATGGTACCGATGCCCAGTTCGTTAATCGTTCCCCCGACAATCACGCGGCTGAGGTTCGGGGTGTTGGTTTCGTCGAGACCTGGATTATCGAAACTGTTCAAAATCTGAATACCGTAATCACCGGGATTCATGGTCGTGGCGAAATCACCGTTGTTGGCCAGTCCCAGATCGGCAAAGTTTTCTTCAACGGTTGCCAGAATGGCCCGGATGACGGCCTCTTCATCGGCAGCTGTCAACCCCCAGTTACCCAGGAAGGAGCTCAAGGGGGACATGGTGGCAGTGCGTGAAGTCTGGAAGCTGTCAAAGATGGAAGGATCAACGTCTGCCCCATCAAAGTCGATGTACAGCGTCTGGATGGCACCCACCATCTGGGTTTCCAGTTCGGGACGGAAAACGCGTAACTGGAGGTCATAGAGTCCGACATCTCCCGTTACTCCCACGTAATAAGTTCCGGCAACTGGAGCAACAAAGGAAGCTGCAGCGTTACCATCACCGGGCAGTGGTGTGTTGGCTGGGTAAATGTCTGACAGGTAGAAAGACGACTGCTGAATCAAACCGCCGCTGGGGCCATACATGGCAAGCGTCTGGCCTGCGCCTGTCACATTTGCTCCCAGAATGTCGCCTGCTTCCAGTTCAACGGCATAGTAATCCACATCCTGTACGTTCAGGCCGACTGTGAGGTCGTAAGCCCCTTCGGCCCGCGCGTTGGTTCCTGCACCATTTCCACTGGTTTCATCGAATGGATCATTCGGAGTACCGGTGTAGAAACTGGAGACCATGATGTAGTAATCACCATCGAGTGTTGCCGTGTATTCCAGCAAACTGTCTAAGGATGTACCACCATCGTCATCATATGCAACCTGGAATCCCGAACTGGAGTAGATCGCGACGATCGGGTCCAGGTTGAAGAACTGAGTGGAGTCACGAACAGAGACCGAGATTCGTTCCCCTGCCTGGACGCCACTGACCAGGTAGAAGTCGAAGTCACCCGTTCCGGTTCCCGCACTACCGTGCGGCCCGTTGCCCAACTGGGCATTTTGAATTGTCACCTGTTCTCCGGAGACGATTCCCAGATCATTCGCCAGCGTAATGGAACCATCATCTTCGGCAAAGGGAAACAGGAATGTACTTGCGGTTGCGTTGGAAAGGTAGCCGGTGACGTCAGCATCAAACTCGTCATCCATGCCTGTTCCCAGTCCAGAAATCAGCTGGGCTGAACCAATATCATCATTGATCCCTGTCGTGCCGATACTCTCGCCTTCATTGACAGAAAACTGAGAGGGATTGCTGGGGGAGTCTACCTGGCCCAGGTCATTCTCGTGTTTCTGCTTGTCTTCTTCAGAAACGGTGGCCTGTGATCGCTGTTGCGACTGTGTCTGGTTGGTTAAACCCCGGTTGGGTGAGTTGCTGATTCCAGTACCGTAGTCATCAGGATTGAAATCGGCGGGCGAATCATAGACGTTAGGATCGATGAGTGAATTAACAGCCGACAGGAGTGTTCTGTCTTCCAGATTTTCTACGGTCGAATAGGAGTGGACTGTTGCGTTCAGTCGTAGATTCTTCAAACGTCGAGCACGACCTCTACGTAAACGTTGAAGAAATGAACCAATTCGACCAGGCTGGTGACGACGTTTAGTTCTCATAAACATCATTTGCATCTTTCCATATCATGCCAAAACAGGTCAGCTGTTTTCAGCGAGTCGCTTATCTTGAAGAGGTTGCTTAACTCTTTGTTGCAAAACGAATTAAGTGTTTCCGTTATTCCTGATGGCTGAGCCTGGGCCCGCTTCCCATCACATGTTTTCCCAAGCCAACACCGACGATTAAGTGTTAAAATGGGCAAAGTTACCACCGATTGTGCAGCAGCAAAACTACGTATGTCAAGTAAAAGATAAAAAAGATCGACCGAAAAGCAGCCGTTGATTCAGGTTTTGACGAACGTACCGCGCAGAACCATTATCTTCTAGACGTCTGAACTTACGATTTCTCACCGTTAACAAGGTAGATTCCTCTTAAAAAAACAGGTTCCACGAATCACGGAAGGGAACATTAGTTAATCCCCCCGAATTCCGGATCCAGATAACTTCCGAAAAACTCATCGGTGGCTTCTGAGTCCCCGTAATCCAGCAGTCTGCGTTCGCCTGTTTCCAGAGCTGGTTCCATGAGAGGGGTGTCAGAGTTGTGTTCATATCCCAGCAGGTGGCTGAGTTCATGCAACAGAACGGTCAGCAGGTCAATCTGACCACTGGCATCACTCAGGAGGCCTGCTGTGAAGATTCGGGGATCTTCGGTGGCATCGAACTCGCTATTCGAGAATGGCGTGCTGTCGACGAACCAGCCCCAGCCTGCGGCGTTAACATCCAGATAGATTGTATTGGTGGAAGAGTCAGCTTTGGCCAGCTGGTTTCCAGGCAGTTCGACTATTTCCAGTTTGACGTCACTGAGCTGTTCAATGGTAATCTCATCAGAGCTGGCGGCGACCTGTTGTTTCGCAGCTTCCAGGACCGGCGCGGCCTCTTCACTGGTCAATGGTTGCGTGTTGTCATTTTCTGAATTGATGATTGCGGTGACCAGGTTGTTTTGTTGCCAGACTTCACTGAAGTTGGTCGGATACACAAAGGAACTGCTGCCCCCTTTTACCTTGTTGTAATTGGCAGCCAGCAGGGTGAGGTCTTTGAAATCGACTTTACCGGAACGATCAAAGTCGGAGGCCCAGGTGGCGTCCGCTCCTTGAGCACCGGTGGTTTTATTGTAGACAGAAACGAATAGAAGCAGGTCTCCAAAATCAATCTTACCACTGTCATTCAGGTCGTAAAGCGCTGGGACCAGAGTCAGATTCACCGCTGCACCTTCCGTCACCATTGCGGTTCCGACAGCAGAGTTAATGACACTGTTCGAAATCTCAAAGTTCACATTGCCCACAGGCTGCATGTACTGACCGTCAGCGTTGAGGTCGATCGGCTTGACTGACAGGTTCACACGCGCCAGCAGTACAAGCGTTTCTGCTCCGAAAGCAGACAATTCGCTGGAAGCCCCCAGGTCGGTGATGGTCCCGTTTTCGTTGTCGATGGCCCCGGTCTGGTTTTGAGTAAATCCGGCACCATATACGATTGATTCTACTGTCAGATAAGTCGCATCAAAGCTGAAGTCTACGGCAGCTGATGCAACGCCATTTTGAGTAGAATTGGTAATGCTGACCCAGATCTCGACGATGACTGGACTGAACTCGTCCAGAAAATCCACGTTTGCTGGCAGGGAGCCGACTTGCCCTTCGCTACCAGTACTGGTGGCTTTCCATTTCACGGTCAAATCTGCAGAAGCGAGAACCGATTCTGCCTCATAGGCTCCGATATCAACGCGGCTGATTGTATCGTTATTACCATCGGCAACACGAGCAGAGCCGCGCTGGTCCAGAGTCAGTTCAGGAGAAAAAGTACTGGGATCAAAAGTGGGATTACCAGCATCGATGGCGACACTGGTTGTTGTCAATGCATGAGTCAGAGTGGAACCACCGTTATCGGCGAGGGGAAGCAGTTCGGGGTCCTGGCCGGTGATAAAATTCGATCCTTGATTGGTAAATCCGGACGTTGATTCCACCAGGCTGTAAGACCCGTTCACGTAGCCACTGATGTCATCGCCTGAACTGGAAGCAGAGTTGTCGGCAACGATTGTGTTGTTCAGCGTAATCACATCGAACGAGGAAAAGAGCCCGCCTCCATCCTGGTTTGCAGTATTATTCGCAATGGTACTGTTGCTGATAATGGCACTGTCAAAATCAACCGGATTGGAGAAGTAGATGCCCCCACCGCTGCTGCTGGCTGTATTCCCGGACAGGGTTGTGTTGACCAGCAATGTCGTCAGGGCTCCTGATGAGATTGCTCCCCCGTCCCCAAACAGTGCCGAGTTGTCGTAAAACGTGCTGTTGCGAACGGTCAGCGATCCGTCTGACTGTCTGATGGCGGCACCGGAACCAGAGCTGCGGTTCAAGTAAAAGGTGGAGTCGGTAATTGTGGTTGTGAGATCGAAGAGGTAGAGCCCCGCACCATCGGTAGCAGCTCCAGTGGTGTTGTCGGTGATGAGTGATCCGTTGATCGTCAGAGTACCACCGTTCTGATAGAGGCCGCCTCCCCCACCGCTTGCGCTGACATTCGTCGATAGCGTGCTGTTATTCAGAGTGACATCGGAATTGATGGCGTAAATACCGCCTCCAAATCCCTCGGCGGTATTCTGGTTTATCGTACTGCCATTTAAAATTACGGTACCAGACTGGCTGACAATCGCCCCTCCGGACGAATAGAGGGAGCTGTTGGTCTGGAACAGAGTGTCGTAGACTTCCAGATGTCCCGTATTGTAGATGGCACCACCCAATCCGGATGTACTCTGGTTGTTCGTGATTTCGCTGTTGGTGATCACCAGGTTTTCGGCGTTAAAGATTGATGCCCCGTTATCGCCGAGATTACCCTTGGTCAGTTTCAGGTTTTCCAGTCTCACTACAAGATCGCTTTCCAGACCGTCATCGATCAGGAAGTGCCGATCATTCTGATATGCGTCGATGGTGAGTAGCGGAGACCCTTCTGCGGAAGTGGGAGCGATGATGGTGAGCGAGTCTGTGATCTCAAGGTCTTGAGAAATAATCAGTGTTTTCGCAGTGCCATTAAACAGAGCAGGGTCGAACATGATGATGTCTGCGCCATTCCCCGCGGGGGCGGCGCCGATGCTCGTGTCTGAATTGGCTGCCTGAATCGCTCTGCGTAAAGTCACCCGGTTATTCGGAGAAGTATCGGTCAGATTGGTGACCAGAATCACTCCCTCGGGGGCAATCGAAAACTGTACGGTAGCGACATTCGAGTAGGCGCCCAGGTTGTCTGCGACTCGATAGGTAAAGGAGTCGAGACCCATGTAACCAGAGCCGTCAGCGGTGTACTGAATTTCGTAGTCATCTTCGCCGACCTGCACCAGCGTAACAGTACCATGTGTGGGCTGAGAGATGATTTCCGCGGATTGTTCATCGATGGTGCCATCACTGTCTGTATCATTCGCGAAGATATCGAACGTAGCGGGTGTGTCTCCCTGCAGGGCGACAAAATCGTTGTTGGCAACAGGTGGCTCGGTCACTACGACCGTCACGACCTGGTAGTCAATCGCACTGGTCTGAAATCCGACTGCCACGGTTAACTGGTAGATGCCTGGTGCCAGTCCGGCGTTGGGACTGATCGTCAGGATTCCCTGGTTGTTCAGGTCAATAGTATTAATCAGTCCCGCAGGGGCCGTAACCGGAATGTACAGACCATAATCAGAAAGGAGATCCTGATTCATATAGACTGGGACCCCGTTGTTGGGAGCCGTCGCATCGACGTCGATGGCCTGCAACTGATACTGAATGGATTCTCCGGCCCTGACTTGCAGAGTAGGAATATCTGCCAGGTAAGGATTGGCATCTGAAGCATCAAAAATAATGTTGTCGGTGACCGGGTCCTGGTAGGGAGGGTCAATCGTATCAGGTGTCACATTGACCTGGAACTGTCGCTGCTGCTGATTTCCATCCTGATCAGTGACGGTCACCGTGATCGTGGATGAACCGCTATAACCTTCGGCAGCATTTAAAAAGAGCGTGGCATTTTCAAAGTCAGAAAAGACTTCCACGCTGTCCATGGTGATATTAAAAAACGGATCGTCCGTGTTGACCACTTTCACATCGTTGATGGCATTGCGAACATCGTCGCCTTCGGTCAGGAAACCGAAAATAGTGTGTTGATAGTCGAGTCTGCGAAGCGGGCGATCCGTGATGAAGAACTGGGAGTTATTGGTGTCGTCCTGTGCTTTGGCCATCGAAAGCAGGCCGGATTGCACGTGTTGTAACTCGGGATGAAACTGATCGTCAAATGAACCATAGGTAGAACCGCCAGCGCCGGTTCCAGTGGGATCTCCCCCCTGAATGATGGCATCATTGATGATCCGGTGGAAGCTGACACCATCGTAAAAGCCTTCCTGGGCCAGTTGAATAATCCGGTCGGTAGCGCGGGAAGCTCGCCCCTCGAACAGTTCAAAAATCATCTCCCCATAGCCTGCGACATTGATACGCAAACTGCGATTTCCAGTCAGTAAGCGTGCGGAGACATTCGGATTACTGCTCTCTATTGTGTACGTCAATGGGCCGCCGTCGGGATCAAATCCATCCAGGGCGACATGCAGACCGGTATTGGCAAATAGATTTTGAGTGGGAATGTCTTTGAGATAAGGACCTTCCGAATTCGTGATCGCGATTCCAGTTGCCGTTGCCAGATCCTGCAGACTGTTAATGGAACTGCCTTCGATTAACGTTCCGTTGTTCAGTCTCCAGATGGGCCGCAGATTCTGAACATCGCTGATCCCTACGTCAGCAGCACTGCCATTCAGATTGCGTTCGTTGTCTGTAATGTCGACGAAATTAATATAAGTCGCGCCATCAGCCAGTAACGCTTTTTGTGCTGTCGTGTCGGCATCCCAGACTGCACCATACAGAGTGACATTCGCTGCAGCTAAAGCCTGTCCAAACGCGATCAGGTCCTGGCCACTGAGCAGGGTTCGATCTTCCAGCTTCTCAGTTGCTGCCAATGGAGCCGTTGTTTTTTTGAGCCGACGATGGTGCTGGCGTCGTCGTGGTCTCCACAGATTATCAATCAATTTTGAGATCATGTATTCGGTATCTTTAGTGTATGAGTCAGTCAGGGGTGTCTTAAGAATTCAGTCCTCTGGCGGATGGCGACTGCAGGGGATCAGAACCTGCATGTTCAGGTCATGATTTTAAAGCAGGGGCACTACCTAAAAAAACAGGTAAATTGGAATGTTTTCATTCTTTAGGGCAATTGTACCGAATGGGTGGTCTGTTTCTATATGACGTAGCCAAAAAACAATCTGCATCGAATATGACGATTGGTTGACTTCGATCTAACATTTACCTGCTGAACATGATGCGAAATGTTGATTTAAGTCAACGGACCGTAACAACTTATCGTGGTGAAACCATTTTAAAGACCGGGTGGGGTTTTTCACTTTTTTGTTTGGTTGTAGATCCGTTCATTGGATAAAATGATGCTGAAAGTGGACAGATTCACTGGATATTAGAGAGGGTAAGTGTTTATTCCACAGTGATTTACAACTCTCTGTGGGGAATAGGAATCACGAGGCAGAACTTCAGGCTCTCTGAGTTTTCGTTTTGACTTTCAGCGTTATCTTTCACGTCCAGAAGCGTCTTTCAGTTGAGTAAGCTTCGCCTTTTCTTGTGTTTCAGAGATCAACAGGCGGCTGACTGATACTCAGATTTGTGTTTCAAACGTTCGAGGAGGCAACTTGAGCATCTCATCGCACAGCTATCATTGGATGAAAACCGGATTTCGCCCTGCTAAATCCCGGCTCTCCCGCTGGCGCGCCCAGGCTAATCAGATTATTAAGCGTGGGGAAGCGTTGAAGACAGTGACTGATGATGAACTCGAACGCTATTCTCTGGAATTGCGCTGGCGCGCCAAATCGGGCGAGCCTCTCAGGAAAATCATGCCCGAGGCGTACGCCCTGGTACGGGAATCGGCCTGGCGAACCCTGAAAATGGCCCATTTCCCTGTACAGCTTATGGGGGGAATCGCGCTCTTCGAAGGGGGCATCGCCGAGATGCAGACCGGGGAAGGAAAAACGCTGACAGCCGTGCTCCCCGCTTATTTGCGAGCGCTAATGGGCAAAGGCTGTCATGTAGTCACCGTCAACGATTACCTGGCGAAACGTGACTCAGAACTGATGGGCCCTGTTTTCAATAAACTCGGATTGTCCGTCGGTTGCATCACCTCTGATATGGAAGATGAAGATCGACGCATTGCCTACGGTCTCGATGTCACCTACGGCACCGCCAATGAAATGGGCTTTGACTTTCTCAGGGATCGCATTCGCATTGGAGCCAGTGCCCCGGGGCAGTTAGAGCAAGCCATTTCCAATCACAAATCATCGGGCAAGGAACCACTGGTTCAGCGGGGAAATTACTTCGCCCTGATTGACGAAGCTGATAGTGTGTTGATCGATGAAGCCCGAACACCGTTGATTATCGGTCTGATTCAGCCCAATGATGCGGCTTCCGTAAACCTCTTCCGCTGGAGCAACCGGGCCACGCATCAACTGGAATCTGAAGTCGATTACGTTTACGAGCCCAAAAAACGGTCTGCTTATCTGACTGACCAGGGCTGTCGCAAAGTATTGCTGATGCCCAAGCCTTCGCTGCTGGATTCGATAGACACCGAACGCATCTACAAACAGGTCGAACAGTCGCTGATTGCCCGCTTCGGCTTTCTGAAAGATCGCGATTATGTCGTCGTGAATGATGAAGTGGTCATCGTCGACGAATCCACGGGCCGTATGATGGAAGGCCGTAAGTGGCAGGACGGGTTGCATCAGTCCATCGAAGCCCAGGAACATGTCCCCATTACCGCAGCCACAGGTCAGGCAGCGCGGATTACCGTGCAGAGCTTCTTCCAGAACTACGCCCATCTGGCTGGGATGACCGGAACCGCGGCGCTGGCAGAACGCGAGATTCGAAAAACCTATAAAGTCTCAGTGACATCGATCCCCACCCATCGCCCCTGTCTGCGGAAAGGAAGTCCTCCCCGCGTCTTCAAAACACTGCAGGCCAAGCGGATGGCGGTGGTCGAAGAAATCGAACGCCTGCGTCAAAAACGTTGTTCCATTCTGGTCGGAACCCCATCGGTGGAAGCCTCCGAAGAACTGGGAGATCTGCTGGCGATGAAGGCGATTCCGCATCAGATTCTGAATGCCAAGTATCACGAACAGGAAGCTGAGATCGTCAAAAAAGCGGGCGAACCTGCCCGCGTGACGATCGCCACCAACATGGCCGGGCGGGGGACCGACATCCTGCTCAAAGACATCGTTCGCGAAAATGGCGGTCTGCATGTGATCGCTACGGAAATGCATACCTCGGCCCGTATTGACCGTCAGTTAATCGGTCGTTCGGCTCGTCAGGGTGACCCTGGTCACTATCAGTTTTTCCTCTCACTGGAAGATGAACTGCTCCGCTGCCTGGAACTGAACCAGCTGAATCAGATCATCCGCTCTGCGAAAGCTGATGAACGCGGCGAACTGTCACCCGGCTGGATTTCGTTTTTCAAGAAGACGCAGGACTTCCTTGAAAAACTGCATCGCAAACAGCGGCGTGACATGCTCAAGCAGGAAAAATTCCGTATCGAGATGTTTCATAAAATGGGCCTCGATCCCTACCTGGAATGGACCGAGTAAGCTCAGTCCTTACGATTGTCTCTTCACGAACCGATTCTGTGCATTCTCCCAGATGATTTTGGTTTCAATTTCCTGGCCCAGTTGCGATTCTCTGAGTTTATTCAAGCTCGATTCCAGGTAGAAAAACGGATAGTAAGAACCAAACAGGATCTGCTGATACGGCACCTGTTTCATCAGCTTCTCGATTCCGCCCACTTCTTCCAGCATCGCGATCTCAATCGTCAGGTTCGGGTTTTCCGTCAAGCGGGTCAGCTTCGCACCTCGCAGTGACTTCATGCCATTCAAGATGGTGACCTGCAGCTGTTCATGCTGTTTCATCAGACCTGGCAAGTCTTCAAAATTCACATCGGGAACACGCACCAGCGGATGATGCGTCCGATCGTCTTCCATCCGCATGGCAATCTGGATGAACAGTCCACGCTCGGCTGCCTGGGCAAACAGCTTCTTCACGGCAGGATCACTGAGTTCGTATTCGTGATAATTCGGATGCAGCCGGATGCCGGGCATCTTCCACTTTTCATGACAGGCAATGACATCCGCTTCCCAGCCTGGAAGTCGCGGGTTAATGCTGCCGACGGGAACCAGGATGCCTTCCCCTTTAGTCTGACACTCTGTGACCAACCTTTGATTCACCGACATCAGATCTTTGTGGAGCAGTCCATCGAAACTGCCGGCCAGAGCCTGTTGAATCTGATTCTGTTTGAGCTTTCTGACCAGGGAGGCGGTATCATCATTGGGCAGACGGCGGAACGGCCACTGTGAGAGATAAACGTTGACGTCATAAATCATACTTTGATCCCCTTCTCATTCAAAATGGGGGTCAACAGTCGCTTGAGGTTACCACCCAGAATCAGTCGTTTAGATACCTCGGGAATATCAGCTCCCTGAACCTTTGCCAGTTGAGATGAAAAACTGCGGCCGCCGATATCGCTGCCATACAGCACTCGCTCGGCTCCCAAAGTGCGGACGGCCATCTCCGTCATCCCGGCCGTCGGATCGGAGCCACCAATTCCCGCGTAGAGATTGGGGCTGTTCTGAATCGCCCGCAGACCCAGTTCCCAGTCGCCTCCGGTGTGTCCGGCAATGATGGGGATCTCGGGATGTCGGGCTGCCATCAGGGCCAGGTCGCTGGGCGTCGATTCGCCTGTCAGATTCCCCCCGGTTTTAAACCAGGTGTGCTGATAGATCAGGGCCTTGAGTTCTCCCGCGCGTTTGATAATCGGATCGATGGCGGGATCATTACAGCGGGCAGCGACCCATAACTTAACGCCGATCATGGGACCGTTTTTCACGCAGCGGTCCAGTTCTTCCAGACTTTCATCCACATACTTGGCGTTTAGATAGACGAAGCCAAACGCCCGATCGTGCCAGTGGCTGATGGCCTGCATGACCTGATCGTTCTGCTCGCGGAACTGTTTGGGCGTCGGATCGATCAGGAAGGGCCAGCCCATAAAAAAGATCAGGCGTTCTACGCCCATCCGGTCAGCATAGACCATTAACTGGGCGATGCGTTCATCGACCGTTTTTCCATCCACCCCGGAGAGGTGGCAGTGCAGGTCCCAGATCATTGTGTTACTTTCATTTTTCAGTTTCGGTGGGAGCAGACAGTTTCAATGCGACTTGGGGTGGGTGGGCATAGCTGTTCCAGAGTTGGTCAGTGTTTGAGAGCGCCGGACCATCGTGAACCAGAAATCGGTAGCGACTGATATTAGGCGTCCCGGGTTCTATTTTCCAGGCGCCGAGCACACTGGGGGTAAAAACCATGTAAGGCATCGAGGGATGAATGCGAACCGGCTCCGGGAAGCGAAAGTTCTGCGGATGACTTAAAATCGTAAAGCCACCGAAGGATTCATCGGCTGTTTTCCGTCCGGAAATATCACACCAGCGGGAGCGGTCGTGATTGCCGTTTTCGCGGGTTTTTCCATTCGATGTCAGGAAACGGCAGTTCTCTTTCGTCCAGCCCCGACCACCGCGGATCGCCATGCCGCCGTAATGGTATTCAGGCAGGAGCAGCGGGCTGTCCGACGCACAGCGTGCATTGGAGGTGATGTCGTACATCCAGTATTTCGGATCCGCTTCCAGCTGATTCCAGACTCGAATGGTCCAGATCTCTTTCAAAGCGACTTTTTCAGCAGGTCCTGTCAGGTCGACAAATTCCTGTTCGACCTGTAATTCACCGAACACCGGACCAGACTGTTTTGCCAGCAGTTTATGAAACCGTACGCGGCCCTTGTTACTCTTGATCTCCCAGAAATTGGTAGGGCGTCCCTCAAAAATACAGTTGGTATACGCCAGAAACTGTCCGCTCTGGTGAGCATGGTCGGGAGGAAATTCATCCGAGACGACTTTGCCATCTGGTGTGACGATCGGGTGAATATGAGCACTTCGGCCATACAGCGGATGCAGGTCTTTCGGCGCGGGGACATGCTTGTAGTTGTAGGACAGGACTTCATGCTGACCAATCAAGATCTGGTAAGCCTTACCCGTATCTTTGATCGTCACTTCGCGGGTCGCAGGTGCTGCTCCCGTTTTCAGTTCCAGCGTTTTTGTCTCACCTGCTGCCAATGTGCCGGGATAAATCAACCAGAGACGGCTTGACTGCCCGTCCCGGGTTTCGATCTGGGCCGGAATCTTTTCCTGCGAAGCGGGATCAATCAGATGCACCGGCTGAGTAACCGCTTGGGAATCAGGCAGGTCCACGCTCACTGGTTGATTTTGCAGCGGAGTCTTCCCGGCTCTGATGCTGATCGTGCCGAGTGAAGCGTTCTCTGCAATAACCGTTTCGAGGTGACAGACCACGAGACTGACGGTCAGAATCAGAAAACTTGCGAGGCGTAGTGCATGGTTCATATGTGCGACTCAATCAGTAAAGTGTCATACCGGAAACGGACTTTATTTATGCTAGCTTTGGTGAATCACCGGATGCAAGGCAACTTCAATACTCTTTGTCAGGGTTTCAGAGGCTGCGTTTTAACAACCTGGTGCAGCAGTTTACCCTGCTCGTCATAAAACAGAAACTGGAGCAGAGCTTTCGAATCTTCCTTTTTCGGCGTGACTTTGACATACAGAAAACCACCTGAAGCCGGATTCGAAGTGTATGGCTGCTTGACCAGGCCTTCTGGGTCGGTCCCCTTTTTGTTTCCCGGGGCGACTCCCAGCCGCGAGTTAGCATCAACCAGGGCACCGGTGGAAAATTCTTCCACACCGGTAGGATGAATCGAATGGTACTGCCAGTGACGGTCGCCGCACACGATGTAAAATCCGTTCTGGTCCAGCTTCTGCTCTTTAATCCACTGAAAGAACGAATCACGTTCGTGGCGGAATCCATTGATGTTGGTGTGATTGTCAATTTTTCCTTTTCCATCGGGGCCGATCATTGGCGTAGGAGAAATCAGCACCTTGAACGTCGCGTCTGATTTTTGCAAAGTCTCCTGCAGCCAGGCACGCTGTTTCTTCCCCCAGATCGTTTTCTCCGGACCATCTTTGTCGCGGTTGTTGCTGCGATAGTCTCGATTCTCAGTGAACCAGACCTGCAGCAGCTTGCCCATACGATAGGTACGGTAAGTGATCGGATCACTCTCATCCGGATCCACGACTGGCACCTGTTCGCGAAAAGTTTCCAGTCCGAGTTCGACTCCCGGCTCACGCTTCTTCTTTGATAAGTCACAGTCGTTGTACCGAAAATCGTGGTCGTCCTTTTCCCAATAGGTCGGCACGTTTGCAAACAGATCGACATAGCGTGGTTGCACGAACTGTTCGTGCCATTTCTTTCTCAACTCGGCTGGAGTTCTGGCAGGATTGTCGTAGGGGTGATCGTAGTAGACGTTATCCCCGGTACCCACGAAAAAGTCCGGTTTGAGCTTGAGGATGCTGGCCAGTGCCGGAAATCCCAGGTCGCGATCTTTTCCCTTGTAAGCGGGACGCCCGGCGAGCCCTTTGTAGAAGGCGCGATAATTCATTCCCGTCACGACCACGAAGGACATTTCAGCTACTGTCTCGGGGGCGGGAAGTGTCTGGAATGTATTGACAGGGCCCGTTTCGGTTTTGTTTTCTGTTGCGCCGAACTGCAGGCGATAGTAATAGCGGGTTCCCGGTTGGAGGCCTGTGACCTTTGTTTTCAGGATAAAGTCAGATTCGGGTTTGGCCGTCAGCCAGTCCGTATAACGCGATTTGGCGAAACTCCTGTCCGTCGAGATTTCAAAACGCCCCACACCTGCTCTGCCGGGAACATCGCCCATCTTGTCCAGATCAGGAGCCGTCAGTCGAGACTGGAGTATAACGGAACTGGAATCGACCTCTCCTGCCATCTCTCCCTGTTTACGATCCAGCTGCTGTCCGTATGCGGTAGTGCATTGGTGATTCACCAGGAATACGAGCAGGCCAAGTAGAAACAGGCGTGACGACGTTACCGAGAGGCAGGCAGACATGGTAAGTTCTCCATTGATTCCAGGGTTACATTCATATGCTGGGTTCAGCGTTGATAGTAACCGAAGTCGGGAGAGCCATTCAACTCTGCGTTGTTCAGGGGATCATCCAGGGAACAGGCAGATAATAGACAGGCGGCTGACAGGGGCAATTGGGAGCCGTTACAGGAGCCGGCTGTGCTGGCGTGGGAGTAGCTGGCTTCGCGGGAGCAGCCGGTTGCTGTGGTGCGGCTGGCTTGGCCTCTGGTTGAGGAGCAGGAGCACTGACTTCCTGCTGCAAAGCGGCTTCTTCCAGCGAGCGTCCCTGCAGGACGAGTACGGCCTGTGAGGTGACCTGTCCCGTTTTGACTGCTTTCACCCGGGCACGCAACCTTCGAGATTCATTTCCTGCCAGCTGATCAATTTTGAAAGTCAACTGACGTCCCTGGTCGTGCGTCAGACCTTCGGGTAGATCCAGATTCAGACTCACATCCAACTGGGACTGCTGTCCCTCATTTGTTACCACAAAGTCCATCGCGAACACTTCACCCGCGGTGACCGCTACGGGCCCCTTGACCTGTAGAGCCAGTTCGGGGGCGGTAATTTCGGTGGCCGAAGTCACATTCGAGGCCAGACGGATTGCGGAACTGGTCTGTACCTGACCTTCCTGATTCGGAAAGACTTTAACCTGCAGTTCCCGTTCTTCGCCGGCATCCAGTTGCGCCAGTTTCCAGGTGACCAGATTCTGATTGACCTCAGCCGACGGTGAAAGATCTACCAGACTCGCCGTCGGAGAAATCGTCTCTTCTACCTGCACATCATAAACGGGTGAGCTGCCTCCATTCTTAACCAGAATGGAATAAGTCAACAGTTTTTGAGAAGACCCTTCCTGAGGAGCCTGCTTACGGATTTCAATTTCGAGCTCTTCCTGTTGACGTGGTGCCGTCACGCGTGTGAGGTGATCCAGTCGGCTCCGTTCCTGTGGTTGCTCGCGTCCGACCTGCACATGTTCTCCTCCCGGAAAACGTTCGTGGTACAAGGTGGGACGAATGGCGGGCTCGGACTGTTGATCCGCCCGGACGAGATCGATGCGCTGCCAGCTACGATCAAACAGCAGCCGATCGCCTGGTTCCAGTTGTTGTGGATCCGCTATCGCCGTTGGGTTCGCTTCAACCAGAAATGGTTCGTCAATCGCAGGGTCGAGCATCTCGCGTTCGATGATCTGAATTCGTTGAACATTCATCGCCAGTTCAGGCGCCGCCGCTGGAGGCTCGGGAGGGATGTTGAAATCGGGCAGCGTAAATTCCGGCATTCTTTCCCGGGGTGCTGCGTGTTCTACCAGAGTGTTTGGCAATTCTCCAAAAGAGACCAGCAGCGGTTCACTCTCCATCAGTTCCACCGGCAAAGCGGCGTCCGGTTCGACTTCGAGACGTGTATCAATGGGCTCCGAGTCAAAGTCCTGGTAAGTGACCGTCGGTTCCAGAACAAAGGGAATTTCCGGTTCAGAAACTGCGGCCACCGGTTCTTTAGAAGGCGCAGGCATGGACAGAAAGAGCAGGGTGGTCAGAACCAATGCCACAACACCCAGGGCAGAGGCCACAGACCATTCCGGGTTGCTGTCGTATAATGACTTGGCTTTCTGCAGCCAGAGCGGTGCAAAGTCTTCAAACTTCAGGGAGAGGTCATATTCGTCGGCATCGTCGTCGATTTCCTGTGAATACCAGTCCGCTTCCTGGGCAGTCTCATCGGCGAGATCACTGTATTCCCCACTGTCGACCGCTTCCGTTTCCGCTTCAGACGTGAGTTCCTCACCCTGATTCCATTTCGAATTACGGTTTTCCGGCTGGGGCATCACAATCTCAGGTCCGTTGAATTTGCACGTTGCCAACCCTGGCAACAGGCTCCCATAAGATGCATAGTAAGATAGACAGTGCGTGAAAGTTAGCAAAACGAGCCCTCTATGGGAAGTGCGTTTCCTGATTCGGCCCTTCAGAGCGACTGTCTGTGAAAATAGATAAGTCAAGCCGGGCTCGTTGTTCAAACGTGAGCCTTGGAGATTCGCTCCTCCGCATGAATTCTGACTGGCCAGCGGTCCGAGTTCTGGTATGCTGTAAAGAACGGCGTACAGACATCCAGTTTCACAAGCCTCGAGGTACACCCATGCAATCCATGAATCGTCGTCACTTCCTGAAATCGGCTTCTGCAGGCATTGTCGCTGCTCAGACTGGTCTAAGCTGGGCTGCTGCGGAGAAATCACAGGAACTACTGCCTCAGAAGGTCGTCGATACCCACACCCACTTCTACGATCCCAGCCGTCCCGAGGGCGTTCCCTGGCCCCCAAAGAATTCATCGCTCTACCGGACCGTCCTTCCTGAAGACTTCGTGGCGCTGAAGAAGTACCAGCCGGTCAATGCGACGGTGGTCGTGGAGGCCAGTAAACTGGTCGAAGACAACCAGTGGATCCTCGATGTCGCGAAAGACAACCCGGTGATTATCGGCTTCGTCGGACGTCTGACTCCCGGCGATCCCCAGTTTCGTCAGCAACTGAAACGGTTTGCTAAAAACCCGATCTACAAAGGCATCCGCGTGAATCATAACCTGGTCGAACCAGGACTCTCCCAACCCCGCTTCATCGACGATCTGAAATTCATGGCCGACAAGGGCCTGCAGGTCGATCTCAACGGCGGCCCAGTGACTCTGGATGCAGCCCGCAAGGTCGCCCAACAGGTTCCCGACCTGCGAATCATTGTTGACCACATCGGCAACGTCGTGATCAAGGGGGACGAAATCGATCCCGACTGGCGGCGTTACATGGAAGCACTGGCCGATCAGAAGCAGGTCTTCATCAAGATCTCTGCCCTGGTGGAAGGTGCCTCGCGTCATCGTCCAAATGATGTCCCCTCAGATGTGGATTATTACCGTCCGACACTGGATGTCATCTGGAACCAGATTGGTGTCGACCGCATGATCTTCGGCAGTAACTGGCCCGTCTCCGAACGGGCCGCCGACTATGTAACGCTACAGAAAATACTGGTCGATTATCTGCAGGACAAAGGGCAGGCAGCCCTCGATAAAGTCTTCTGGCAGAACTCCAAAGTCGCCTATCGCTGGGATAAATATCCGGGGGAATGAAGTTAACTCAGGCGGATTTGCTGCTCTTGAAAACTTCAGGCTATCGCGATTGTTTAGATCGCTTATCTGCTGTCACAAACATGGATGCATGTCTTCAAAAATTCGTGCATTTCGTGGTAGTAAATAATTATCGCTCGTGCACTCAATTTTCAGCTGAACAGACTGATCTTGAACCCCCCTCACCGAATCGTATTGTTGTGCAATTGTGCTTCGCGCGCGAGGCGGATGATGCGTGCACTGGAATCTGTTGAACCGGTTCTTCAGCAGCACCTGAATCGCCGTCGATTTTTCCCGTTTTTCACTGGAACAACAGGCATACCTTCCAAATGTCTCCCTGATTTTCAAATCATTTCGCAGCATATTCGGAGCACTTCACCAGCACTTCGCAGGGATTCGAACTCACTTCATAGCAGTTCCCCTTGACTGATTCATGCGTCTGGCGAAGATCTGAGCGGCATCAATCGCTCACCAGTCAGATATCTGGGCAGAGAACTGAAATCCTTCCCGCAGGGCGCTTTTCTGGCAGGATACGTTCAACGCCGCGCTTGCTCGCAAAGTAAGCATCATATCAGATTTGAATGGGCCTGACGCAGCTGCAAACCGGTGAGTTCTATTCATAAATACATTAGTTTGGTAAAAGCATAAAAAAGGAAAGGGGTTACGAAACAGGATGCTGTTCAGTACAGGGCGAAATCCTGAGCTTCCTGAGATGGAACTGGACCCGGTATGTGGATGTATGTTTATGTTCGGGGCTTGGTGAATTGATCTTTTCTGAGAAGGCTTTCTGAGATATAAAACTGTACCATTTCGCGGCTTTCCCCTCACGGCTGTCAATGCTCTTTGTCCTACCGAGTTTCAGCTTCGTGTAACATGAAACGGATTCCAGTGTCTCCCCCAAAAAACTACTTGCGATTATTTAAACCCGGTCCGATCCCGGACGGCAAATCTCTTGATCTGAGCGTCATCATCCCCACTTACAATCGTGCAGAGCGATTGTCCCGATTACTGTCAGCCTGGCTGGAAGTCGATGCCTTCACCAGTGTCAGCTACGAACTGATCTTCTCCGACGATGGTTCTGAGGATCAGACACGCGCCATCCTGAAATCGTACCAGCAGCAGTTGCCCATTCAGATTCTCGAAAATCAGCATGCCGGCCCTGCCAGCGCCCGTAACAGCGGGATCGCCGCTGCCCGGGGGCAGCGACTTTTATTTCTGGGCGACGATATTTATCCCGCAGCCAACCTGCTGGATGTGCACGACAGTCTCGGGCGTCGACTCGGAAAGCAGGTCGCGATTTTAGGGAAAGTCGACTGGCATCCCGAACAGGAACAGAACCACCTGATCAGGCATATCACAGAAATCGGGCACGAGCAGTTCAGTTATAGCGTGCTGCCGGAAAACAGTTATACTGATTTCAGGCACTTCTATACCTGCAATGTCAGTGTTTCCAGAGAGATGCTGGCCACAGAAAACATTAAGTTTGATACCCGCTTTTACAAAGTCAATTTCGAAGACATCGAACTTGCCTATCGGCTCTCAAAACGCGGAATGAAAATCTATTATGCACCGTCTGCCTGCGCCCTGCATTTTCATGAGTACGATGTCCGGCGTTTCTCCCGGCGACAGGAAACAGCTGGAGAAATGGCCCGGGTCTTTGTCGAACTGCATCCGGAAATCGACGACCTTTTACGGGTTTCAGAATTGATCTGTCAATATCATGATTTCCAGCAGACAGCTTTCTCGGACCCACTGCCTCGACCGCAACTACCCGATGTGCTCAGCAAGTGTGAACAATTCGAAGCAGACCTGAAGATGAATCCGGAAGATGCACACAAGCGGAAACTGCTCTCGATTTTGTATTCCCAGCTATTCAAACTGAAATTTTCTGCGGGCGTCCTGTCTGGTGACAACTTTTCCGACCGGTCCCGCGTCGAACAGTTTCTCTACGATCGTTACTTTGGACGCGATTATTGTAACCAGCTTTGTGGACTGACGATTTCAACTGAATATGATACGCGTGAACGGAACTGGTTTCATCTGTTGCAGTCGTATTTCCGTCTGTTGCATTATCGGCTGATTCCGTTCAGTCTGGGGGAATTGGGAGAGCTGATCAGCGATTCCGTGCGGCAGGAATCCGGAGAATTGCTGGCACAGCCGGACTTGAAGCAACTGGCACTGAATCAGACGCGAGAATACCTCAGACAATTTTCTCTCCTGCGCAGGACTTATCAACGGATCCGCCGACTGTCGCTACGACGAATTCGATTGAAAATCCGTCTGGCTCAACCGACGGATCATGAATTCCCCAGAGTCGCAATCATTTCCGCTGTGATGGTCGATCCGGAAGTCAGACAGGAATTTTTTCAGGAACTGGGACGTTCCGTGCTGTTCGTCACTCAGACTGAACGCGGCTTTGAATTTGAAGCAGATCACCTCACAGGAGTCACGGAAGATTTACGCTCGCTTGAATTTGACTATGCCTTACAGATACGTGACCAGTTTGACCTGCCCCGATTATTTCAATTCAAAAATGCACTGCTCTCGCTGGCCAGCTACTGGTATGAGTATCTGCTGATTTCCTGGTCCTATCAGTGGGAACCGGTGGTGGGGATCAGGAATCTGCCGGCTCAGTTGTTTCTGAAGCGAAAATTCTTTTTCGCGGACAGGAATGCCACACTCCGGATGGGACGCATTATCAGGCTCCAGCCTGCTCCACCAGAGGTACGGGAAGTCAGCCTGCAGAAGCTCTTTCCTGTCACATCTGCTGAGTCAAAGATACTTAAAGCCCCGCTCACATTGCAGCCTTCACGGGTATTGGCCGCTAAGTTATCCAAACAGCTCTGTCTGAACAACCTGGCAAAAACCAGGAATAAAAAGATCGTCTTTGTTTTTCCTGTCTATCTGGCGGTGGGGGGCGCGGAACGGAATCTGATTGTGATCATGAAAGCACTCCAGTCTGAATATCATTTCGTGGTGATTACGACGGAAAAGCACTCCCTATGCCAGGGCAGTCTGCATCATCAGGTGCAGGAATTGACCAGTGATATCTACGACCTCGCCGAAATTGCTGCCCCCGAAGATTTCCTGAATCTCCTGCAGGTGCTGCAACAGAGTTGCCGTCCCGAATTGTTGTTGCTCACCAATGGTTCTCCCTGGTTGCTGGCACACAGTCAACAGATTCGAAAGCTGTTTGCAGACATCCCGATTATCGATCATCAGGTTTATGATCAACAGGCGGGGTGGATTCAACATTATACAGACCCCGGGATTCAGAGCTTCGACCGCTTCGTGGCCATCAATCGGAAAATTGAAACCGTGATGGAAACGGACCAGGGTATTCCCCGGGATCGCATCAGTCAGATTTATCATGCCCTGGATTCCGATCGGATCCGCCAGTTTTCGCAATCGGAGCATAACGCGCAACAGGTCTGCCATCAGCACGGACTTTCTGCTGATGCAGACTACTTTATCTTTCTGGCTCGCCTCGCTCCTCAGAAAAGGCCGCTGCTGTTCCTGGAAATGCTGAAACTGCTTCAGGAGAGAGGCAGTTCAACCTGCTTCCTGATGGTGGGCAACGGGGAACTGCAGGAGCAGGTTGACGCATCAATTCGTTCCGCGGGTCTCCGAAACCTGGTTCGCATTCCCTTTGTGGAAAACCCGCTGGAACTGATCGCGATTTCCCGGGGTATGATCTTTACCTCCGCCTATGAGGGACTGCCGGTCGCCATGCTGGAAGCACTCAGTCTGGGAGTGCCTGTATTATCGACCAATGTGGGAGATGTGGGCCACATTTTGGAAGAGTATTCAGCCGGAATGACAATCCCCGTGGATAGCAGTGCTACAGATCTGGTGCAGTATTTCCTGCAGTTTCAGGAGAAACGGGAACAGTACGTGAAGAACCTGAAGTCAGGCAGAAATAAGATTCTCGACCGCTTCAGTGTCGAGAATATCTCTGCACAGTATGACGGTCTGTTCCGTGAGGCCATCCAGTTCAAGAAGGCAGCGTAATAATGGTAATGGATAACCTGGTGTCAGTCGTGATTCCCAGTTTCAATCACGAGCAGTATATCGGATCAGCCATTTTATCTGTACTGAATCAGACCTGTCAGAATCTGGAACTGATCGTCATTGATGATGGATCACATGATCGCAGTCTGGAAGTGATCCGACAGTTTCAGGATCCGCGTCTGCAGCTGATTTCCCAGGAGAATGCTGGTGCGCACGCTGCCATAAATCGTGGACTGAAGCAGGCCCGGGGGGACTTTCTGACAGTCCTCAATTCCGATGATCTTTACGAACCCGAGCGGCTGGAAGTCTGCCTTCAGCGATTCCGTGATAATCCGAACCTGGGGCTGGTCGCCTCCTGGATCAACGTTATCGATGAACAGAGCAATCTGCTTAAGGTAAAACGGGGTTGGGAAAATATGCCCCCCTGGGACCTGGGATCTCCCGCACACACGTTTCAGCGGACCGGCAACTTCAGTTTGAATCTCCTGGCAAGTAACTTTGTCGCCACTACCAGTAACATGGTGTGGAAACGGTCGGTATACGAAAATGTCGGTGGTATGCGGGATCTGCGATTTGTGCATGACTGGGATTATCTGCTGCGGGTCGCAGGGCAGTTCCCCTGTGAGCTGATTGAACAGCCTCTGATGAGTTACCGTATCCATCAAACGAATACAATCCGATCCAATTACGACGGGATGATGTTCGAAATCTGCTGGGTGATTGCCGTCAATCTGGGCCAGTTACTGGGAACTCAGCTGTTTCAGGATGCAGATGCGGCTGCACAGGCCAGGGATCTGGACCTGGTGTATGAGTCGATAAATTTCCAGGGTAATGAGAAGCTGGTCTGGTTGATGCAGAGCTACCTGGCCCACCTGTCTCGTCAGGGACATCCCCATCCCGAGGAAGAACTAATTCAGAACCGGGAACTTCGCGAGTATTTGATCTCTAAGGTGGCGAAACCGCAAACAACGCCGGCACGCCCTCATTTTCTGCGCCAGCTCAGGTCACAGGTACAGAAAATCAGACAATGGATCTTTTAAGTGACAGGGCGCTGATTACTCAGCCGCTCCAACTGATAGCTGTTACGCTTACTCGGATTTCAGCCCCGCCGTGTTGACGGAGATCACCTCATACTGATGCGCCTGCCCCGGTTCAGCGGTTTTATCCACGAACTGAAACTTCAGTAGCGGCAGTACGGGAGTATCGCCGTAGCTCATGTTCTGAAACAGCGGGCGACCGAAGCGATTGGTTGGTTTTTCGGGAACCTGTCCGATGGTCTTTCCATCGCGTTGAACCAGAAATTGTTGCAGACCGCTTTCAAAATCCATACCCGCGTTCCAGGTGATCGTGCCGGTCTTCGCGTTGACTTTGACGTTGGTCGGTGCCGGCGGGGGTGTCTGATCTCCGACAGCACCGGTTTTCACAAAGTCGAGCCAGGCCAGCGCGACGGTTTGATTGGGCAGCCAGACCGCAGTTGCTTTATCGCCGGAATATTGATCAAAGGGAACCGGCGTCTCTTGGCTGTTCAACGGTGCCAGCCAGCCTTGTTCTACATTCACTTTTTTCAACGGCGATCCCACCTGGTCCGGAAGCCGCAGCTTGAGGCAGGCGTCGAAGAAGGGGATTGCCAGGTAGCGAGAGTCCCCGGTTTCGTGTCCCGTCTGGGGATCCGGGGCAAAGCCGATGGGAGCCCCTTTGGCACGATAGGCTTTGAACATCGCCAGGCTGCCATCCCAGGCGCGGCGGAACCGTTCGTGACCTTTCTCTTTGAACCCCGGGTTAGCCATCATTGGAATCTGCATCGCTGCTGCGGGAATCGTGGGAGCTTCAATCTCACCCTTCGTCCAGTATCCAAAGGCGGTACCAGACTGGAACCAGATCGCGACAATCCGTTCGGGATACTGCATCTGCATCAGGCTCGACCAGAATCCGCCCCCCGAATGGCCCCAGAGACACCAGGGAGCCGTCGCAACTTCGGGATGACCGGAAAGCTCCGCCAGCTTCTTAAGTGAGTCGGTGAAGACCTGGCTGGACCCGTTTCGCGGATCACACCACAGGCGGCAGTTCTGCGCCTGTACCTGGTGGAAGCTTGGTCCCAACAGGGCACACCCGTTGCGGCGGGCCAGTTCCTGCCAGTGCAGGTCATGAGCCGCGGTGACACTCCCCTTGCAGGACCCTTCACCACAGCCGTGCTGATGTACGATGATCCCGCGGACCTGCTTGAGTCCCTCGGGAATCCAGAGCGTGTACGTCACGCCGATCTGCAGCTGTCCTTCTGCGGGATTCTCTGGTTGCTCGTACGTGGTCGAATAATAGGGCCGATGGTAGGACGCCTCGACCCGCGGTAATTCCAGTGGACCCTGTTTCTCTTCAGCGAGCACAGGTAGAACCGAGCTGACGACAAAACAGAAGAGGGCAAATGCCGAAGTGTAAGCGCGTGATTTCATGTTGAGGTTCCAGTCTGCAAGGCGTGAATGTAACTTCCGGGCGGGTCGTATTGGGTTAGACTGATATCTTACGAAATACGTACCCGCCTCGCCAGCAAAAACACCCTGCAGCGGGAACGGCCCGACCCCGCTCAATCAGGCTGGGGAAACGCCAACCAGTGCTGCGACCGGCATGGTCCAGATTTCAAGGTTGTTTTCATCCTTGATTTCGAAGCCGGCCTCTTTCAGAAAGCCGACGGCGTTAATCGGCTGGCAGTCCACGATGTGCGGGAAGTGCTGGTGCATCCATTTGTAGGTCTTCTCGAGGAAACTGTCTTTTTCCCCTTCCTGAGTGAGAGCCATTGAGACCACTCCCAGACGTCCTCCCGGTTTCAGGACCCGGCGGATTTCTTTCAGCACCTCCGGAATGGTTTCCAGCGGGAACAGTTCCAAGGTAAAGCTCATGCTGACTGCATCGAAGGTGTTGTCATCGAAAGGCAGCGGAGGTGTATTGGCGACCGACAGTTTAACCCGATCAGCCAGACCTGCCTCGGCCACGCGTTTTTCCGAGACTTTCTGCATGCCATCGGAAATATCTACCCCGCAAACCTGGCCACTCTCTCCCACTGCTTCTGCCAAAGCGACCAGCGAATGGCCGGTGCCGTACCCGATTTCGAGTACTGTCTCTCCCTCAGAAACAGCCAGGGCTGCCAACCCTTTTTCACGCGCCACGTGCTCGTTGGAATCGGCGAGCGCGTCATAAGAATGGCTGATGCGATCGTAGAAGGACTTGGTGAGTTTTTCGTCAGTGGTGCTCATGGATGCATTCTCCGCAATCTGGAAGGTGAGAGTCGAACACGCGAAATTATAAATCGATCGATTCCGGGAGAGAAGCCGCAAGCGTGAGATCTGTCTGAAGTTCATTAAGTTACAGTTCTGAAATGTCAGACGCGTCAACTTGACACTCTGACAATGCGAAACTTCCTGAAGAAAATTGAACTTCTGCAAAACAGAGTTTTTTAGAATTCCTTTCGTGTGCAGAGGATGATACAACATAGGCTGAGTCATCATCAGAATCATTTAATGGAGCGAGGGAGCCTTCGCTTACCCTTGTTCCATATTCAGGAGGAATAGCTATGCGGAATGTCCTGGCATTGATACTGGCAGGAGGCAAGGGATCGCGTCTTGAGCCTCTCACCCGGGATCGGGCGAAACCTGCGGTACCGTTTGGAGGCGGTTACCGGATTATCGATTTTACCCTTTCCAACTGTATCAACAGTGGACTGCGGCGGGTTCTGATTCTGACCCAGTACAAGGCAGCCAGTCTCGACCGTCATATTAACCTGGGCTGGCGATTCCTCTGCCGGGAGCTCAATGAGTTCATCGATGTCCTGCCTCCCCAGCAGCGAATTGACGAACAGTGGTACCAGGGAACCGCTGACGCCGTCTATCAGAATATCTATACCATCGAACGCGCCCGCTCCGATTACATTCTGATTCTCTCCGGCGATCACATTTATAAAATGGATTACTCAAAACTGATCAATGATCACCGTGAATCAGGGGCCGAAGTCACTATCGGGTGTATTCCCGTGGACCGCATCGAAGCAACCCAGTTCGGCGTCATGGGAGTCGACGATGACATGCGGGTCGTCAAGTTCGAAGAAAAACCCGCTTCCCCCGCCCCGATGCCGACGCACCCGGATAAGAGTCTGGCTTCGATGGGGATTTATGTCTTCAACACCAATTTCCTGTTTGAACGCCTCTGCTACGATGCTACTCAGCTCGACAGCGCGCACGATTTTGGTAAGAACATCATTCCCTCGATCATTGATGACCACCTGATCCGTGCCTATCCCTTCCAGGATAAGAACACCGGCGACGGCTATTACTGGCGGGACGTAGGAACCATTGACGCTTACTATGAAGCCAATATGGACCTGGTCTCCGTGCATCCGCAGCTGAACCTCTACGATAACACCTGGCCGATTCGCTCGTACCAGGCACCCGATCCACCACCGAAGTTCGTCTTCGCCCAGAGCGAAGGTTCCAAGCCCCGCGTCGGGCAGGCGGTCGACAGTATGGTCTGTCCGGGGTCGATCATTTCCGGTGGCCGCGTGAGCCAGTCCATCATTTCCTCGAATGTCCGCGTCAACAGCTGGGCCGAGGTCGATAATTCGATTCTCTTCTCCGGCGTGAACGTCGGGCGACATGCCAAGATCCGGAATGCGATCATCGATAAAGGGGTTTCGATCCCCAAAGGCTGCGAGATCGGCTATGACCTCGAGCAGGATAAAAAACGGGGTTTTACTGTCTCTGAATCCGGGATCGTCGTGATCGGCAAGATGGATGGTTTCCCTGAAGAGGGTTGAAACTGATCCAGAACGCATGCAAAAACAAAGGCCCGTCTCGTGAGTTCCTCAACGAGACGGGCCTTTGCGCATAAAAATTCCCGGAAGCAGTAGCCCAGGGGGGGAAGGACATGCACCACTTCCGGGAGGCGATTGTTCGCCTTAAATTTTCATCCTGTTATTCACGGTCTGGCAGGTATCAGTCTGGAGTGACTTCAAAAAAGATCGATGCCTCAGCGTCCGTGCCTCGGGCATTCGATCTTTCCGTTGAGTGAATGAAATCACTCAACGAACACCGGTATTTGCTTGAAGGTTGAAACAGAGAATGATAACTGTCATTCTGAGGTGTGATGGTAACAGGAATTGTCTTCTTGAAATTGTTTTCATTAACTTGAACGTTAATGGTGCGGGGAGAATAGAAGTTCCCCCGGAATCGGTCAAGACCAATTCAAAGCGTTTTTTCAATTTGAGTTTTCAAAACATTTAACACATGTAAATCTTTCAAAAACAAACCAAATCCACACATTCGAAAGGGAATGGCATAATGCTTCGACGTTGTTTAGTACTGCTGACAGTTTTGAGCTGTCTGAATCTGTTTCTGACCACGGTCACCCGCGCCGCTGATCAGCAGAAACCGAATATCATTTTCATCATGGCAGACGATCTGGGGTATGCGGAAGTCGGCTGTTACGGCCAGACGAAAATCAAAACGCCGCACATTGATCAGCTGGCAGCAGACGGGATGAAGTTCACCCAGGCTTACGCGGGCAGCATGGTCTGCCAGCCTTCACGCAGTGTGCTGATGACCGGTCAGCATACCGGGCATACCGCGGTTCGCGCCAATGATCTGAATCAGCTGCTCTACGAAGAAGACAAAACCGTCGCCGAAGTGCTGAAATCAGCCGGCTACGCCACAGGCTGTTTCGGCAAATGGGGACTGGGCTATGAAGGCACCCCCGGCCGACCGACACAGCAGGGCTTCGATCAGTTTACCGGTCAGCTCCTGCAGGTGCATGCTCACTTTTACTATCCTTACTGGATCTGGCGGAATGACGACAAGGTCATGCTGCCCGAGAACGAAAACGGCGGGCGGGGTACCTACATCCATGACCTGATTCACGACGACGCCAAGTCATTCATCCGCAAAAACAAGGATCAGCCCTTCTTCGCTTACCTGCCTTACATCCTGCCTCACGTGGAACTGGTGGTGCCCGAGGAATCCGAACGCCCCTACAAGGGAAAATTCCCCAGGCAGGATATTCAGGATCCACGCCCTGGTTACATCGGTTCTGAAGATGGCCTGACCACCTTCGCCGGCATGGTCTCTCGACTCGATGATCATGTGGGCGACATTGTCACGCTGCTGGAGCAACTGGGCATCCGCGATAATACACTGCTGATTTTCACCTCAGACAACGGAGGGCAGGGGGGCAACTGGAAGGAGATGACCGATTTCTTCCACGGTAATGCGCCCCTCAAGGGACACAAGGGAACCATGTATGAAGGCGGCCTGCGGGTGCCTTTCATTGCCAGCTGGCCCGGTAAGATTGCCCCGGGGACCACTTCCGATCTGCAGATCGGTTTCTGGGATATCCTGCCGACGTTCGCGCAGGTCGCAGGCACCAATGTTCCCGACGGAGTCGATATCGACGGCATCTCTTTTGTGCCGACCCTGCTCGGGAAGGGAACTCAGAAAAAGCATGATTACCTTTACTGGGAATACACCAAAGGCCAGATTCGTTCCCGGGCACTGCGGATGGGAGACTGGAAAGCAGTTCAGAACCGGATGAACCGGCCGATTGAACTCTACAATCTGAAACAGGATGTCGGCGAGACGAAGGACCTCGCCAGTCAGAATCCGGAGCAGGTCAAACAGATGACCGAAGCCATGCAACAGGCTCACACGGCACCCCGTGATTTCCCGCAGACCCTCAAGCCGGTCGGCATTAAGGGATACGTGAAATAAAGAGTTGAGTACCAGGCAAAAGAAAAACCGCGGTCTGTTTCCAGACCGCGGTTTTTTTATTTCAACTATGATAGTCCGGGCTTAGTTAGCCAGATCCCACCACCAGCGACCGACGGGCAGAGCCGGGGCCTGTGATTTGGTGGAGACGGCTCCCACTTCGGGAGAGACCTTCAGGTTGTTCTGGTTCTTGACGACCGATGCCGTATCGACGCGAACACCGCCGGCTACCTGAACCACAACGTCTTTGCCGTTGTAGACCCGGTGATTGACGACCGTCTCGACTGTGTGAGCAGGTTTGTACTCAGCGGGACGATACATGCCGTTCGCAGCGAAGGCATTCATTTCCCAACCGGCACGGTCAGCCAGCTGCTCGTTCTGCATCAGGGCAGCGACCAGGGCCAGATCGAAAATGTTCTGCAGGTCGGCGTAAACCAGATCTTTCTGGGCCAGTTCCTGATAATGTTTTGTGAAGTTCGCAGCGAATTCGCGGTTCAGCTTTTCGGCCTGACCGGTCTGCAGACGCTGACCTTCTTTGGTCACGATCTGGTTTTCAGACTGACAGAGAACTGAAGAGCCAACCAGCTCGAAGGCGGTCCGCTGTGGGTTGTGCAGTACGGAATCGTACTTCATGGTCAACCACCAGCGAAGTGCTTCCAGCTTCTGAGCCGACTGTGAGTTTTCTTTGGCCAGCAGATCGAAGTAGCTGGGGATGTTCGCACCAGCGTCCAGTTTGCCGATCCCGATCATTTTCATCCGGTAGTCGGCTTCGATCAGAACACGAGCCACACGGGAAGTGTCAGGCACACCGTACTGGGTGATGTCCTGGACGCCCAGTTTGTCTTTCAGCTGACGGGTCCAGTTCCGAACACCGCCACCAGCGTGCAGCGGTCCACGGGCATTAGACTGAGCGACGAATTCTTTCACACGGGCCAGTCCTTCAGGACGGGGATCGAAAGAACAGCCGAAGATTTTTTCACCCTGATCAGAGAAGGTCCGTAATACGGTGACGAGGTCGTCCAGCTGCAGCACGGGGCGTCCGCTTTCAACACCCACTGCCTGGCCCTGCTCGTTGTAGATCCAGGCTTCAGCCGGACCGGCGATCACGACTTCGTTCTCTTCCGGGTAAACAAAGATGTATTGAACTTTGGTCAGACCGGCGAGCATTTTCATGGTTTCGACCGGTGAACGACCTTCTTCGATTAACTGCTCTACCTGCTGTTCCAAACGTGTCAGTGAAACCAGACGCAGCTGGCTGTTCTGAGCGACGTTCTGATTCAGGTTAGCCTGACGGGCTTTGATGCCCAGAGCTGCCAGCTGTCCGTTGCGTTCCTGCTGGCTGATCTGATGCAGCAGTCCGTTAGGATCGACTTTGACCCCACTGGAAAACTGACTGATTTCCCCGTCACCTTCCCCGGTGTCTGACCAGAGACCAGAAGTCTGTGTCTGAATCAGCTGAATCAGTTCGGTGAAGTCGGCCAGCTGAGAACCCCCGGCCAGTGACATGGCCTGGGCCCGTTCGCTCATTGCTTGAGAGCGGGCTTCAGCCAGCGGGATCCGGTTGATCGTTCCCAGGGCAGCAACAAAGTCGCCGGAATCCATCTGGGCTTTGACAACCATCTTCAGCAGCATGGTGCGTTCATTCAGGTCAGCGACGGTCTCTGCGGTTTCAATCGCCTGACCAAATTCGCCGGCAGCCAGTTGAGCGGCGACCATTTCTTCAGGAGTGACTCGCGGAGTTTCCTGAACCGGTTCAGGAGTTTGTTCCGGCACAACCACAACTTCTTCCTGTTGTTCTTCCATGACCAGTGGGGTTTCTGCAGGAGTCTGAATTTGCTCCTCCACTTTTTCCACGGTAACTTGAGGCTGGCGGTTCACCAGATAAAACGTGACTGCCAGTACGATTGATAAACAGGCGATGGTTGCCAGAACTGAAACAACACTGGAGCCGACTCGAGGGTTTTTAGGGCGCATGGACGCTCTCCGATTGGCACTGATATTTGACGGTTCGATTTGCAGGCCGTGTGTACACGTTCTGCAAGATAGGGGATCTAAGTACTTTATGATCTAGGATCGTCCAACTTTGGCCCAACGTCAAGCGTAATCTCAAATTTCTTCTTCTTCCTGTTTCAGCTGAACGCTGACATCGAAAGAACAGTTACAGGTAGTAGAATAGAAACACTTCGTTCAAAATTGTTGACAACGCAGAACCGCTACCATTGCTAGAGAAAGTATAATCGTGCCAGAGCTGCCGGAAGTGGAAACCATGGTGCGGGGCATTCGCGATGCCGTCGAAGGCGCCCGGATCCGTGAATTCGTCAAATGCCGCTGTACCTGTAAGCCGATTTCGATGAAACCAGGCCTGAAGTCGATCCAGGGCAGGGTTTTAAATCAGTCGGTGGTTTCCGTAAGGAGACTCGCGAAACGCGTGATTCTGGACCTGGAGAACGAGGAGTCGTTCGTCATTGAACCCCGCATGACTGGACTGATGTTACTCTCCGATCCGCCGGATCGCGAACACCTCCGCCTGGAATGGCGTCTGCAGAACGGGCGCAAGCAGACATCACTCTGGTTCTGGGACCGTCGTGGACTGGGAACGGTTCAATTATTACGCAAAGCCGAACTGGAGACCGTGCTCGGCCCCGCAAAGCTCGGTCCGGATGCCCTGGCACTGACACTCCAGGAACTAGAGCAGCGGTGTGCCCGCACCAGCCGGGCGATCAAAGTCGCCTTACTGGACCAGAAAATGGTCGCCGGCATCGGGAATCTCTACGCCAGTGAGATTCTGCATCTGAGCCGGATTCATCCCCAGCGCCCCGCCAATGAACTGAATGCAGACGAAGTCAAAGCCCTGCATCAGGCGACGCGCAAGATACTAAAGACCGCCATCCGCTACGAAGGTTCGACACTCGGCGATGGCACTTATCGGAATGCGTTGAACAAATCGGGCGGCTATCAGAATCATCACCGCGTCTACAGCCGGGCGGGAGAACACTGTCCCACCTGCCGGGGCGCGGAGATCATTCGCATCGTGCAGGCGCAGCGTTCCACTTTCTACTGTCCCTGTTGCCAGGTCGGTCACAGCCTCTGAGGATTTCTCAGATATTTCAATGAATTGGGAGTAGAATTGGCGAATCGTGCTTTTCTCTCCGCGTAATTTTGGAATAAGATCAGAGGATACTCGGGCTCGGGGCCTTGGTCTGATCCTGATTCGTTAGCAGCTGGAAGTCCATGTCGTATCGCGTTTTTAAAAAACTGCTCGGTGAAACCAATCTCGAACGGAAGTGCCGCTTCCTGTTCGGCGGGGGGCTTATGGTCCTGATTACCGCCAGTTTCTCCCTCAATACCTGGATGAACAACCAGGTGCTGGATGAGCAAAACGTGACCTCCGCCCGACTGCTGGTAGCCCCCATCATTCTGGAAAAGCACTGGAAGTGGTCCGAGAACAACAAGGAATACCGCGAGCTGATCGAAAAGATCGCTCAGTCGGTGAAGTCCAAAGACCTCGGAAATTACAGCTGGTCGGTCTTCAAAGCCAACCCTTCTAACGCCGACTCCAAGGAACGCCCCATCGACAGTGCCGGCTACGAGGCGCTCGAACGCATCAAGCAGGGTGAGAATGAAATCTTCTACGCCGATGTGTCTGAGGGAAAATTCCAGTATTACAGCGCCATTCATGCCACCGAATCCTGTGTCTCCTGTCATCGTCTGCACGATGATCCGGATCTCGAACTCGGGGGGCTGATCGGCATCGTCAATATTCGCTTCCCCTCCCAGAAGGTGGAACAGGCCCAGAACTGGAACCGGGCAATCAACGTCGCTTCAGCTTTGATCACCGCCGTCCTGGCGATGCTCGCTGCTTACGCCATCGTGCGGTATGTGATCGTCAAGCCGGTCCTGCACCTCAAGGACGTCAGCGATGAAATCGCGCACGGCAATCTCGATCTGCGAGCCGACATTCGTACCGGGGATGAATTCGAAGAACTGAGCTACGCGTTCAACCGCATGTTGCGGCACCTCGTTACGGTGCAGGAAGAGCTCCGGACCGTCAACACCGACCTCGATACCAAAGTCGATGAACTCGCCCAGGTGAACCTCCGACTTTACGAGATGAATAAACTCAAGGACGAGTTCCTGGCCACGATGAGCCACGAACTCCGCACGCCGCTGAACAGTATTCTGGGCTTCAGCGATCTCCTGGCGAACTCCAAAGATCTGGGAGAGAAACAGAAACGCTACGTCGCCAACATTCAGATGTCGGGGAAAAACCTGCTCGCTCAGATCAACGATGTGCTGGACCTGGCAAAAATCGAGAGCGGCAAAATGGAACTGCAGCTTTCGGAGATTTCCATCGCGGATCTTATCGAACGTCGCGTGGGAACCATGCTCCCCCTGGCCGATAAAAAGAATATCGAACTTACATCGGAAATCGATCCCAGGATCCCGATCCTCTTCCAGGATTCGGTCAAGATTCAGCAGATCCTGAACAACCTGCTTTCCAACGCGATCAAGTTTACGCCGGAAGGGGGCCGCGTGCATGTCTCGGCGACCCTCTGTGAAGACGATCCGGAACTGTTCGATCTTTTGGTCCGCGATAATGGCATCGGGATCCCCCTGGATGAGCAGGAATTCATCTTCGAGAAATTCCGTCAGGGGAAATCGAACTCGGAAACCCGGGATACGATGAGCCGCTCTTACGAAGGCACCGGCCTGGGACTTTCCATCATCCGAGAACTCTCCAAGCTGCTGGACGGGGAAGTCTTTCTCGAGAGTGAATTCGGTCGCGGCAGTCAGTTTACCGTGCGGCTCCCCGTTCGCATGCAGGTCGATGCAGACAACCTGCTCTCTGATATCAACGACACCTCTGTCGGCATGAATCGCCTCAAATCCTCAGACCTGGCCAAATACGCGGAAAAACTGGCTGAGAACAAGCATTCTGAGTCACGCACTCCTTGAATCTGTCGATCAGAGAGCCTACCCTTTGCACATTGGTCGGGATTCGCGCCGACAGGACTCATTTTCTTTGCTGACTCAGGAATTGTGTAAGTGGCTCTGGAGCTGAAAAACCCCCATAGTGTGCTGGCTGCCTTGAAAACCCGCCCCATCGACGTGACCGAAATCCGTCTGACCGCGGGAGCCTCACAGGGAAACTGGGGAGACGTGGCCGATGAAGCCCGCAGTCACGGCATTCCCGTCGTGGTCCGCAAGGCACCACCTCAGAAGATGAAACGCCGCCAGTCGGAAGATCAGGGCCGCCGTACCGCAGGTTCCGTGGCGCTGGTCAAACCCCGCATACCCTCTTCGCTGGGTGAACTGTTCGCACTCGATCAATCAGACGGCGAACCCCGCGGACTCTGGCTGGCCCTGGACTGCATTCAGGATCCGCACAACATCGGCGCCATTTTTCGAACCGCAGGGTTTTTCGGCGTGCGAGGGATCATTCTGACCAAGGATCGTTCAGCGCCTCTTAACGGCACTGTCTACGATGTTGCTTCAGGAGGCATGGAAGGGGTTCCCTTTGCCGTTGAAACTAATTTGAGTCGCGCAATCACCGAAGCCAAGGAAGCCGGCATCTGGATCATGGGCACGTCCGAGCATGCGGAAGAAGACGTCGCCGCTTACAGCCAGGATCGCCCCTGGATGGTCGTCATCGGCAATGAAGAGAAAGGCCTCAGAAGGCTCACGCTCGAACAATGCGATGTCGTCTGCCGCCTGACTTCAGCGGGGCTCGTCGATTCTCTGAATGCCTCCGTCGCTGCGGGAATTATGATCGCCCGCTTTTCTCCCTTCGGACCCGGCGTGAAATAAGTTTCCCCTTCGTTCACACCTGAAAATCCTGCAGGCTGCCACACAATCAGCAAAATTGTGACGATTGTTACAACACCCTGCACAGGTAGTGGTTAAAGCGATTATTCTCGATCTCTGTCCTCTGCGGTGCTCTCCTGCGCACCTGCGCGGCCGGCTTCCCTGACTTATTATTTTGGTTATATGGGAAATGACTGCATATAATAGGGATCAGGATATCCAGCGAAGGATGTTCGATAATGATTAAGAGGAAACGTCTGAATTCCATGCCAGATACCCGGCAAACGGATGCTACATTGAAAGTACAACTCAGGGGCCATTCGTAGAGACAGACTTGGGCGTCTGCTGGCTGTATGGTTCTGGCCCGACGAAATTTGATCTTTGCAGGAACAGAAACGTGACAAATTATCTAGTAACCGGCGGTGCAGGCTTCATTGGATCTCATCTGGCGACTCGGTTGATCAATGACGGACATCGGGTCCGTGTCTTTGACAATCTCAGCACGGGCGCTTTGAAGAACCTGGAGCACATTAAAGAGCAGGTCGAATTCGTTGAGGGAGATCTCCGCGACCTGTCCGCCGTTGAAGCCGCTGCCAAAGATGTCGATATCATCTTCCACCAGGCGGCCCTCGCTTCCGTTCCACGCAGTGTCGATCACCCACTTGATACACACGAAGCCTGTGTCACCGGAACCATTCATGTGCTTGATGCCGCCCGTCGCTCGGGCGTTCAGCGCGTCGTTTACGCCGGTTCCAGCAGTGCATACGGCAACCAGAAACAGATGCCCAAGCATGAAGGTCAGACACCCGAAGTGCTGTCACCTTATGCCGCCGCCAAGCTGGCCGGCGAACTTTACTGCCAGGCTTTTGCCAATTCTTACTCACTGGAAACCGTACGGATTCGGTATTTCAACGTCTTTGGCCCCCGTCAGGATCCCAACAGTCCTTACTCGGCTGTCATTCCGTTGTTTGCTTCCGCCTTACTGGAAGGCAAACGCCCCGTAATCTTCGGCGATGGTTTACAGTCTCGTGATTTCACGTTCGTTGATAACGTGGTGCAGGCGAACATTCTGGCCTCGCAGGCAGACGCTGCCATCGTTTCAGGGAATGTTTACAACGTTGCCTGTGGCAGCTCGCTGAATCTGATCGATCTCCTGAAGTTCATCTGCGAACAGTTAGACAAACCCTTCGATCCCGATTTCCAGCCGCCCCGTACCGGCGACGTCAAACATTCGTGGGCTGATATTTCCGCTGCTGAGCGGGACCTGGGCTACGAACCTGTCGTGGATATCCAGGAAGGCCTGCGGCGGACCATCGAATGGTATGCTGAGTACGTTGGTGCAGAATCCAATAAATGCCCGGGCGGTTGTTAATCGTCCCGGCATCTGAAATCGACTCAATCATCTCCCAGAAGCAAAATCGCAGGAAGCTTGCGCCTTACTAAATCAGGACCCCTGTTGTGAATACTGAATTTCAGCCTCTCGAACCTCATTCCGATCTGGACTTCGATGGAATGGAAGATTCAACCACGAATGCTTCCGCTCCGGGAGTGGATATCGTCCGGCTGCTCTTCAGAAATAAATATCTGATCGTCGGGGGCCTGTTGGCCGGTCTGTTACTGGGGCAGGCTGCTTACATGAAACTGGGGCCCGTCTTTTCTGCGAATACCAAGATCCAGGTCTCACAGAAAAACCCGGTTCCCATTAAAGAGGGAGAGGTTCAGACATTCGGGGAACTGACGGCTCACATTGACGTCATCAAAAGTCCCCGGATTGTCGGTCAGGCGGTCAAGGCTGGTAAACTCACGGAGCTGCCTTCACTTGAGGGAGAAAAAGATCCTGCCCAGGAAATCATCGACTCTCTTAAGGTCAAGCGTCTCTCGGGAACCGACCGGACTTATCTGAATATCCTGAATCTGACCTACGAAAATAAAAATTCCCACGATGCGAAAGCCATTATGCAGGCCATCGTGGACGCCTATCAGCACTACCTGGATGAAGTGCGGGATCAGAATACCGGTGAGATCATCGAACAGTTGAACAAGGCCAACAAGGCTCTGCTCACCGAACTGGAACAGAAGAAAAAAGAATACAAAGAGTTCCGCAAAGATGCCCCCCTGTATTGGGAAAGCACCCCCGGTTCGGAAGCCGCTGTGGCAGGCAGTACGAACATGCATCAGGAACGCGTGAAAACAATCGACAACGAACGGCGTCAGAACCTGCTCAAACTGACTGAGCTGAAATCGAAAATCAATACGCTCAAGTCAGCCATCGCCAGTGGAGAATCCAAAGAGACTCTGGAACTGCTGGCACAACAGTTTCTGATGGGCCAGGCCCGCGGACAGGCGGGAGCAGCCACAGGCGGTGTCGAATCACAGGCTATCGCACCGGGTAACACTCAAGTGGAACGGGCACGCCTGGCACTCGAAACGCATCTCATGCCGCTGCTGATTCAGAAGAATCGCCTCGAACGCGATTACAAAAAGAATCATCCGGACCTGGATGCCGTCAATCGCAGCATCGACACGATCATCAACCTCTATCGTCGTCAGGGAATCGAAATCTCTGCCGATAATCTGGAGTCGGGAGAATTCCAGGTATCGAAGATGAAAGATGTCGACTTCGTTAACATCTATCTGAAGTCGATGGAACAGCAGTTGAAAGAACTGGAAAACCGCGAAACCGAATTGACCCGGCTGTTTGATCAGGAAACGGAACTGGCCAAGAAGGTCGGTAACTACCAGGTCGTGGACCAGGCTTACAACGAAGAAATCGCACAACTCAAATCGCAGCGGGAAAGCATCTTCAAACAGCTGCTTCTCGAAAAAGTTGCCAAAGGGAACAGCGGTTATACCATGACGCAGCTGTCACCCGTGAAAGACGAACTGGTTATCAAGCGGCAGCTGAAATTCCTGATGGCAGGCGGCGCTGCCGGTCTGGGGCTGGTGCTCGCGTTCTCCTACTTCCGTGAAATGCGGGATACGACCATGAAATCGGTCGATGAAATTCGCAACCAGTTGCACCTGCCGATGCTGGGAGAAGTTCCCCAGTTCACAGAAGAACCCGCCCACATGGATGACAGCCAGTTCGACTCGGCGCTCTGGTATTACTATCGACCCGCGTCCCGTGAAGCGGAAGCCTATCGATCACTGCGCACCTCGTTGCTGTTGAAAACCGACCGCACCGGTGCCAGAGTCCTGCAGATCACCAGTGCCGAACCGGGAGATGGTAAGACGACGTCTGTTTCCAACCTGGCCCTGGCGATTGCCCAGACAGGCCGGAAAGTGCTGATCATCGACGCCGACTTGCGGCGGCCAACCGTGCATAAACTGTTCGGAATCAATAACGCCGTTGGTCTGGGAGATGTTCTGGCCCAGGAAATTGATGCCCAGACTTCGATTCGTGAAACCCGCATCAGTAATCTGTCGATCATGACAGCAGGCATGCTGCCGGAGAATCCTTCGGAAATGCTGATGTCGCGCCGCTTTGCTGAAATGATCAGTCAGCTGCGGAATGAATACGATTACATCCTGGTAGACACACCGCCCCTGGTGGTGGTCAGCGATCCCTCCGTCATCGCTTCAACGGTCGACGGGGTCCTGCTCGTCGTTCGCATCGACAAGAACCGACGCGGCGTGATCCGCAAGGTGCAGCAGATCATCCAGACCAACGGCATTAAGATCACTGGTCTGATCGCCAACAACGTCATTATCAACTCCCTGGTCGGCTATGATTACATCGACAGCCAGGGCTATCAGGCCTACTTCGAGAAACCGGCAGCGCAGGACAAAAAATCGGCTGTGAATCCAGTGAAGACCGAAGTCACAAGCTGATTCACGCTCGACTATTCGAGTTCAATATCGAGTTCTTCAATCTTGCGATACAGACTCGACAGTCCCAGTTTGAGCCGTTTGGCGGCCTCTCGTTTGTCGGCACTATCCTTCAGCACGCGGGTGATGTGCATCCGCTCGTAATGTCGCAACGCCAGTCGCAGATCATCGACGTCCGGTAGTGGGGGTTCGTTCTGATGCAGTTCGGGCGGCAGATCGTTCAGGCAGATTAATGTGTCGTCGCACATCATGACCGCCCGTTCGATGGCATTGTCCAACTGACGGACGTTTCCTTTCCACTCCGCTGACATCAACGCCCGAATCGTTTCACTGGTGGCCCCTGTAACCCGCTTGCCCATCTTCCGCGAATGCTTGGCGATAAAATATTCGACCAGCTCCGGAATATCGTCCACCCTCTCACGCAGCGCGGGAATGTGAATTTTCATCCCGTCCAGCCGATAGAATAGATCCTGCTCGAATTCGCCAGTCTTGACCATCTCTGCCAGGTCGCGCGTCGTGGAAGCGATGAGTCGCACATCGACTTTCACTGGCTCCGCACTTCCCAGCGGCAGGATCTCGCCGTATTCAATGGCACGCAGCAGTTTACCCTGGGTTCCCAGCGGGAGCTGTGAGATCTCATCCAGGTAGACTGTACCGCCGTCGGCGTTCTTGAAGACGCCGGTCTGCTCTGCCTGTGGATACTGCAGCGAACTGGCCGCGGATCCAAACAGCTGCGACTCCAGAAGCTCAATAGGCCGCATTCCACAGTTCACAGCGAGGAAACGTTGTTCGCGATTGGGACCATTCGAGTGAATCGAGCGGGCGAACAGTTCTTTCCCGGTCCCCGATTCTCCCGAGAGCAGCACATTGGAGTTCGTAGCCGCGATCTTGCGGATTGTGCTCTGCAGTTTCTGTAATGCTTTACTGCTGCCGACAATCTCCTCGATGCCGGGGCTGCGGGCCAGCTCTCGTCGGAGAATCTGATTCTCGTAGAAAATTTTCTGATATTCAAACAGCCGGTTGAGCTTGTGAGACAGGTCGTCAAAGATCACCGGTTTTACCAGGTAGTCAAACGCCCCCGCCTTGAACGCAGAGATTGTATTTTCAACGGTCGCGTACGCTGTGATGATCAGTACGAAAATACTTGGCTTGATATTCTGCAACCGGCGGAGCAGTTCAATTCCATCCCCGTCCGGAAGCTGCACATCGCAGATTGCGACATTGAAATCCCGATCCCGGGCCAACTCCAGTGCTTTGGCCACGGTCGAAGCCTGCATGGTTTCATAGCCTTCGCTCGTCAGAAATTCGGCCAGTGAGCTGCGGATGACTTCTTCATCTTCGACAATCAGTATCGAGCGGTTGAGTTGCACGTCGGAGTTCGTCCTGTTTTCTATCATCAGGTAGTTACAAATTTCATTTCCTGGGCCGGTCCCGGAGGAATTTCGCCCAGATCTTTTACTTCTTCGCAATACAGGGCGACAACGAATTTCGCCCCTTCACTTACGGTATCGTCAATTCGGATCGTGCCTGTATTGGAATGTTCCAGAATATTGCGACAGACAAACAGCCCCAGTCCCGTTCCCTTGGACTTGGTCGTGAAGTAAGGGCGGAACAGTTTTTCCTTATCCACTTCCTTGATGCCTTCACCATTGTCGTGCACGGAGATCAGGATCTGTCCGTCTCGTGCTTCAGTCGTGATTTCAATCGACTGTCCCTCTTCGGTGGCGTCCATCGCATTCAGAATCAGGTTCAGAAACACCTGCACCAGCTGATCACGCACGAGTTGCACGGGGGGGAGATTCTCCGCGAACCGCGTGATGATCTTCTTTCCCTTTTTCCGCTTATAATACTTGGCGATATTCAGCGATTCGGTGATCACCTCATTGATGTAGCAGCGGTTCCGCTCTGTAGTCGCCGGGCGGCTGAAATCGATCAACTCACGTAAAATACGCTGGATCCGCCGCAGCTGTGCGTCGACTTCGTCCAGTCGTTTATTCGTGTACTCGTCATTATTGTGCCGGTTCAGCAGCTGGACGAGCGAACTGATGCCCGCCAGCGGGTTCCCGACCTCGTGCGCAATCCCCGCGGCCAGCAGACCGAAGGCAGCATGTTTCTCCTGCTGAATCAACAGCGCCTGGGATTCCTGCAGATCGCTCGTCCGCCGGGCAATTCGGTCTTCCAGCAGTTCCTGGTTCTGTTTGAGTTGTTCGTTGGCGACCGAGAGTTCCAGACTCGTGCGTTTCACCAGGCTGGAAAACGCAATACTGGCCCAGGCAACCCAGCCCATCCACACGACCATCAACAGGATCTGGGTCAGCCAGTCCGGTGGTGCATTCTGCGGGGGGAACAGCAGTGTCGTGTAGCTCAATAGATGCAGTGCCAGCGTCACATAAGCAATCAGCGGTGAATGCCGAATCGAACAGACGATCAGCGAGAGCAGATAATAAAAGCGGAACGGACTGTTCAGGCCGGTGTCGTAATGACAGAGTAGGCCGATAAACAGTGCCTCCATCACGGAGATGGTCAGCGGCCATTCGCCCAGAAAGACTTTGCCCCGAAAGCTGAACCAGGTGTCTGCCAATGCATAAATCGCCCCCAGGGTCAGAATCCAGTTCAGCTGGGGGACCTGAATCGCAGCATCGTTGCCCACAAAGTTGACCAGCACATACCCGACACACAATCCAAACCAGCGGATTCGCAGCGTGATCTCTTCGGCAGGCAGTTCCCAGGTAAAGGCATCGTGGTGAATCCTGGGGGGCGGCGCCAGATGCGGCGGCGGCGCAGCAGCTCCGCTCTCGGCAGACGGAGCCGGTGGCTGGTCTGTCGTTTCGGGCTGATTCTTCAGGACTGAATGATCATTCATATCAGAAATTATGACTGGATGAGACAGACCGCGGATCGACTGCAACGATGGTGAATCCACACTGTCAACAAAGTGTCGTGCTGAAACCCGGTCCCTCCCGTAGGGGATGACCTGTGGTTCAGAATAGGTTCAGATCATATACTATCATGAATCTGAAATTGATCCGCAATTACACATGCGGTATTTTGCTGCAGTTCCGGTTTAATTTTACTGAACAAACAGGTAAAACCAGAACGGGTCTGATATAGTCTGCTGAAATTGATCAGCGGTAGTGAGACATTCGTGCGAACAACCCGCTGATTCCAGCCGCAACACACCGGCTTGAGTTTACAGAACCAATACTCACAGCCGATAATGACGTATAGAATATTGTAGACACACCACCGGATATGTAATCCAGATAGATTGGGATTTTATGAAAATCGTCGTAGCGAGTTCTGAAGCGATTCCTTTTGCCAAAACGGGCGGACTGGCTGATGTTGCCTCCGCTCTGTCCAAGGCACTGGCGGACGCCGGGCACGAGGTGAGCCTGTTTTTACCCTGCTACCCGCAGTCAATCGCGAAGCGGGGGCTCAATCTGGATGATTTCGAACTCTGTCCGGAAAAAGTAACGATCTCAGTCGGCAGCAAGGAAGTCGAAGCCCGTCTCCGCAAAACCGGATTCCCCGGTTCCAGCGCCACGGTTTACCTGGTCGAACAGGCTCGCTATTTTGATCGCCCCGAACTCTACCACGAGGGCGGCCGGGATTATCAGGATAACTGCGAACGCTTCATTTTCTTCAGCCGCGCTGTGATGGAGTTCACTAAAAAACTGAACCTTTCACCGGACATTATCCATGCCAACGACTGGCAGACCGGTCTGATACCGGCGCTGCTCAACATTGAGTATGAAGACCAGCCCGGCTTCGAAAAGACCGCCGCCGTCTACACGATTCACAACATGGCCTTCCAGGGGCAGTACTGGCACTGGGATATGCTGCTCACCGGAATCGACTGGAAATACTTCAATCGCCACCAGATGGAATTCTTCGGGCAGTTGAACCTGCTCAAAACAGGCATCGTCTTCTCCGACATGGTAACAACGGTCAGCCCCACTTATGCGAAGGAAATTCGGACCGAGCAGTTTGGCTACGGTCTGCACGGCGTTCTCGATTCCCACGCTGATCGGCTGGTGGGCATCCTCAACGGCGTCGATACGACCGACTGGAATCCCGAGATCGATCCGCACATCGCCGCGAATTATTCCGCACAGACGGTCGCGGAAGGTAAGCCACGCTGTAAAGCAGCACTGCAGGAACGGATGGGACTCCCCCAGAAACCCGACGTTCCACTCTTGGGGGCAATCTCCCGCATGACCGATCAGAAAGGGTTCTCCCTGATTCTGGATGCCGCCGAGAACCTCTTGGCCACAGACGTGCAACTCGTCATCCTGGGAACGGGAGACCCGTATCACGAGACCTCCTTCAGCGAACTGGCACGACGGTTTCCTGATAAGGTTTCCACGCTCATCGGCTTTGACGAAATCCTGGCCCACCAGATCGAAGCCGGCCTGGATATCTTCCTGATGCCCAGTCAGTTTGAACCCTGTGGTCTGAACCAGATGTATAGCCTGATTTATGGCACAGTCCCCATCGTGCATGAAGTCGGCGGGCTGGCAGATTCCGTCGTGGATGCCTCTGACACCAACCTCGAAAACGGAAGTGCGAACGGTTTTTCCTTCTGGCACTTTGATGCGACCGTACTGTATCGACAGATGCGACGTGCCATCGATATGTACAACGACAAATCGACCTGGCAGCAACTGATGCAGAACGGTATGACCCGGGACTGGTCCTGGAAGCATAGCGCTCAGAATTACCTTTCAGTCTATCAGCAGGCGCTCAGTTTTCGTGCGAATAGTACTGAATCAGTTTCCGCCTCGTCTTAAACTGAATCCAGCGATCCTTCAAATCGATCTCTCTGTCCCCATTCGAATCACTGTCTGCCATGTCTGAAATTCGTACCGATCCGCTGACCGGGTTGACGACCATCTTTGCGCCGGAACGGGCCAAACGTCCGATCGCCATCAAGAGCAGTCAGGGCGATGAGGACCAGAGTGCAGAGCAGATCGCCTCCGATCCCTTCGCTGAGGGGAAGGAAGACGAGACCGAGCCTGAACTGTTTGCTGTCCGCGCACCCGGATCCAAACCCAACGGGCCCGGCTGGAGCCTGCGGGTAGTAGATAACAAATATCCTGCTCTCACACCCGTCTCGACACCCGGTTCCGAACACGATTCGTTCGGCGTGCACGAAGTCATTGTGGAATGTCCGCACTATGAAACGCACATTTCCCGGCTGGACCTCGCCAGCTTCCAGAACATGTTCCACGCCTATCGTGCCCGATTGCGCGTGCATCGACAGAACCCCCGGTTGCAGTATGCAATCATCTTCAAAAATCAGGGAGTCCTCGGAGGCGCCTCACTTGGCCACGCCCATTCTCAGCTGATGGTCAGTCACGTGATTCCCGAGGCACTGCACAGAGAGGTTGAAACCGCACAACAGTATCAGGCAGAGCAGGGGACCTCGTTGTTCGAGCAACTGGCTTCCGAACCGGTTCTGGTGACCGAACACTTCGATCTGATCTGCCCCTACGCCAGTCGGTTCGCTTTTGAAACCTGGCTGATTCCCCGTTCCCGCGGTACTCACTACGACCACTCCCGTGATGAGGAACTCGACGACCTGGCAGCAATCACCCGACGTCTGCTCAAGGCACTGGAGACGATTCTGGGCAGCCACGATCTGAACTTTGTCATTCAGACGCCCCCGTTTCCGACGGGAGACGACGCCGGGTACACCTGGACGCTGCGCATTTATCCCCGGCTGGCCCATCTGGCGGGTTTCGAACTCGCCTCCCAGATGTACGTTAATCCGGTCTTCCCCGAGCAGGCGCGGGAGCTGCTCCAGCAGGAACTTGCGAAAGAGCAGTCTTAAAGCTTCAACACGAAGAGAGGGGCACTGTTACGCTCTTTTCGGCCTCAGGTAAAATAGAGAAGCCACCGTCAGTTTCTGGCTTAAAACCATCGTTCTGTCTGGTGAAAAATTACCTGCTTTAACAATTACCCTCCATCCGACAGTATTTCAGCTCCAGGAGTGCTGATTTTAAGGACTCCTGGATTTTATTCTCGGAAAAAGTCCTCTATCATTAGTAAAAGATTGGCTTTACTATAAGTCAGATTCGTCCAGACCCTGCAGGATTGGCGCTGAACGCGGGGAGGATCAGACCCGCGAGTGTCAGCACTCATTCGTTCTAATTCACTGCGTTATCGATAGTTCTGTGTACCACACAGATGAAAGGATGCGGCCCATGGGCTGTCGACTTCGGCTCGTATTAGTCATTCACAACCATCAGCCAGTCGGGAATTTTGAAGGCGTTTTTGAAGAATCCTATCAAAACAGCTATCAGCCATTTCTCGATGTCTTGTCAGAATACCCGGATATCCCCTTTTCACTGCATACCTCAGGCAGCCTGATGGAATGGATGGTGGAAGCCCATCCGGAATACATCGATCGCGTCCGCGGTCTGGCAGAATCCGGGCAGGTGGAAATTCTGGGGGGTCCCTTTTACGAGCCCATCCTCGCCGGGATTCCCAAGTCTGACCGTATCGGCCAGATCAAAGCCTACACCGAATACCTCAAAAAGCTCTTCGGGACACCGATTCGCGGCATGTGGGTTCCGGAACGCGTCTGGGAACAGGCCTTCGTGTCTGACCTGGTCGACGCGGGTATGGAATTTACGCTGCTCGACGATTCGCACTTCAGTGCCGCCGGCGTCCGGGCGGAAAAAATGCACGGCTATTACCTGTCGGAAGACGAAGGTCGCCTGCTGAAAATTTTCCCCGACAACGAAACACTCCGCTACCAGATTCCCTTTACCGATCCGGTCGAGACGATTCACTACCTGAAACAGATCGCTGACCATCATCCGCATTCGGTGGTCGTCTTTGGTGACGACGGGGAAAAATTCGGCGCCTGGCCCGGGACCTACGATCACGTCTACCGGGATGGCTGGCTGCGACGTTTCCTCGATCTGCTGCGTCAGAACAGTGACTGGCTCAAAGTGACCACGCTGGGCGAATCGGTCGACACCGTCTCCCCCATGGGCAGTTGTTACCTGCCGGACGCCAGCTATCGGGAAATGAACGAGTGGGCGCTCTCTTCCGAGCGGCAACTCGAACTGTCACACCTCAAAGATAAATTCTCAGAAGACGAAGAATTCGATCGTCTCAAACCGTACCTGCGGGGCGGCTTCTGGCGTAACTTCCGCGTGAAGTATTCAGAGCTCAACGAAATGTATTCGCGGATGCTGCTGGTCAGCAGTCGTCTGCAGAGTCTGGAAGCCACTGGAGTCGACGCAGAGGACCTGCCGATTCTGCATGAAGCCCGGACCGAACTCTACCGCGCTCAATGTAACTGCCCTTACTGGCATGGCGCGTTCGGCGGTCTGTATCTGCCTCACCTGCGAAATGCGATCTTTAAACATCTGATCTCAGCAGACTCGCTGCTGGAAAAGATCAATCACCGAGACAACAACTGGCTGGAAGTTGAAGCAGCCGACTTCAACCTGGATGCCCGTAAAGAAATCCGACTGGCCAGCCATCGCCTGGTGAGCTTCCTCTCACCCGCGCATGGCGGTCATCTGTATGAACTGGATATCCGCGGCGCGAAACACAACCTGCTGGCCACACTCTGTCGGCGTCCCGAGCCTTACCACGACATCATCCGCAAAGCGGCTCAGGAACAGGCACAGGGCGGTCAGAATGGTGACGACATCGGCAAGATCCATAACGCCGTCCGCTTCAAACAGCCGGGGCTCGAACAGAAACTGCAGTACGACAATACGCCCCGCAAGTCGCTGATGGATCACTTCTATCAGCCCGGCGTAGATCTCGATACCGTGATCAATGGTGGCGGAGAACTGGGCGACTTCGTCGAAGGCGTCTACCTGAGTTCGGTACGCCGCACGGATGACGAATGCGATGTCCGTATGAGCCGAAAAGGGCACGTGGGACCGTATGAAGTCGAAGTCACCAAGACCGTCTCCTTAAGCAAGTCTGCAGCCGGAACACTGGTCGTCCAGTATGAACTGTCGAACCTGCCTACAGAAGTACCTCTGCATTTCGGCGTCGAATTCAACTTCGCCGGCATGGCTGCAGGCGCCAGTGACCGTTACTACTACAACCACCTGGGCAAGCAGCTCGGACAGTTGGAATCAAAGCTCGACCTCGAGAAGCTTGATCGTATCGGTCTGGTCGACGAATGGCTCGGATTGGATGCGGCTCTCGATTTATCAACGCCTGCCAGCATCTGGACCTTCCCCATCGAAACGATCAGCCAGTCCGAAGGGGGCTACGAACTCGTCCATCAGAGTTCGGTCGTCATCCCTCACTGGGAGTTTGTTGCCGACGATGAAGGACGCTGGTCGGTCACGATCACACTCTCACTGGATACGTCCGCTGCACAGGCCAAGGCACTCAGCGAAGCAGCCGCTTCCGGCGCCTGAGCTGAACTTCAGCGGTCAGGCACCAGAAGGATTCAGGCCGTGGTTCAGGAAAACAGTTCCTGAACCACTTCGCCGCCGTCGACGATTTTCATCGGACGTCCCAGCGGGCTCATGTTTTCCTTCTTCGGATTCACATTCAGCGACTGGCAGATCGAACAGAACAGGTCCGTCACGGTGACCGGACGATCCTGAACCGCAGAGCCGTCTTTGGTGGAAGATCCGATGACCTGTCCCCCTTTGACGCCCCCCCCCGCCAGGGCGGCTGAGAAGACACGCGGATAATGGTCGCGTCCGTTCCGGGCATTGATTTTCGGGGTACGCCCGAATTCACCCATCCAGACGACCAGTGTGCGATCCAGCATGCCCCGCTGTTTCAGATCTGAAATCAGGGTCGCCATACCGGCGTCGACTTCCTGCGAACGCTGCGTAATCGACTCGGAAATATCGAAGTGGTTATCCCAGCCGTTGGAGCGGACTTCAATGAATGTCGATCCCGCTTCGACCAGCCGACGGGCCAGCAGACAGCCTTTACCGAAGTTGTTCTCACCATACTGGCGACGCAGGGTATCTGGTTCCTCGCTCAGGTCGAAGACTTTGGTCTGCGGGCTCAGCACCATGGCTGAGGCTTTGTTATAAATCTTACTGTGGTTTTTGACGACCACTTCACCACCCCGGCTGGCGAATTCCGTATCCAGGCGTCCCAGCAGGCCCAACCGTTTCTGATACCGCTGATCAGGAACAGTGGCAGCCACGTTGTTGGGAATGCTCCCCGGATTGCTGACGTTGAACGGTTCATAATCGACGCCCAGGAAGCCCGCACCGTTGGTAGCACCAACCGAAACAATCGACGGGATCTCCAGTTCCCGGTTGCCAATCTCGCGCACAATATTGGAGCCGAGGCTGGGGTGCTTGACACTGCCGGAAGGAATGTAGCCGGTGTGCATCTGGTAGGTCGCACGCTGGTGATTCCCTTCTTTGTTGGTCATCGAGCGAATCAGTGCGATCTCCTGCATGACCTTCGCGGTCTCTTTCCACTCTTCGGAAATCTCTATGCCTGAGACAGCGGTTTGGATCGGTGCCTTATCACCGGCACTGGAAGTTCCCGGTTTGGGATCGAAGGTTTCAAACTGGCTGGGTCCGCCTGACATCCAGAGCAGGATCATCGAACGTCCCTGTTTGCGGAGCTCTTCCGCGGAGACGCTCATCAGATCGTGAAAACTGAGCGTGCCTGCAGCCATGGCACCCAGGGAAACGTTGCGTAAGAAGCTCCGTCGGGAAAATCCATGACGGCCGGCTTGAACATGCTGTTGATGATAAAGACTCATTTAAAACTCCTCGGATGGAGAGATTGTTTTTTAAGGTTGAAGCGAAACGGCAGTCACTCTGGGTCAACGTTTGGTGATAAACTCACTCGAGTTGAGCAGACTCCACATCAGGTCTTCGAGGGCAGTCTCACGCCGTTCGGCCTGCTGGAAGTAGTCCTCGCAGATCTCCAGTTCTTTTGTACTCGGCTCTCGTGAGAGTGTGAGCAGATACAGTTCCTGGATTGCCGCTTTATTCTCGGGATAGTCGCGGGCAATCTGGGCCAGTTTCGTCGATCGATTCGTTCCCAACATGCCGTTGAGGGCTTCCGAATTCATCATAAACAGTGCCTGTGGAACATCGCCGGTGATCTCATCCTGTGAAGTGGATGGATCGAATGTAAACAGGCTGCTGAACTGTCCCCGGGCCGAGCGGCTGCGCTGGTAGCGTCGGTTGCCGGTACTGCGATCGGCCTGCAGATCATCCACGCCAAACACCTGCGTGATGGCTGTGAAAATCTGATCGCCTCGCAGGCGAGTCGGAAGCTGCGCCGCGAAGGGCGTCTGTAACTGTCCTTCAGACCGCTTCTGCATTTTCCGCTGGTACGCCCGGGTATTGGTAATCGTCCGACAGAGCCACTTCAGATCATAGCCGCTGGCGGTAAAGCCCTGGGCCAGGGCAGCGAGTACTTCGGGATAGACGGCACTCCGCTCGGGACCAATATCATCGATGGGCATGTAAAAGCCTTCACCCAGCATCTCCGACCACATCCGGTTCACGATGGCTCGCGAGAACCAGGGGTTCGCCTGCGAGGTTAAAAACTTTGAGAGCACTTCGCGACGTTCCAGGTCATCCAGGCCTTCAGGGGCTTTGGTGCCTACGAACAGGACCGGCTGGATCACCTGACCCATCGAGGTCGGATCGTTCAGATCGGGCATATAATATTCACTCATGAACCGCTGCGTGTTTTCCGGCAGAGGCATACTCTTCAGTTCCTCCGCAGACAGTGCTTTATCGCCGTCTGTGTCAGCGCGGGAGACCAGTTGTTCGAAGCCGCGCGCCATCCGGGTTCGCTGCACTTCCTGCTGGGTCAGCTTGCCATCACGATTGCGGTCGTAAGAGCGGAACAGGAACTCGGGATTTTTCAGCATCTGTACCCGGCGGGCAAACTCGTTGCCCTGGTTCATGGATACCACTTCGAAGGTACGTGGTGTCGAATCCCGTACGGGACGCACACGCACGCGGGGGAAGAAGGCCGCCAGTTCGTGGAAGTCTTTCCGCTTCCATTTGTCGGTCGGGTGATCGTGACAGTTGGCACATTGAATCTGGATTCCCAGAAAAATACGCGATGTTTCTGCAGCGAGTTCAGCCGGATCCCCTTCATGCGCGAAGATCAACGCCGTGCTCCCGTTTTCCCGTACGTCACCAGAGGCCGTCAGTAGATCAGTCGTGATTTCCTGCCAGCTCTTGTTCTCGTTCAGCTGTGTGGTCATCCAGTCGACAAACTGGGCTTCGTTCAGCCGAGCCCGCATGTCAGTGGCGCGGAGATAAATCACATCCCGCCAGTAGCGGGCCCAGTTCACCCCGTAATCATGCGACTTGAGCAGTTCCTCAATCACGGCCCGGCGTTTGTCGGGAGTCGAGTCCAGGCCGAACAGCAGCACTTCGGAAGTCGTGGGCATTCTGCCGGCCAGGTCAAAAGTGACCCGACGGAGGAAATCTTCATCGCTGGCCAGGGGGGCCGGGGTGATTCCTGCTTTCTTCAGTTCCCCTTCGATCAGCGCGTCAACCTTGGCAGCCAGCTCCGATTCGGAGACCCGCTCCTGCTTCTTTGTTGCTGCGAAAGTCGAAGAGTGGCATAATGGGACCGACAATGTAAGTAGGAGAAAACTCACAAGTTGTGCCGTGCGTTTGATGGAAAAACTCATCATGACCTTTCACCTGAACTGAGACGGAGAGAATGGCCCCGAATTTCATTCGGGAGTCAGTCAGACATCACTGAATGGCTGACGTCTATTTAACCCGATTCAGATCAGGATGTGTCGAAAAAATGGTGAATTTCATGAAATACACACGGTGCGTCTACAATTCGAACTGGTTGAATCATGGAACTAAGCGCTTGGGTGATCGTGATTATTTTAGCCGGGGTGACCATCGTCGTCGGTGGCGTCCTGTTTTTTCGTCTGCATGCCTTCCTCGCATTGCTGGCAGGAGCCATTTGTGTAGGTGTCTTGACGCCCGCTCAGCAGATCGAGGAGACAGCCCTCCGGAAAAACAAGTTTAAAATCCTCGAAGTCACTCCCGATAATCAGAAGATTGTCATCGAGATCGAAAAGGCCGGGATGCTGCAGCCCGGCATGTTGCTGATGATCATGGGGGGCGAGCAGCCCGGGTTTCCGCTGATCCCGATTGCCGAGACGGAAGTGGCCCGGGTGACCTCCCAGTTTACTAAAGACAGCCAGCGGATGATCATCGCCGACCTCAAGGTGCGGGATGACAGCGCGAGCCGCGAGATTCGCCTCGACGATTTTGCCATCACCCCCGCCAACTACAAGGCGGCCATCAAAGCGGGACAGCAGTCGGTCGGCGAACGGGTGGCCGCGGGATTCGGATCAACGTGTGCCAAGATCGGCATCCTGATAGCATTAGCCGCCATCATCGGCATGTGCCTGCTCGAAAGCGGTGCCGCCGAGAGAATTGTCCGCTCAGCCATTAATTTTGTGGGCGAGAAGCTGGCCCCCGTCGCTTTCATGGCCAGTGGATTTCTGCTGGCGATTCCCGTCTTCTTCGACACGGTGTTCTACCTGTTGATTCCCCTCGGCAAAGCGATGCGATTCCGCACCGGCAAAAACTATCTGCTCTACGTGCTGGCGATTGTGACCGGGGGCACGATGGCACACTCCCTGGTGCCGCCCACTCCCGGACCGTTGTTTGTAGCGGAGCAGCTGGGGGTCGACATCGCCACCATGATCATGGGCGGCATGATTGTCGGCAGTATCGCAGCCATCTTCGGTCTGGCTTATGCCACCCTGATCAACAAGCACTGTGAACTCCCCTTTCGCGATTCCGCCGACGTCACGCAGGCCGACCTCGAAAGACTTTCCAACAGCCAGCTCGAAGATCTCCCCTCACTCTGGCTGTCGCTGGCACCCATCCTGCTGCCGGTGATTATGATTGCCGGGTCCACACTGCTGAAGTTCAAGTCCATCAGCGACCAGATCTCTCCCGAGGTTCAGGATCTGATCATGACGCTGGGAAATAAAAATATCGCACTGGGTATTGCTGCCGTGATCGCCCTGGCAACGCTGGTGCGACAGAAAAAATCTTCGCTGGGCGAACTTTCCGAATCGATTCAGGCCTCCCTCTCCACCGGAGGCGTGATTATTCTGATCACCGCTGCCGGCGGAGCCTTCGGGGGTGTCCTGCAGCAGACAGGTGTCAGCTTTCTGATTGAATCACTGCCCGATGTCTCTCCCCTGATGCTGGTCACACTGGCCTTTCTGATCACGACGGCCATTCGCACTGCCCAGGGATCGTCGACCGTAGCTATGATTACCACCGTGGGGATTCTGGGCGGGATTGCGGAGTCCGCAACGCTCGGTTTTCATCCGGTTTATCTTGCTCTCGCGATTGGCTGCGGTTCCAAGCCTCTTTCCTGGATGAACGACAGCGGTTTCTGGGTCATCGGTAAAATGAGTGGCATGACCGAGGGGGAGACACTGAAATTCATTACCCCCATGACGGCCCTGATGGGCGTGGTCGGATTCATCGTCGTTCTGCTGGGAGTCTCATTCTTCCCCATGGCCTGAATGAAAGCCTTTTCAAACGCGTCTCATTTATCGAAGGGATAATGTCCTGTGAAGCAGCAAGTTCTGAGAGGATTGATCTGGTCTCTGCTGATGCTGCTGCCACTGTCGGCATTTGCTCAACCCGTTGACATCGGTTCGCGCCGGGAGCTGTTTGTCGATCGTCTGTTGATCGACAAGCTGCAGGGCGTGGAACTCAAACTGCACACGCCTGTCAAAGCCCCCCGGCCCCGCTCGCCTTTACCGGTGCGGCACATGATGACCGTCATCAAAAACGGAGACCGCTACCAGGCTTACTGGCGCGGTTCCGATCCGGATTATCAGGGAGAAAAGCACACCGGTCATGCCGGGGAAACCGTGCATTACGCTGAGAGCCGGGACGGACATGAATGGAAGTTCCCGGAACTGGGGCTGCACGAAGTCGGGGGAACACGCAAGAACAATGTGATCCTGGCGAATCAGCCTCCCTTCCTGACCAACTTCATCCCTTTTCTGGATACTCGCCCGGGCGTCGATCCGCAGGAACGCTATAAGGCACTCGCCGGCTATCCCGGTCCGGGAGACAAACGCGGTTTAACAGAGCGGGGGCGTGGCTTGTTCGCTTTCGTTTCACCCGATGGCATTCACTGGACGAAGCAGTCCGAGGTCATCCCGTATCAACCCCAGTGGCGGCACGCCTTCGATTCAGCGAATGTCTCGTTCTGGTCGAAAGCCGAGCAGCAGTATGTCTGTTATTTTCGTACGTGGACTGATCCTGAACGGCTCCGCAGCGTCAGTCGTACGACGTCTCCGGATTTTCGCCACTGGACCGATCCGGTCGCCATGGATCCCAATCTGCCGGGCGAACACCTTTATACGAATCAGACGCATCCTTACTTCCGGGCACCACACATTTATATCTCCCTGCCGACCCGCTTCATTCCGGGACGCGGCTCTGCACCTGATTATGATCTCAAAGATCAGAACGCCACCGACATCCTGTTGATGACCACGCGCGCCGGTTCCTCTCACTACGATCGCCTGTTCAAGCACGCCTTCATTCGACCGGGCCTCGAACCAGAACAGTGGAAAAACCGGGCGAACTACGTGGCCCTGAATGTGGTGCCGACCAGCCCGACTGAAATGTCGATCTACCATCGCAGCGGCGATCGCTATGTACTCCGCACCGACGGTTTTGTCTCCGTGAATGCCGGCTATGCCGCCGGAGAACTGCTGACTCGATCGCTGGTCTTTGCCGGGGATCGTCTGCGGGTTAACTTCAGTACCAGCGCCGCGGGCAGTCTGCGGGTCGAACTGCAGCAACCGGACGGAACTCAGATCCCCGGTTTTACCAGGGACGAATGCATCCCCCTCATCGGAGACGAAATTGACGGTCAGGTGCGCTGGAAGAGCGACGCTGATCTGTCGACGCTGGCCGGTAAGCCGGTCCGCCTCTGTTGGATTCTGCAGGAGTGTGATCTGTACTCCTTTCAGTTCAGTCATTAGAATTGAACTGAATAAAGTATCAGTTCATCCTGTTCTCTTTACTGGTTCACGCCATGACAGATCCGACACACGAACCCCGTTCCCGTTCTCCCTGGGCCATTACCAGTCTGGTCTGCAGCGGTAGGTGTGAATTCCCTCTTCCGCTCTCCGCTCGGGGTGACGATTGCCACCGCGTTTGTCCTCGCCATCATCGTGATCTGCATTGGTCTGTTTATGTAAAAGCAATGCGTATAGAAACTGGCGCGACGGGAATCGGCTTTCGATTCACTTTGTGAATAATCATTGGAAAGAGAAATACATGGAATTTCTTAGCTCACCTTCCAGCTTTTTAGGATTTATGGGTTTCTGCATTGCCTGCGGCGCACTGGGCGAAATCAGTAGGCTGAAGAATAAACTGGAAGGTCAAGACTTGCGGATTGCGGAACTGGAACAACTGGTGGGGGCACAGTCAGAACAGGAAACCCAGTTGGAATGAGTGTTACCATGCTTAATGAATCCATTCCACGATCAGACATGGAGCAGATCTCCACTGAAGGCACAACGTTTCTGATCAGAAGGTGGGTACCGCTGACGCCGCTCATCTTTGTCATTGTTTTCGTCGGTGTGAACTCGAAGCATGTCTGGGGCTGGAATTGGGAAACCGTCGGGCAGTTTGTGACACCATTAGTTTTCGGACTCTGTTTATCATTTTTGATCCGGTATCTGGTCTCCGATTTTGCAGACGTAGTCTGGGTCAATAACAGTCACATTCGGTTTGAAAAGGATGGTCAGGCTGAAACAATGCTGCTAAGTAACATCGAAGAGTTACGAAGCTGTGCGTATTTCCCTCTCTTGTATCCGTTCAGCCAGAAGCCCTATCGCATCAGACTTCGATTCCAGGAGCCGATTGGTATGGGCAAGTCGATCCAGTTCTTTCTGCGCGGACCCGGTCTGCATTCAAAAACACCGCGGGAAGAACTCGAACGTTTGCTCAACCGGATTCAAGCGGCCCAATAAACTTTAAGTCACCAAAGTATCTTTGAATCAGCATAATCCCCGGCTGGTATTCTCTTGTGTGACTTATGTTCATGTGGCTGGCGTTCTTCCTCGCGGTTCCCGGTCGTCAGACAATGGATTTCCGCTGAATTGAAAAAATCTTTCAAAAACGCCGTGGTAAAGGGGAGAGAATATCGCCCTGTACTTAGACAGAGGCAGTAAAACTGCGGGAATTCGTCTGCAGCGGAGCTTGCCTAACTGCTTACCAGCCGACACTATAGTTTCATCCGGTCACCGAAGTAGGGCTGTCCGGCAGAGAAATCACGCTTCATTGATAATTACGGTCTGCTTTCATGACACAGAATATTCGCACATCAAAACTGTTTAACCTGATCTCGGCTGGTCTGGCATTTCTGCTCTGGGGAAGCTGGGCCTATGTGATGAACTCCGGGGAGTCCGCGCAGCAGGGAGTGGTTGCGGCCCTCACCCAGGGGACCGCCAGTTTTATGATCACACTGTTCATGGTGCAGGCGGTGACTCACCTGTTTCATCGCTTTGATCGACCGCTGGTCAAAGTTGTGGTGCCAGCGTTGATTGTGATCTGCTTCACCGGCTTCTGCCTGGTCAATGTACACACCCTGATGGGAACCCCGCGGATCATCGCCACGATCTTACCGGCCCTGATGGTCGCGTTTTCATTCTGTATGTTTACTTCCTGGAGATTACTCCGCATTCATCAGCAGCAGGGGACGACCCAATATGAATGACACCGGCACCAGACGACCGCTCAAGGTTCGCGAAGTGAAATTCGTTGTTGCGTTCGCACGTTACCTGAGCGGTAAGCAGATCACCCCCAACCAGATCTCCGTGATCAGCATTCTGTTCGCGGCCCTGGCGGCAGCCAGTTTTATCTGCTTTGCATTATATGCACACTGGTGGCTGTTGATTCTGGCGGGATTGATGATCCAGTGCCGACTGCTGTGTAACCTCTTCGATGGGATGGTCGCCGTTGAGGGGGGTAAGAAAACGAACTCGGGCGAACTGTTCAACGATATTCCGGACCGGATCGCCGACCCGCTGATCCTGGTTTCAGCCGGTTATGCCGTGCATATGGTCGCCTACGGTGCCGAACTGGGTTGGTGTGCAGGTTTGCTGGCGGTGATGACGGCTTACATCCGTACGCTGAGTGCCAGCATCGGGGCGCCCGTCGACTTCAAAGGCCCCATGGCCAAGCAGCATCGCATGGCCGTACTGACGATCGCCTGTGTGTTGACCGCTATTGAAACGCTGGTCTGGCACACGGATTACTGCTTATTGATCGCTTTGATCGTGATCATCCTGGGAGCGGTTGTGACGTGCATCCGCCGCGCCGTTTCTGCCTATCGATTTCTGGAGGCCTGATCATGTGGGAGATCCCTCCGCATTCTCTGTATGCGATGCTGGTCGTCTTCGGTCTGCTGGTCACGGCTACAACCTGTCGTCTGATCCTGAAGCGACTTAAGCCGGAAAAGGACTATACCGAACTGCGTCAGCGGATCCAGTCCTGGTGGTGGATGATCGGTATTCTGTTTCTCTGCCTGATTGTGAGTCGCACGACGGCCATCATCCTGTTTGCCTTTATCAGCTTCCTGGCACTCAAAGAGTTCTTTTCGATTGTCCCTACAAGGCAGGCGGACCGGCGTGTTCTGTTCTGGGCCTACCTGTCGATTCCCGTGCAATACTACCTGGTCAGCATCGGCTGGTACGGTCTGTTTATTATCTTTATTCCGGTCTACCTGTTCCTGTTTCTCCCGATGCGGATGGTGCTGATTGGAGAGACGCGCGGATTCATTCATTCGGCAGGCATCATTCACTGGGCCGTCATGTTGACTGTCTTCTGTCTGAGTCACATCGCTTACCTGCTGATGCTGCCGGTAAAGAACGCTGACGCCGGTGGCATGGGGCTGGTGATCTTCCTGTTATTCATGACCCAGTTCAATGACGTGTGTCAGTTTATCTGGGGTAAACTGCTGGGACGCCACAAGATCATTCCCAAAGTCAGTCCGAATAAGACCTGGGAAGGGTTCATCGGAGGATTACTGACTATTGCACTGGTCTCCGGTTTTCTGGGACCGTTTCTGACGCCATTGAATTTTCGCTTCAGTCTGCTGGCAGGCCTGCTGATCAGCGTTTCGGGGTTCATCGGCGACGTCGTGATCTCATCAATCAAACGTGACCTGGAGATCAAAGACAGCGGTTCTCTGATTCCCGGGCACGGCGGTATTCTAGACCGCTGCGACAGCCTGATTTTCACATCGCCACTGTTTTTTCATTACCTCTATTACATGAGTTTCTGAGCTGTGGAGTGACAGAACTATGGAGCGGGTACTCAAAATCCTGTTTTTTGCGCTCATCGTCAGACCGATCGTGATTATCATTCTCGGACTGAACTTACGAGGTAAGCAGAACCTGCCTGTCGAGGGGCCATCGATTGTCGTCGCCAATCATAACAGTCACCTCGATGCTCTGGTGCTGATGAGCCTGTATCCCCTGTCGAGTCTGCATAAGGTGCGTCCCGTAGCGGCCGCCGATTATTTCCTGAAGAATCGCTATCTCTCCTGGTTTTCCAAAAACTGTCTGGGCATCATTCCCATCCAGCGGACCGGACGCATGCGCAAGAGCGAGCTGTTCGCGGGTTGTCACGAGGCACTGGATCGGGGCGAGATTCTGATCCTGTTTCCGGAAGGCAGTCGCGGTAATCCCGAAGAGTTGAGCGAAATCAAACGGGGCGTCTATCACATCGTGCATGATCGCTCCGATACGAGACTGACACCCGTAATGATGCACGGTCTGGGCCGGGCACTGCCGCGGGGCGAAGCGCTGCTGGTCCCCTTTAACTGCGATGTGATCATTGGAGAAACCATTCCCGATGCAGAGACCGGCGAACAACTGGTCGAGTCGATCAAAGCCTCCTTCCTGGACCTGCAGCAGTATTGCATTACATGCCGACAGACACGATGATGGAACGAGTTACGAAAGAAGATTAAGTTTTAATTCGTTCTGAGGAGTTCTGTTGATGTCGTTGCGCGTGTTGCTGCTACTGTGTGTTGTCTGTCTTTCCCCAGTGATGAAACCGTCTGCGGCAGCAGAGAAGACAACGCGGCCCAATATCATTCTGATCATGTGCGATGACATGGGCTGGTCGGACCTGGGTTGCTACGGGGGCGAAGTGCAGACACCCAACCTGGATCAGATGGCCCGGGAAGGCCTGCGGTTCACCCAGTTCTATAATAACGCGGTCTGCTGGACCACGCGGGCTTCACTGGTGACCGGGCTTTATCCCCGTTATCCCCGGCCTCATCTGACGACGAATATGGTGACACTCGGCGAAGTGCTCAAGCAGGCCGGTTATCAGACGGCCCTCAGCGGCAAGTGGCATCTGGGTCGTACCGAGACCACGCACCCCGTTTATCGTGGGTTTGAAGACTATTACGGCCTGCTGGATGGCTGCTGCAATTTCTTTGATCCTTACTATCGGGATCCCAAATACAAGTGGGGCAGTTCAGGGGGTGGATATCGCTTCTTTGCGAAAAACACCACGCGGATCACCGAGTTCCCCGATGACTTTTACACGACCGATGCCTTTACCGATCACGCGATCGAGCAGATCAAAGGCTACGCGAAAACAGACCAGCCTTTCTTTCTGCATCTTTGTTACACCGCGCCGCACTATCCATTGCACGCTAAGCCCAAAGACATCGCGAAATACAAAGGCCGCTATGCCGCAGGCTGGGAAGCGCTGCGGGAAGAACGCTATCAGCGGCAGTTAAAAATGGGGCTCGTCGATCCCCAGTGGAAGCTGCCCGAACGGGATCCGGAGTCCGCCGACTGGGAAAAGGATAAGTACCCCCGCGACTGGCAGCAGCGACGCATGGAAGTCTATGCGGCGATGATTGACTGCATGGATCAGAATATCGGCCGTCTGATGCAGACACTCAAAGAGACCGGCGTGGATGAGAATACGATTGTGATGTTCCTGTCGGACAATGGTCCCGATGCCAGCGAGCCGGGAGGTGCGAATCCTCAACAGGAACCCGGTCCCAAAGAGTACTACACGACCTGCGGACCCAGCTGGGCGTTCCCGCAGAACACACCGTTCCGTCGTTTTAAAACCTGGATGCATGAAGGGGGGATTTCGACTCCGCTGATTGTCCGCTGGCCCGGACATGTGGCTCCCGCCAGTCTGACTCGCCAGCCGGCGCATATTATTGATGTCATGCCGACCTGCATCGAACTCGCGGAGACCAAGTACCCGGAAACCTATGCAGGCCATAAGATTATCCCGGTCGAAGGGAAGAGCATGCTGCCGATTTTCCAGGGAGAGACGCGCCAGCCGCACGAGTCCCTGTTCTGGGAACTGCGAAACAACCAGGCGGTCCGACAAGGGAAATGGAAACTGGTGGCGGATCGAACGATCAATCGCTGGGAACTGTACGACCTGGAACAGGATCGCACCGAGACCAATAATCTGGCGTCTCACTATCCGGAACGGGTCGCACAGATGAAAGCCGCCTGGCAGGAGTGGGCAGAGATGACCGGCGTGGCGAACCAGAAGCATCAACGGGGCAAGCAGATCCCGTAACAGGGCGGACTGGTTAATTCAGAAAGCCGAGCCAGCGTTTCTTCTGATCGTCGTTGAGCTGCTTTTCCTCGGGAACCGCTTCGTCTTCGCCACGTTCGAGGTTGAGACCAAGCTGTTTTTCCTTTTTGCGAATCTGTTCTTCGCGGTTTTGCAGCATCAGTTCGGTACGGGAGAGACGTGCCCGTTCGATTGAGATCTCGACTTCGGCCAGTCCCAGGTTGTGTTCCAGATCGTGCTGCAGTGTCTGCAGATGTTTCACCAGCTCTTCAGGTGCGTTGTTGATGGCTTCCCAGTTAACTGGAATCACAGCGGTTTCTGCTTCTCTCAGACGTTTGATCAACAGCCCGATGTATTGATCCCGTTCCCGAATGGCTGCGGTCAGATCTTCATGCGAAGCCTGGTCATAGTCAATTTCAGCAGGAGCCTCCGGCAAGGGAGGCTTGTAGCTGGCCAGGGTACGTCCGGTTCCACCAGAGAGCAGGGCACTGTTTTGTGCGACGGGCTCTGGTTGAGGCACTGGAGGTGCAGGAGCATGTGCTTTTTTCTCCGGCAGATCACTGGAGACATCAACTCCCTGGCCTGAGAGCAGCTTCTGCTTCATGGCTTCCCAGCCACTCACGTTCGGATCGATGACAGGTTCGCTGGCTGGCGCTTCCTCTGGCTCAGACTCCGGTTGCTCCACTTCACTTTCCAGCGGGCTTTCTTCTACCGCAGGAACACTGGGCGCGGAAAGGTAATCCACCAGGGAAGACGGCTTCGCGGCGACGGGACCTTTTTCGAACCCATCTTCGACCATCTTTTTGAGTTCGGCAATCTGCATTTCAATGCGGGCCAGGGAAGACTCGGTCTCCGCGCCCTGCATCTGTTCCATGAAGGCTTGCAGATCCTGCGCGATTTTCTGCTGCTCCTCGATCACCTCACGGGGAATGCCCCCGGAGACCGTCATCCCTCGGTCTGCACCGCTACGGTGTCGACGATCGAGCTGTTCGGCGACCTGTTCCAGTCGCTCGGTGAGCATCACCACGAGCTGGTCTTTTTCCTGCAGCTCGGTCTCGAGTGTCTGAACCTTTTGTTTTTCTGAGGCCGAGAGTTCCTGGTATGCGCGTTGGCTCTGTTCGAGTTCAGACTCGACTTCGGAGAGTCGCCCGCTCAGATCGGTGACGAGTTGTGATTTTTCTGCGAGCTCCGCTTCCAGTTCGGTCAGACGGGGGCTCTCTGTTTCCGCGGGGTGTTGCTGGTTGTTCTGGCACCGCTCCAGTTCAGTGGCGACTTCGGTTAAGCGTTCCTTGAGTGTTTCCACCAGTTCCGCTTCTTCCCGCAGGCAGGCTTCCAGCTCTTTGATTCTTCTGTTGTCGACCTTGGCCAGATCCTGTCTGCTGTGCTGGCTCTTTTCCAGTTCTTCGGCGACTTCGGTGAGTCGTTCAGTCAACGTTTCGACGAGCTGCTCTTTTCCCAGCAGCTCTGCTTCCAGGGCGCGGATCTGCTCCCGTTCCGAAAAAGTGGCTTTCGCTTCCCCTGAGCTTTCAGGGCGTTCTGTTTTAGCGGGCTGAGGCGCACCGTCTCCCTCGGGAACCGAAGTCGCTTCGCGGAGCGCGGGCGATTCGATTCGCTGATCAGCGTGATCGGATTGAGGAGAATTGTTATCGGGGGCCATCCATACCTGCCTGAATCTGTGAAGCCTTTCGTAAAGCTTTTGGTCTAAAGTTAAATACAGCTATATTTAACCTAGCTTATTGAAAGTCCGACAAGATGACATTCACGGATTCAATGATGCAGATTTTCGACATCTATTTGCGGATGGTACCGGTTATGCAAGTGCTTCCGGGTTTACGACATTCGTCGTCTCTTTACCGACGAGAACATCTGCTATCTGACGGGCCGCCTGTGCTCGAAGTTCGTCCAGTGATTCGCTGGAAATGAAAGCCGCATGGGGAGTTGCGATCACCCGTTCATGCTGAAAGAATGGATCGGTCAGGTCGGGTGGTTCTGGATCAAACACGTCCAGAGCGGCACCCGCAATGCTCTGATTCTGAATCGCCGTCTTGAGCGCGTCGAATTCAATCAACGCACCGCGCGAGGTATTAATAATCAGTGAAGTGGACTTCATTTTCTCGAACGCCGCTGCATCAAACTGGTGCTCGGTGGCTTCTGTCAGCGGGGCGTGAATCGAAATTACATCGCTCTCTGCCAGCAGCTCCTCAAAGTCGACCATCTTCGTACCGGTGCCATAATCGTTGCCGGACGAATTCGTCGCGATCACCTGCATGCCAAACGCACGAGCCCGTTCTGCAACCGCCTGTCCGGTCAATCCAAAACCAAACAGTCCCATGGTCAGCGTACTCACCCGACGGGGCATCGGGGCAGCGGAGAGATCATAGACCCCCTGTTTGGTCTGCTGATGAAAATACGCCACATTTCGCAGGCTGGCCAGCATGAGGGCAATCGTATGGTCGGCGACTTCCGGGATGCAGTAATCGGGCACATTGGTGACCGGGATCTTTTGTGAAGTCGCATATTCCACGTCGATGTTATCGAGACCGATACCCAGGCGGGCGATGGTTTTACAGTTGGGAGCCGCTTCGATGACGGGCCGGGTGACCTGGGCCCAGCAGGTAGCGATCGCATCGACGCCGGTCGCATGTTCGATCAGGGTCTGTTCATCCGCGCCGGGAGGGGCCTCAATGACTTCGGCATCCACGCGGGCTAATTCCTGTTTTTCGACCTCACAATCGGGCCAGGCACGGTCCGTGATTAATACGCGATATTTCGCAGACACAATTCACTCCTTTAGTGAGTTCCTGCTTGAACTCGACTTAGCATTTGAAAGATTCATCGGACTGGCGCACTTTCCAGTCTAGCTGGCGGGGACCAATAAGGGAACTGATGATTATCATTTCAGAGAGAGTCGGTTTGATCACAGTGTGATCCATTCTGCAACAGATTTTGTCAGCGAGGTGTTTTTTCAACATACTGATAAAGCACCACTCATTAACCACTTAGAGAAATTCATTGCAGAAGGGGCTCTCTGGGAGTCAAATTTGCATTCTAAGGGAGAGAGCTTGACACATTCCCGTTTTAGTGACATGATTCCAGCAGAGTGATACTCCTCTCAGGAACGATTATGATTTTACGTATGACTGTCATCTTGATGCTGTTTTCCATGCTGACCCACACATTGCTGGGTTGTGGCTGGCATCACGCGCATGACGCTCATGCGGGGCATACTAACTCCTGTCAGCCCCTGGGCTTGTGCGGACACGATGCTGAGCAGGAACACGAAGCAGCCGAACACGCTCACCATGATCACGAAAGCGGGTGTGCTCATCATGATGCGCATGCAGAACACACTGCAGCTGCGGAACATCAGGACGAACATCCGATGCATCAGCATTCCGACCCTTGCCATGAAGGGCGTTGTTCTTATCTGACGGCAGCGACTGTCAAAGTCGATGATGAATCGTCGCAACTGGTCAGCCTGCTTCCCATCTGGGATCTGCTCTGTTCCACACAGGAACGTCAGTATGTGAATCAGATGCGAGAGATGCCACCGGCCTTTCTTTATGCCGCGCCGGGCGTACGCGCCCAGGCCCAGACCACTGTCTGGTTGATTTAACCACTCCACAGTACCTCTTGTCGCTCCGGCCTCTGCTCTGACACGGATTATTACGTTCTGTCAGCGAACCTTTACATGAGACCGGTTCTATTCGACTTCCCTTGCGCTTATTACGACGGCCGATGCGCTGTCATCGTCGAGGACTGTGATGAATCAATCAAAACTCAAACAGAACTGGATCTGGATTTTATTTTTCCTGATCCTGATCCCCGTTGGCTTGCTGGCCTGGAAGACTCAGCAACAATGGATGCCTGCTGTGAATGGCATGGCGGAAAACGGAAAATCAAAATCGGAATCAGGCGAGCATGGATCGGAAGAGGATCATCATGACCACGATCACGCGGGGCATGAGGAATCGACCTCTCTGGAACTGACTCCCCAGGCACGCAAGAATATCGGCCTGACAGAGGATAAAGTCATTCCGGTGAAGCTGCAGGCGTTCACACGCACGCTGACCATTCCTGCAATCGTCGTTGAGATGCCCGGTAAAACCCGCGTGAAAGTCGTGGCACCAATGACCGGAATCATCACCAATGTCAACGTGATCGCTGGTGAAGCAGTCCAGCCCGGTCGGGAACTTTTCAAGATCCGCCTGACCCATGAAGACCTGGTGCAGGCCCAGACCGACTTCCTCAAGACGCTGGGGGAACTCGATGTCGAGGACAAGGAAATCGCCCGCATCAAGGAAATTACGGATAAAGGTGTTATCGCCGGTAAGGTCCTGCTGGAACGCGAGTATGCCAAAGAAAAGCTGGAAGCAATTCTGAAAGCCCAGCGGGAGGCACTGCTGTTGCACGGTTTCTCAGAAGGTCAGGTCGATCAGATTCGAGACAGCCGTCGGCTGATTAAAGAACATCAGGTGTATGCCCCCCAGTTGCACGATCAGTCGGGGGAAGTCCAACTGCCTAACATGGGAATTCAACGTATCTCGGCACCCGCACCCGGTTCGCAGGGAACGGTCAATGCCCGCCACAAATCCATCTTCATTGTGCAGTCGCTGAACATCAGCAAAGGTGACTTCGTCCAGGCAGGCGATACGCTGTGTGTCCTGGCCGACTACAGTGACCTGTATCTCAAAGGGCAGGCGTTTGAACAGGAAGCCGATGAATTAACGCGTTGCCTGGAAAATGGCTGGTCCGTCGAAGCGATTCAGGAAATCAATAATAAAAACAAAGAGCTGATTAAAAACCTGCAGATCGATTACCTGGACAACCAGATCGAAACCGATGCACGCATCTTTTCGGTCTATGTCGATCTGCCGAATACAATTGAGCATGAAAACGTACGCTCGGATGGAGAACGTTTCATCACCTGGCGTTTCAAGCCGGGACAGAGGATGCAGTTGCGGATTCCGGTCGAAACCTGGAAGAAGCAGATTGTCGTGCCCGTGGAAGCAATCGCGACCGAAGGGGCAGAGAGCTTTGTTTTCCAGGAGAACGGCGATCACTTTGATCGGCGTCCAGTGCACGTCCTGTATAAGGATCAGCTCTGGGCCGTCATTCAAAACGATGGTGCGATTTTCCCCGGAGACAAAATTGCACTCACGGGAGCACATCAGATGCAGATGGCTTTGAAAAACAAAGCCGGTGGTGCGGTCGATCCCCACGCGGGACACAACCACTGATCGTCTTATAGACCATTCTGAAGCTCTAGTGCATCCCTTGAACGTGACTCCCGGTACGGAAGAATCCAATGCTCAATGCAATTATACGTTTTTCACTGAAACAGCGGCACCTGACGCTGGCCTTCTCCCTGTTCCTGATCGGATTCGGAACATGGCAGGCACTGAATATGGCCATCGATGTGTTTCCCAACCTCAACCGCCCGCGGGTGGTCGTGATGACGGAAGCACCCGGCATGGCCCCCGAAGAAGTCGAATCACTGATTACCTTTCCCCTGGAAACCACCCTCAACGGTGCTACCGGTGTGCAGGCCGTGAGAAGTTCCTCCGGCGTGGGTATCTCGGTGATCTATGTCGAATTCGAATGGGGCACCGATATCTACAACGACCGGCAGGTCGTCAACGAACGTCTGCAACTGGTCACCGATCGTCTGCCTGAAGGCATCAAACCACAGTTGGCGCCGATCTCCTCCATCATGGGGCAGATCATGATGCTCGGGATGTGGAGTGAAGACGATGAAACTTCGCCCCTGGAAGTCCGGACCCTGGCGGACTGGGTAGTTCGTCAGCGACTGTTGACCATTCCCGGTGTCTCCCAGGTGTTTACGATGGGGGGCGGACGCAAGCAGTTCCAGGTCCTCGTCAATCCAGAAGCCCTGATCAAATACGGGATCACGCTGCACGATGTGCGGGAGGCCTGCCAGGAGAGTAACCTGAATACGACCGGGGGCTACCTGGACGAACAGGGGCCCAACGAATTTCTGGTACGAGCACTGGGCCGGATCCAGACGCTGGACGATCTGAAGAAAGTCGTCGTGACCCGCCAGGAAGGACGCCCGATTGTGCTCTCCCAGGTGGCCCGGGTAACCGAAGGTGCCCAGGTGAAACGGGGGGACAGTTCCGCATTCGTCAAGCAGGAGGACGGCACCTTTGCCGGTGGACCGGCGGTGGTGCTGACCGTCAATAAACAACCTAATGCCGACACGCGACGGGTGACCAACGATGTGCTCCAGGCACTGGAAGAGCTCAAGCCTTCTCTTCCCAAAGACATTCGAATTCAGCCGGAACTCTACTCTCAGAAATCATTCATCGACCGTTCCATTGAGAATGTGATCGAAGCCCTGCGGGACGGGGGCATTCTGGTGGTGATTATTCTGTTTCTGTTCCTGATGAACTTCCGCACGACGTTTATCACCCTCACTGCGATTCCCTTATCGATTGCCATCACGGCGATTATTTTCGCTGTCTTCGGATTATCAATTAATACGATGACGCTGGGAGGCCTGGCAGTGGCCATCGGCGAACTCGTGGATGACGCGATCGTGGATGTGGAGAATATTTTCCGCCGGTTACAGGAGAACCGCTATCGCGAGAATCCCAAGCCGACATTGCTGGTCGTCTTTCAGGCCAGCTGTGAAATCCGGAATTCCATTGTCTTTGGAACCGTGATTGTTGTGCTGGTGTTCTTGCCTCTGTTCGCGTTGTCCGGGATGGAAGGTCGCCTGTTTACACCCTTGGGTGTGGCCTATATCGTGTCGATCCTGTCATCACTGCTGGTTTCTCTGACGCTGACTCCCGTGCTGTCTTACTGGCTGCTCGGTAAAAAATTCGGTTCGCCCGTTCAGAAATCGGACAAAGAAACTGAAAGTGAGCACTCTCACAAGGATGGACCGCTGCTTCGTCTCTTGAAATGGGGCGCTGGAATGGTCATCGGCTTCAGTATTCGATTTGCCAAACCTCTGCTGATGCTGGGAATAATCAGTGTGCTGATCGCGGGTCTGTTCCTGATACAGCTCGAACAGGATTTCCTGCCCCCCTTTAACGAAGGGGTTGCGCAGTTGAACGTGGTTCTACCTCCGGGAACCTCTCTGAAGAAATCGAATGAAATCGCCAGAACGGTGATGGATCAATTAAAGAAGATCAAAGGTGTGGCTGCCTTTTCCCGTCGCACCGGCCGGGCGGAACTCGACGAACATGCCGAAGGGGTGAACGTCTCGGAATACATTATCTCGTTTGATCCGGAGTCAGGACGGGGACGCGAAGCCGTACTCGAAGAGATCCGGCACTCGATGGAGTCGATTCCCGGAATTGTGATCTCCGTGGAACAACCGCTGGCGCACCTGATCTCCCACATGATTTCCGGCGTGAAAGCCCAGGTCGGAATTAAAATATATGGCGAGGATCTGACCGTACTGCGGACGACAGCGCAAAAGCTGGGAGCCGCGATGCGCTCAGTACCCGGCGTGACCGACGTACTGGTTGAGCCTCAGGTGGAAATTCCGCAACTCCAGATCAAACTCAACCGGGATAAATTGAAACTGTATGGACTGACGCCCGCGTATGTAAATGAATATGTGCAGACCGCCATGAACGGCATGGTGGTTTCCCAGGTATTGCAGGGGCAAAGGACTTTTGATCTGTTGATCCGCATGGACGAGCAGTACCGCGAAGACCGGGAGACGTTGAAACGGCTTTCGATCAATCTGCCTGGCGGCGGTACAACGCCACTGTCCTCGGTCGCAGAGATTACGGAATCGTCCGGTCCCAACACGATCAACCGGGAAAAGGTCCAGAAACGGATCATCGTACAATGTAACGTGTCCGGTCGTGGCCTGGTCGACGTGGTACAGGACATTCAGGCGAAACAGAAGCCGATTATTCAGAAGCTCCCCGCAGGCTATTTTGTGGAATACAGCGGGCAGTTTGAGAATCAGCAGACAGCCTCGAGACTGATTTCGATCCTGTTTGTGGTTTCGATGCTGGGTGTCTTCCTGGTGCTGTTTACGATGTTCCATTCCGTTAATTTCTCTTTGCAGGTGATGTCGGCACTGCCGATGGCCTTCATCGGTTCGGTGATCGCGCTGGTTATCACGGGCCAGACCCTGACCATCGCAGCCATGGTCGGTTTTATTTCATTGGGCGGGATTGCCTCCCGTAACGGAATTCTACTGCTCAACCATTATCTGCACCTGGTGAAATACGAAGGCGAAAGCTGGACACGCGAAATGATTATCCGGGCAGGTCAGGAGCGCCTGGCACCGGTCCTGATGACGGCGTTAACCTCGGGGATCGGACTGGTTCCCCTGGCGATGGCGCAGGGAGAAGCAGGAAAGGAAATTCTGTACCCGGTCGCGACGGTGATCATCGGTGGGCTGCTCAGCAGTACGATTCTGGAATTTTTCATCCGTCCTGCTCTGTTCTGGAGTTTTGGACGCGAGGCGGGAGCACGGATTGTCGAACGGGGGACAGAAGAAATCCCCCTGCTGGAAGAAAGCGAAGAACAGATGGCTGCGACCACACATTAAAAACAAGATGTAAAACGCTAATCGAATCTGAAAAATGTAACTTAATCAATTAACTGAAAAGGATTGTAAAATGAAATTTCGCAAAGCGAACTGGCTGACTGTATTGTGCTGTGTACTCGGACTGGCCCTGGTGGGATGTCAGAATCAAAGTGATCAGAACACCAAGACGTTCGACGAAACGGCGCATGAAGATAAAGAGATGGACGACCACGATCATGGGCACGAACATCCTTCCGAAGGCCCCCATCATGGCTCGTTGATCGAACTCGGAAAAGAAGCCTATCATGGCGAACTGGTTCACGACGAAAAGAGTGGTGCGATCACGGTCTATATTCTGGATGGTGCCGCGAAAAAGAATGTTCCGATTAAGGCAGAAAGCATTCTTGTGAATGTCAAGCATGATGGCAAAGGGTCACAGTTCACACTGACCGCTTCCCCCGAAGAATCCGATCCCCAGGGGGAATCGTCACGGTTCGTACTGAAAGAGAAAGCCCTGGGCGATCTGCTGCACGAGAAAGATACCACGGCTCGTCTGGTTCTCGAGATCGACGGCAAATCGTACACGGGAGAAATCTCTGCTCACGATCATGACCACGAACATGAGCATGGTGAGAAACACGCTCATTGATCGAATTCGTGAAAACTGAACAGGTGACGCCGTGTCAGGTTGCTGACGCGGCGTTTTTTCGGTTCCCAATAACAAGTTTAGAATCGGGGGACTTTGTCCTGTTTTAGAAACCCCGTTTCAACAGCCGATATCTGAATAGTTAGACATTTCGGGAGGGGCCGTGGTATACTACTCATAACAGATCTCTGATTTGAGGAGTGTGCTCCACCTCACAAGTAGATCAGACTCCATTTTAATGGTATCGGGAATGAAGCAGAAATCGTCGCTTAAGCAGGCCGAAACAGGTTCACGACGTGAGTTTCTCAAGCTGGGGCTGGGAGGCCTGTCGTTACCGGCGCTCTACCAGCTACAGGCGGCTCAGGCAGCGAATGCAGGAGCACCAGCCGGTAGTAAAGAACGAACTGCCATCATTCTGGTCTGGTGCCGTGGTGGTGTGAGTCATCTGGATACATTCGATCCTAAGCCGGAAGCCCCCTCCGATTATCGTGGTCCCTATTCTCCGATCGCGACAAAAACCGAAGGCCTGTATTTGAGCGAACTGCTCCCCCGTTGTGCACAAATCTCCGACAAATTCACCGTCTTGCGGTCCATCACCCATACCGGCGGCGGTCATCCTGCTGGATCATTGCAGGTTCTGGGAGGCGATCCCGATCGCGTCGATAAACGCAAACCCAAGCTGCCCGACTGGATGTCGGTCGCCAACTTTCTCCGCCGGGATCCGAATAAAGTGTTGCCCAATTATGTGGGCGTGAATGCGATAACAAACTACGACAGCTTCCAGATTGCCGGCCCCACCTACCTGGGACCCGGAGCCGGCCCATTCCAGATTCAGGGGGATCCCAGCAAACCTGAATTCAAGGTTCCCAACATTGGTCTGTCAGACGCCCAGCAGTCGGAACGACTGGCGAAGCGAATCAGTCTGCGACAGCAGTTTGACCAGCTGCGTCGAGACCTCGACCTGGAAGGAGCCATGCAGGCCATGGATCAGTTCGAAGCCCAGGCAACGAACCTGCTGACCAGCAAGCAGGCGGCCCAGGCATTCGATCTGACACAGGAACCTCAACACATTCGTGACCGGTACGGAATGCATCAATGGGGACAACAGTGTCTGATGGCGCGTCGCCTGGTGGAAGCGGGCGTGGAAATTATCACAACCGAGCTTTCCGGGCCTCTGTGCGGACGCGTTTCCAACTGGGACGACCATGCGGTCAATCACCACGTGTTCGATGCGATCAAGTATCGGGCGCCATTCTTCGACCAGGCCGTAACTGCTCTGATTGAAGACATCTATGCACGTGGACTCGATAAACGGGTACTCGTGATTGTCGGGGGAGAATTCGGTCGAACCCCGCGCATCTCCTATTCGAAAAGTACCGGGGGCGGCATCGGCAGTGGCAGTGCCGGTACGACACAACCCGGTCGCGATCACTGGCCCAACGCGAATTCAATGCTCTTTGCCGGCGGAAATATTCAGACTGGCCAGATCATTGGTGCCACTGATGCCAAAGGGGAAGGACCGATTGCCCGCGCCGTCGGACCTCACGATTTCCTGGCGACCATCTATTCGCACCTGGGAATCGATTATGCGAATACCTTCCTGCCCGATTTCTCCGGTCGTCCTACGCCGATCGTCATGCACGGCCAGGCGATTCCGGAACTGGCGGGGCGTGCCTGATCTCAGGTAACTCGCGGTGACGCGGCAGCGGTAATGTACAGACCAATAGAAAACAGCCATCCAGGTGGATCACACCGGGAGGGCTGTTTTGCGTACTGCTTAAAAGATTTATTTACCTTTGATTGCGTACAGCTTATCGAACGAACGCAGGTAAATGATTCCGTCACTGATGGCGGGAGTTGAATAGAAAGCGCCGGGCAACTGGTTCTCGGCAATCACTTCTCCCGTCTTAGCATCGATGACCGTGCACAACCCTTCAATGCTCAGGAAGTAGACCTTGTTGTCTCCACCAACCAGAGCCGAGAAGTACTGGCCGTTCACCCGCTTTTTCCAGACAGGTTCCCCATCGCTGAGGTTCAGGCAGGTCGCCACACCATTCTGGCTGACCATATACAGTTTGTCATTCATGATCAGGGGCGTGGATGCATCGGGGGTAGCTGTATCAAACTTCCAGAGCAGGCCCGACTTGCTGATGTCGCCGGTGCCACCCTGCTTGAAGGCTTTGATGTAACCTAGACCGCCTCCACCGGGGTTACCGGAAGTCGCGATGATCATCTCTTTGTTCGCAACCGGTGCTGCGATGATTCGGCCGAAGGGGCTCGGAATTTCCAGGCCGCCGGCAATCCACAGCTGTTTGCCCGTCGCGGGATCATAGGCATTCACATGATCGGAACCGGAAACCAGCAGTTCCGTCTGATCGCCGCGCTGAAAAATAGTCGGTGTCGAGTAAGCGTCTGCACCGTCCTTCTCTGCGGGTAGTTTGCGGTTGGCTTTCCAGACCTCTTTGCCGGTTTCTTTATCGAAAGCGACGACATACGAGGGGCCCTTGGTCATGCAGGTGACGATCAGCAGGTTGTTCCACAGGCGGGGAGTGGAACCCATACCAAAGGTGATGTCGTACGCACCGTAGTCTTTGACCATATCCTTCTGCCAGACGATTCCCCCGGAAGCGGCATCGACGCAGACCAGCAACCCGGAACCAAAGAATGCCCAGATATTTTCTTCATCAGACATCGGGGTTGGCGTCGCGGCATTGTGGCGATGTTCCCAGAGATTGCGGGGACCCGGTGCAGCGAGTTCCCCGGTGCCGACTTTGACTTTCAGCAACTGCTGACCTGTCTTTCGGTCAAAGGAGAGAATCCAGAGTCCGTTATCGGGGGTTTTGGTCGTCAGGTCGACCCGTTTCGCTGTGATCGCCGGTGAAGAGTTCGCACGACCGGGAAGATCGACAGACCAGAGTAGACCCTCCTGAGCCGACCACTTTGTCGGAAGGTTCGTTTCGGAAGAGACTCCACTGCCATCGGCACCACGAAACTGAGGCCAGGTCTCCGCGTGAGTCTCTGCGGTCGATAAAAACAAACCGCAGCAGACGGTAAGTAACAACAAGGGTGTGAATCGCATCAAACAAACTCCAAAAGGGGGTGAAGGTATTAGCGCGCTACCTGGAATGTCAGGTGGATAATTATTCCTCACGTGGGGGGCGTGTCATCAGGGTCTGGGTGGCATCTTCGGGTGACTTGCCTTCAAACAGCACCCGATAGATCTCGGTTGTGATGGGCATTTCCAGCCCTCTCTGTTCTGCTAGATTATAAACGCTGCGAGTTGTGTTGACACCCTCCGCGACCGCTTCCATGCTGCTGAGAATCTCTTGCAGCGTCTCGCCGCGGCCGAGCCGTTCTCCCAGACTCCGGTTGCGTCCAAAGGGGCTCATGCAGGTCGTGATCAGGTCGCCAACACCAGCCAGTCCTGAAAATGTAGATGGTTCAGCACCAAAAGAGGCTCCGAACAGGGTCATCTCCACCAGTCCGCGTGTCATGATGGCCGACTTGGCGTTGTCGCCATATTTGCCGCCATCGCAAATCCCGGCTGCAATCGCGATTACATTTTTGAGTGCCCCGGCCAGTTCGACACCGATGATGTCCAGATTCGTATAGACCCGGAAGCGATCTGTACTGAAAAGCTGCTGCGTCTCGCGAGCGAGATCGAGCTCCCCGCTGGCAGCCACGACACTGGCCGGCAGACGGCGGGCGATTTCTTCCGCATGGCTGGGCCCTCCCAATGCCACAACGGGCCGCGGTCCCAGCACATCGGTAATGATTTCGCTGGGGCGATAGAAAGTCTCTCTCTCAATCCCCTTGATCACACTGACGACCGGCGTTTCCCCTTTGAGGTGTGGCTTCAGTGTGGTCAGCGCCTGTCTGACAAATTCAGTGGGAATTGCAATGACCAGAAAATCGGCATCTTTCACCGCAGCATCGACGTCTGAAGTCACATGCACCGCGTCAGGCAGCTTGACTCCCGGCAGCAGTCTGCGGTTTTCCCGATGGACGTTGATATCTTCAGCGACTTCCGGCTTACGGACCCACATGGAGACCGCTGTCTCCGGGCTTTCTGTGAGCAATGATGCACAGGCGGTCGCCATCCCGCCTCCACCCAGAATTGCCACTTTGGTTGTCATAGCTTGGTTGTCTTTCATTAGTGAGTGTGAAAAATCGGGAATCGGTTCTTCTGCAGGCAACGCCTCCTATTGTCTGCTGCATGACAGGCAGAATACCTACGACCCGGATACCTGTAATATAACGAGAAATGCTGCATAAGCCAAAGAAGGCGGCAGAAACCGCCGATCCAGTTTATGACAGGAATATTTCGGGCCGAGATTGACTCCCCAGCATCCTGCATAACTCGATTGTGCTGCATTTCTCCCACGATCCCTCTGATCGGAACAGCAGGCATCTTCCGCAGCAAGTCACAGAATTAACCGTTGCAGATCACAGTATTTCGCAGCTTACCGGGAAATCCATACTAGGTTTTACCTGGTAAGTTTTAAAATGAGGAGCAATCTTATGAACCAGGTTACCGAGCAACAGGCTGTCACTTTTCAGGATCGTCGTCAGAATCGTGGGGAACAGCGTCCCGATGGTGGCGTCGAACGTCGGCAGTTCAGCAATTCCTACAACTCTGAAAATGAAGACGTCAACGAACTGGCTGAGGCAATCGACCAGTACAAGCTGCGTCACCGTCGTCGGTTTATCACCTTCGAAGAACTGCACTCCGTCGTGACCGGTCTGGGTTACCACAAGTAAACCTGGAAATCCCCGTTGCTCCGGGGAATCGACTGGATCTGCTAAGTCATCCCTGTCATTCGAACCGCCAGTCAGTATCCCACGCGATATCTGGCTGGCCGGTATGCGAAGCGCTTCTTCGCGGCTCTCTGTCTTCACGCATGTTCTCCACACCGAAAACTGCATCGAAGCTGCTTAATTCTTTGAGCCTCAGCAGTTTCCGCTGAAAACTGCCCATTCTTCCTTTCAAAAAAAGTCGCAAAATTTGAGGAAAATTTTATTTTTTTCCTCAAGTATGCTGCTGCGAGTCTGCAGATTGATGTTGACCTGATTCGACGATTCTGGAAAACTCCCCCCACTGTACCACCCCCGAGTCATTAGAGCTGTGCAACACAGTGTGGCCGGCTCTCCCTTCAGAAAAAGAGCGTTTCTGCTCGAAACCTGATTTACCTTCATATTCACAGGTCGAACATTGAAAACTACTCTTCTTTGTCTAGCCATTGTTTTCACAGCGGGTCTGAATGCGCAGGCCACTGAACTGACCACAATTTATAGACCAGCGTCGGATTTCGATGATGTGATTCGTGCGCAAAGTCCGACTCCCACCTACGAGGAATCGATTCCCTATGGAACAACACCACCAGCAGGGGGAGGCTATCCGCCAGCTGGGGGAGGCTACACCGTACCGGACGGACAACCCTTCGATCCAAATATGGGAGCCGGGAACCTCTACGGCGCACCGTCTCCCGGGCCCGGATACGATCCGTTCCTGACACCTGGCGCTGGTGGTATTGTCGATCCCTATGCAGGTTCGCCCATGCCCGGTTATACGACTGGATTGAATGGTCCTCAGCCGTTTCGTTTTGGCTGGAGTTCCAGTCTGACCTTTGGTCTGATCCCCAAAGTTCGCACTTACGCGCAACCAGGCGGTGCAGATGGTGGTAATTTTGGTGTCTTCGAAACCGATGTCGACCTGAAATATTCAACTCCCCTGCGGAGTGGCTGGATCTTTTCTGCAGCTCCCGAATTTGATTATCGGGGCTGGGATGGTCCTCAGTTTATCTCGCTGCCTGGTGCCGGCTATCGCTTTGGGAGTGACCTGGCATTATCGACGCCGGCCAACGGTCTCTGGAGTGTTCAACTCGGTTTCACGCCCGCCCTGGCTTCCGACTTCGGCAAAAGCCTGAGCTCGCATGCCTGGCAGTTTGATGCCCGAGTCGTGCTGTTCTATCGTCCTTCTCAAACCTGGATGTTTGCCGTCGGTGCCGCTTACTGGGACCGGTTGGGTGATTACATTATTCCTTATGCTGGTGTTGTCTGGACCCCGAATGATCTCTGGGAAATCCGGGCCATGTTCCCCAAATCACGCGTCAGTCGCTTCCTGGGTAATGTCGGCGATAAGAGCGTCTGGCTGTATGGTACCTTCGAATACGATATCGAGTCCTTCGAAGTCGAACGAACCGGTATCGCCAACCGTGACCAGGTGGAATTCCAGGATTATGCTCTGATGCTCGGTTTGCGAGGCGAAGGCGCCTGCATGTCAATGTTCCTCGAGGCTGGTGGTGTATTCCGTCGTCGTGCTTACTTCGGGTCCGGTGGTGGATTTGATACCAAAGACGGCTTCATGGCCCGCTTCGGCTTCCAGTTCTAATTCAGATCTGTGCCTCAGCGAATAACAGGCTGTGATGGAATTAAAATAAAACACGGAGCGGTTTGGCTGATGTCTTTCCGCTCTTTTTTTATAGTTAAAGGAATTTGAAGTGAGCGCTCCTGCTGCTGTGATCCTGGCCGCTGGTAAAAGTACCCGGATGAAATCTGAACTTCCCAAGGTCCTGCACCCGATTCTGGGGCGTCCCATGATTGAATATGTGCTGGACGCCGCCCGCTCAGCCGGCTGCGAAAAAATTGTGGTCATCGTGGGGCACAAAGCAGAAGAGGTCAAAGCAGCGCTGTCCCACCATCCGGATGTGGAGTTTGCTCTGCAGGCCGACCAGAAGGGGACGGGACATGCCGTGATGATGAGCGCCGATAATCTGACCGAACATGACGGACCGGTTCTCGTACTCGCGGGAGATACACCACTGTTGAAAGGGAGCTCACTCTCGCGTCTGCTGGAAGTTCAGCAACAGCAGAATGCTGCCTGCGTAGTAGGGACTGCGATCACCGAAGCCAACGAAGGTCTTGGGCGGATCGTGCGCGATACGAACGGCAGTTTCCTGCGGATCGTAGAACAGAAAGACGCGACTCCGGAAGAAGCCGCGATTCTTGAAATCAACACGGGCTGTTTTGCATTCGATGGCAGACAGTTATTCAAAGCTCTGAATCAGGTCAGACCGAATAACAATCAGGCCGAATACTATCTGACCGACTGTGCAGAAATTCTGCTCAAGGACGGGGAAACGGTCCTGGCGGAAACCGCTTTCAATATCCAGGAAGCACTGGGCGTCAATACCCAGGAACAACTGGCCGAGGTCGCAGACATTCTGCAACAGGAAACGGCGTAATAATCGCTCCGGTTTCCATGGAATCCTCAGCCGTTAATGCCAGTAAAAAATGTGCAAAGCAAGGCATTTGGGCAGTTTCGCATGAAATCGAAAGCTCATGCTTGACATCTTTCTCTGGATAAGCGTGAATAGAGAAACGGACCGGGCAGAACTGTCTGGCTCTCGCAGATCTGAATCCCGCTACCCCAGGTATTGCACTACTGCAGGCTTTTTTTTCAATGTATGACCACCTCACACTTCTCAGTGGACGAGCTCATCCCAAACTGGCCGGAGAAATTGCAGAATATCTCGGCATTCGACTGGCCTCAGTCGAATTATCGAATTTTCCGGATGGGGAAATCAGCCTGAAACTCAATCAGAACGTGCGGGGACGCGATGTTTTTATCGTGCAGCCCACTTCACCGCCGGTCAATGATAACCTGATGGAACTGTTGATCCTGATGGATGCCTGTCGACGTGCGAGTGCAGAGCGGATCACCGCGGTCATTCCTTACTTTGGCTATGCCCGCCAGGACCGGAAAGACTCGGGACGGGTTCCGATTACCTCCAAACTGGTCGCCAACCTCATCAACGAAGCAGGCGCGGATCGCGTTCTGGCGATGGACCTGCATGCGGCTCAGATCCAGGGTTTCTTTGATACCCCTGTGGATCACCTGTATGCGGCTCCGATTCTCGATCGCTATTTCCGCAGCCTGAATATTCCCGATAAGGATCTGGTGGTCGTCAGTCCCGATGAAGGCAGTATCAAGCGGACGCTGCAGCACAATAATAATATCGGGGGCACGCTGGCGATCGTAGATAAACGCCGCAAGAACGCCCTGGAAACACAGCAGGCCAATATTATCGGTGGTCCGATCGAAGGCAAAATCGCCCTGTTGTTTGACGATATGATCTCCACGGCCGGTTCGATTGTCGGAGCCGTGAATGTGGTTAAAGAACATGGTGCCAAGGAAATTTACGTTGGTGCTTCCCATGCTGTCTTCTGTGGACCGGCAATTAAGTCTCTCAGCGAAGCTCCGATCAAAGAGATTGTGGTGACCAACAGTCTGCCGATTCCCGATCAGGACAAGCTTTCGAATTTGCGTACCATTTCGATTGCACCCCTGCTGGGAGAAGCCATTCGCCGCATTCACCGCAATGAATCGGTCAGCCACCTGTTCGACTGAGAGACGTCTGGGAGTCATAGTGTCTGAGTGGAATACGAGGTTCTGATGGCGCTTCACGAACAGGACCGCGAAGATCTGATGCGGGAAGCGATCGCCCTCTATCCCCGGGCGGAATTCCAGGTACCTCAGGAAGCAGAACCCGTTTTCTGGGGACAGAAACGGAGTGGGCAGTTTTCGTTTTACTTCGGCGGCGATCCTGTCTATCAGTTCGATCAACAGGGACATCTGAGACGCGCCTATCTCAATGGGCACCTCTATCGGACCCAGGGGAACACACTGGCCCGCCTGACTAAGGTGAGAACGGCTGACGCTTCCACACTCAAGCGTTATGATCTGACGCAGGCAGAACTCGAGGAAGTACTGCATAGAATGGCGGACCGTTTTACCAGGCTGCAGACAGAGCTTGCAGACCCGGACCGGTTTCCGTTAACCGAGTACCTGGCGGATTCAACAGAAGAGGAACTGCGCGAGCAGATTCAGGCACAGATTGCACTCGTGTTGCAGGGAGCGACTCAACTGGCTCCCCGTATTCGCGGTAAACGTTGAAGCAGGGCACACATAAAATTTCAGAGAAAACAGGTTCCGATGCAAAAACTGATCATTGGTTGCGGATATGTAGGGCGGGAAGTGGCTCGTCGATGGCTGGAAGCGGGGCACGATGTGGCTGCACTCACGCGCTCGGAAGCAAACGCACAGCAGTTTTCCGATCTGGGAATTCAGCCCGTCCTGGGAGAGATCACAAGTCCGGAAACCCTGCAGGGCCTCCCCGAGTCGGAAACCGTTTTGTATGCGGTAGGCTTTGATCGATCCGCGAGCCATTCTCGACGCGAAGTTTACGTCGAAGGTCTCGCGCATGCCCTGTCGGTGATTAAAGAGCGTACACAGCAGATCATTTATCTCTCCAGTACCAGTGTCTATGGTCAGACGGCGGGGGAGTGGGTCGACGAGACTTCGGCATGCGAACCGGAGCGGGAGAACGGGCAGATCTGTCTGGAGGCAGAACAGTTGTTCGCGCAGCAGGGACTGCTCGGAGAAGCAGCTGTCGAGGGAAACGCGCGGGCTGTAATTCTCAGACTGGCAGGGATTTATGGTCCCGGGAGACTGCTGGCCCGCATGGAACAGATCAAAGCGGGAGAACCACTGGCGGGCAGACCTGATGCCTGGCTGAATCTGATTCATCTGGATGACATCGTCCAGACAATTCTCCGCTGTGATGGAGACTCGCAGCTCGCTTCACATTATCTGGTGAGTGACAGTCGTCCCGTAACGCGTCAGGAATATTACGAAACCCTGGCTCAACTAATCGAAGCACCTCAGCCCCGGTTTGCGACAGGAGAAGCGGCGGATGTGAAGTCAAAATCGACCCGCCCTAACAGCACTGAACGTGCTGCTGGTGTTAATAAACGTTGTGATAACAAAAGGTTACGCGAAGAGCTGGGAGTGGAGTTGCAGTATCCCAGTATCTGGGAAGGGCTCTCTCAGGCGATTAAAAATACCTGAGACCGAGCAGGATCTAACGCCCCTCACTTTAGCTTTGGCGAGCGAACGTGTATGCTGTGTGGGTGTAGACGGTCTGTCGCAGATCCTGATCCGTCCGTATCAGAAGCCTTTCCTAGTTCATAGTTTATCGCATGTCCGACACTTACCAGGTTCAACCAGTTTCCGGTCCGCTCAACGGGACTGTCAGACCACCCGGTTCCAAGAGCATCACTAATCGCGCGTTAATTGTCGCTGCCCTGGCAGAGGGGCAGACTGAACTGACCGGCGTCCTGGACAGTCGCGATACCCAGGTGATGATCGAAAGCCTGAACCGACTGGGAATTAACGTCGATCACGATCCGGAAAATTGCACAGTCGTCGTTAAAGGCTGCGGGGGCCAGATACCCGCCAGCGAAGCGTCACTCTGGCTGGAAAACAGTGGCACCAGTATTCGATTTCTGACCGCACTCTGCTCGGTAGGGCAGGGGGAATTTCAGCTGGACGGTAACGCACGCATGCGGCAACGACCGATTCAGGATCTGATTGACGCTCTGGCACAACTGGGAGTCGATGTTTCCTGTGAATCCGAGACGGGTTGTCCGCCGGTCCGGGTAAAAGCCCGAGGATTGTTGGGTGGAGAAACGGCGATTGCCGGTAATGTCTCCAGTCAGTATCTGAGTGCTCTGCTGATGGTGGCGCCAGCCGCACTGGGACCCACAACAATTACCATTCAGGGCGAGATGGTTTCAAGGCCCTACCTGGATATCACCCTCGGTGTCATGGCGCAATTCGGTGTGACCATCGATCGGGTGCAGAACGATGTCTGGAGAATCCTGCCGCAAACTTATCAGCGACCCGGCGCCTATGATATTGAGCCGGATGCTTCCGCTGCGAGCTACTTTTTTGCAGCAGCTGCGATCACAGGCGGTTCAGTCACCGTGGATGGACTCAACCAGGATGCCCTGCAGGGTGATATTAACTTCATCCGCGTTCTGGAAGACATGGGCTGTAACATCAAGCGGGACCGTAACAGCATTACGGTACACGGGAAACCTTTAAAGGGCATCGATGTTGATATGAATGAAATCAGCGATACCGCCCAGACGCTGGCAGCGGTAGCTCTGTTTGCTGAGGGACCAACGTGTATTCGCAACGTTGCTCATATCCGTCATAAGGAAACAGACCGTCTGTCTGCCATCGCGACCGAACTCAAACGCATGGGGATTCAAGTCGAAGAAACAGATGATTCCGTGACCATTCATCCCGGTGAGATTCAGCCGGCGGTGATTGAGACCTACGACGACCATCGGATGGCGATGAGCTTTGCCCTGGTAGGGTTGAAGGTGCCCGGTATTCAGATTGCAGATCCCGGCTGTACTGCGAAAACATATCCCCGGTTTTTTGACGACCTGGAACGGTTGTGTGGTCAGACGTCGTGAAGAAAAAAAACGTCTGGGAAGATCAATCAAAGTCCCGTCCGGCGGATGAGCTTGCGCTACCGCAATATTTTCGTTCGGCCCGGCAACTCGCCTTTTTTCTGCTGGAAGCGTATCGCACGGAGGATCAGTTTGTCGCTGATTCCCTGCAACAGTGGAGTCGACGGATCGATCTGTCGCAGCAGGACCGTCGCCTGGCAATGGAAATCAGCATTGGCGTGATCCGCCGCCAGTTGACACTGGACACACTGATTGAAAGCCAGCTCACACGCCCTCGCGAAAAGGTTGAGCCGGCACTCTGGACACTGCTCAGAACCGGCGTCTATCAGTTGGTGATGCTCGATCAGATCCCCGATCATGCTGCTGTATCCGAAACCGTCGAACTGGCCGGCAAGGTTGGCAGGGAACGCTGGAAGAAACTGGTGAATGCCATCCTGAGATCAGTGGGCAGACTGCTGACCACAGACGAAGTCACAGAGCCCCAGGCGAATGCAGTCCCGCTTAGCGCACAGCGGTTTCGCTGTCTGACAACGGATCTGTTTCCAGATCCGAAAGTCGATCAGGCAGGGTATTTTTCGCGGGCATTCAGCTATCCGCAGTCGGTGATGACAGACTGGTTGTCGCGATATGACAGCCAGCAGGTTCAGTCCATCGCGCAATGGTTCAACCAGCGCAATACCCTTTACCTGCGTACGAATCTGCTGCAGAACAGTCGGGATGAACTCTTGAACGAACTGCAGTCTGCAGGAATCGCAGTCAGCCCGGGAGCAGAGCCGCAATCAATTCGTCTGGAAAATGCGGTTCCGCTTGAGTCACTGGTCGGCTTCGATGCCGGTAAGTTTACCATCCAGGATGAATCGGCGATGGCGGCCGGCAACCTGCTTAGTCCACAACCGGAGGAAACGGTCTGGGATCTGTGTGCAGCACCCGGAACGAAAACCACACATCTTGCAGAGCTGATGTTCAATCGGGGTACGATCGTCGCTACCGATGTCTCTCCGGACCGGCTCGAAAAAATCGAACAGAATGCATCACGACTGGGGCTGACCTGCATCCAGACTCAGTTGATCAACACCAGGGGAGCCACACTGCCTGAAGAACAGTTCGATGCCATTCTGGTTGATGCTCCCTGTTCGAACTCTGGCGTGCTGGGGAAACGCCCTGAGGCCCGCTGGCGGCTGGATGAGCACTCTCTCCAGGAACTCCAGAAGATTCAGCAGGACTTACTGCAAACAGCACTCAGACAGCTCAAGCCGGAAGGGCGGCTCGTGTATTCCACCTGCTCTTTTGACCCACGGGAGAATGGTGAGTTGTTGAAAACAGTGTTAAACCAATTCCCGGAACGACAGATCGTCCAGGAGAACCTGCACCTGCCGGGAGCACCCAGCGATGGGGGATATCAGGCCCTCGTACGCTGATTTGGCCAGAATTGGTGAACTTGTGTATCTTTTGTGGTGTCGGGAAGAGGCCTGAGGTACATAACTACAGCCGGATAAGGGGCTAAACAGGCCTTGATGGTTGCCGTTTGGCAGGTCAGACTGTAAGATTCGAATTTGTGAAATTTGGCAACAGGTTCTGTGAAAAAGCCCGTTGTACGCTTCCATCTGCGCGCCAGCTGCAATAAAGGAACTTAGTGTGAGTGTCGACGAATTAATTGACGTAAAAGGTGTATTTAACAGCACTGAGAGTGTAGGCTACTCGGATGTCGAGCAATTGAAAAGAATTGTTTGCTCTGATCAGGTTTCAGAGCTCAACAGTGAAGTACAGTCGCTCGTCAAACGCATTGCAGACGGAGAAAGTTCTTCGGCACTGTGTGCCCGGGTCGGCATCGCCCTGCATCTGCTGGGTAAGCATCGTCAGGCTGTAATCGAACTGGAAAAAGTCACGGATAACGCAACCGCTGCTTTTTTCCATGCCGTCTCGCTGATCGCTCTCAAACGTTATGACGATGCAGATCAACAGCTGGAAGCTGCTGCCAAGCTGGGTTATGACTCGATCGAATGCTCGCTGCGGCGTGCAGAAACCCGTCGTCTGGTTAACAAGTTGGATGAAGCAGAATCGCTGCTCTCTTCCATCGCCAAAGATGCCGCTGGTCGTGCTGAGTACTCATTCCAGATGGGTTGCATTCGGTCCGATCGTGGCGACCTGTATGGCGCAATTGAATACTTCGAACGTGCCGTCGACATGGATCCCCGTCATTCACGGGCTATCTTCCGTCTCGCCGGAGAAAACGCATCACGTGGAAACGACGAAGATGCGATTCGCCTGTATGAGCAGTCTCTTTCCAGCCCGCCGTTCTACCTGGGCGCGATCCTGAACCTGGGTCTGCTCTATGAAGACATGGAAAACTATCCGGCTGCCGCCTTTTGTTTCCGCCGGATTCTGGAAGCGGATCCGTCTAACGAAATGGCCGCGATGTACCTCAAGGACATCGAAGCAGCCGACAACATGTACTACGATGAAGAGACTGCCCGCAACGAAGCCCGCATGAAGCAGCTGCTGGATCGTCCAGTCACCGACTTCGAACTGTCCGTCCGCAGTCGCAACTGTCTGCATGCGATGGACATTCACACGCTGGGTGATCTGACGCGCGTCAGCGAAAACGATCTGCTGGCCGGTAAGAACTTCGGTCAGACCTCACTGGACGAAATTCGCGAGATGCTGTCTTCCTTCGGTCTGCACATCGGTCAGAACCTGCACGAGGCTCTGGGACAGGATGGCGGCTATGCTGCTCTGCCTCCGGAACTCGCAGACAACCCGGTTACCGAAAAGCCGATCTCCGATCTGGGGCTTTCCGTGCGTTCGCGAAAATGTATGTCGCGTCTCGGTATCGGCACCATTGGTGAGCTGCTGCGTCGCAGCCCGGACGAGCTGCTGGCCAGCCGGAACTTCGGTGTGACCTCGCTGAACGAAATTCGCGAGAAGCTGACCGAGATGAACCTCAAGCTGCGTAACGACTAGTGAAATAAAAAGATCCCGTTTTTCTGAAAGAGAACTCTTGTCAGATTTGCGGAGATCCAATAAACTCCGTTCGCCAGGTTCATCACTGGTCTCCAGCGGTGAACCTGAGTTGGGCTACTGTGTCTGAATTGACAGAAACTCATTACCCGGTAGTGTAATGGTAGCACAACAGATTTTGATTCTGTTAGTCAAGGTTCGAGCCCTTGCCGGGTAATATTCATAAAAAAACGCATTCCATTTTGTGGAATGCGTTTTTTTTGTTTCTTGATGCGAGAGCGAAGGATCACATCCGCTCGCAGGTTCTGATCCCCAGGAGGGACAGGCCATTCTGGACGACCCGGGCGGTCAAATCAGAGAGCAGCAGTCGGCTCGTTCTGACAGCCTCATCTTCAGCTTTTAACACAGGGCAGACATCATAGAAGGTACTGAAGAGGTCTGCCAGTTCGTAGAGGTAATTGGTCAGGTAGTTGGGCCGTGCTTCCGCGGCAACACTTTCCAGGATCTCAGAGTACCGATTGATTTTCATCGCCAGGGCGATTTCGGTAGGTTCGACCAGGTTGAGAGACTGCTGATGTGTCCGCAGTTCATCTCTGTCAATCCCTCCCTTGCGGAAGATGCCATTCACTCGGGCATAAGCGTACTGCATGTAGGTGGCCGTATCACCCTGCTTGGCTAGCATTTTGTCCAAGTCGAAGATATAGTCGCTGTCCCGGTTGTGTTTCAGGTCGGCGTATTTGATGCCTCCCAACCCCACAACTTCAGCGACATCCCATCTCTCGGCTTCATCCAGTTCCGGGCCATTCGGTTTGGCATCGTCATTCTGGGATACGATCTGGTAAGCACTCTCGATAGCTTCGTCCAACAGGCTTTCCAGGCCGACCGTATCGCCCGATCGGGTTTTATAAGGTCGTTTGTTTTTGCCCAGCACGGTTCCGAAGCTGACGTGTTGCAGTTCCAGATTGGAGTAGCCCCATTCCTTGACTGTGGCGAACAGCAGTTGAAAGTGTTCGCTCTGTCGGGAATCAACCACGTACAGGACTCGATCTGCTTTGAGCTCCTCTGCCCGGTACTTGATCGTTGCCAGGTCGGTTGTGGCGTAGGTGAAGGCACCATCCTGTTTCTGTACAATGAAGGGAGCCTCTTTGCCTTCGATGAAAACACAGATTGCTCCCTGGCTCTCAGTTGCCAGACCTTTGGCTTTCAGGTCCGCGACCACATCCGCCAGCATGGGCTGGTAATAGCTTTCCCCCAATGCCATGTCAAAGTGGATGTCAAGCCGATCGTAGACACCCTGAATGGCATCCAGACACTGCGGGAGAAACTGTTTCCACAGGTCGTTGTTCTCAGCATCACCGGCATGGAGTTTCGCGGTTTCTTCTCGCGCCAGTCGGGCGATATCCGGAAAGGCGACCGCCTTGCTGTGCAGGTCTTCATTGGCTTCCAGCTGGCTGAGGCTTTCCTGCAGTGAACTGAGGGCTTTTTGTTTGTCATCCAGTTCGGCTTTGAGTTTTTTAAGCTGTTTCTGTACCTTTTTGTCGGTCTGGTCTGCAGTCCCTTCGAGTGTCTGCAGCTTTTCCGTCAGCTGCTCGATTTCCTGTTCCTTCTGCGGAAGAGAGTTTTTAGAAGCGTGGTAATCAGACAACTGGTTGACCAGCCGGTAAAGTCGTGCCAGCTCGGTAACCGGGGCTTCCTGGAAGGCTGCCTGGTTCAGAAAATGCTTGTAGCCAAAAATGATCATCCCGAACTGGGTACCCCAGTCCCCGATGTGGTTATCGCCTACGACATCGTGCCCCAGAAATTTCAGGACCCGATAGTTGGCATCGCCGATCACGGTACTTCGCAGGTGACCGACGTGCATCGGTTTGGCAACATTCGGCGCGGAGAAGTCGACGACGACCTTCTGGGGGGCTTCTACAGCCACGACACCTAATCGTTCGTCCTGAACCAGCTGCATTGTCTGTTCCTGAAGCCAGTCCTGCTTGAGCTTGATGTTGATAAAACCCGGGCCGGCAATTTCCAGTGGTTCACAGAAATCAGACAGGTCCACCTTTTCGATGATTTGCGCGGCCAGGTCCCGCGGTTTCAGGTCGGGAATTCTGGCTGCCAGCGGCATCGCGAAGTTCGCCTGGTAGTCCCCGAATTTGGGGTCCTGTGAGGCTTTGAGCATGTCGATGACCGAAGAGGGATTGTCGGTCCATTCAGTTAATACAGGTTCAAACCGGCTTCTCAGTTCGGCGAGGATATTCATGTTTCTCGTTCCGCTCGGAGCGGGGGCGCTCCGAATTAATAACATCGATACAAAGGGGGTACGCTCCTGGTACCCAGAATACACGCTGCAGCGTCAGATTGGTAGAAACCGCGAGAGGCTTACTGCGAATCGGCGGGTTTGTGCGACTGCCAGTCCAGCTGGGGGGCGTCCCCCCAGAGACGCTCGAGGTCGTACAGCTCACGGGCATCATCGGTGAAGATGTGCAGCACTACGTCGCCATAGTCACCCAGGATCCAATTGCTGTCCTTGCCTTCGATGTTGCGGCGATTCGCATGATCCTGCTTCATCAGGACCCGGATTTCCTCGGCAATGGCATGCGCCTGCCGCTGGTTGTTCGCGGTGGTGATGATGAAGTAGTCGAACAGCGGGGTGATTTTCGTGACGTCGAGGACCACGATGTCCTGACCTTTAAACTGCTCGCAGACACGGGCGCACAGGCAGGCACGTTCCAGACTCGACATGCTTTCGACGGAATCAGATTGTTGAGAAGGTTCGGTATTGATTTTGGTGACCTTTAGCCTGTTTCAAATACTTAAAATAGCTCTAATGCGTATTGGATGATAAAACCGGCTATGACAACAGAAACCATACTCATCAACTTGATCAGAATATTCAGGCTTGGACCGCTGGTGTCCTTGAACGGGTCACCTACGGTATCACCTACTACTGTGGCTTTGTGCGCATCAGTTCCCTTGCCGCCATGTGCGCCTGCTTCGATGTACTTCTTTGCATTATCCCAGGCACCACCGGCATTAGCCATCATAATGGCAACTGCGAACCCACTCGTCAAGGCTCCCACCAGCAGGCCCACCACGCCGGGGACTCCCAGCAGAACACCCACGACGACCGGGGTGAACAGGCCCAGCATCGCGGGCAGAATCATTTCACGCTGAGCCGCAGCTGTACTGATTTCGACACAGGCGGCGTAATCCGGTTCGGCTTCGTTCTCCATAATGCCTGCGATTTCACGGAATTGACGCCGGACTTCGTCCACCATCGCACCCGCGGCGCGGCCGACAGCCTTCATGGTCATCGCACAGAAGACGAAGGCAATCATCACGCCGAAGAAGATCCCGACGAGTACTTTGGGGTTCAGCAGCGAGAAATTATAGAAGCGGGAGAAGTCGGGTACGGTCGCTTTTTTGACTTCCACACAGTCGCTGCGCAGCAGGAGTTCTGTGATATTCAGGCCGTTGATGATCGAACCCACTTCAGCTTCTTCGATTTTGGTTCGCCCAGGCGTTATTTGCGTCTGGTGCAGGGCGGGGAACAGCAGGTAACCCATGTTGTTATGTTTGGGAGCGTTGCCGTCTTTATCGGGCATACGGATCGCGATACAGTTTTTGCTCAGCTTCAGTGCAGACGCATTCGAAGGATCATCGGTCACCGTTTGCACGATGGCTGAGTTCTCGACCCAGCGTTCAAACCCGATGCGGACTTCTTCCACGTAGGCAGCCAGCAGAGCCAGTGCTGTCAAAGCAGCAGAGCCGATCGCGAAGCCTTTTCCGGTAGCGGCAGTCGTGTTCCCCAGGCTGTCCAGGGCGTCGGTTCGCTGGCGTACGAACGGTTCCTGACCACTCATTTCCGCGTTACCGCCGGCATTGTCGGCAATCGGACCATAGGCATCGGTGGCGAGTGTTACCCCGAGTGTGCTCAACATCCCCACAGCGGCGATCGCAACGCCATACAGGCCCATCGCGAATACCTGTGAGTTCTGGAAGTCGAAGCCGGTACACAAACCAAAGGCGACGATGATGGCGACACCAATCACGAGAATCGGTACCCAGACGCTGTAAAAGCCTTCTGCGATCCCGGCGATAATTACGGTCGCGGGACCGGTTGAAGACTGATCCGCAATGAAGCGGGTCGGTTTGAATTCATCACTGGTGGAATACTCGGTCCATTTCCCGATCAACCAGCCAGCAACCAGACCGGAGACGATGGCACCGAAGACACCAAACAGTTTGTTCCCCGTCAGCAGTGGGGAATCTTCCGGGATTCCTGCGGACTGCGAAGGAATTACCAGCATGATCCAGACCAGGCCCAGGGAGGCGACAATCACACAGAAGGCGGCAGTGTCGATTCCCTTAGCCAGTGCTTTCAACAGGTTTTTCTGAGAGGCACCTTCCTCTGTTTTCACCATGAAGATCCCGGTGACCGAAAGGAAGATTCCGACTGCGGCCAGACACATGGGCAGCAGCAGGCACATCATCTGCATTTTGGGATAACCGTGATATGCGGCGACACCCAGAGCACCACTGGCCAGGATGGAACCACAGTACGATTCATAGAGGTCTGCCCCCATGCCGGCGACATCACCTACGTTGTCGCCCACGTTGTCAGCAATCGTAGCCGGGTTACGCGGGTCGTCTTCGGGGATGCCTGCTTCGACTTTACCGACGAGGTCGGCTCCCACGTCCGCGGCTTTGGTAAAGATACCACCACCCACGCGGGCAAACAGTGCCTGGCTACTGGCTCCCATACCAAAGCAGAGCATGGTGACGGTGATCTCCGCCAGAGGCATCTTGACGATCCAGTGCAGGACACCGAACCAGAGACTGATGTCCAACAGTCCGAGTCCCACAACGACAAGCCCCATCACCGCACCACTGCGGAACGCGACCTGCAGGCCGTTGTTGAGTGATTCTTTCGCCGCATGGGCGGTACGTGCACTGGCGAGTGTAGCGGTTCGCATACCAAACCAGCCTGCCAGTGCAGAGAAAAAGCCCCCTGTCAAAAAGGCGAAGGGGACCCAGTGTGATTGTGTGTTGAGGCCAAAGGCCATGAAGGCCAGCAGTGCACAGACCACGGCAAAGAACAGGGTCACCACCTTGAACTGCTGGTCCAGGTAAGCACGGGCTCCTTCACGGACGTGCTCGGCGATGGTCTTCATGCGGGCGTCACCTTCGGACTGCGCGACCATCCAGGAGAAAAAGCGATACGCGGTAAACAGGGCGAAGATTGCCCCTGCAATCGCAAGTAGCCAACTGATGACGACGGATTCAGATGCGGCCACTGGTGGCGAGGCATCTGATGTTTCTGCTGCCAGCAAGGGAGCGGAGCAGAAGAGCATGCTAATGGTTAGAGTGATGAGTTTGGGAACAGGACGAACGGGCGAGTAGCGAGCGACGGTAGAAAACCTCATCCTTAGAGTTAACCCCATTTAATAAGCCGTTGTAAATCTTGTTGTAAAACCTCAAAACCTCATATGATTCCGGGCAACAGTAAGCACAGGTTTTTCAAAGAACCAAAAAACCTACAAGTAAAACTCCAGCAAAAACTCTATCCGGGGAGTGTATCACGTAAGGTTTTTTTTGCAATAACAGTAACTTAACAAAGTTGGTTAAACGCAAAAACTTACGGAGCGCAGCAACGCGCGCAGACGTGGCTTGTAAGAGGTAAAAACGGGGACTGACGGGCAGCTACCAGAGTCGCGACAAATCTGTATTTATGCCGGGTTGCGTGGGAAGACTTCGCTGGTGTCGATGATGTAGTTTGCGTCGAACACCTGCTGGAAGTCGTAGATGTCGACGAAATCTTCCAGGCGATCGTTGTCGGTCTTCCGCATTCTGCCATGCTCGATCATTTCGAAGACCATCTTGCCGAAGTCTTTGGTGGATTGCACGCCCCATTGTTTGAACACAGTCTGTGTCATCAGACCAAACTGTTTGAGGGCCAGAACGCGCACTCCCTCCAGGAGTTCCTGTCCCGAAACGTGTGCTTCTTCCTGTTCGGAAAGTTCAGAGATGGAATGAGCGTAAATCTCTTGAGCCTGCTGCAACGCTTCAAAGATAAAGTCGTAGGCATTCGGGTGATATTGCAGTTTGGGGCGGGTTAGATTGGTTGCAAATGTCATGTTTTCACCCATACCTTCTTACTCGAGCGGTTGCAGTCTCTGATGTTGTTACAATCCAGTGTTTCTGTCACAGAGACCTTCGTCAATACTATCTTAGGAGATTGCGCTTCAGATAGCGAGAAATTATCATTGGGAATTTCAGGAAAATCAATCCCGATCTGGCCAATTTCAGCGGGCCGGTTTTTGATTGAGTGATTTCCCGTTCCCGGGGGGCTGGCCTTCCCCTTTTTTCTTCTTGATGACTTCCTGAATATCTTTTCTATGGACAATTGATTTTCGCGAATCGGGATAGATCACCTGAACGCATTCCGAGAGGATATCCTGATTCGTGACTTTTCCCTCCCCCTGCTCCGTGACGACGAATGAACCGACCGGGGGCAGTTCTTTTTTATAACTACGGTAAGTGTCGTACTCGTAGCGCAGGCAGCATTTGAGTCTGCCACAGCGACCGGAAAGCTTGTTGGGGTCCAGTGAGGTTTTCTGCAGCTTGGCCATCTTCATGGATACCGGTGGCATTTCGGTCAGATGTGTTCCACAACACACTGTTTTGCCACAGTCGCCGTAGTCGGCCAGCAGTTTGGCTTCATCCCGGACACCAATCTGTCGCATTTCAATCCGTGATCGATATTTGCGGGCCAGCGCTTTGACCAGTTCGCGGAAGTCGACGCGTTTCTCGGCCAGGTAATAAAAGATGATCCTTTCTCCACCAAAAATATGTTCCACATCGACCAGCTGCATCTGCAGCTTGTGTTCTTTCACCAGATCCTGACAGCCTAGAAACTCTGTGCGTTCCTCGTGTCGATTCTTGTCACGCTGGCGATAGTCATCGTCAGTGACGGGGCGAATGATGCGGCCGACGGTTTTGGTATCTTTCATGAAGGAACGTACGCGGTCCGTGGCGGGAGAGAGAATTTCGCCCCATTCATGACCGCGATCGCTTTTGACAATGACAGAGGCATTTCGTGGCAGCTCGTCAGGGCCCTTGGCGGAGAACTCGCCAATCATGCGGGTTGACCCATAGCGGACGATGTAACCTGAGACTTCGTTATTCATCTATGATAATTTCATCGAATGGAGATCAGAAACAGCAGCAGAATGGCCCGCGGATTCCTCGGGAAGAATCCTCAGCAGGAGAAGTGTGGATTCTGCTGTTAAGATTCTATTATAGCCGAACAGCAGGGATCAATCTCTATCGATTCGGGCGAAATCGTTTTTTTTAAAAAGCAGGCTGTGCCTCGTTACTGGCACTTGCGTTCAGGAACTGCTTTTTTGCAGTGCCCGGAGGTCTTCGCTCAGGTTTTCGATACAGAGGCTGATCGTGGCGTTCCGATCGATCTGTTCTTCGGTTTCCAGCAGTCGATCCAGCAGCGCCCCCAGTTTCTCGATCCGGTCTTCGGTTGAGCCGGAGAATCCGTTCACGAATTTGTCGATTTGCGCAGTGCCCACCGCCAATTCATGCCCGGCGGCCGCCTGTAACGCCTGGTGATAGAAGTCGGCACAGAAATGCAGGATCCAGTGAGCAGTTTTCCGCTGAGCAGCAGTATTGCCGCCGATATCATCCACGGCTTTGATCACCGCCTGTGAAAACGCCTGCGGACGGAAGGGATGCTGGCACAACAGTCGCGTGATGCTCGTCCTGAGTTCCTGCAGGTTCTCATCCAGCAACTGGCTGGCGACATCCAGCGAGCCCCCCGAGAGTCGGGCGACCTGTTGTGCCTGTTCGGGAGACTCCGCCAGTTGCTGTTCCAGCAGCAGTTCGGATACATCGTCTGCAGAGAGTTCAGCAAACCGGATCAGCTGGCAGCGGGAACGAATGGTTGGCAGGATCGCATCCAGCTCGCTGGCGATCAGAATCATCAGGTAATTCGCTGAGGGCTCTTCCAGGGTTTTCAAAAGTGCGTTGGCACTCTCGGCATTCATTTTGTCGGCGTCGTCGATCAGCGCAATCCGTCGGTTCCCGGTCATGGGGCGGAGCGACATTTCATAACAGACCCCTTCGCGGCCGCGTCGCTCCTCGCTGCCGATGATCAGGCTTAAAGGCAGAATCGCTTTGTCGGGAGGGCATTCGATGCTGATCAAATCGGGATGCGTACCGGCGGCCATCTGTTTGCACGAGTTACATTCGCGACAGCAACTGAGCTGGTTTGAGGGAGTCTGTTCGCAGAACAGGCACTGGGCAAGATAACGGGCAACCCGGTTCTTACCCACGCCCACCGGACCGGCGAACAGCAGCGCGTGCGGCAGGCGTCCGCGGGACAGGGCCCGGTCGAGCATTTCCAGAATCGTTTGATGACCTCGGATCTGGTCGGTTGTCATGGCATTTCCGTTTCTGATCACTCAGGTCCAGAGTCAGCTGTTTCGTCTGACGGGCTGGCTTCGGAAGATTCGATCCAGCCCAGCACGGTTCCCTCGTGCACTTCGTCTCCGGATCGACATTCACAACGGGCAAGCGTTCCGGTGCAGGGGGCCGCCACATCGAACGTCACACCGGGAATCAAGAGTTCGACAACCCGGTCTCCCCGGTTAACCGGTTCTCCCGTTCGTGTCAGCCAGAGACTGACGGTCAGTTTCTGATCCTGATTTTCCAGTGGAGGAACCGTGATCGGGGTCGGCATTCAGGACTCTTTCCCCAGCACCGATGCCATTTCGCCTGCATGATAACTGGAACGGACGAAGGGACCACTGGCCACCAGTTTGAATCCCAGTGCCCGCACCTGATCGCCCACTTCATCGAATTCTTCCGGCGGCAAGAAACGCTCAACCGGCAGGTTCTCAGGCGTAGGCTGCAGATACTGGCCGATAGTCACGATATCACAACCGACGGCCCGCAGATCGGCACAGACTTCGAGTATTTCCTCGCGTGTTTCGCCGAGCCCCAGCATCAAACCACTTTTCGTGACGATGCTCGGATCCGTGTCTTTCACCTGCTTCAGCAGATCCAGGGTCCGCTGATAGACGGCGTTCCGACGAACGCGGTGATACAGACGGGGTACGGTTTCGGTGTTGTGGTTGAAGACATCAGGATGGGCTTCAATCACCCGCTGAATGGCATCACGATTGCCACGGAAGTCGGGAGTCAAGACTTCGATGTCTGCCCCGGTCCGTTCGCGGACTGCCAGGATGCAGTTATAGAAGTGTTCTGCCCCGCCGTCCGGCAGGTCGTCACGCGTGACAGAGGTAATCACCACATGTTCGAGGCCCAGACGGGCGGCTGCTTCCGCTACGCGTTCGGGTTCGTCCAACTGAACGGTTTCGGTTTTCCCCTTGGCGATCGAGCAGAACCCGCAAGGGCGCGTGCAGACATTTCCCAGGATCATCAGGGTCGCTGTTTTATGTGACCAGCATTCGGTGCGATTCGGGCACTTGGCACTTTCGCAGACGGTGACCAGATTGAGGTCTTCGATCACGTTGCTGGTGAAAGCCATACCAGGCTTCGGCATGGGCCGCTTGAGCCACTTGGGAAGACGCTGCCGGGGTGCGGGGGCGGGATCGGTGATGATATTAAGTGTCGACATAAACTTTCTTCTTTACTCGATGCAGTAAGGGGTGTCGTGTAAAAATGTGGGGATCCGGATAGCCGAACTGCTGAGCCAGGTTGCGAATCATGCTTTCGCGAACCGAACCCATACTGGCTTCCCGCGTGAGCGTTGCCGACAGGGAAGTCACGCGGTGGTCAAATCGATTGGCGTCGATCAGACGTTGCAGTTTCATATCGGGAGACACATTAATATACAAACCATAGTAAGAAATCCAGGATTTGATCGCAGCCCCCAGAAAGGCAAACTGTCCACAACGGCCCAAAATTCCTGAGTCATCCGGACAGGTTTCACAGTCGACACCCTGCTCGCCGGCTGCACTGCGTGTTGCCCGCTGCAGACGATCCCGGAATTCGCTGATGCCGATGCCCAGCTGTTTGAGGGGGAACAGGGGATAAACGGCCAGTTGCCCCGGTGCATGCAGCAGGGCTCCGCCTCCCCGATTCGTCCAGCGAACCTCGATCTGTTTCGCCTTCAGGTCATGATAGGCCCCGGACAGCTGGTGATGGCTGCCTTCACGCCCCACAGTGACGATGGGCGGGTGTTCACAGACAAACAGAACTGCGGACTCGTCCTGCTGGTAATGGATCTCCTGCAGAGCCCGTTCCTGTAGTGTCAGCAGGGAATCAAAGTCCACACAGCCCAGCAGGTAGACCTTCAGCGTCTTGTACTGACGCATGGAATGGCCTGTCTCTGAAGCGGATAAACTCATATTTGCCTGCTGTATGACTCGAAAATAAGGGATCCGGTGCCGGACTGTAAGCTAACAGTCATTGTGAGTCTGAGTGCCCATGAGTCAATCGCCAGAAAATGAAAATCGTGTTTTGCCTGATTTGTGAGCCCGGTTTCACCTGCAGAGACCTGTTCGCCAGAATGGGAAGGTTAGGGGGCTGTGGATGATCCAGGAATCGCTTTTGGGATTGTGTGTTGTTCTTAAGTGGCTGACTGGTAATGACTTGTGTTGTCAGCTGTGCTTTGTGAAATACCGGGAGTGGTGCAATCGGAATAACCGGAAAAGCTTATAATTCCGATTTATTTTAAAAAATCATTACAACTCGTTCAATTTTGTGAATCGTTACACCCGATAGAGAGAGATGGATAAAAGTAGAAAACCTTCCTGTGCATGATCCAGATACAACAGCTCTCACAACTCTCATCATGTCAAATCCAGTAACTCAAACATCCCTATCCAGCAGTAAGTTCCTATCGGTAAGGAGAAACACAATGCGACGCGGAAAAAAGATGCTCGCGATATTTTCAACCATGGTAATGAGTGCGAGTATCGCAACCGCCGATGATCGCATGATGGAATCAAAGTCACCCTTTGATTCTGCTCCCTCTTCCAATTCCAAAGCCAGTATTCAGTACTTCTCCGGACAGAAGTCTACGGGTGAAGCTGCCGGCACCTCGGGAAATATCACCATTTCCCAGCCGAAGCAGACTGCGGCTCAGCCTGGTGCAGAGTACCAGCCCACCGGTAAAGCCCGTATGTCCCAGGTACCGAACTACTACAAGGAGCTGTTCGGTCAGGAACGCCCTTACCGTCGCCTGGAGCAGAAGCAACAGCAGGCGGAAGTCAAGCAGTCCGCTTTTCAGCAGGTAGACCACGCTGAACCGGCTGGTGAGCAGAAGCGGTACCGTTTTGAAGAGTTCAATGCGGATCAGTCCAAAAAGAATATTGTGCATGCTGAGTTTCAGCACCACAAAGGCACACAGGGTAAAATTCAGCAGGTCAGTGCCGGCAGTGATCAGAATCCATTCCGGACGCCAACCGAATTCAAACAGCCTGCTCCTCAGGCACCGGGTTTGACCATTCCCCGGATTCCGGATAATCAGACTGTAGAAAACAAACATCACCTGACCTTTGGAAAAGCTGCACAGGAAGAAACTGTTGCTCAGCCTTCCGGTGTCACTATCACTTCCACACCTCAGAAACGTCGTGCAGCAGCCGTGCAGGTGAAGCCTGTCGGAACTGCTTCTGAAGTCGCGAAGGCCAAAGTGTCTCACAAGTGGATTAAGAAAAGTGAAATCAACGTTGGCCAGGAATGCGAGTTCGCACTGGAAGTCACCAACGAAGGTAAAGCATCTGCCAAGGACGTCGTCGTGGAAGCCTTCTTCCCGGTATCAGTTCGTCTGACAGATGCCACTCCCCGGCCCAGTGCCAGCCATGATCATCTGGAATGGAAGTTTGATTCACTGAACGCCGGTGAAACCAAAACCATCGAGATCTCAATGATCCCCAGCCAGCGTGGTGCGATTACCGCCGCAGCGAATGTTCGGTTCACCAACTCTCTGACTGAGTCCTTCATGGTTGCTGAGCCTCTGTTGCAGGTCGCAGTCAAAGGTCCTACCAATGTCATGATTGGTGAGCCTGCTTCACAGTCTGTCACCATCTCCAACCCGGGAACAGGTACCCTGCACAACGTTGTGCTGGAAGCTGAAATTCCTAAAGGTCTGGAACATGTGACTGCCGAGTATCTGCAGATGCAGGTCGGTTCGCTGAATCCTGGCGAAACCCGCACCATCCGTCTGGCCCTGGCAGCTGTCCTGGGTGGCGAACAGGTTGTGAAAGTTGTCGCTAAAGCTGAAGGTGGTCTGGCTCAGGAAACTCAGGCTCGTGTGAACGTGATCGCTCCTAAAGTTCAGGTTGCCATCGAAGGTCCCGGACTGCGTTACAAAGGCCGTTCTGCTCAGTACACAATTTCTACTGTCAACGACGGTGCAGCCGCTACCAACAACGTTCGCGTGCTGCATAAAGTTCCAGAAGGATTCGAATTCGTCAAAGCCGATCGTGGCGGTCAGTTCAATCCTGAAGACTCCACCATCAGCTGGTTCCTGGGACGTATGGAGCCCGGTCAGTCAGCCAATGTCAACGTCGAACTGAAAACCAAAACTATCGGCAACTATGTGCACCACGTACGTGCTCTGTCTGAACACAACGTGAAATCCGATGCACAGATTCAGACACGTATCGAAGGGGTCGCCCAGCTGGTTCTGGAAATTGCCGACCTGAACGATCCGGTCGAAATCGGAGCCGAAACAGGTTACAACGTAGTCGTCAAGAACGACGGTAGTAAAGCTGCCCAGAACGTTTCTGTCTCCTGCGAACTGCCTCCCGGAGTTGAGCTGATCTCTGCCACCGGTCCTACTCAGCACATCGCTGAGAACGGTGTGGTCGTCTTCAAATCTCTGGCAGGTCTGGCTCCTGGTGACTCGGTTCAGTTCCAGGTCATCGTACGCGGCAGTGTCGAAGGCAACCAGCGGTTCCGGGCTCGTCTTGCCAGCGATTCGATCCGCGATCCTCTGCTGTTCGAAGAACTGACTCGCTTCTACCGCGACTAAGTTCTCTGCGAATCGAAGATTCAAACCGAAGCCAGGTCAGTACATTACTGACCTGGCTTTTTTCGTTGAAGCAGAACCCTTGTTGAACAACGAAACGAGTTTGGTTTGAATACAGTTGGGATTATTGGACCGGCTGTCTGTCTGCAGCGGGAGGGCATGTCGAGGTTGGGAAAATGTCGAGCCGGTTGCGACTACCTCTGCCAGATGACGAGTTGCTGCTGAACGGCTCCCGGCTTGCCGCGAGAAATTTTCAGGACCAGCGATTTCAGATCTCGATGCTTATCCAGTGCCTGGCGAAAGTCCTGCAGACTGTGGACTGGTGAACCAGCGACTTCTTCGATTACATCGTAGAGATCGACCACGCCAGAGAATGAACTCTGTTCGTCGACACTCAAGACCAGCAGACCTGCCTGACCTTGTGCGAAACCGAGCTGTGCAGCCAGATCTGCGTTCATGGGCTGAACCCCCAGTCCGGCCAGATCTTCTGTGGCGGATGCGTCTTTGACTTTGTGGAAGCTCATCGGCTCAGCAGAGGTGCCGAAGCGTCGGGATGACTGTTGTGATTCGCGCTGTTTGCGTTCCAGTTCATCCAGAATCCGGCGGTTCGCCAGTTCTACCATCACGTTGACCTTACGGCCATCTCTCAGCAGCACAACACTCACACGATGCTCGATCGGCGTCAGGGAGACCAGGTTGATCAGGTGGTTTTGATCCAGAACATCAATACCGCCGAAACTGAGAATGATGTCATCGTATTTGAGGTTGGCGCGGGAAGCCGGCGTGTTAGAAATTACTTTGACCACGCGGGCACCACGCACACGGTCCATGTTCAATCGGGTTGCCGTCCCGATACTGAATTCCGGATCGAGCTGGACACCCAGGTAAGCGCGATAGACCTGCCCGTACTTCAGGAGCTGCGTAAAGACGTGTTGTACCAGCTTGCTGGGGATACTGAATCCGATTCCGTCGTTACCACCACTGTTGGAAGCGATTGCAGTATTGATCCCGATAATTTTACCTTCGAGGTCGATCAGCGGACCGCCACTGTTTCCCGGGTTGATGGCGGCGTCAGTCTGCAGGAAGTTCTGGTTCAGTACCTCTGATCCACTTCCCAGTTGCAGAGAACGGCGTCCCTTGGCGCTGATAATACCCAGGGTCACCGATTCGCTCAGACCAAACGGACTACCCATGGCCAGGACCATGTGACCAATATCCAGTTTGTCACTGTCACCCCAGTCGGCGGGAGTAACATCGGTCACGTCAATCTTGAGGATTGCCAGGTCGGTATCTTTATCTTCCCATTTATTAGTCGGGTTGATAACGCGTCCATCGTGCAGTTGGATTGAAATCGCAGGTCCGTTTGAGTCTCGCACGACGTGGCGGTTAGTAACGATGTATAACCCCGGTTTTCCCTCACCGCGAACGATGACACCGGATCCGGTTTCTTCAACCGCACCACGGGGAGTCTGCCGTTCGCACTGGATGTGGACGACGCTGGGGGTCGCGAGCTTGGCGATCTTGGCGAGATGCTTGCTTCCATCGTGCAGAGAAGATGCAGAAGACAACAGCGCTGCATTTTGTTGACGGGCATTACCCTGTGAAGGAATCTTCGCTTCCAGCTGGCGCGAACTAAGCGGTGACTCGAAGCAGGTATTCCACAACGAAATGGAGACAATGATGGCAATGACTGCCAGCAAAGGATATCGATTCTTCATGTTGCAAATCTCTCAGCGTGACCCAGGATCGTTTTTTTTGCATTTCAGCTAGTGCTGACCACGGCAAAATAAGGCAATCCTTCGCCAAGTGCCGAACGATTTGATTACGGAAGTCCAGCTGAATCCACGCGGGCTTCCAGTAACAAAGCAGGGTCTGGTGATTGACTGCAATCACACTCTCCGGGAATCGTAACAGGAATGAGGGGGTATCGTGTTGTGGAGAGATCAGATAATAAACGCAGTCGGTCGAGCGTGACCCTGTGTCGTTTATTATCGGAGGGGGGTATTATTTTTCGAGATCCAAATCGTGAATTCTGTACTCCTGATCGTTAAGACGTCCTTCGAACTCGTAGGCGTTTTCCCAATCGCCATGAACATCACTCGTGGATAAACCCATCGATTCGCGCTGTTGTGCACAACTGACACAAAACATCGTGTAAGGAACCGCTTTAAGCCGTGCAATCGGTATATTCTTATTGCAGCTCTCGCAGTGACCGTAACGTCCTTCCTGAATCAGGGAGATCGCACGTCGAATCTGCATCAGTTCTTTGTATTCCAGCTCTGCCAGGTGAGATTCCAGATCCTGTCGCGTCTGACGAATCGCGGCGTCACCACTGTCCTCCACGGAGGACTGGCTGGCTGAGGAGCCTTCTGAACTGTCGTTCACAAGCTTGGTGAGCTCATCGCGGCGGTTCAGCAGTTGCTTGTGCAACCGAATTATTGCATCTTTACGTACCACTCGATCTTCCCCTCATAAAAATCAGATTCAGACGACTCAATTCGAAATTGAATACTCCCAAAAGATAGCTTTTAAATTAGCTAAAGTAATCAAAACCTTTGATGTTTCTGACAGTTTTGAGATCACTCTGCTCCGTGAGTATTATTCACTACGCGGATTAAATGTCGAGAGTTGGAAAGTTCCTAAAAGCTCGAATAGCCCATAAACTGCAAAAATGAAATGACTTATGCAAGTTTCTTTTCTCTCTGTTTTTGGAAATTCACAATAAACGCCACTATGGCTGATTTTGAAGTGCCAAAAAGTCATCTAAAACCGGGATGTGCTCTTGTGTGCACTGCCGGGTCTGGTTCCTGATATTGACCCATTTCGGGGATTGCGATGTAATACCCGCCCCACAATCTCAGATTTGAGATATCTATTCTCGATTCAGTCTCTGACAGCGACCGGAAACCGTGTTTACAACTTTTGACCGTTATCTTCTGAAACGATATTTCCATGTGTTCATCATCGGATTCATAGCCACCTATGGTCTGTATGTCGTCTTTGACGGATTCACAAATATCGATGAATTCCAGGCCGGTCAGAAGGAAGGCGATTCCTCAGGGGGGCTGCTCTGGCTGATGGCAGAGACCTATCTGTACCAGTCCAGTGTCTTCTTTGATATGGTCAGTCCGATTCTGACCGTGCTGGCTGCTGTGGTTGTGTTCTCATTGATGGTAAGGCATGGGGAACTTAACCCCGTGCTTTCCGCCGGCATTCCGACATATCGCCTGGCGATTCCACTGACCATCGCGACGGTCATCGTCAACTGTTTTATCATCGCCAACCAGGAACTGGTGATTCCCAGCATTGCCGACAAGGTTCAGGCAGAACGGGGAAAGATGGATACCAGTGCGCAATTCGTTGAGCCGGTCTATGATTTCAGTACCCGGATCATGATCAACGGTCAGGAACTTTATCTCACGGAACAGCGGATGGTGAATGCGGAGTTCGTTCTCTCCAAGCCGACCGTTCACGACTTTGTGACTGTGAAGGCTCCCAATGCTCACTACATTTCCGGGACCGACACGCGACCTGGAGGCTGGGTGCTGCAAGATGCACTGCCGAAGTATGAAGACCTGGATATCGCGGCCTTCGCCCGAAAGATGATTCTACCGGGCAAGAATCCCAATGATATTTTCATCGTGACTGATGTGGGTTGTGATCAGCTGTGTAACCGGAACTCCAGCTCGCTGATTTCGACCCCCGAACTGATCGCCCGGATTAACAATCCCTCGTTCAGTGATCTCTCCATTCGCAAGCAGAAACTCGACCTGCATTCCCGATTGACGCGGCCGTTCATGAACCTGATCGCCGTACTGATGGCGATTCCCTTCGTGCTCCGCAAAGAGAGCCGCAGCCAGATTCTGAATATCGCCATCTGTTCCTGTGTGATGGGAGTGATCTTTGCCATCTCCCAATGTTTTCTTTACATGGGCAGTGCCAATCTGCTCAAGCCCGATCAGGCTGCCTGGTTTCCGGTGATTGCCAATGGAACGCTGGCTGCCTGGTTCTCGAATCGCGTCCAGACCTGACAGGGCTTAACCACTCTGTCCGAGGTCCAGCAACTGTCCGAACCGGTCCAGGACGCGAATTTTCAGCGGTGCAAAACGGGGCTGATCAAACTCCCCTTTTTCGACCAGTCGGAGTGCAATCTCGCGGGTTTCCTGCAACAGGTCGTCATCGCGTCTGAGGTCGGCGACACGCAGCGGCAGCTCTCCATGCTGGCGGGTTCCAAAGATGTCACCTGGACCACGAGCCTGGAAGTCCGCTTCGGCAATCTCGAAACCGTTGGTCGTCTGTTCCATGACGGCCAGCCGCTTGAGTGCCTCCTCGCTTTCGGTATACGAAAACAGAAAACAGTACCCGGGATGAATCCCTCGACCGACACGCCCACGCAACTGGTGTAACTGCGAGAGGCCGAAGCGGTCTGACTGCAGGATTACCATTAAGGTGGCATTGGGCACATCGACTCCCACCTCAACCACTGTCGTGGAGACCAGCACCTGAATCTTGCCCTGGTGGAACTGTTCCATGATCTGAGCCCGCTCCTCGCGGTCCATCTGGCCATGTACCAGGCCGATCGAGGCACTGGCCAGCTCGCTTTTCTGCAGTTTGCGATAGACTTCTTCCGCACTGGATCGACTGTTTTCCTCAAGCTCGGAGTCGATCCGGGGACAGACGATATAGGCTTGCCTGCCGGCGTCGATTTGAGCGCGCAGAAAATCCCAGGCTTTCTTCCGTTGAGGAGTCGTCGAGATCCGACTGGTGGTGACAGGCTGTCTGCCCGGCGGGAGTTCGGAATTGATCGAGATATCCAGTTCACCGAACTGAGTGAGACAGAGGCTGCGGGGAATGGGGGTGGCCGTCATCACCAGCATATGAGGCGTATTCGCTTCGCTGGTGAAGTGTGCCCGCTGCATCACGCCGAACTTATGCTGTTCGTCGATAATCACCAGTCCCAGATCGTGATATTGCACATCTTTCTGGACTACGGCCTGGGTGCCGACAATCAATTGCTGCTCACCGGAGGCAATCTGTTCCAGCGTGGCTTTCCGCTCTGCTGAGGACAGGCTACCCGTCAGCACGCATCGTTTGACCCGACTCTGATTCAGGATGCGATTAATCGTATCCCAGTGCTGGACAGCCAGCAGTTCTGTGGGGGCCATCAGAACCGCCTGTTTGCCTGCGGCGATTGTCGCGAGCATGGCGTAGATCGCGATGGCCGTTTTTCCAGCACCCACGTCCGCCTGCAGCATGCGATGCATGGCGCGACCGGAACCCAGGTCCGTTTTGATCTCCTGGATGGCCTGATCCTGTCCCTCTGTGAAGTCAAACGGAAACAGGCGTCTGATCCGGGCATCGACTTTGGCGGTGACCTTGATCAGCGGTGCGTTGTCAACGCAGGTCCATTGCCGCCGACGCATGGCCAGGCCCAGTTGAAATTCCAGCAGGTCATCAAAGATAACGCGACGGACGCCGGCTTCGTATTCCTGCATTGTCTGTGGTTTATGCATTTGGATCACCGCCTGTGCCAGCGGCAGCAGACCGTGTTCTTCGCGAAACGGTTCGGGGAGGTAGTCGGGAATCAGCTGAGCATATTCTTCTACGGCGGTCCGCACCATGCGTCGCATCTGGTACATTTTGATGCCTTCGGTCAGGCTGTACCGGGGCAGTACGACCCCCTGGGGATCATCGAGATCTTCTTCGAGGACCTGGTATTGGGGATGCGACATTTCCCATTTGCCCGAACGTCGTTTGGGCTTGCCAGAGAACATCAGCAACTGTCCCTGGAAGAAACGCTTGATGACCCAGGGCTGATTGAACCAGGTTCCCTTGAGGAAGCCGGTTCCACAGTCGAGGAGAATGGCGGAGATGGTCCGTCCACGGGAAATCGTGCGTGCGTCGAGGTCAACCACTTTGCCGCAGACCGAAGCCAACTGGTCCTCCTCGAGTTCATTCACGGGGCGGACGTCTGTCAGATCGAGTACGCTCCGGGGCAGATGCCAGAGCAGATCTTCGACGGTTTCAATTCCCAGTTTCACCAGCAACTCGGCGCGTTCCGATCCGACTCCTTGCAGAAATTGAATCGGTGTGTCCAGGGAAGGTTCGGTCATCGCATTCCGGAACCGGTAAATTAGAGATCAGTCTGATTCTGCAGCTTCAATGCATATTCGACAGCCAGTTCATCACAGCGTTCATTTTCGGGATGTCCGCTGTGCCCTTTAATCTGAGTGAACCGCACCTCGTGCTGTTGCAGCAGTTCATCCAGCTGCCGCCAGAGCTCTTCGTTTTTGACGGGCTTCCAGCTTTTCCCTTCGCGACGGCGCCAGTTGTTCTTTTTCCAGTTGGGCATCCACTCTTTGGACCCCTTCGCAACATAGACGCTGTCGGTAATGATTTCGACCCGCGAACGTTTCTTCAACAGTTCCAGACCGGAGATGACTGCCTGCAGCTCCATCTGGTTATTCGTGGTCTCTGCCTCTCCACCTGAGAATTCTTTTTCCGTACCGGTCGAGGGATGACGCAGAATAACTCCCCAACCTCCCGGACCCGGATTGCCACGGCAGGCGCCGTCGGTAAACAGTTGCACGAACGGGAGAGAGTTCAGCTGGGCTGAGTCCTGGGGCATATGTCTTCCGGGAACGCAAGTCGGTCTGGGATATGAGAACGTATCGAATTCAGCCCGGCAGGCAAAGCAACAACAGGAGATTACACGTTGTCAGTGAAAGCTCCTGTGGTTGTGAATTCCACAAGCGGGGCAGGCAGGCCGCGGGCCTTTACCTTTCCCGATACACAATGCGTCCACGATTCAGATCGTAGGGAGAGACCTCTACCACGACCTTATCGCCGGGCACAATACGAATAAAGTGCTTGCGCATTTTGCCGGCAACGTGCGCCAGAACCTGGTGTCCGTTTTCCAGTTCGACTCGAAACTGTGTATTTGCCAGCGCCTCGGTTACAGTACCTTCGACTTCGATGGCCTCTTCTTTGGCCATAACAATTGTATCCTGTCCAATAAAGTTAACGAAATGGGAAGCAGCGAACAGAGTCGCACAATCCTTACTACCGGCACAGCCTGAAAAATGATAACTCAGGTCCGGGAGCGGTCTTCTGTCACTTATTGTGACAGGGATGCACCGATTATGCCAGTCTGAACAGAGCCTCAAGTTGCTTTCCCGCTAATTCCTGCGGGAAAAACCTGCATCTCTCACCGATTTAGCTGATTTTTGGGCACCTTCGCCAGTTTTTCCGGCTTTCCATCAGGAATATGAGCTAACTTTGAACACGCGTCATAGTTTACGGAATTGAGGGGATGGTTCGCTCTCTGACTGATCAGCGGACTCCAGAAAAATATGACAGGTATGAATATCGGAATCGAACAATGCAATTTTTCAAGAACTTACTCTGTGAAGAAGATGGACCGACGGCTGTCGAATATGCAGTGATGCTGGCCGCGATTGTCCTGGCATGTGTGGCTGCCATCGCAGCCGTGGGTACGAATACGAATGCCCTGTTCGAAAATGCCACCACCGAAATGCACAACCACGGCATGTAAGCTATTCACAGCGTGTACCTTTCCCGGAATGCGAAATACTTTCGCAGGCTTCGACGTCCAGTGTGAGCCGCAGCCGCGGAATTGCACTTCTGATTCAATTCACTAAACTGCAGGCAGTCGTCCTCTCATTTCACGTTTCTATTGACTGCCGGAATTCCAATGCCTGACTGCTATATCGCCCTGGGGGGAAATCAGGGAAATGTCCGGGAGACCTTTGACCGGGCCCTGCAGCGGCTTGATGCTCACCCTGATATCGTAGTTGGAAAGCGCAGTCAGTGGATCGAAACCACTCCAGTTGGCAGTCAGACAGAAGAGATCTTTCTCAACGGCGCAGCCCAACTTTCCGTCGAGCTCTCTCCCGAGGCATTATTGACAGAACTTCAGACCGTGGAAACGGAACTGGGCCGGGTTCGCGAGGTTCGCTGGGGGGCCCGCACACTGGATCTGGACCTGCTGCTATTTGATCAACTGATTCTGCAGAAAGACCAACTGACGGTTCCACATCCCGCCTGCTGGTATCGTCGTTTCGTGCTCGATCCGCTGGTAGAGATTGCAGCCGATGTCATTCATCCGGTGAAACAGGCGACGATCGGCGAGCTTCAGCAGCGATTACTCCAGAGGCCATTCGTATTCTCGCTGGCAGGCCTGCCGCAAGCTGAGTCTCTGGCGTTGATTCAAGAGCTGCAGTCCCGTTTTCCTGAGGTCGAATTTTCCCGCTGGGAAAGCGATGAACAGCACGCTGATCCCTCCCTGGTCGCCTGGTTTGGAGAAGAAAATACCACCACAGCCTTTGAATCCCTGCCGTTACTTCCCCGTTTAGACGCTTCTGAGATGCAGTCGGATACTGAACAAATTGTCTGGCTACTGCAATCTGCACTGGATTTCCGCTGAAAAACCACTATACTGGTACATAAGGGCTCGCCGATATTTTTAATATGGCTGACCGATCTGGCGATTGATAAACTGATTCGGTGTGGCTCGCCTTCCTCATACATTCCCACCTGAAACGATTTGGAGACCTGATACGATGCTCAAGATTCTGGGTTCTCAAAAGAGTCAATTCTGTGACCGGATCTCACGCAGGAACTTTCTTCAGATCGGTGGGCTCGCTTTAGGCGGACTTTCGCTGCCCCAGCTGCTGCAGGCGGAATCTTCAAGCACCAAACGAAAGCAGCACAAAGGCATCATCATGATCTTCCTGCCGGGAGGTCCTCCGCATCAGGATATGTGGGATATCAAAGTCGATGCCCCCAGTGAAATCCGCGGTGAATTCAACGCCATCCAGACCAATGTTTCCGGCATTGAAATCGGGGATCAGTTCCCCCGCATGGCACAGATGGCAGACAAGTTCACCTTCATCCGTTCCATGGTTGGTTCAGATGGCCGGCACGATGCTTTCCAGTGTCTGACAGGACAGCGTTTCAACAACCAGCCCCTGGGTGGCTGGCCCAGCCTGGGTTCGGTTCTTTCGAAAAAATATGGAGCCGTCGATCCTTCAATTCCGCCGTTCCTCGGTCTCTCTCCCAAGATGGGCCACATGGAATGGGCACGTGCGGGAGATCCTGGCTTCCTGGGACTGGCACACGCGCCTTTCCGTCCCAACGGAGAAGGCATGGCGGACATGACCCTCAACGGGATCAGCCTGGATCGCCTGAATGACCGTAAAAAAGTACTCAGCTCACTCGACCGATTCCGTAGTCAGGTAGACGCTTCCGGCATGATGGACGGCCTCGATTCGTTCACCCAGCAGGCCTTTGGAATTCTGACCTCCAGCAAACTCGCCGAAGCTCTGGACCTTTCGAAAGAAGATCAGGCGCTGCGCGACCGCTATGGTCGAGGAACCCCGAAACTGAGAGCAGACGGCGGTCCCAAACTGCTGGATGACTTTCTGACAGCCCGGCGTCTGATTGAAGCCGGTGCCCGTTGTGTCACGCTGGCTTTCAGTCGCTGGGACTGGCATGGTGGGAATTTCAAACGCGGACGTGAAGACATGCCGATGCTCGATCAGGGCGTGACGGCACTCGTCGAAGACCTTGAAAACCGCGGAATGCTGGACGACGTCACCGTTGTCGTTTGGGGCGAATTCGGACGGACTCCCAAGATCAACGCAAATTCCGGCCGCGATCACTGGCCCCGCGTTTCAACTGCACTGCTCGCAGGTGGCGGCATGAAGACCGGCCAGATCATCGGTTCAACCAACCGGCTGGGTGAATACGCAGAAGATCGCCCGGTGCACTTCCAGGAAGTCTTCGCTTCACTGTATCGCAACCTGGGGATCGATGTCGAATCGGCAACCATCGACGATCTGCAGGGACGTCCCCGCTATCTGGTCGACCGCGATAAATACAAGGCAATGCCCGAACTGGTCTGATTGACTTGGGTAAGTAAACGCAGCGTCCAAACACGGGGCGTTTGCGCGACTGGATGTATCTCGGAAAGCAATCTGCGCTGAATTCAAACCTGAATGTTTGCCAGTTCCTGCCAGAGCAGGGCACTTGCCAGGGTTCCCTGACGGAAGGCTTCCAGCGAGAAACGTTCGTTGGGGCTGTGCAGGTTGTCGGTATTCTGTCCCCAGCCTAAGAGCAGCGTTTCGACGCCCACCAGCGACTGGAATGTTTCGACCACCGGAATCGAGCCCCCTTCACGAATCATGACCGGAGCCGTTCCGAAGGCCTGTTCAATCGCAGTACGGGCAGCCGCCATGTAGGGACTGTTGAAATCAAACACGAGCCCCTTGCAGCCGTGATAATCGATGAACTGCATGGTCAATCCCGCCGGCAACTGTTCGCGCAGGAACTGCTCCAGTGCTCTGGTCAAGGCAGCTGGATCCTGATCGGGAACGAGTCGGCAACTGATTTTAACGCGCGCCTGGGCAGGAACGATTGTCTTCGGACCTTCACCCGTATATCCGGAGACCATGCCATTCAAATCGCACGTCGGTCGTGCCCAGCGGCGTTCCAGTGTGCTGAAGTCTGCTTCCCCTGAAACTGCTTTGACACCCAGGTCCGACATGAATTTCGCTTCATCGAAGGGCAGGTCAGCGAACTGATCGCGCTCTTCCTGCTTGAGCTCGATGACGTTGTCGTAGAAGCCGGGAATCTGGACGCGGCCCTGGTCATCGTGCAGAGCAGCGACCATGCGGGCCAGACCGTTAGCAGGATTGGTGACCGCACCGCCAAACACGCCGCTGTGCAGATCCTGTCGCGGGCCGTTGACAATCACTTCGCAGGCGAGAATTCCCCGCAGTCCGTAAGTGATCGCCGGGATACCCGGTGCATACTGGCTGGTGTCGCTGATTACTGCGATATCACAGGCGACCAGATCCTTGTTCTCAGCCAGGAAGCGATCTAGGTTGTCGCTGCCGACCTCTTCTTCCCCTTCAATCACGAAGACCACGTTGACGGGAAGTTCTCCCTGCGTCTTCATCCAGGCTTCGACCGATTTAATGTGTGTATACATCTGCCCCTTGTCGTCGGTCGCACCGCGGGCATAGATATGACCATCGCGGATATCGGGTTCGAAGGGGGGCGTCTGCCATTGATCGAGCGGATCGGGGGGCTGCACATCGTAATGACCATAGACGAGGACGGTTGGTTTCCCCTCTGCTTTTTTCCAGGAGCCGTAAACAATCGGGTGTCCCGCGGTTTCGATGAGTTGGCTTTCCAGACCAGCGGCTTCCATCTGCTGCTGGACAAATTCGGCTCCCCGCCGGGTTTCGGCTTTGAGAGTCGAGTCGGCACTCACACTGGGAATTTTTAAAAACTCAACCAGTTCTCCGACGAACCGATCCTGATGTTGCTCTAAATAATCGCGAACATGCTCAACCATTGTTTTCCTGTAACCCCGATCCTGCTAAGTTATGATAAACATGAAGGTGAGAGAGATTCCGTGATCTAATTATCGAATCCCGAGTATATGTTGCCGGCAACCATTTGAGTATAGAAGTCATCCATGAAAAATGCAGATGTCGCAATAATTGGTGGGGGGATCGTCGGGCTGGCGACCGGCTGGCAGATCACGCAACGCTTTCCCCAGACCTCTGTGCTGATCCTCGAAAAAGAGAACGAACTGGCCCTGCATCAGACAGGACATAACTCCGGGGTCCTGCATTCGGGAATCTATTACAAGCCCGGATCGCTACGCGCTGTCAACTGCCGCGAAGGCATCAAGGCGATGAAAGCCTTCTGCACCGCCGAGGAGATTCCCTGGGACGAGTGCGGCAAAGTGATCGTGGCTGTCGACGAAAGCGAGTTCGGTGCCCTGGACAATATCTTTGAGCGGGGACAGCAGAACGGCGTCGTCTGTGAAATGATCGACGAGGCCCGGCTCAAAGAATACGAACCGCATGTGGCAGGCATCCGTGGGATTCATGTTCCCGAAACAGGCATTGTCGATTACAGGCAGGTGGCGGTCCGGCTGGGTGAGCGGATTCAGGAAAAGGGACATCTGATCCAGACCGGCGCGGAGGTCGTCGGCATCAAACATCATGCAGATGGAATTACCCTGCAAACCAGAGCCGGTGACTTTACCGCAAAACAGGTCATCAATTGTGGCGGACTGTTCAGCGACCGCGTGGCCCGACTGGGGGGCGCCCATCCCGATTCTAAGATTGTCCCGTTCCGGGGGGAGTACTATGAACTCAAGCCGGAAGCGGAGCATCTGTGCAAATCATTGATCTATCCGGTTCCCAATCCTGAGTTCCCCTTTCTGGGAGTGCACTTTACCAGGATGATTCATGGTGGCGTGGAATGTGGTCCGAATGCCGTCTGGGCGTTCGCCCGTGAGGGGTATACGAAATCAAACATCAATCTGCGTGACCTGCTGGAAGCAGCCACCTATCCCGGCTTTCTCAAGATGGCCTGCAAATACTGGAAGACCGGTCTGGGCGAAATGTGGCGTTCCTTCAGCAAGCCTGCGTTTGTCGAAGCGTTGCAGCGGCTGATTCCCGAGATCCGGTCCGAGCATCTGGTCTCCGCTCCAGCGGGTGTGCGGGCGCAGGCACTCGGCCCCGATGGCTCCCTGGTCGATGATTTTCTGATCGACGAATCCGATCGCATGATCAACGTGTTAAACGCACCCTCGCCGGCAGCGACGTCTTCGCTCCGCATCGGTCAGACGATTGTTGATCTGCTCGCCCCCCGGATTGAATAACGGAAAGTTCCCGCAATGACCGACACGCTGATCACCATCTGGGGCTATGCTACGCTTGTGTTCTGGCTTGTTCTGCTGGGGCCATCACTGGTGACCATGCTGCAGAAACAGATCTCCCGCTGTGTGAACCGGACTGCGATTCCTGACCAGTGGCCACGGATTTCCGTGATAGTGCCCGCGAAGGATGAAGCAGCGACAATCGAAGTGAACCTGAATTCCCTGCTGGCTTCTGACTATCCCAATCTCGAAATCATCGCGGTCAACGATCGCTCCACTGATGAGACCGGCGCGATGATGGAGCGGGTCGCCGCCCGGGCTGCTGCAGAGAACCGGGGCCAGATGCAGGTCCTGCACATCGAAGAACTGCCCGCTGACTGGCTGGGGAAATCCCATGCGATGCACCAGGCTGCCCAACAGGCTACCGGAGAACTGCTGCTGTTTACCGATGGGGATATTATCTTTTCGCCGCAGGCCATCACGCATGCGACCCGAATCTTTTTGGATCAGCAGCTCGATCATCTGGCGCTGCTCCCCCGACTGGCACGGGGAGATCTGTTCGAGCGGGCCTTCGTCACTTACTTCGGGTTCCTGCTCGCCTCGGGAACATTTTTCTGGCTGATCCCGACTCGCTGGAAACATGCTTATGTGGGCATCGGTGCTTTCAATCTGCTGAAGCGATCTGTCTATCAGGCGACAGGTGGGCTGGAGACGATTCGGCTCGACGTGCTGGATGACATCAAACTGGGAAAGCTGATCAAGCAGAGTGGTTATCAGCAGGATGTCTACCTGGGAATTGACGAACTCCAGGTTCGCTGGCAGCCCTCTGCCTGGGCTGTGATCACCGGAATTGAAAAGAACGCCTTTGCCTCGCTCTACTATTCGGTTCGCAGACTCTGTTTTGTCACGACGCTGTACGTTCTCTTTTTTCTGGTACCGTTCGTGATGCCCTGCCTGTTTCCCCTGACAGAGACGGTCGGCTTTCTGGCGACACTCGTACTGCTACACCTGACTTACGGGCTGCTGGGCTGGATCTTTTCGTCCGGACTGGCAATCACCCCATTTCTGCTTTACGCCTCGCTGGCACTCACCTTCGCCTTCTGGCGTTCCGCCTGGATCACGCTGAAAAACGGAGGTGTACGCTGGCGCGATACGATCTACCGCCTGGATCTGCTGAAACGGCATCTGTATTGAAAGGGATCAGTTCAAAGCCGTTGAAGATGTTAGCTTCAGTGAAAAATTCGGGAATCATTCAAATGCAACTCACCGAGTGTTATCGAAGAGGCATATTTTCCCCTTGTAATCAGGATGCCGAGGATCAATTACGATTCTGGTATGTTGATCATCCACTTCTTGTTAATTTCATTTCGTTGAATAACGATGATGATTATTCTGGGCTTTGGGATTTGAAAGTGTTTGATAAAATCAATGGACTTTGTGATTCCATGATTGATGATTACGAAGAAGAAGTGATTGAACCAGATCAGCTGTATTTAATCGTTAGGCTGATAGATCAAGAGTATCAAAATGTGAGTTCTCCTTCGCTTAAGATCTTTTTTAAGTCATTCAGAGAATTGCTGGAGAAAGCCATTGAAAATCAGAAACCGGTCTTCTTTATTTTTTAGACTGTGATGGTCATTCGGTGGATATCAGCAAGAGATGTCGGCTAAATCCAACTAAAGAGACATCGTAACTGGGGCAAAATAAAATGAGTCCGGGAAACGCCCTTTAATTCGTGCTTACTTATCAATCAATGTTGATCCCATGCCTTGCATTGCGCGATCAGCGATCTGACTGTCTGCCCGGCGTTCAGCCCGGGGGCTGTTTCTGCCCTGCCGAACTTCTAACCGACTTGCATTAAGCTGAGAAAACGCCTGCATTTCGTACAACCTGTATGACTGGCACGGAAACTGCTTTTCATCTTCAGGCAATACAGGCTTCCTCAAGAAGATCGCTGACGAGTGAGGAAGCGACCTGAAGATACATCAGCTTACAGTGAAGTCAATTTGCGAATAAGTGGCCCGCTCAGACGTCAGTGAGGACAGGGTCCGTACTAAGGAAAGCACAGGAGAAAATCATGTCTTTAATGAAACTCAGCTCTGCAACAGCACTGGCCGCTCTGGTTCTCGTCGGATGCCAGGCCAATTCCGAATCGATCGAAGAAGCCCGTAAGGAAATCGATAAGGCGAAACAGGAAGGGCAGCAGCAGGTTGCAGAAGCCAAACAGGATGCGGAAGAACGCGTTCATGAAACCCGCCGTGTCGGCACCGAACAGATCCAGGAAGAAATGAAAGAGCTGGAAGAAGCCCAGCGCGAAGGGGAAGAACCAGAAGAGATCAGTGAAGAACGTCATGATGTAGAAAAGGCCAAACGCGAGCTGGATAAAGCGCTGGCAGCGGCACAGATGGCTGCTAAGCAGGACGTTCAGGAAGCAAAAAAAGATGCCGACGAACGTGTTGCCGAAGCACGTAAGAATCTTGCACAGACCAAAGTGGATGCTCTGAAAAACGCCAACGAACGCATCGCTGCGATTCAGAAAACCATCAGCCAGGAAAAGAAAGATGTTGTGGAAGCGGAAAAGCAGGTTGCTGAAGCGAAGCAGAAACTGGAATCGGCCAGCGATAAAGAAAAGGCCGACGCCCAGGATGATCTGAATGGCGCTCAGGAATCGCTGAAGGCACAGCAGGAAGATGTTACTGCAGCTGAAAAGCGTCTCAAGGAAGCACAGGAAGAATTAAAGAAAGTTGAAAGTCTGATCGACGCCTAGTCCTGGTCCTTTAGACTTAAGGCACGAGGGCTGGCTTAGTAAGCCAACCCTGACTGCCTGTCTCTGTCAGAAACGCTGAACCACTGGTACAGCCTGACTGACACGACCTCCCATCCCCCGGATCAATAATGGTCCGGGGGATTTTTTTATGGCAGGGATGAGTTTGAACCACGAAAGACACAAACAGCACGAAATGAGTTCTACTTTAATTTGTTGAATTCATCCTTCGATAGAACAAAATACTCCGTGTTGGGCTGTGCCTGTCTCAAGGCTTCGCAGGCCTGATGGGCTTCGGCTTCTGTTTCGGCTTCGTAGATGTAATAAGTTCCATGTTGACTGTCGGTTGTCATGGCATAGTATTGGCCGGTTTTCCGGTAAGCACATCGGCTTTCGATTAAACCAAAGCGGGCATCCAGAAACCTAACCAGGGGGGCTATTGCTGAGATGACTTTCCAGTCTGCAGAATTACTTTCCGGCTCAGTAAAGTCGGTCTCAATAAAGACATTATCCGAGTCCTGTGTCCCGGAACTCACAGTCAACACAAATCCCTGATGATCACAGACACAATACCAGTTGAGATTCGGGTGCGGGTAGGCGATGGGGGTGCCTGTTGTATCCGGGGGTAGGGGAAGGGCGTCGGTCAATCTGGCAACGGGATAAAACAGAATGACATCCTGCCTGATCCCATATGAGATCAGGTTTCGCTCCAGCCGATCAATAAAATCTGCTCGGGTGACGAATTCCATGATTGTCTCTCTACTTCGAATTGTCAGGTATGTCTGGATAGTTCAAGGATATCAGAACCACAGGGGAATTGTAGCCACTGGCTGTTTTGGTCTCATCAGGCAGCACATGATCTGCTATACTCCAGAGATTGGGATATCACATACTCGTGCAGCCCCGTGTGGACCTGTCGGCTTATCCGACAATGAGTTCTTTGAACCTGTTTCTTTCGATTGCAGCTCAAAAGATATGAAATATCAATTTAAGAAATCTGCCTGTCTTTCAGTTCTGTTTTCTATCCTTCTCATCGGAGTCTCGACTGTGTCCGCCCAGGTGACGTTTCCCAAACAGGAGAAACCGCAGGGCGCGCCGTTGAAGACGGACGTGACTGTGACTCTGTTAATGGAAGCCGACGGTTCGGCCCTGTATGCCCAGCAATGGGGGCAGACGTTTCGGGATCTGGGGATTTCGATTCGCACCCGACGTGCCGTTCTGGATGATAAACCTGCTGTCGAGGAAAATGTCAGGGGGACTCTACGGGAGGTGAGAGTCACCGGTACTCTGGATCGTAACGGCGTGATTCAGTTTCCTGGACGCAAATTTGCCCGTAACGAGGTCGCCCGGGTCAAAGAATGGATTAATGAGCTGAGAGTCTACGGTGCCCAGGGATCGCCTGACAGTAAACCCCTCTGGGGGCTTTCGAATGCACAGTTCAAAAAAGTCTTTGCTGCCCTCTCTGAAGCAACACCAGTAAACCTCCAGGGGCTGACCCTGGATCAGGCGGTTCGCAAGCTGGAGTTCCCGGGTTCGCTGCCAGTCCGCTTTGACCTGGAAGCACAGAAACGTTTTTCGCAGATTCCCGCGGGTGACACTATCTCTGCTGATCTCAGCAAACTGTCCAAAGGGACGGCACTGGCGATTGCCCTCAAGCAGTATGGCCTGGCCTTTCATCCCTCACGCACCCCTTCGGGCTCGCTGGAACTGCTGATCACTCCCTGGGAGGCCACAGAGTCTCCCTGGCCGATTGGCTGGGAACTGAAACTGTCCCGCCAGAAAACCGCGCCCCGCTATTTTGAATTGATTCCAGTCGAACTCAGCAATGTCCCCCTGCGTGATGTTCTGGTAGCCACGTCCAAGGCCTCAGAGATTCCCATGCTACTCGACGATTATGAGGTTCAGCAGAAACAGATCGACGTTGATGAAATCAAAGTCAACGTTTCCAAGAAGCGGACGACCTGGGGTATTCTGATCCGCGATGCCATCGGCGGAACCGGGCTGGTACGTAAACTGGTCATTGATGAACGCGGGCAGCCCTTCGTCTGGATTACCGCGTTTGAGCCTCGCGTGCAGTCACCGAAGCCGTAATCAGGATTTCTCTGCTGCCGGTGCGGGAGGCGGCGGGGGTGTAGTCGCCGGCTTACGGACAGGCTTGGGCTGCAGCTTCAGCTGAGGCGGTGCAGGAAGCTTCGATTTCGGAGCCGGCTGTGGGGCAGGAGGAATCGACATGGGACCATTGGCACTCACCGACGGCGCGGATTCGATGACAGGTTGCTGTTCCACGAGCATGCCGGCTTGAGTAATACCGCCATAGGTGTCGGAAACTGGCATATTTTCCCGTACGAGATCCGGGCGTACGTATTTCACGTTCCGGCCTGGCGTCACGCCATACTGCCAGTGAAACAGAGAGACCTGGGACGCCTTGTAAGGAAAGTGCTCCCGTTTCTGAAAGAAGATCGCCGGAGCCCGTAATGTGTTGTAGTCGATCCAGAAGCTGGACAGGCTATACCGTTTGCGATGCACGCAACCCTGCTGACTCAGTACAGCCGCTGTGAGTAGCAGCAGTACGATTCGATGCCAGCGAAATTTCGATTGACGATGCATGCGACAGACCTGTGGGATACGGAACCGTTCCGGACCGGAGCGGGAGGCAGACGGAAGATGCCTGCGCAGTTTCCCTGACCGGTTTAATGTTATTCATCGTCGATATAAATCGGCTGGATTCAGCCAAATCCCGAGAGGAGAACGACTTGGTATCGAAAAGGTTTTCGATAACGTAAAACAGGTAAAATGGGTGGACTATTTCCGCCACATCCGCGCGAAGATCTTGCCCAGTTCCGGGAGCTGGTAGTGGGCGTTCAACCCGCTGGGGTTCGGCAGCACCCAGACGTCGGCTTTCCCGATCTGACGTTTCTGCAGTCCGAGCTGCGCGTCTTTCTGCTGAAACGCTTTACGGTAGGAGGTGATCCCCAGAAAGACGACCTTCTGCGGTCGGTACTTGATGACCTTTTCCGTGAGAATGCGGGCTCCCTCGTAGAGCTCTTCTTTCGAGAGTTCGTCGGCCCGTTTGGAGGCTCTGCTGACAATGTTGGTCAGCCCGCCACCCCGCTCGAGCAGTTTATAGTCTTCGAACGGGGAGTAGAGCCGCTCGGTGATTTTCCCCCGATGCATTGCAGGCCAGAAGCGGTTGCCGGGCCGGGCAAAGTGATGCCCGACCGCAGCCGAATACAGACCTGGATTAGTCCCGACAAACAGGGCTTTCAGCCCCTCTTCAATCAGATCGGGAAGCAGCTTATGGATGGCCTGTTCGACCTCCTCGGCTGTCGGCTTCCAGATTTCTTCCATGCTGAATAGACTCCCTGTTGCGTCGGGTCGGACCTCAGTCGATCAAACCGTCATTCCGCAATGCGTCAATCGCACGTTCAAATGCATTGACTGTGAAATCGATGTCTTCGTCAGTATGCGAAGCGGTTGTCATCGCTCCCCAGCCGAACCAGTCCACACCGTTGAGCAGCAGAGCACAACGGAACGCGTGCCCCAGTCGAGCATCATGTTTGCGGTCCAGCTTATCAAAGTCATTGTCATACGGAACGAACGAATCGTCTTCCGGCCGCGGGCCATCGTAGCCGGGGAAGACTTTGATGATCGAGAACTGGCCGTAGACGGCCCAGTTCACATTCTTGCGGGTGAGGACTTCATTCATGCCCCTGCGGAGCTTCGCTGCACTTTCGTTCGCCTGGCGACAGGGTTCACCAGTGGCAACTTCTTTCAGTACGGCGATCCCGGCGGCGGCGGAGAGCGGGTTGGCATTATAGGTGCCGGGGTGTTTCATTTTCTGGCCGAAGGGGTTGTCGAAGGCAATCGCCTGCATCAGGTCGGCCCGTCCTGCCAGACAACCTCCCGGCAGACCACCGGCAACGATTTTCGCGAGTGAAGTCAGGTCCGGTACAATGCCACAGACTTCCTGCATACCCCCGGGGGCCACACGGAAACCACTGATGACTTCATCCATGATCAGCAGCACGCCTTTATCTGCGGTCAGCTGGCGAAGTCCCTGCAGGAAGCCGTCTTCCAGGGGAACCACACCCCAGCGGCTGCCGGTCGCTTCCACAATAATACAGGCCGGGTCATGTGCATCGATCGTGCGTTCAACCAGTTCCAGATCATTGGGACGAATGATGACCAGTTCGTCGGAGACCCCATTCGTAACGCCGGGCATGGCGTAGCTTTTGTCATCGTGGGGAGGCTCAGAAGCCTGGGTGAGCAGATCATGCCAGCCGTGGAAGTGGCCGGCGAACTTGATGACTTTGGTCTTACCGGTAGCGATCCGTGAGACGCGGAGGGCCATCATGGTCGCTTCAGTACCACTGCTGGTAAAGCGGAGCATTTCACAGGAAGGGACCAGTTGGCGGACCAGCTCGCCCCATTCGAGTTCGAGTTCGTGACAGGCCCCGAAATGAGTTCCTTTCGCGACCTGTGCCTGAACCGCTTCAACCATCGCCGGGTGACTGTGCCCCAGGATCAATGCACCGTGGCCGCTCCAGTAATCGATGATGTCGTTCCCGTCGACATCGTATTTGTGGGCACCCTGAGCGCGGTCCACATAGATCGGGAACGGTTTCATATACCGTCCATCGTGGGTGACTCCGCTGGGGAAGAGTTCACATGCTTTCTTGTAATCTTGCGCAGAGGTTGGAAATTTCGCAAAAAAGTCAGCTTCAATCTGCTGTCCCACGGCCTGGCTCATGGTGATGTACTCACAAAATCAGGAAAGAAAACGTTCTGAAGCAATCTCAGAACCGGGAAGGGCGGGGGTGATTTCTTAAATAAAGTCACAAATCCGCATAGCGCATTTTATAACGGATTTAGGGTGAAATATCAAAGAGTCTGCGTAATCAAAAGTAGGGGCGGGTCTATGTGCCCGCCCGCCTGGTTGGTTTCAAATTTGATATGGGGTGAAGGGAAACAGAGCAATCGCACGAATTTCCTCCAGACCACGTTTCAGAAAACGGGCAGCCACACAGGGCAGCCCCTACGATTTCTAACTAATACTCGTGGATAAATACAGGTAATGCAGGCTTGACTTCACACCCCGGGATGCTTCTGAGAAATGGCTTCTACATCTCAGAACAAAGAGTGTAAATAGCACGGGCGGACACATAGGTCCGCCCGTGCTACATCAATCAGAATAATACCGATACCGGGCTTAATACTCGTTGGCCTGTTCGGTTTGACCTTCCAGGGCTTCGAACGTATTTTCCGCTACCTGACGGACGCGGCGTTCTTCGACCTCCTCCTTCAGCTTGGCAATCGCGTCGGCTAAAGGCATGGGACCCAGGTCACCGTCGATGCGGTCGCGGACAGCGACAGCAGTCTGTTCGGCCTCTTTGGGACCAACGATGAACATGTAAGGAATCAGTTCCAGCTGGGCATCGCGGATCTTCGCGTTGACCTTGGAACTGCGAGTATCGACCGAAATTCGGAAGCCGTTCTGTCGCAGTTGAGCAGCGACTTCGTTGGCGTAGTCCAGTGTCTTGTCGCTGACGGGCAGGACACGAATCTGTTCCGGAGCCAGCCAGAGCGGGAAGGCACCGGCGAAATGCTCGATCAGCATCCCGGTGAAACGTTCCATCGAACCGAACGGGGCCCGGTGAATCATCACGGGACGATGCGGATGGTTATCCGATCCTGTGTATTCCAGCTGAAACCGCTCAGGCAGGTTGTAGTCCAGCTGCACGGTTCCCAGCTGCCATTCACGTCCGATGCAGTCCGAGACCATGAAGTCGGCCTTGGGACCATAGAACGCGGCTTCTCCTTCACATTCGGTGTAAGGCATACCGGAATCGGCGAGCACTTTCCGCAGACTGTCTTCGGCGTGCTGCCAGTTCTCTTCACTACCCACGTACTTGTCGCTCTTCGGGTCACGTAGCGAGAGCTGCACGCGGAAGTTGTCCAGACCGACCGAGGCCAGCACGAATTTTACCAGGTCCAGTGTGGCCCGGAATTCGTCTTCAACCTGCTCGGGGGTGCAGAAGATGTGGGCGTCGTCCTGGGTCAGACCCCGTACACGAAGCATCCCGTTGAGTTCCCCGGTCTGTTCGTGCCGATACACGGTCCCGAATTCCGCCAGTCGCACGGGCAGATCGCGATAGCTGCGGGGCATTGCCTGATACATCTTTGCATGGTGCGGACAGTTCATCGGCTTGAGCAGGAACCGCTCATGCTTGTGTTCCCAGTCCTTGAGAATTTTGAGTTTCTCTTCCCGGCTTGCACCAGGTGGGAATTCGAAGTCGCAGTTCATGACCCGCGAGGACTGGAACAGGGTCTCTTCCTGCTCAGCGGAGAGGTCATCTTCTTCCAGTTTACGCACCCAGAAATCGACCAGCTGACCGGCGTCGTGGCCGAACAGCGGAGCGAACTGGGAATCGCGGTAATAAGGAAAGTGCCCGCTGGTTTCGTAGAGTTCCACACGACCGATGTGCGGCGAATAGACGGGCTGATAACCCAGGCGGGTCAGTTCCACCTTGATGAAGTCTTCGAGGACCGCACGGATGGTCGCCCCTTTGGGCAGCCAGAGGCAGAGTCCCTGACCGACTTCGGGATTGATCTGGAACAGCCCCAGCTTTTTCCCCAGCACACGGTGGTCGCGGCGTTTGGCCTCTTCCACCTGTTCCAGGTATTTTTTCATGTCCTTCTTGCTGAACCAGGCAGTGCCGTACAGACGCTGCAGCGGTTTGTTGCCGGCATCCCCTTTCCAGTAGGAACCCGCGATCGAGAGCAGCTTGAAGGCTTTGACTTTCCCCGCATTGGGAATGTGCGGACCGCGACAGAGGTCGACAAATTCGCCCTGGCGGTAGAAGCTGAGCTGCGGATGGTCGGCCAGACCGGTAGCGATATGCTCGGCTTTGGATGACTGGTGCATCTCATTTACGAAGGAGATGGCTTCTTCCCGGTCGAGCGAGAAGCGTTCGAAGGGCTCTTCTTCCTTGATGATCTTCTTCATCTCTTCTTCGATTTTGGGGAAGTCATCTTCGCTGATGGTGTGTTCCAGCCCAAAATCGTAGTAAAAGCCGTGTGGCAGAGTCGGACCGAAGGCCAGCTGGATATCGGGCCAGAGCCGCATGACCGCCCGTGCCATGATGTGGGCACAGGAGTGTCGCATCACGCCGAGTGCTTCGGCGTCCCGCTCGGTGAGCAGGCGGAGTGAGATTTCATTGGAGTCAGAGATGTCCTTCAGAGGACGAAACGCATCACAAATGGTTCCGTCGACTTCCGCGGCGACGACTGCATTGGCCAGCCGCTCCCCAATTGACTGGGCGACATCAAGTGCTGAACTGTTTTCGGGAAATTCCTTTACGCTTCCATCGGGTAACTTGATCTGAATCATTCGATTTTTTGAACTTCTTCTAAAGTCGGAACCGCCACAGTCGCCGTTACAAAGGGCTCACTGATCAGGCAGTTCGAAAGAGGTACGGTCTTTATATTCGACAGGCACAGCCCGCGTCAATGTTCGCAGTTTTGCAGGCAAAACGTGAGAATCCTGTGAAATTGATATGATCGGTCAGACAGGTCGCCCGACTCTTCCAATCAGCAGTTTTTTTCACAGAAAGTGTTCTGGAACTTGACGATATCGAACCTGATCCGTAATCTTTTGAAACCTCAGGACGATTAGCTCAGTTGGTTAGAGTGCCACGTTGACATCGTGGAGGTCACTGGTTCGAATCCAGTATCGTCCACTTGAAAGCCCTTGTCTGTTATGGACTTAGGGCTTTTTTTGCGCACCTCAATCTGCTGTGCAAACCTGCTTTCCCGACTGGGACGATCCCTGTAATCGCTACCACCGGTCGCTGTCCTCCCTGCAAACCGTCAAATTCGTCAGCATGCACACAGCCGGAGCGGGGCTCCAGTCGATCATTATTCAGGACCGTGCCATTTTTAAGTCATACTTCTGATCGTGTATTGCTCCAGGAGGGAGCCTGGATCAGAGACAGCTATAAGGTTTCAGGATGAAGGAACATCCCTCTGGCAGAGCGCGCGGACTGGGGCTGGCACTCTCAGCTGCACTCATCACTGGCTGTGCCTCGCAGTCAACCAACGTGCAGACCGCTTCGACCACAGCTTCTGTGGATTTAAAGCCAACTCCCGTTGCCGAGGCAACTGTCGTTGAAGAACCGGTGACGGAAGCGGAGATTCTCCAGACCGGGGGTGTTAAATCTGCCCCGGAGGAATTGACCGACGGTACTCATTCTGACGTGGTTGTAAATCACCCGGCGATCTCCCAGCCTCTGAGTGAACTGGAGATGCTGGCGGTGGAACAGAATCCCAAACTGATCAAGCTCTACCAGGAGTACAACGCCGCATCGTCCCGTTCCCGTTACGTCAATAAGTTACCCGACCCGAAACTGGGAGCGAATGTCTTCGGGGCTCCGCTGCAGACGGCTTCCGGTTCTCAGCGGGCGGTGATGAGCATGAGCCAGGCGATTCCCTGGCTGGGTAAACTGAATGCGATGGAGCAGCAGGCCTGCTTTGAAGCGTTTGCGGTCCGGGCTGACTATCTCTCGGAGCGACTGCGGGTCATCGCTGCAGTGCGGACGGGCTGGTATCGGCTGTATGTCATCGACCAGCAGATTGAAACTGCAGAAGCCAACCAGCAACTGCTGCAGTCACTGATCGATGTGGCGAATGCCCAGATTTCGACCGGAAGTGCCACCCAGGGGGACGTTCTGCTGGGAACGCTGGAACTCAGCAAGTTGGAAGAACGACTGCTGACCTATCGAAAGTTGCGGGTTGCGATTCAGGCAGAAGTCAATCGGCTCATCGCTCGCGATGCGGATACGTCGATTTTGACACCCCAGGAATTGAAGATCGATCTTCCGACTCTGTCTTCACAGCAGATCTTTCAGCAGGCCCGGGATTCTCAACCGGAGATCCAGGCGGCTCAACTCCGGACGCAGGCCACTCGTTGGGGAATCGAAGTCGCTCATTTGAGTCGTCGTCCGGAACTGACACTGTCGGCGAACTATTTCTTCACGGACAACAACCGGCCCCCTTCGAATCTGTATAAGGTAGGACAGGATCCCTGGTCGCTGGGAGCTCAAGTCAGTATTCCGCTCTGGAAAGAGAAATACGACGCGCTGGAAGATGAAGCAACCTGGAAGCATCTGGCATCCACGTATTCCGAAAGTGACCTGCTGGACCGCTACGATGCGCTGATTACTGAACTGCTGGCCGAAGCCCGTCGGGCGGAAGAGACGGCACAACTCTATAGAGATACGATTCTGCCCCAGGCACAGCAGACCCTGCGGGCCGACCAGGAGTCCTATTCCCGTGGGGCTGTCGAGTTTGACCGCGTGATTCGCGATTATCGCAATCTGCTGACGCTTGAGCTGGGCTACCACCAGGCCATCGGCGAACTGGCGATCGCCCTGACACAACTCAGTCGTGTTTCAGGACAGGATGTGCCACTGCATGCTCCGGCACCGCCAGCGCTACCGGAACTAGAGTAAAAAATCCGGGTAGACTTCAACAGGCTCAGACTCTATATTGATATAAGAGTCTGATGTCCTGTTATTTCTGGAGCCTTCGATGGCGTCTGCCTGTCAAATCCTGTTGATCTGGATCACCACAGTGATGTTGTGTGCGCAGGCCTTGGGTGCGTCTTCTCTGTTCGGCTGCTGTTGTCTGCAGAGCCGCTGTAATCGCCAGGCAGTAGCGATTGACCACGTGTCCGATACCACTGAGATGTCTTGTTGCCAACAACAGACACAGGCTACCACTGAGTCTGCAGAAGAGGAATCCAGCGAGACTACTTGTGGTCAGCTGCACGCTCGTTGTCAGTGTGTTCAGAAAAGCACCGCCCCCGCTCTACCGGAACAGACGACGTCACAGCAGACTCCCGTTTCCCTGGTCAGCGTGCTGGCCACACCCCCGGTTACAGGCCTGTTTTCCGATGCATCTGCAATTCGTCCTGCCCGACATGAGAGGCAGGATCACGGCAGCCCTTCGCATTTTGCGCAACTGCTGTTCTGTGTCTCGCTGACCTGATTGCTCCCGGCGCACCTCTTATCGTAAAAAGAGTCTCGCTGCGCCCCTCTTTCCAGTAAGTCTCTGTCATGACGTTACAGAGATGTTCCGCTCTTTGTCGTATGCATCAGTTTCAGACTGAATTTCCAGAGAAACAGGGCGGCTGGCCGGTTCATCCGGCACGGTCCACCGCTGGTTGTTAACAACCGGCTGGTCGCTCTTTTAGAAAACCGGGAAACGCAAGATGACTTCATCTTCAACTAATGATCAACCACAGAACTCACCAGACACAAAACCACACCCCGAAGGCAAATCTGCCCGCTGGTGGTTGAGAAAAATACTGCCGACCGCCCTGTTTCTGGCGGTGGGACTGTTACTGATTGTACTGGTGGGCCTGGCACAGAGAGTCGGCTGGATCCAGTCGGGCACATCGACCACTGCGTCGACCAGCGAAGGGGGTAAGGAAACGATCTATACCTGCCCCATGCACCCCCAGATCCGCCAGCCCAAACCGGGACGCTGTCCCATTTGTGGGATGGAACTGGTGCCGGCAGCGAAGAAGGGGGCCAACATTGATGAGCTGGCGGTGACGATTGAACCGGCGCAGCGTCGTCTGGCTAATATACAGACAGCGGAAGTGAAGACGCAGGCAGTCAACTCGACGATTGAAACCATCGGCTCGATTGAAATCGATGAGAGTCGGCAGGCCACAATCGCCGCTTATATCGATGGACGGATCGAAAAACTGTTCGCCGATTATACCGGCATCGAAGTAGACAAGGGGGACCATCTGGCGATTGTCTACAGTCCTGAATTGTATTCGGCTCAAGTGGAATTGCTGGAAGCCCGCAACGCACTCAAGAAAATGAGTTCCGCAGCGTTGGGTGTGGTGCGCGAGGCACAGGAAAAACTGGTCGCGAATTCCAGGCAGAAACTGGTGGAACTGGGGATGACGGACGAGCAGATTCAGCAGCTGCTCTCTTCCGGTAAGGCAGAGTCGCGACTAACAATTTACGCTCCGATGGGGGGGACCGTCACAGAAAAACTGGCCGAAGAAGGGAAGTACATCAAAGCGGGGGAGCCCATTTATCGGATCGCCAATCTGACGACGGTCTGGCTGATGCTGGAACTCTATCCCGAAGATGCCGCCCGCATCCGCTTTGGTCAGCAGGTAGATGCCGAGCTGCAGTCATTACCTGGTAAAACTCTGAAGGGGCGGGTCGTGTTTATCGATCCAACAGTGAATCCCCAGCGACGAACTGTTGGTGTGCGGGTGGAATTCAGTAACGAGCATGGACAGCTCAGGCCGGGCGATTATGCCAAGGCACAGATTACAGTTCCCATCGGTCCCCAAGGGGCCGTTTACGATGCGGAGCTGGCAGGGAAGTGGATCAGTCCGATGCATCCCCAGGTCATCCGGGACCAGCCAGGAGACTGTCCCATCTGTGGGATGAAATTAGTACCCACTTCACGATTTGGCTACAGCCAGGAGCCTGTGAAACAGAAACAGGCACTAACCGTGCCCCGGTCCGCGGTGCTGATGGCCGGCGATCACAGTGTTGTGTATGTCGAAACGAAGCCGGGCCGATTTGAACTCCGAAATGTGACACTCGGTCCGATGCTGGGGGACACTGCGGTGATTCTGGACGGAGTCAAACCGGGAGAACAGGTCGCCACATCGGGTAATTTCCTGATCGATTCCCAGATGCAGCTTTCGGGGAAGCCAAGCCTGATTGATCCAACGAAATATCAGCCGGATAAAAAATCGAAAGAGAAAAAAGGGCCCTTGAAGTTTGATTCGATTCAGATTGAAAAGCTCGCAGGGGAGACCGGTACGCAGTTAGAAAAACTGTATGCGGCTTATTTCAAGATTCAGAAACAGTTTGCCGGTGATCAACCTGTGAACGAATCGGAGGCGACCACCTTACAGAAACTGGCTGCTCAACTGGCTCAGGATGCTAAGCTGAGTTCAACTGTCAGACAGGAACTGCAACAGATCGCTGAGAACGCGGCGCATCTGCATCATCTTTCGCTGAAAGAGGCCCGCCAGAAATTCAAACCGATCAGCCATGCGGTGGTGAAACTGGCAACACAGGTGCGAGGTGCGACAGCGAAAGAGGCTTATCAGCACTTCTACTGTCCCATGGTTCCCGAGGGGGGCGGCGACTGGTTGCAGCCGGATCTCAAACTCGTGAATCCCTATTTCGGCAGCCAGATGTTGCGCTGTGGAGAACTGGTGGAGACTTTCGCCCCGACCGGGAAAGCGGAGAAGAAATCGGAGCTGCCTCCTGCAGGAGAAGCGAAACCGAATCAGCAACCGAATTCAGATCAGGGAGGAAAATAAGTCATGCTGCGTGCCCTGATTCGTTTCAGTATTCGTGAGCCGCTGATCATGTTCTGCGTGACTGCAGTTCTGGTCGGTTTTGGCTGGATGAGCGTTCGGGATGTGCCCATCGATGCGATTCCCAACATCGGCGAGAACCAGGTGATTATCTTTACGGCCTGGCCGGGACGTTCTCCGAAAGATGTGGAAGATCAAGTGACTTACCCGCTGTCGGTGTCGATGCTGGCAGTTCCCGATGCCGAGTCGGTGCGGGGGAAAAGTCTGTTCGGTTACAGCTTCGTGCAGGTCACTTTTAAAGACAGTACCGATTTCTACTGGGCCCGTTCGCGGGTCGCTGAACAACTGGGAACCGCGGCGGCCCTGCTGCCAGAGGGCGTGGTGCCGACTCTGGGACCGGATGCCACCGGGCTCGGCCAGGTGTTGTATTACACGCTCGAACCACCGCCGGGAATGAATCTGGCGGAGTTGCGGAGCCTGCAGGATTTTGTGGTCAAATACGAACTGCAGGCGGTGCCTGGAGTCAGTGAAGTTGCCAGCGTGGGCGGTTATGTGCGGCAGTATCAGATCGAAATCGATCCGGATAAACTGCGGTTTCACAATATTCCCCTGAATCAGGTGATCGATGCCGTTCGTAAATCGAACATCGATGTGGGGGCGAAGACGGTGGAATCCGGAGGGATGGAATTCATTATCCGGGGACGCGGTTTTATTGGCGCCGAACAGAGCACCGAGAAGGCGGTCGGTGATATCGAACAAACCGTCATTCGTTCTGAGGAAGGCGTGCCTATCCGGATTCGCGATCTGGGCCGGGTACAACTCGGGCCGGAATTTCGTCGAGGCGCTATCGATTTAAATGGCGTCGAAGCAGTGGGGGGCGTCGTCGTGATGCGGTTCGGCGAAAATCCCCGCAAGGTGATCGATCGCGTCAAAGCCAAGATGGCCCAGATTGAACCGGGGCTGAAGGGCGTCAATTTCAAACTGGTCTACGATCGTACCGGCCTGATCAACGAAACGATTGCAACGCTGACCGACGCGTTGACTCAGGAAGTGATCATCACTGCGGTGGTGATTCTGCTGTTCCTGTTGCATTTGCGGGCCAGCCTGGTGGTGGCAATCACACTCCCTATTGCCGTGTTGATGGCGTTTATCGCGATGAACGTGTTTGGTATTGATGCAAATATCATGTCATTAGCGGGGATCGCGATCGCGATTGGGACGATGGTGGATATGGGGATTGTGATTTCCGAGTCGATCTACGATGCGTTGGCCCAGTGGGAAACGGAAGGGCGTCCCGGGGGCAAGGAGCAGCGGCTACGTGTGATTTATGAAGCGGCGTCCGAAGTCGCCCCGGCGGTCGTGACGGCGGTGATGACCACAGTTGTCAGTTTCTTTCCCGTCTTCATGTTGACCGGACGGGATTACAAACTGTTTGCGCCGCTGGCCTGGACGAAAACTTTCTCGATTACCGCGGCCCTGATTGTGGCGATCACGCTCGTTCCCCTGTTGAGTCGACTGTTTCTGAATTCGAATCCCAGGCCCTGGAGACAACGCCTGATTGTGTCGGTCGTGTTCGCGCTGGTTTGTGGAATTCTGACCTGGTCTTTCGGTTCAGATTTCCAACGGTGGTTGCCATTGAGTTTACCGGTGCTGACGCTGATTGCAGTGGGGCTGGCGGGAATCAGCTGTTTCTGGCTGCTGGGAGAACGATTGCGTCCTGTCGATGAAAACCCGGTTGCGCGGCTGATTCATTATTTATACGAACCCACGCTCCGCTTTTTCATGCGACATAAGTACCTGTTCTTCACTGGCCCCACACTGATCGTGCTGCTCGGTCTGGGAAGCTGGATTGGTATGCCAGCCGTGCTGAAGCCTCTCGAAAAAGGAGCCCGGGCTCTGGGTGTCGAGCCCAACGAAGTGCCTGGCTGGGTTGAGGTGAAGCACATGTTTCCCGGACTGTCAACGAATGACTGGATTGCCCTCGATGAAGGGAGCTGGTTCTATATGCCGACGCTCTATCCTGCAGCCAGCTTTTCCCAGGCGATGGAAGTGTTGCAGACACAGGATGCGTTAATCAGTGAGATTCCCGAGGTTGAAAACGTGCTGGGGAAAATCGGCCGGATTGAGTCGGCCCTCGATCCCGCTCCCGCGGCCATGATTGAAACATACGTCATGCTTAAGCCCGTCGATCAGTGGCGGCCCGGTGTGACTACCAACGATATCTGGGATCAGATCAACGCGGTCGCAACATTGCCCGGTGTGACACCCGCATCTCCACTACAGCCGATCGAAGGGCGTGTGGTGATGTTGCAGAGCGGGATCAAGGCGTCGATGGCAATCCGAATTTACGGCGACAGCCTGGATGGTCTTGCGCAAGCTTCGATCGCTGTGGCCGATCATCTCAAGCAGATCCCCCAGGTCAATGCCGCAACTGTAAATCCGGATATTGTGCTGGGTAAACCTTATGTCGAATTTGATGTGAGTCGGGAGACTGCGGCCCGATACGGGATGTCGACCGCGATGGTGAATGAGGTGATTGAAACGGCACTGGGGGGATCTAACGTAACGCGGACTGTCGAGGGTCGCGAACGCTATCCGATCCGTGTCCGTTATGAAAGAAACCTGCGGGAACAGATTGACGAACTGAATCGACTGCCCGTGGTCACACAATCGGGAGAGATCATTCCGCTTTCGTTGCTGGCAGAGATGAAGACAACCTGGGGCCCCGGCGTGATCAATAGTGAAGACGCACGACTGGTGGCTTACGTCTCTTTCTCTCCTTCGGGGCAGGAAGGGGCTCTGGAAACCGTGGATACCGTTGAAAACAGCCTGCGGACTGCGCAGCAGGAAGGTTCGCTGGATCTGCCGGCGGGTTACGCACTGCAGGCAGTCGGATCGTTTCAGAACCAGATTGAAGCCAACCAGCGGCTGATGTGGGTGGTGCCCCTGGTGATCTTCACCAACCTGTTTATTATCTATCTGCAGTTCCGCAATCTATCGATCGCGCTGACCGTGTTTGCCGGGATACCGGTCGCGTTTGCCGGTGGTATGATCTTTCTGGGCTGGAACCAGATTGAGATTAACACGGCAGTCTGGGTTGGCTTTATTGCCCTGTTTGGTATCGCCGTTGATGATGGCGTGGTGATGGCAACATATCTTGATCAGGTATTCACCCGGAAGCGACTCAACACCAGCGAGGATATTCGCAATGCGGCAGTGCAGGCAGGGCTCAAGCGGATTCGCCCCTGTCTGATGACAACGTTTACCACGATTATCGCATTGATGCCCGTGATCTTTTCGACCGGTCGCGGCTCCGATGTGGCCAAGGCGATGGCCTGGCCGGTGGTCGGCGGGATGACTGTCGAGCTAATTACGCTGTTCGTGGTGCCCGTGCTGTTTGTGGCTTACAAGGAATTCAAGATGAACCTGGGACTCGATGATCCTCACTGGGCGGGCGTGGAAGATTAGCGAGTTCAATTTCATATTGGTCAATTGAGTTCAGACTAAGGTTTTTTAGCCAGCAGAACCGGGTCTTGTCCGTCGAAGACATAGATAGTGTTTCCCGATTCGTCTTGTTGTTTTACGAGTTTGTAATGATCTAAGCGAAAGATAGTAAATTTGGGTGAAATCTTCATATAATTCTCAATCCACTTAGGAGAACGCACAATTGCGCCGTCCAGAAACGAATCAAAAAATATGGTCAGTTTAATATAGGATCCATACAATCGAGCGCCAGCCAGTCGAGTCTCAGAAAAAATTACTCCCTCAAGATTTGAGGCCCGAAGATCTGCTCCGGTTAAATCGGAGCTGGAAAAACGTGCTGACTCCAGATTACTTCCTCGGAAAATCGCTCCTCGTAAATTTGTTTCCTTAAAATTGGTACCTGCCAAACGAGCTGCTTCAAAATTAGCGCCTTGCAAGGCACCTTCAAGGTGGTGTCTTTTGAGTCTGTATTTTCCGAGGTCAAGATTGTTGAGGAAGGCCCTACTTAGATCAATTTCTTTTCCAAGATCCCTTTCCAATTTAATGAATTCAAGGACTGCTTCCTGTCTGGATCGTAAATCGGCTTTCGGAAGCCTTGGGGAATGTTTTCCGAAAGATGTTCCATAGAGCTCTGGTATTGATTGATCCTTGGGGTCTCGTTCTTGATAAAGGGTATCCAGTAGCTGTCTTCGTTTGGCCTGCTTAGCTGCTGTTATCCCGAACTCAGTCTGTTTTCTGATCAATGCCTGTTGTTTGAACTGAAACTCCAGTTGAGAATCGAGGTATCGATTATGTTTCTCAAGCAGTACAGCAGTTGCCAGCAAAAAAAATATACTTAAAAAGACAAGCGAAATACCGATCAGTTTTCCGAAATCATGGGCAGGGAACTCGGTTGATTCATTTTGATCTCTATCTGCTATGGATGCATGTCGAGTATAAAAAAAGGAAACAAGATAGAAAATCGCAACTAATGAGAGTTCCGCGCTGGCAACCTGAATTGCAATCTTATATCGATTTTCTAAACCTTCCCAACTTAGGATTGCTATTGGGATCAAAAAGCAAGTCAGGAGTAATATTGTAACAACCAGTTTTAAGCGAATAGTCATAGAAATGGATGAGTCTGTAAAGGATAGGTTTGCGTGTGTGCTGATGTATAGATTATGGCGGTTTTACTCGAAAGACGCAAACAATGATTTAGCAATCCAGTTTAATCGAGTGGCGCAGAGTCTATCCTGCTTCACTTCTTTTGCTTTGCAGAAGTCTTGACCAGTGCGTTTTGAGTGCCTCCGGGTCTAACTCGCCATCCCATTGCTGATTCCAGACAATGCCGGATTCGGACTTCAGCTCCGGTCGCAGTCCCAGCATCAGGCGATGGTAGACGGGGCTTTGGATCAGGTCCTGACTGGCTTGTCCTTCGGCGAGTGCCTGCAGGGTGAGGCTGATCATCGCAGCACTCCAGCGGCTGGTGAGATCAGCCTGCAGATCTTCCTGTAAAAAGGGGACGTGATTGAGAACCGTTTCGATGGCGGTCTGATCCCGCGTGCGAGCCAGCGCGATCAGGGCGACTTGTTTCTGGAAATGGTTCTGACTGCGCTCCGCCTGGTTGAGTTGATCCGAGAGTACTGGAACAGCCCGTTCACCGGCACATTCAGCGTATAGACAACAGACCGCGGCTTCCCATTTCGCGCTGGAACTGTCCTCGAAATTCATGTGGTGTTCAATGATGTGCTGTAGCGTTGCTTCCGCCTGGGGACCGCCGATCTCCCTGAGGCAATAGGCCATGCGTGCGGTCGGGTAAGCGCTGACCTGCTCATAGCGTTCGAAGTTTGCAGCCAGGGTATCGCTCAGAGGGGCAACGACTTCCGGACCGCGTTGGGACAGTCGTGTGATTTGCTGGTGGACAGTCGCTGGATAGAAGGGGGAAATGCCTCCCAGCGATTTGATCAGTTCCGGCGTGGTATTAGCCCGGGCTGTGGTGACGAAGATCAGAGTCAACGACAGGAGCAATGCGAGGATATTGACACTGAGGGGAATGAAGTTTCTGAGAATGCGTTCCTGTCTGGTCGAGAAGAACTGCAGGATCTGATAGGGCAGGTAAATGATCCAGCAGAGAATGATGGGCACACCCATTCCCAGGGGAACGAACATCAGAACTCCCAGTATCAAGCAGGGGATTCCGAAATAGTAAAACCGCCTGGTCCCTTTTGTCAGGGGACGACAGAAAATCAGCGTGAGAACGAGCCAGCCGGTAAAGACGAGGAGCAGGGAGTTCAGATAGGGCAGCTTTACCTCGGTGACACTGTTCACGCAATTCATACAGGCTTCTGCCGCCCGTCGGGGCAGAGCGAGGAAGAGTGCCAATGTCAAAAGGGAGATCTGTTTCATGCTGCTGGAGCGACTGGCTGAAAAAATGATAAGTGTTATCTCTCTCATTGTAACTGATCGAGACGCGATTCCTACTCTGGTTTACTTACCTGTTAGATGGGAGCAGGGAGCTGGATATCGGGTTTGAGCAGTCGGCGGTTTTGCTCACCACAGAAATCTTTCGAGAAAAATTTCAGAATACATATTGACGTGACGATAGTTTATATGTAAACTAAATGCAGAGAGGTTACACAATGAATATGAAACCGACACAACTGCAACAGGAATTGAAGAAGAAGCAGGCATTTCAGTCCCCTGAAATCGAGGCGATTCTGAACATATTGCGTACCAGCGATCAGCTTCAGAACCGTCTCGGTAAGATGTTTCGGGAGTACGGGTTAACTTCATCACAGTATAATGTATTGCGGATTCTGCGGGGCGAGGGGAAACCATTGCCCAGTCTGGAAATCGCCAGCCGCATGGTTCAGGTCGTACCTGCGATTACCGGGCTGATTGACCGCCTGGAGAAACAGGGACTGGTACGGCGGAAACGATGCCAGAAAGACCGACGGGTGGTTTACGTGGAGATCACTTCAGAAGGAAAAGATCTGCTGGATGAGATGGACGCACCTTTAAGTGCGCTGCATGAGGAACTGCTAGGGCATCTGGCCGAAGACGAACTGCATGAATTGAATCGGCTACTGGTCAAAGCGCGACAGAACTGTTGTGTTGGTGCCAGGATTTCAGGCTGATTTTTTTTAACCTGATAGTTTATATGTAAATAATATGGAATTCAAGTAAATGGGAGAAAGGGCTCTACAATGATTCGTGTACGCAAGGCTGAGGAACGGGGCCATGCCGATCATGGCTGGCTCGATACTTATCACACTTTTTCGTTTGCTGGTTACCAGGATCCGGAGCACGTCCACTTTCGTACGCTGCGGGTCATGAATGAAGATGTGGTCCAACCGGGGCAGGGCTTCGGGACTCATCCCCACCGGGACATGGAGATTGTGACTTACGTTCTGGAAGGTGCTCTCGAACATAAGGATTCGATGGGCAACGGTGAAGTCCTGCGGGCCGGCGAGTTCCAAAGGATGTCGGCGGGGACCGGGATTACTCACAGTGAGTTCAACCCGTCCGCAACTGAGCCGGTGCACCTGTACCAGATCTGGTTGTTCCCGGAAAGTAAGGGGATCGAGCCCAGTTATGAACAGAAACAATTTCCCGTGAGTGAGCAACAGAATCAGCTGCGGCTGGTGGCTTCGCCCGGGGCAGAAGCAGGTTCGTTGCGGATTCATCAGGACGCGCGAGTTTATCTCTCGCAGATTGAAGCAGAGCAAACCGTTTCATACGAACTGGCTGAAGGACGGCATGCCTGGTTGCAGGTTCTGAGGGGAAGTGTGCTGTTGAACGATGTTGCTCTGGATGTGAGCGACGGTGCCGCCGTGAGTGACACTCGAAACTTGAAGATCCAGGCAACCAACGATGCCGAGATCATGCTGTTTGATCTGAATTAAACTGACAATTAACAATCACAACTGAAAATCACGACAAGAAAAACTTAAGGGAGAACCAAAGATGTCTCAAAATCCACTGGCAGGACTGACGAGCTTAGCAGGGCGAATCATGATCGCGACCATTTTTCTGATGAGTGCTGTCGGAAACAAAATTCCCCAGTTCAATAACGTGGCCGGCTACATGGCTTCGGAAGGAGTTCCGGCACCCCAAATCATGCTGGCGGGGGCGATTGTGTTTCTGATTGCCGGGAGTCTGTCCGTCATTCTTGGTTTCAAGACACGCATCGGTGCGGGCCTGCTGCTGGTGTTCCTGGTACTGGCTACTTACTTTTTCCATGACTTCTGGACACTGGAAGATGCCCAGGCACAGCAGGCTCAAATGATTCAGTTCATGAAGAACCTGGCATTGATGGGGACGATGCTGTTCCTGATGGCCAATGGTCCGGGGCAGATGAGTCTCGATCAGCGCAAGAAGGCACGGGGATAGGACAGACCTGTTCTGGAATAAAAAACGTTCGATCTCTTAGACCAGGTTCAGTAAGATAGCAGTTGACTCTGCTCTCTATCATTCAATTCATCATGCATCTTCAGAAGGAAGCGAGACTCATGGCGTCACCTAAAATTCTAGCCTTTGCAGGCAGTACCAGACAGAATTCTCATAACCAGCGTGTGCTCGAAGTCGCAGTGGCGGGTGCCCGGGCAGCAGGGGCGGAAGTGACAGTGGTCAATCTAAAGCATTATCCATTGCCTCTGTTTAATGAAGACCTGGAACGGAGTACGGGTGAACCCGATGCCGCTGCAAAACTGAAGCAGCTGTTCTTCGAGCACGATGGTCTGTTGATTGCATCACCTGAATACAACAGCTCAATTACGCCACTGTTGAAGAATACGATTGACTGGGTTTCACGAAAAGTCGGCGATGAAACGCCACTCCAGGCTTATCGGGGTAAGGTAGCTGCACTGGTATCGGCCTCTCCAGGAGCCCTGGGAGGCCTGCGGGGACTGGTCCACGTCCGCTCGATTCTGGGAAACATCGGCGTCGTGGTTCTGCCGGATCAGGTCGCGGTTTCCAAGGCCCACGAAGCCCTCGATGAAAACGGCCAGCTCAAAGATGAAAATCTGCAGAAGTCTGTAAGTGGAGTCGGAGTGAAACTGGCTGAGATGCTACAGAAGCTGGCGGATTGAACTGACTATTCACCGCCAGGCAATTGATTCAATCGGGAAGCCACTGGTTCTGATACGGACCAGTGGCTTTTTATTTGGATGACACTATCTGGAAGTGCTGTATTCGCCTTGGAAGTTAACATGCGGCTTAGAATCGGACTGACCCGTATAATCGTATCCTTGAATCGTGTAATTCCCCCGTATTTTACCTAAGTCGTTGCTGGGGTGGCCTAAACTTTCAACGCACGTCAGGAGGGAATCGCTGTACCAGTGAATGCGACAGCGAAACTGAAAGAAAGGAATTCAGAGCAAAACCGAGTATTCAACCGTTTTAGATTCAGTAGCACGTTCCTGTGAGGAACGACACTGAATTAAGGGCACATCAAATTGACAGATCTTAACTCCGAATTGAGTTATCTACAGGCATTTCGCGACGCCGTCGATGAGGCGGGGATCGTGGCGATGACCGATGTGCGGGGTAAGATCCTGGATGTCAACGAGAATTTCTGCCAGATCTCGGGCTACAGCCGCGAGGAACTGCTTGGTCAAAACCATCGTATCCTGCGCTCCGAACAGCACACCGATGAATTCTTTCGTGAGATGTATCGGACCATCGGGCAGGGAAATGTCTGGCGGGGAGAGATCTGTAACAAATCCAAAAGCGGATCGCTCTACTGGGTGAATACCACAATTGTGCCTCTTCAGGATGACAAGGGCAAAATCAGCGGCTACCTTGCGCTGCGAATTGATATCAGCGAACAGAAACGTTTAATGCAGCGGATGCAGCACCTGGCGCACCATGATCCCCTTACGGGACTGCCGAACCGCGTTTCGATCCTGGAATCGATCCAGCGAGTGATTGATCGTCAGCCGGAAAAACATTATGCGCTGCTCTTTATGGACTTTGATCGCTTTAAATTGATCAACGACAGTCTGGGGCATGATGTCGGGGACAAACTGCTCGAAGCGATTGCCGTTCGCCTGCGGAAATCAGTACGGGCTGCGGATACGATCCAGGCTGCTCGACTTGGCGGTGATGAATTTGTCGTTCTGCTGGAAAATCTGAAATCCCCTCAGGATGCGACCAGGGTTGCGGAGCGGCTGATTAATACCTTATCTGAACCGTATAATCTGGGCGGATATACGATTTACTCCAGCGCCAGCATCGGGATCGTGACCAGCGAGCATCCCGTAAGTTCTGCCAGCGAGATGCTGAGTAATGCGGATCTCGCGATGTACGAAGCAAAAGCGGAGAAGCTGGATCGACCGGTTGTGTTCGACCGCGTACTGCGGGAGAAGGCACAACGGCGGCTCTATGTGGAAAATGAGCTCCGCGATGTGTTGGCACGCAATGAACTGACGCTCTTCTATCAGCCGATCATTGATCTGGAAACAGAGGAACTGCGGGGCGTCGAGGCGCTGATTCGCTGGTTCCATCCGGTGGGGGGCATGATTCCTCCCGATGAGTTTATCTCGGTCGCCGAAGAGATGGATATGATCATTCCCATTGGTAACTTCGTGATCGATGAAGCTTGCCGTCAACTGGCCGACTGGCGGAACCGTCTGGGTGAACACGCACCAGATAATATGCATGTGAACGTCTCACGGAAACAGTTGGAACATCCGACTTTGATTTCCGTGGTCGAACAGGCCCTGCAGAAACATGGTCTGCCTGCAGGATGTCTGCACCTGGAAGTGACCGAAAGTATGATCATGCACGACCGGGAGGCCTCGATTGCCACCCTGAATGGCTTGAAAAAACTGGGGGTCAAACTGGACGTCGATGACTTCGGAACCGGGTATTCTTCATTGTCATGCCTGTGTGATTTTCCCATCGATGCCTTAAAGCTGGACCGGGAATTCGTTAAGAAATCGGACCGGGACCGTGAGGTCACCCTGATTCACGCGCTGATCATCCTGGCCGAAAAGCTGGGGCTGGAAGTGATTGCAGAAGGGATCGAAAATACCGAACAGCTGGCACTTCTGCAGGATCTGGGCTGCTGCCTGGGCCAGGGTTATTACTTCTCCAGACCGGTGAGTGGCAAGGATCTGGAAGAATCCATTCTCATGGGACTGGGGACAGCTACCCCGGTGGCGAAAGTCTGAACAGAGAGTTCCTGAAAGTGGGCATTCTGCCTTGACTGATCTCTGTACACATCATTAAAACCTCTTTTTTAAATGTTCATAAATTCATGAACCGCAGGCTGCTGGTTCGTGTCATGAACCCATTATTACATTAAAATGATATACGGAAGTGTCGTTTGTGATATTGTGTTAAAAGAGGACTGTGTTAAAGAGGATGGTTGCTTTCGATCAGAATTCCGGGGAAAAGGATGACGATGCGCGCGAGCTCCCCGAAACGCTGCCTTGGGATGTCCGCCCCTCCATCTACGATCATCTCTGCCTGCACATCGTTTCGGGACAGCCCGGTCTTGTGGAAGCAGGCTATCAGTTACCCGATGAAGAACGGGTGAACGAAGACCTGGAGCTGCGCTGGGCAGCAGGCGCCCTGGATGGAGTCATGACTCATCATACGGGGGGCAGCGACTCTGACGAACGGGTTGAGAAAACCATCTGGCTGCTGCTGACCTGCTGCGAAGAACCGACGGCGATCAACAAATATCAGCTCTATCAACACATCGTGGAAGAGCATATTGTGGCGTTGATTGATGCGGTCATAGCGCGCCTGCTGAATGAGCCACAGCTTAAACATGACCGACTGTACGAACTGGCATATTCTTTTGCCACCGAGACTACGGACCGGGAAACGGTCAAATTCGGAATCGCGCTGCTGGGACTCTACCAGGTCGAGGAAAATTCGGAGCTGTTTCATATCCTGGGACGGCACGATGAATTCACGCTGTTTTGTGCTGTGGCGTTGACTAACGTTGCAGACGACACTGAGCAGGCATTGTGGGAGCTGGCACAGAATGTGTTTGGCTGGGGACGGATCCACATCGTTGAGCGGCTGGCAGAAACTGAGAATGAAGAAATCAGGGACTGGCTGCTTCGTGAGGGATTTCGTAATTCCGTGCTGACAGAGTATCTGGCTTATATCTGTGCAAATACCGGCGGTCTGCTGCCCGCGTTACATAATTCAACTCAGGATCGAGAATTGTTGACGGCGGCCGGCGAATTGATTGAAGCGTTGATTAACGGTGGTCCCGCGGAAGATATGGACGACTACGATGATGGTGCAGCCGCGGTCGAACTGTATCTCCAGCAGATTGAGGAAGCGTCTGTAACCCTGGATGATTTTCTGCACATACGCGCAATTCAACTCTATCTCTCCAATCAGGAAGCCGACTGGGATGTGCGAAGTGAACGGGGCTGGTCCCATGAATGTCGCCAGAGATTAGAAGCGGCGTGCAAACGGATCCTGGAGCGTCCCGAATGGGAGAGCCGGGTCAGACAGGGACTGGAGAGCGAAGAAGAGTATGAGTTTTTCCAGGCAAATCAGGCGGCGCGGGTTTTAAAGCTGCCAACCTGGGATTATCACTGGGACCGACTGCAGGAGCAGCCGGACGATGCTGGACGCTGGTTCCACCTGCTGCTGGTCTGTGAAGAACCTCAACTGACACAGGTTCTGGACTTCGCGGAACAGCAGCTGGATCTCGACCGAATTGCCAGTGGACCCGGTGATGCGCCGGGAGTGGGCGATGACTTTAAACAGCATGGCTGCCTTGATTATATTTTACAGGAACTCCGTCGTTTCCCGGGGCAGGGAAAAACGTTGATTGAAGCCGGACTGAAGAGCCCCGTGATCCGCAATCGCAAGATGGCGGTCGCCGCTCTGGCTACCTGGGGAGACACGTCACAACGATATGAGCTCCTCAAACAGGCGGTAGAACTCGAACCGGATGGACATCTGCAGCAGCAGATGCAGAAGCTGATTGATGGCCAGCCACTGGAAGAGTAAGTCTCATGGATCAGAAACGTCAAATCAGTGCCGAACAGCGCTATTGTGAGCTGCGTACCGTCGTCGATGATGGAAACCGTTTTGCCTGTGCCCTGTTTGCAGAACTGTCACAGGTTAATTCCGGAAACCTGTTCTTTTCCCCGGCCAGTATTTCCACTGCGCTCGCGATGACACTCGCAGGTGCCCGCGGGGAAACCGCGGCGGAGATGAAACAGGCGCTGCGACTGACTCAAGAAGGACAGCAGCTGCATGAATCGTTTCACCATTTGTTAACTGAGACTCGCACCGGAGGCGTGGAACTGAACGTCGCCAACCAGCTCTGGGGGCAGGCGGGTTATCAGTTTCTCGCTCCGTTTCTGGAAACGGTCCGCGAGTATTACGGCGGCGGTTTACAGAGCGTCGATTTTCAGCGGGATCCTGTAGATGCGGCAGCTCGGATCAATCAGTGGGTCAGCCAGGAGACGCGCGGCAAAATTACGGAAGTGGCGTCACCCCTCAGTTTCAATGAACTGACGCGGCTGGTTCTGGTCAACGCGATCTATTTCAAGGGAACCTGGGAGGATGAGTTCGATCCGGAACTGACACGGGATGAACCCTTTCACATCTCGGCCGAGCAGCAGACGCCAGTCCCGATGATGCATCAGACAAATGCCTTCGGCTATTATGAAAATGAACTGGTTCAGGTACTGGAACTGCCTTATCGTCAGCAGAATTCCATCATTCAGCCAGTCGAAGCCGAAGATGGCAGTTTTCATATGGTAGCACAAGAAATCCCGGGAGGGGGGAGCGACTTCAGCATGTGCATCATTCTGCCTCGCCAGCAGGGGGCATTGCAAACAGTGGAATCGGAGTTGAATTCGGAGACGCTCAATCAGTGGCTGAGTACGAATTACCGTGAGGTCATTGTCAGTCTGCCCCGCTTTCAACTGGAGCTGGAATATGAGCTGAATGCGCCTCTGCAAGCTTTAGGGATGCAGCAGGCTTTTAATTTGAATGTAGCAGACTTTTCCGGAATCTCAGATGATCCGGAAGGTCTGTTTATCGGTTCGGTCCTGCATAAAACATTTGTTGATGTCAATGAAACAGGCACAGAGGCAGCAGCTGCGACAGCGATTATGATGGCCGGAGCCGGTGCGATGGAACCCGAACCTCCCAAAGTATTTCGTGCCGATCATCCGTTTCTGTTTTTGATCCGTGACCGTCAGACTCGGCTGATCTATTTCATGGGGCAGTATCAGCAACCGGATTAGCTGCCCGGTTCCTCGAGTAACTGTTGAATCTCATTCCAGAGTCCCGGAGCGACATCGCAGGGACCAGTCGCAGCGATCTGCTGGATTGCTTCGGCAAAAGAACAGTCATGCACCAGCGACAGTGCCCCAGCAACGATAGCAGGGGAGCGGCTCATGCCGGCACTACAGGCGACCAGTGTTGGCAGATCGGCCGAAATAAAGCGGGCCACGGTGGTCAAAGCGGTCTGCAGTACCACAGTCTGGTTTTCGTCACCATCGATCAGGGGCAGACGACAGTAGACGATTTCACGGGGATAGCTGATGGGGGGCTCTTCCCGTGCCAGATCAATGACTGCGGTAATGCCGAGATCGAGGACCTGATTAAAGTCGCGTGCATCTCGGGCATTACCGATCCAGAGCAGTCGAGGCAGGACTTCGCGCATGACTGTGACTCACTCCAGCTTATCAGCCGCCGGTCCGTCTGTGCATGAACGTATTTTTCTGATTGCCCTTCGCTCCCTGATCACCTTTGGGAACGGCAGACTGCATAATTTTCGTACGGGCAGGAATCGGTTGTTTCGATTCCTCGTTTGTTTTTTCCTGGTTCTTCTTTTTGACGCTCTCCAGGTGCTTTTTCTTAGCGACCCGTTTCTCGCGATCTTTCTTTTTCTGTTGTTTCTTATTCGCCATCTGAATCTTCTCTGCTGAAGGAATGCGGGATGAAATCATTTCGGGAGAAGTCCAGAGGAAATCTTCGAAACAAAGTACCTTGTGTGCACCGCATGCGGTGACCCGATACTGGAATTATATTAACAACGCGGAATCCAATTAGATAGAATTCCGGGTAATCTGTTCCGACTTCTTTCAGAATCCCGAACACCAACAGAGTTTTTTCAGATCGGCATCACTTCTGGTCAGAGTGACGGTGTATAATTCAACCAGGCCAGCATGAAGCAGATTGGAAAATGCTATTGTTGTGCTTCGTCAAATAAGGTAACAGGAGACCCGAGCGATGCAGGAAGAAGCCAGTTATATTTGTGATGCGTGCGGTGAAGAGATCGTCATCCCGATTGATGTTTCCCAGGGGGCCGATCAGGAATATGTTGAGGACTGTCCGGTCTGTTGTCATCCGAACGTAATCCATGTGCACGTTGGTCGCGATGGTGTCGCTGACATTCAGGCGGAAGCCGAGTAGAGTCTACTCGGGACCAATAAACTGAAAGCGGGGAACGACGCGTCCGTCGACCTCAACTTTTTCCAGGAACATTTCCTTAGGACGCACCCAGAGACCGAACTGGCCGTAATCCGCGCTGTAAACGACCATCTCTTCTTCGGTCTCACTATGTCTGGCGACTCCGATAACGAGATAGTCGTTTCCTTTATAATGTCGATAACGGCCGGTTTTCACAGTCATGAGTCTCCTTACATTCGGTTAAGATTTACGCGGACGCCGATTCCATTTCGGCACTGTATTCTCCGCGTCGGGCACTGCGGTTACAGCTGGCGCGATGATACATCGATTTCTGAGCCGCTGCGACATTACCGGAATCTCCGCCCCAGATCTCCATGCCGGGCTGCTGAATGGCACGGGCGAAGGAGAAGGAGAGTGCCCAGGGAACTTTGGTTTTGTACTTGATATTCATCATGTTCAGACGCTCGGAAGCGAGTTCGCTTGACTGACCGCCGGAGAGGAACGCGACGCCGGGAACTGCGACGGGGACCACGCGTCGGAAACAGCTGACTGTCGCATCGGCGACATCCTCGACGGAATTCTGCTTGGGGCACTGCAGACCCGGGACGATCATGTTTGGTTTGAGGATCATGCCCTCCAGCAGTACCCGTTGTGCTGCGAGCTGAGCGAAGACGAGTCGCAGCGTCTGTTCGGTCACTTCAAAACAGCGTTGCAGGGTATGTGCCCCATCCATCAAAACTTCCGGTTCCACGATGGGAACCAGGCCGGCTTCCTGACACAAGGATGCATAGCGTGCCAGCAGGTGAGCGTTGGCTTCCAGACAACCGGTTGTGGGGGTGCCTTCCCCAATCGTGATCACGGCCCGCCACTTGGCGAACCGGGCGCCTAACTCTGCGTATTCTGCGAGTCGTTCCCGCAGGCCATCCAGTCCTTCGGTGATTTTCTCTCCGGGGAATCCCGCCAGGGAAGTCGTGCTTTTGTCGACCTTGATACCGGGGATAATGCCGGCCTCCTGAAGCACCTGCACGAAAGGCTTGCCGTCTTTGGTCTGCTGACGGATGGTTTCGTCGTACAGGATCGCACCACTGATTGCTTCATTCAGGCCAGGCGTGGTGACCAGCAGTTCGCGGTAATCGCGTCGGAATTCCTCGGTCTGAGGAATATTGAGTTTCGCGAACCGTTTGTGGCAGGTGGGCGTGCTTTCGTCCATGGCCAGCAGGCCCTTGTCGTCCGCGACCATGGCGTAGGCTGTTTCGATCAGTTGCTGCAGACTCATTATACTGCTCCTTCTGGCGGACCCGGAATGACACAGTTCACCACCTGACAACAGCCTCTCTCGTCGATGAGCGCCGTGCCCGGAAAGAGTGATCTGACTACCTTCACTTTAAACCATCGGCTTCCCACTCTGCAAGGGCGCGGTGCAGGGGGCAGTCTGTCGGAGGAGTAGCGGGGCTGCGATACTCATTCAGCAGTTCCTTGGAACGACGGGCCAGCATCCGCCGGACTTCGCGTCGTTTCCCTTTCACGCGGGGAATGACCATTTCGTCATAAGCGGTTGTCCGGTGACGCATCCAGGCGATGACAGCTGCTTCCGCACGTTGCTCCAGGGGAATCCGTTTTGTACGGGCCACCGTTCCGCTACCGACGGGAGTTGCGTGCGCCGTGATTGCCTGTGCCATCTGACGGGCGATCTGCTCATGCGTCGGGTGGAAGTCCAGATAGGAGAGTACCGCAGTGAGAAAATCGTCGACGTAGGTGGCCTGTTCCTGTTCCCGGCGCGCGGCAGCGGCAGCCTGCTTTTTGGCATAGGCGGGAGTGGCACGCTCTGCTTCCAGGTCGGCTTGTATCTGAGTGATGGTTTCTGCAGGCGCCCAGATGCCTTTCGAAAAGGTTCGCCGGCCTTTCTTTTCCTGTATGCTCCAGAATTCTCCCGCAGCTTTGACTCGTCGCGTCAGACCGGCATCCCCGGGGGGGAGCAGGGTCCAGCCTGTGGGGACCGTATGGATTGAGCCATCAGCGGCTTTGACAGAATCCGGTGTCGGGCCGGGGGAGAACGTGTTGCTGGTCATGTTGTGATCACATCCGTGTGAGTTGATTTTATATTATTTGAAACAGGAGAACTGAGGGGGGCCTTTTGTAATAAATTACCCTGTGAAGATTCAAGCCAGAGTCGCATAAAAACGATGGATATCACGCACTGAGGAGTAATAACACCTCGCATCAGGGATCGAGGTCGGTATAGGCCTGATTTCTTTCATAACACTGCAGCTGTTTTTCACAGTCTGTTTTATCTTCATTTTGGGCCAATTTCATGGTCTGGGTGATCCACTTGATCGCCTCTTCGAAGTCGCCGGACTCCGCGGAGGCGGCTGCGAGTACACTGAGGGAGTTCCAGTTTATTTCAGGAAGTAACTCCAGATTGCGTTACGCCAGTTCCAGTGCTCTCGGGCCATTGCGATATTGTGGTTCGGGGCAGGTGGCCAGCATCCAGGCCAGACAAATATAAGTGGTCGGACATTCGGGGGCGCGCGAAAGTGCGGTTTCATAATCCTGCTTCGCCAGGTCATATTTGCCCAGTTTCAGATAGGCTGATCCCCGTGCAGCCAGTAATTCTTCGGACTGCTCACCCAACTTCAGGGCGTGGTTAAAATCGTCAATCGCTGTTTGATATTCCTGCAGTTCAAATCGGAGTATGCCACGATCGAGATAATTGCCGGGATCACCGGGGTTCTGATCGATGTCTGCATTATAAACATTACTTTCCAGTGCCTGTCTGAAGACGGCTTTTGCCTGTTGCACTTCACCCAACTTCAGGTAACAGAATCCCAGAATGGCCTGCTGATCTGGAGTAAGCGTGGTCTGTTTCTGTATCTTCAGAAAGTCCAGCAGGGCGTTCTGATACTGCTCGGCACAATAATAGAGAGTTCCCCGCAGGATGTAGTTGTCGAGGTCATGTGGGTCGAGTCGAATGGCCTCGTGGAAGAGGCAATGTTTTAAGGCGAGATCAAAATCTACACGTGCCTGTTTCAACTGTCCCAGTTTTGTATGGGCGATTCCGCGCTTCTGGTGACAATCCCAGCGGTAATAGTACTCCCAGGTTTTGTCGCGTTGTTTCAACGCATGTGTATAGTCTGCAATCGCCTCTGGATACTTGTGGAGATTCAGGAAGCAGTTACCCCGTTCAAAGTAATGCTCCGGGTTACGAGGGGCCAGTTCTATAATCCGGGCAAAGTCGCTCAGTGCCGCATCGATGTTTCCGAGACGGGCATAGGTATGGGCGCGATTGATCAGTGCATCAAGTGTATCGGGTTTTAATTCGAGACAGCGGGTCGTTTCATCGATACATTTCTCATGCTCATTTTGTAGACCATAAATGGCTCCCCGATTTAAAAATGCATAGGGATTGTCTGGCTCCAACAGTGTGACCATATCGCAATCGGCAAGTGCCTCTGTTAGACGCTCCTGCTGGATGTAAGCGCTGGAACGTGCCAGGTAGGATTTGATATCGCGAGGATTCTTTTGAATCAGCTTGCTGTAACTTGCGATAGCAGAATCCAGATTCTTGAGGTGTGAAAATTGATGTCCCTGTGAGCGTGATGAAAACAGACTACGGATCATTAGAAAGAGATAGAGTTCGCAGAAGACGGCTGCGACAATGTAGGCAATATTTTCCAGCATAAAACATCCCTGAACCGAGAGCATACCAGTTCATTATAACAGTCGATGGAGGGCATACCACTGCCCGTCTCAGAATGGCCAGATCCAGGGAACCAGGATCACCGCGGTGATCCAGAGCAGCAGGTTGAGGGGTGTGCCTATGCGGATGAAGTCAGAGAAGCGATAGCCGCCCGGGCCATAGACCATGAGGTTGGTCTGATAACCGATCGGTGTCATGAAACTGGCGGAGGCAGACAGAATCAGGGCGATGAGAAACGGCAGCGGACTGGCGTCATACAGTCGGGCCGTCTCCAGGCAAAACGGAAATAACAGCACGGCAGCAGCATTATTGGTGATCAGCTCTGTGAGGATCGATCCCAGCAGATAGATTACCGCCAGGGCCGCGATTGGTCCCCAGGCTTGCGTTGAAGAGACAAACTTACTGGCAATCTCAGTAGCGGCACCGGAGTTCTGAAGTGCTGTGCCGACTCCAAATGCTGCAGCAATGGTGATCAGCACCTGCCATTCAATACTCCGACGGGCATCACCGGTAGAGAGACAGCCCAGGAGAACCATGAGAACCGCGGTCAGCATGGTGGAGAGTACTACCGGCATGACACCTGAAATCATCAGGCCCATCAGGATGAAGAAGAGCAGGGCGGCGATCCAGGCTCTGTCTGCCCGGATGGGACGCCAGTCATCGACATCACTGATCAGGTAAAACGCCGGATCGTGGCGGTAGGCACGCAGAAAATGAAGCGGAGTCTGCAGGAGCAGAGTATCGCCGGCTTGCAGACTGATATCACCGATTTTCTGTTCGATACGTTTCCCGGCGCGATGAACGGCGACGATGGCCGCTCCATAAGTGGCGCGGAAATCGGCCTCGCGGATGGATTTTCCCACCAGGGGCGAGGTGGCGGAAATCACAGCTTCGCACAGTCGGCGTTTACGCTGCTTGCGGGGCGAGATTTCGTAGTCTGGATCGGCAATGGGGATGAGATGGGGGATTTTTTCCAGTTCAATGATACTGCTGACAATGCCTGTGAAGATTAAGTGGTCGCCCGCTTCCAGAATCTGTTCGGGACCTGCAGGGGAGAGAATCTTTCCGCGGCGATCAATTTCTATCAGGAACAGGCCCGGCAACTGGCGTAAACCGCCCTGCTCGATGGTCTGACCGATCAGACGACAGCCGGACTGGACTTCCATTTCAACCAGGTATTCCCGCTGACATTCGCTTAACTGTTCCAGCAGTTCCTGACGCTCGGGGAGCAGGACGCGACCCGCAAAGAACAGGTAAGCGATCCCAATGCAGGCATAGGGGACACCGATTTTTCCGATTTCAAAAAGTGACATACCTGGCAATCCACTTTCCAGCATCAGTCCATTAATCACCAGGTTGGTTGAAGTGCCGATGAGGGTGCAGGTGCCTCCGAGAATGGCCAGGTAGGAGAGTGGAATCAGCAGGCGGGAGGGGGCAATACGGTGCCGACGACTCCAGTCGATGACTACCGGAACAAACATCGCAACGATCGGCGTGTTGTTCAAAAACGCCGACAGCGGAAGTACAACGCCCGAGAGCCTGAGTAAAGCACTGCGTTCACTGCGTGTCTGACCCAGAATATGATGCCCGATCAGATCGAGAATGCCGGTTTCACGCAGCCCGGCCACGACCACAAACAGGGCTGCGACCGCCAGCATTCCGGAGTTGGAAAATCCGACGAAGGCTTCCTGGGGGGAAATGATTCCCAGGATTGCCAGGATGGTTGTGGCACTCAGAAACAACAGGTCCGGGGGAGCCAGATTTTTTACCAGCGAGAAAAACAGGAAACCCACAATACATACGGTGATCCATGCGTCACTATTCATTGCAGCAACCCTTCCGGGATTGAAACGAGGCCAATAAAAAAAGGGTTGAAAGCGATGGCTTTCAACCCTTTGGATGAGATATGGTACTTTGATCAGATCTGATCAGGTTTTGATAACAATCAACACACCCTCTCCCAAAGAACGAAAGCCGTTCCAGGACAACAGATCTGACAACAAAGTGTGATGATGGATTTCATGTCGTGGAATATCGACTTTCAGGTGAATCGAGCTTGAGCTAAAAACAATGCAGAGAGAAACAGGCACCAGCGGGGATTTCGCGCAGACCCTCATCGACTGGTATGCCCTGCCGACAAGACAGTCGGAAACGCGACCAGGTTCACCACGGTTTGACCATGGGACGGGGATTGTCTATTCTCGAGATATTCAGCGTATCCTCAATACACAGGAGTTTTAACTGATGATTCGAGTCTGGCTGTCCCTGGTAGGCGGACTGTATCTGATGCTCGCAGCCTGGTGTGCGATCACCCCAGCATCCACATCCCAGTCGGTGGGCTTTACACTGGAGGGAGGCTCCGGTCAGTCGGAATTCCTGGTGGTGTATGGCGGTCTGGAACTGGCTTTAGGGCTGATCTTTCTCTGGCCCCTCTGGCAGGCCGCTGTGACGCGATATTCCTTGACGGTCTGTCTGATCGTGCATGGTTGCCTGGTCTTATTTCGTTGTGCCAGTTTTTTCCTGTTCGAGGGAATCGGCTCAACGACATACTCACTGGCGACCGGTGAGTGGCTGATTTTTCTGATCAGTCTGGGATTCTGTCTGACTCAGCGAACCTCAAAGAGTGATGAAACATCTAAATAAATAAGATTCGGTTTGAATATCAATCGGATTCAGGATATACCCGAAGCAGGTTCAAATCACTCGTTCAGGCCTGGCACAACCTGAGATCGATTCTACTCTGAGGAGTCGTTAATGAAAGACGTGGGTTGGCTGTTTGTAGGCTTGATCTTTGGGTCGGGAGTCGCTGTGGGACTGATGGCCTGGTTGAGGCAGAGACGCACCCCGGCCGACACTGTTGCGCCGCTGATCGTACGGCATTTCGCACCATTACCTACCAGCGAGATCGTGATTACGGAACGCGTATTTCCGCTACGTGTCAGGGCCGATTTGCAGATTGCCATCGATCAGTTATTGAACAGCGATCTTAAAATCAGGCATTTCTGCGGTGTGCGGGACGAGTATCATCATCAGGAGGTCACGCTTGCCAGCAGCATGGTCACCAATCGCCACCATACGACACTCACCACACCTCCCGAATATGAAGAAGTGAATGTCGGCGGGGAACGGCCGGTAAGAGTTCTTAAAATGGGACTCTGGCTTCTGGAAAAACAGGGGCTTCGTTTTGCTGCGCTGCTGACACCTGTCGGGCATTTTGGGCGGTTCACTGGAGTGGCCCTGCATGTGGGGACTCCCAATTCTCCGGAGGGGACCCGGGTTGCTCAGGAATTTTTTACGCATCTGGAACAAGCCATCCAACGGGCCAAATCATACCGGGGCAAAGTACTCTCCCTGCAACAGTTGGAACATTCCTACTCGGGTGAGTCGAAGGGCATCAGTGTCCATCAGCTTCGTGAAGTATCCCGTGATCAGGTAATCCTGCCGGCTAAGACGTTGGAACTGCTGGAGCGGAATGTGATCCAGTTTGTCAAACAGCGCGAGCGACTTTCTCAGTTCAAACAGTCAACCAAAAAAGGAATCCTGTTTTACGGTCCACCCGGAACCGGAAAGACGCATACCATTCATTTCCTGTCGAATGCGTTGCCCGCACATACCACCCTTTTGATTTCTGCTGAACAGGTCGGAATGCTGGACGAATACATGACGCTGGCGCGTCTGTTGCAGCCGAGTATTGTTGTCCTCGAAGATGTCGACCTGATTGCCCGGGACCGCCGGCAGATGAACAGTGCCTGCGAAGAGGTTCTGCTTAACAAGTTGCTCAATGAAATGGATGGTCTGAAACCAGAAGCGGAAATCCTGTTCATTCTCACCACCAATCGACCGGAAACACTTGAAGCCGCACTTGCGTCACGTCCGGGACGAGTTGATCAGGCAATCGAATTTCCTCTGCCGGACGCAGAAGGACGGCGTAAACTGATCCAGCTTTACTCAACAGGAGTCTCAGTTGGGGAGGAAGTGATTGAGGAAGTTTTGAAACGCACATCAGGCGTCTCCGCTGCGTTTATCAAAGAATTGATGCGACGGGCGGTACAGTTTCATGTTGAACGTGAGGGGACCGGTGAGATTTCCACCGAAGATATTTCGAATGCCCTGGATGAGATGTTGATCAGCGGTGGTTCATTGAATCTGAAACTGCTCGGGGCGACGGAAGTCGAGCAGTCTTGAGGCGGGGTGCTCCCATTAAAAATTAAGGTTAATCGAGAAACGCCACATTCCGCATCGCACGAGATTGATTTTCTGTATTCATGACAACACGGTGCCAGTCAGGGAGCAGGATTGTTTTATGATCGGGATGGCGAATCCGGCCTTTCACATAGACTTCGGGATTCCGCTGCATCGTCCTCCAGTTCCAGTTTCGGGCATTACTGTTTTTTTCGATCAGTCGCTGGTATTGAATGTGGGATAACCCGGATCGATAGCGATTGGAGACCAGCACGGTCTCTCCTCCGGTTCGAACACAATAATCTGCCCAGTGTGGTTTGCCTCCGTTGCCACGCGTCAGGGGTTCATTTTGCAGAATCAGCGTTCCTGCCTGAGGTTGCTCTGAGACGGGCAGAAAGAACCATTCGCCCTGCCGGATAAAAGCCGCGTTTTTACGTCGGTTGCGGGACTTGTTGGCGACTCTTTTCTCAGATTGTGCTACTTGCACGAGATGTGGTTTCAAAGCTTCCTTCGCCTGTCGCACCGTACCTACGGGGGCTTTTTCAGGGATCGCTGCCACGAACCAGTGACGTTCATCATGACCGCACAGAAACTTGTGTTTTTCTTCTGCTTCGCGAATCAGCAGCAACAGATGACGATCATCGGGTTGCAGGTCGAGAACCAGAGGCTCGGCAGCACTTTGCAGGGTGATCTCGAAGTACTCGCCACGACGGTCTTCCTGAATATCCAGTCTGGACATACGCGGTCGTAAACGAGGACGCATGACAGGCTGGCTCTGAAATTTAACCCGGGCGCCCATACGTGCAAACTTATTGTTGAGGTGTGTCGTGTTCATGATGTTCTGGAAGACACTACCTTGGATTTCAGGTTCACTGAAATATGCGAGATTCCGATTCTCGTTTAACTTTTTCGATTGCGGAGTGAATGCATCAGTTTCAGGACCGCCTGTTCCTTCGCCTTGGCTTCGACTTCGACGGTCATCTCATGGTCTTCCCAGCAATCAGGGAAATCACGCACATTGATGAAATCATGATGTCGGTGGGGCTTCGGTCCCTTCCAGCCTTCCAGAGGACTGGAAATGTGAAACATCGGCTCGCGATCCCAGGTCTGAATTGCCTGTTCGGTTGCCTCTTCAATTGAGAGCTCATCAGGCAGGCAGCGGTGATGATGCGCGTCGTAGACCAGCGGTATGCCGATCTTGCGACAGAGCGGGAGCAGATCCGCGGGAGTATAAGTCGTATCGTCATTTTCTACAGTCAGTCTGCTGCGGACCCGTTTCGAAAGGCGCTTAAAGTTCTCCGCGAACTGCGCCAGGGCACTTTCCTTGTCTCCGTAGGCACCCCCTCCATGAATGTTGACCACATCCGCATTGACCCATTCTGCTACTTCGGACTGATACTCAAGCTCTGCTATCGAACGTTCAACGACTTCCTCGCGCGGGGAGTTGAGTACCACAAACTGGTCGGGATGAAAGCAGGTGCGAATATGATGTTCGCGGGCGTACTGGCCACACTGTTTGAACAGCTTGACGATTGCCTTCCCCTCGGGTAGGTCCTGCATGACGTAACCACACTCCGGGTGAGTTTTCAGGGGCAGAATCTGACTGTTGATGCGGAAACAGCCGATGTTATGCGCGGTACAGTATTCCAGCGACGACTGAAGTGCCTGTGCATTTTCCCGACAGAGTCGCGCCAGTTTCTCCAGGGCGGCGGTCCGTTCCATCTGGCTGTTGGCTTTGACTGTGGTATTTCGAAATTTAATCGGTTCTTCCAGAAACTGACAACAGAGCCCCAGTCTGATCGATGATTGTGATTTTGTTTTTGACACCAGACTGCCAGGCTCCTCAATTCATCCAGAAAATACTGACCTGGATTGTCGTGGCGATGGAAACCCAGATCAGATATGGGATCTGAGCCAACGCGACCCATCGGGAGCGAGGCCAGATCGAGTAAATTATCCAGAGGATTGTAGACCAGACGACCAGAATATCCAGTGTGGCCAGCGGAACATTTCTCAAACCAAAAAACAGAGGCGTGAAGCTCAGATTGGCAATCAGATTAATCGCGAACGGCACTGCCGTTGTAGCCGGATAGCGACGTCGTGCTGTCTGGTACAAGACGTAACCGAATGAGATCAGAATGATCGGATACAAAATCTGCCAGATCAGGCTGATGGTTCCCGGGGAGGGCGTCCAGTCCGGTTTGGAGAGTGTGTTGTACCATTCCATCCAGGTCATGTTGTTGAAACCACAGATTGATAAAGTGCCGGTCGTGTTAGTAATAATCCTGATTCTATTATTGTTCCGCAGGCAGATTAATTAAGGGGCTGTTTTTCAGGAAAAATGAAAAGGGATGATTTATGACAAATATCTCCCTATATCAGAAAGCTCAACCGCCGAGCGGAGTCATCACAAAAATAAAAATAGATCATTGACACCTGCAGGAACGATCTATATTCTGACGATCATAAGAATGTGATATTAATTGCATTGGAGAACATGATGAGTCAGAACAGAGAGCAGGTGCGACTGCAGATGCGTCGCGGTTTTACTTTGATTGAATTGCTGGTCGTGATTGCGATCATCGGAATTTTAATTGCGTTGCTTTTGCCTGCAGTTCAGCAGGCACGGGAAGCTGCCCGGCGGGCGCAATGTAAAAGTAATCTCAAGCAACTGGGAATCGCCCTGCACAACTATGCGAGTGCACACAGTGTGTTTCCACCGAACCTGATTCCCGGGGGAAAACCAGGATCAGGTGGATATATCGGTTACTTCCAGGGGAACTGGGGCGTGATGGCTTATCTGACTCCCTTTCTGGAACAGACGGCTGTCTACAATCTGCTGAATCTGGAATCCCCCACATATGCCAATTCAGGGAGTGCCTGGATCATCGCCGACAGTAATAACCAACTGGCGGCTGCGACGTTAATCAATCTCTATCTCTGTCCCTCTGATATTTCGCGCAAGGTGTCTACCGCTTATGGCGTTACGGGGGGAATCGGACCCACGAATTATGCAGCCAGTATGGGCAGTGGTCTGGATGCGACCGGTGGCGTAGAGCATGGTTCCCCCTATCGTTCAGATGGCGTCTTCTATGCCGACTCCAGTACCCGTTTTCGTGATATTACTGACGGGACCAGCAACACGGCGGCGATGTCAGAAAGTCTGATCGGAGAAGGGGCGGAGACAACGGGAGCCGCCCCCGGTTCGGAGAAAAAATATTATCGAAATCTGGCTTTCGGTTCGTTGATCAGTGATGCCAACTGCGCTGCTGCGACAACGTGGAACCAGTCTAACGAACGCCAGTTCGCCTGGTATTCGGGCGAAATACGTTGCGCCTCCTATAACCACTACTATGGACCCAATTCCAAGAACTACGACTGCGTGGCCAACGCGACTGCCAGCGAGGGATACATCGCCTCTGGCTGGAAAGCGGCCCGCAGCAATCATACGGGAGGTGTGAATCTGCTGCTCTGTGACGGTGCGGTCCGCTTTATCGGTGACAGCATAGACGGGATTCTCTGGCGGAGTCTGTCTACCCGATCTGGTGGGGAAGTGCTGGGTGAGTTCTGAAACTGAGCGTTGAGTTTTACTACCAGTCTAATTTCATCAGACCTGACGGCGGGAGACACAAAGGTGCAGCTTGAAGAACGACGCGTTTTACGGAACTCTGAGTATGCTCGATGGAAGCAGGATGGATTCCTGATTCTTCGCGGTTTATTCGACGCGGAAGAGATGCAGGACCTCTCAGAGGAAGCATGGAAACTGACTTACCAGAGCGATCTGATTGATAAGCATAATTTACGCTGTCGTTTCCAGCAGACCCATGATGACCGCGACTGTTTGTGGGAAACCTTTGATCCGGTGATCGATCTCAGTCCCTTGATCCGAAAGTCTGCTTTCGATCCGCGACTGCTGGATGTGCTGCATGATTTGTATGGGGAACGAGCCTGTCTCTTCAAGGATAAGCTGATCTTCAAACAACCGGGAACAAAAGGGTATGAACTGCATCAGGACTGGATCGCCTGGCCCGGTTTTCCGCGCAGTTTTCTGACCGTACTGATTCCGCTTGATACCGCGAATGCTTCGAATGGCTGCACAGAAGTCTTTCCCGGCTACCATCAGCAAGGCTCTCTTTCGCCGGAAGATGGTACCTATCATCGCCTGCCGGCTGAAACGGTGGATGAATCCCTGGTGGTGCCTCTGGAACTCGAACCGGGTGACATCGCGATTTTCGATGGTTTCACCCCGCATCGCTCCGGTCCCAATCTGTCCCCCTCTTGGAGACGTCAGTTGTACCTGAGTTACAACGCATTCTCAGATGGGGGACAGCAGCGGACAGCGCATTACGAAGAGTTTCAGGTATATCTGCGCAAGCGTTACGCAGAGTATGGCCTCACGAACACCTGGTTTAAATGAGTCGAGTTCATGTCAACTGAGACCCGCATTCCTCCACAACCCGAAAGCTTGCCAGCCTCCGTTTCCGGATTTTCAGGCTATCGCTGGCTGATGGTCGTAGTGGCTGCTGTCGCTATGGTGGCGACACTCCCGGGGCGTACACATGGACTGGGGATGATCACAGAGCGTCTGCTGAATGACCCGGATTTTCAACTGACACGGGCCAGCTACGGAATGATCAACCTGTGGGCGACGCTGTTGGGAGCACTGTTCTGCCTGGGGGTTGGGCAGTGCATTGACCGATACGGAATTCGGCTTACGCTGACGGTTGTGATGGGCCTGCTGGGAACTGTCGTAGTCGGGATGTCCACGGTAACATCGGTCTGGCTGCTGTTTCTGGCGATCATGTTGACCCGCGGCTTCGGGCAAAGTGCCTTGTCGGTCGTGAGTATCACGATCGTCGGCAAATGGTTTGATAAACAGGTCAGTCTGCCGATGGCGATCTATTCGGTGTTGATGTCGGTGGGATTCATCGCGGCGGCACTTTTGGGGCGGGAGTGTGCCGACCTTAACTGGCGCGTATTCTGGTCTGGGACAGGCTGGGTCATTCTGGGAGCGACTGTTGTGCTGGCACTCATCACCCGCGACCGTCAGGAGCCTCCCGCGAATGCAACAGAAAGCAGATCACCCGAGAACCAAACGGAACAGCAGAGTTATACACTGCGACAGGCCATGCGAACGCCGGCGTTCTGGGTGTTCGCCTCCGGAATCTCTCTGTATGGCATGATCGTTTCGGGGATTTCATTATTTAATGAGTCAATCCTGGCCGATCAGGGATTCAGCAAAGAGGTCTATTATAACTCACTCGCATTGGGAACCGGCGTCGGGATGCTCAGTAACCTGCTCGCCGGCGCTCTTGGATTGAAATGGTCATTCAATCGATTGCTCGCGCTCTCGTTGTTCATGTTGTCCGGTTCGATGATCTGGTTGACTCAACTGAAGACCAGCGGCGATGTGGCAGGCTATGTTATCGTGAGTGCTTCCGCTGGCGGCATACTGACAGTGATGTTCTTTTCGGTCTGGCCGGCTCTCTATGGACGCAACCACCTGGGACGAATTCAGGGGCTGGCACAGATGATGACCGTGCTGGCTTCGGCACTGGGCCCCCTGGTGTTTGCACAGTGTAAGACGCTGACAGGTTCCTATCACCCCTTATTGTATCTGCTGGCGGCTTGCCTGTTCTGCGCCGCGGTAATCGGCTGGTTGACTCCGCTTCCTCAAATTAAATCCTCTTCGACAGGAGTTTCATAAAATGACAATCTCTGATACAGAACAACCGGTTCACTTTCATATCTCCCTGAATGTCGCTGACATTCCACGCTCAGTTGAGTTCTTTGCGAAAGTGTTCGGTATTTCCGCGACAAAACAGCGGGAAGACTACGCCAAATTTGAGCTGGATAATCCACCACTGACACTGTCGCTGGAGCCGGTCGATCCCGGAGAACGCGGGGCATTGAATCACCTGGGGTTTCGGTTGAACAGCACCGAAGAACTGGTGGCACTGCAGCGCCGACTCGAACTGGCAGGGATCTCCAGTCAACGTGAAGAGGGGGTTGAGTGCTGTTATGCAAAACAGTCGAAATTCTGGTTGCATGATCCGGATCAGAATCTGTGGGAGATGTATCTGCTGGTAGGAGATCTGGAACACCGGGGCGCAGGACAGGTGCCGGAAGCGGTGCGCGGGGAAACGATAACTGATGCTGCTGGATCAACTTCCAAGGCAATTGTCTGTTCGACAGGACGGGAGCAGAACGCACAACAGAAGTGGGCGCATCGTCTGGGCCAGCCCCTGGAGATCCCTGCCGATTTAGCTCCTGAGTCTCTGGATGATGTCGCCTTACAGGGAAGCTTCAATGCAGAGGAGACCGCTGATGAAATACGACCTTTTCTGAAACAGGTTGCAGACTATCTGAAACCGGGAGGGACACTCAACCTGCATTGTCTGACGGGGGACCGAATGGTGACTGAAGCTCTTAACCTCGCGGGGCCCGCGAGTGTGGTGAAGCAGGTTCCCGTTCTGGAGTCTCTGCTCGCAGATCTCGAAGCGGCGGGCTTTGAGAGGATCAGCCTGACGACATATCGCAGTCAGGCCTGTTTTACAGTAGGGGAGGCCGAGCTGCGTGAGACCAGGTTGCAGGCGCGCAAGCCGGACCCAGTCAGTGAATCGCTTGTTAATGTGGTTTATCTGGGGCCCTTCGCTGAGCTGTCACTCGATCAGGGTCTGACGCTGAAGCGAGGGCGTCAGACTATGCTGCCGGCTAATGTCTATCAGCAGTTGCGGTCATCTTCGCTGGCAGAGTCGTTGATCGAAATCGAGGCTGCAACCAGTCCGATTTCCTGTTCCAGCTGAGATCCGAAGAAGCGATTCTTTAACTTAGTCCACGGTGATAGGAATAAAACAGACTACACTGATAAATTACACAGGCTGTACAGCAACTGGGGAAAAGTGGCAGAAAACAGGTTTCCCATTTACTGGAGCTGTCCCTGCGCGGTGTTTATGCTACAATCAGGTCCAGAATCCCCGCGCAGGCTGATTGCAGCGGCTGTCCGCCTGATGAAGGAACAGGGGAGGATTTCCTGTCTTGCAGCGATGGTAACAACATGTCTAAAGATCGGCTCCAATCCGACTTGTGTGCTGAAAAACTGAAAGCATTGGGAGAGCCGATTCGGCTCCGCATCATTGACCTGCTTCGTGATGGCGAACGGACTGTCAGTCAGATTGCCGAAGCACTCGAAGAAGAAGTGGTCAATATTTCGCATCACCTGGGGATTCTGTATCACGCCCGACTGGTCACGAAACGCAAAGAGGGACGGTTCGTCGTCTACAATCTGCACCCTGAAGTAGCCGCCGTCAGCAAAGCGGGCAAACAGCATCTCGACTTTGGCTGCTGTCGCCTCGAAGTTCCTGACGCCTGATCCCAGACTCTTTCTAAGAGCGATCCCATGACCGGCAGGATCCAGATCAAGCGGGTTTACGATAAAGCCCAAACCGCGGATGGCTTGCGGGTGCTTGTTGACCGTCTCTGGCCCCGTGGTGTGGCCAAAGAGAATGCCGCCATTGATGTCTGGGCCAAAGAACTGGCTCCCTCCAACGAATTACGGAAATGGTTTCACAGTCATTCCGATCAATATCATGAGTTTACGGTACGCTATCGGGCCGAGCTGGAGGAGCGTCTGCCTGAACTACAGGAGCGGATCGCCGAACTCTCACAACCCCGGTTGACGCTGGTGACTTCTGTGAAAGAACCGGAACGCAGTCATGTGCCCGTACTTCAGAGATTTCTCCTGGCTCAGTTTTCTGATTGAACCGATCGCATTTTGAGTGTTGACGAATGAGACAGTGAAGGGTAATATGGTCATATTGCCATGAAAGAAAAAACACGCCAACAATATGAAGCCCGGGCCAAAATCGCCAAAGCGATGGCGCATCCCAGTCGGCTGCTGATGCTGGATCTGCTCCAGAATCAGGAGTTGTGCGTAGGAGATCTGACCGAACAGGTGGGGGCAGATCAGTCCACGGTTTCCAAGCATCTGGCAATTTTGAAAGAAGTGGGACTGGTGGCAGCCCGCAAAGAAGGGGCGCTCAATTATTATCGAGTGACCTGCGGCTGTCTGGATGGATTCTTTTCCTGCATGGAAACGGTGTTACTGTCCGACCTGGAAGCCCGGAAACAGTCACTCGAGTAAATTTTTTAAATTGCATATGGTTATATGGCGTAATCGCCATGAGGTAGTGTGAGGAAGAGAGACGAAATGTCTGCAGATGCCAACGGCGAGGGGGTTACTTCGGGTCAGGGGATCAGCTTTTTTGAACGCTATCTTTCCGTCTGGGTCGCGCTCTGTATTGTGGCCGGGATTGTACTGGGAAAACTGGCTCCCGGGATTGCCCTCAAACTGGACAGCATGGCGATTTATGTCAACGAAGCTCCTGTGGTTTCGATTCCCATTGCGGTTTGCCTGTTCTTCATGATGTATCCGATCATGGTCAAAATCGATTTTGCCGAAGTTCTGAAAGCCGGCAAAGCGGTGCGTCCGGTCGGTCTGACCCTGTTTATCAACTGGGCGATTAAACCGTTTACGATGTATGCGATCGCCAGTTTTTTCCTGGGAACCCTGTTTTACCAGTTCATTGGTCCCGACGCGGTGGATTATGTTAAAATGCCTTTCGGACTCGATCTTGATGTGGGAGCCGTCTACGGAGCCGGTAAAGTCGTGCTGGTCGATGGGGTAAAAATGCTGGAAGTGCCTCTCTGGCGGAGCTATCTGGCAGGCTGCATTCTGTTGGGGATCGCCCCCTGTACCGCCATGGTACTGGTCTGGGGTTTTCTGGCGAAAGGCAACGATGGACATACGCTGGTCATGGTGGCGATCAATTCGCTGACGATGCTGTTGCTATTCGGTGTTCTGGGCGGCTTTCTGCTGGGGGTGGGAAAACTGCCTGTTCCCTGGCAGGCATTGTTGCTTTCCATTGGAGTTTATGTCGCATTCCCTCTGGTTGCCGGGTTCTTCTCTCGAAAATGGCTAATGGCCACGAAAGGGGAAGTCTGGTTCAAGGAAAAGTTTCTGCATACGCTGACACCAGTCACGATTACCGCTCTACTGGTTACCCTGATCCTGCTGTTCTCTTTCAAGGGGGAGACAATTCTCAGTAATCCCCTGACAATTCTCTGGATTGCGATCCCGCTGTTGATCCAGACGATTGTGATTTTTGCCTTGGGATACTTTTTGTCAAAAGTGCTGGGGCTTACCTATGAAAACGCGGCACCGACTGCGATGATCGGCGCTTCCAATCACTTCGAAGTGGCGATTGCGACGGCCACGATGCTTTACGGACTTTCTTCAAGGGCAGCGCTGGCGACCGTGGTTGGCGTGTTAATTGAAGTGCCGCTCATGCTCACGCTGGTCAGGTTCTGTCTTAAAACGCAGGACTGGTTTCCACATCAGACGTGTGAGGTGATTTCTGAAGCTGACAGCAGTCAAACCACTGAATAATTAACAACGGATATTCAAACTAAATATAAAGTTGGATCTTGATAAGGAACTATGATGAAACGCGTATTAGTGTTATGTACCGGTAACTCCTGTCGTTCCCAGATGGCCGAAGAGCTCTGGGAGTTTTTAGGGCAAGGGGAGTGGGAGGCGGAGTCGGCTGGTTCGAAGCCTTCGGGGTATGTGCATCCCCTGGCGATTGAAGCGATGCGGGAACTGGATATCGATCTGTCAGAGAATACCAGTAAGCATCTCGATCAGTTTACCGAACAACAGTTCGATCTGGTGGTGACGGTCTGCGATAACGCAAAAGAATCCTGCCCGGTTTTCTCGGGAGCAACCCAGACCCTGCACTGGCCCTTTGATGATCCCGCTGATGCGACGGGAACCGATGAAGAAAAAATGAAAACATTCCGTCGTGTGCGGGATGAAATCAAAATCAAAATCCAGGCCTTTCTGGCTGACGAATCTGCTTAGGTTCAGTTTCTATACGAGGGAGATCATGATGACTCAGGAATCAGCTGTCGACTTTCCGGGAAATTTCCGTGTGCATGTCGCCTTGACAGTTTCCAATCTGGCGCAGTCAAAAAAGTTTTACGAACTGTTGCTGGGGGTGGCACCCAGCAAGGAACGTCCCCGTTATGCGAAATTTGAACCGGTGGATCCTTCGGTAAATCTGACCCTGAATGAAGTGGATGGAGACGTCACCGTTGAGGGGGGCTCAGCTCACTTTGGGATCCAGGTGAAATCCGTAGCGGAAGTGCATGCTGCCATCGAACGGTTTCAGGCCGCCGGGATTAAAACCATCACGGAAGAGGCGACGACCTGTTGTTATGCCGTGCAGGACAAAGTCTGGGCCGTGGATCCCGATGGTCATAAGTGGGAAGTGTTTGTGGTGTTGAAAGCAGATGCGAAAGATGAACTCTACGCCCAGTCGGGTTGCTGTGGTCCGGAGATGGTGAATCTGACGGACTGCAACAAGTCGCAGGCAGACTGAGCTTATTCTTCAGTCAGCAGAACCCACTTGGCATCGTGGATGGTACCGTTCCGTTTGTGTTGGGAGACATCCGCAAGCTTGGTCTGGTCAGGCTTTGAGAAATCGAGCAGCAGCTCAGTATTCGCGTCCGGTGTAAATGATTGAGCAGGAGTAAATTCCTTGTCATAGCGGACGACATTCGAGACGCGAAACATCCGCATGATTCCCTTGCCGAACAGGGCTGCCGGCTTGGTTTGTTCCTCGTCCCATTTTTCCTGGGCACCGAGAAAGAATTTTCGATCTGCAACGAACGGGCCTGGCTTGGGGGCGTTCTGTCGATGCACTTCTTTGCCGTTGACGTAAATGACCTGCTCGGTGCCGGTATAAATCATGGCGACATGATCCCAGCCTTCGACCGAGTTCGGGTCGACGCGCGTGGAATAATTGGTCCCGTTGTTACTTTCCCAGCCTGCAGAATGGCGGCTGGCCCGGATGGAAATCCAGATGCTGTTTTCGGGATCTCCCTGTTTACCTTCGCAGCAGATGCGGCCGGTCCAGTCTTTGACCCAGGCTTCGATGGTAAAGGTATTCCATGCGGTGAAATTCAGATGGGGCAGAGTGACATAGCTGTCTCGGCCGTCAAATTTCAGTCCGTAGTATTCGCCTTTTACCCGTTCTGGTTCCTGTGCAGTTAGCTCTGTAGAAAGTCCGGTGGCACAATAGATAAAAAGCGTGATCAACAATAGAGTTGCAGATCGCATATAAATGTTCCTGTCGCGTTGCACCTGGTGTACGTGGGTGCCTGAAATCAGTCTTGCTTTTATTCGATTTTACTCAGAGAAGTTGACTTCAACAGAAATGAGTCTGTGAAAATCACATAATTTACAGGAACTTAACAAAAAAGTTGTTAACGTTTTGTTTTATACAAATGTGAGTGTGCGTGTCTCTGCATACGAGTCGAAGCGGCAGATTTCATACATCCTGAAATAGAATGACGCTCGTTTTCAAAAGAAAACGAGCGTCTATCAATTTCTGGTTCCAAAATTTCAATCAGCATCCTTTCCGCTGAGCCAGACGGATCCGGACCAGCAGATCATTCAACGCATCACCCGAACTCGGTTTTTCGGGCAGGCTGGTGGTTTCCATCGCCTGTTCCAGTTCACCCACGAGCCGCTGGTATTCGCGTCCGTGGAACTCCATGTCGGCGGCATCCAGCGTGGAACGTTCCGAACCTTCCAGCTTGCGTTCGATCAGTTCGGGGATGTAGGACAACCGCGCTGCTTCGTTCAACAGGATCAGGTTTGGTTCCAGTTCGCCGGTGCGCATCAGATGCAGACCGGTGAGCAGAACCCGATACACGTAGAGCAGGGGTTTGACCCGGGGTGGATCTTCCTTCTGGAACAGTTTCCACTGTGTGGCTGCGAAACCCAGGTAATGGTACGCGTGATACTTCGTCACACAGCCGGGCGCCAGTGCTTTCAGCTCTTCATACTCGGGAGTGGCTTGCAGAACCAGCGGCGAGAGCAGCTGTTCCAGCACGTAACCATTCTTTTTGAGCATGAGTTGAAAGAACTTACCGACATCATGTGTGACCAGATCGATTTCCAGACCGTCATCAACGCGCGAACGTTCCACCGTGACCTGTCCTTCTTTCAGACCGATGACGGTCTCCAGCGGCAGCAGATGCACGCCGCGGAGATCGTAATCCGAATCGGGAGAAGGAAAGCCATAGATATGCGATCCACTGATAGTGGCGAACAGCAGAGGATAAGGATGTTCCTTGAGCTGTTGTTCCAGTCGGGGATCGAAGTTCATGGCAGTGCCTCCTGCGTCGCCAGTCGACGCGCTTTGATGAGATAGTTATTCGCAGTTTCATAATCGGGGCGGGCCGGTAGTCTGGTCTGCTCCAGCGCCTGTTCAAATTCCTTGTGCAGGCTCTTCCGCCATTTCTCGGTCTCTTCCCAGGAGACTTCACCCCGCTTGATGGCCAGCAGTTGCTCCCGGTGTGGTCCCACGTCGACGACAACATAGCCTTCGCGCAGGAGGGTGACTCCCGAGATCAGCAGCCGGATCAGGTGCATCACATGTTTCCATTTGACCTTCCCCTGGTTCTTGATATCGGTCTGCATCTTTTTGAATTGCGACATCACATAACCGTTGTAGGTCTGGTAGACGATGCGTGTCAGAAAGATTTCCCGCAGATCCAGCAGTTCCTGGCCGAGGGGCGTGACCTGTTCGACCAGGGGAGTATAGAGGCACTCCAGGACGTTCGGGTTCGCTTTCAAAGCCAGGACCAGAAACTTCTGCAGCTCCCAGTAGGTTTCCTGTGTTTCGTGGCAGTCCAGTTGTTCGGGCACACCGTACAGCGACCACTGCAGTTCCGCGGGCGGCAGGTAGACGCCGCGATAATCGGTGTCGGACTGCTCATCCTCGAGACCGAAGGCCCGGGAGCCAATGATGCACTTGAAGATCACGCGGGAGAACAGGTCGCTGCGGTTTGCGTTGATTTCGCTGTTGCCGATCTCTCCCTCTTTGAACCGGGCGAGCAGAGTCAGCTCGTCTGCTTTAAGGGCGACTTCGACACCATCGGGAAACTTGACGCGATATGAGTGATCCAGATCACGCGGCGCACGCACTACCACACCAACCGATCCCCGCGGATGCTGCGTACGACCGTTCGGCCCGATGATATCCCGGACTGTGACCACCTGTGTGCCGTCAGAATAGATCAGGTTCGGCTGATAGTGGACGCGCTTGTTCATGGTTTCACTTCCTGTTTTCGCTTGGGGCGAAGTTTTACAGTCGGGGATCGACCGGCTCACTTTCCAGCGCCAGTACCCCGAACACACATTCATGGACCCGCCTGAGTGGTTCCCGGTTCACAAAACGTTCCAGGGCTTCAATGCCCAGGGCGAATTCTCGTTGAGCCAGTGATCGTTTGCGGTGCAGACCCCGTTGTCGCAGGCGGGTCAGATTTTCTTCCGCATCGTAATCCGGTCCATAGATAATCCGCAGATACTCTTTCCCCCGGCACTTGATCGCGGGCTGTACCAGTCCTTTGGGACCCCTCTGGACCCATTCCAGGGGTTTGACCACCATCCCTTCTCCGCCTGTGCCTGTCAACCCCGACCACCAGTCGACACCTGCCTGCACGCTGTCATTGTCGGTCAGGTCAACTTTCAACGACGGCGTTGCCAGCAGTAGTTTCTCATCCTGCGCACAGAGGCGTGCAATGGTCTGCATGTGCCAGTCATGATTCTGGTCGATGTGAACTCTGCCCTCGGTGGCCAGCAGGTGAAACGGAGCCAGCTTCAGATCATCCAGAGTTTCTACGGGCCAGCAATAGTGGCGATAGGCGCGCACGAATTCCTCGATCGCAGTCTCCCGGTGACGGAAGTGGCTTGCGATTTCTGCAGCATGCGAGGCCTCGTCATCAGTCAGTCGGGCAGTTGCCTGTTCCAGCGCAGCAACGACCGGGGGTAAGGCTGCTTTTCCAGCGGCTCCCACAGCAGCATACTGCGACTGCAGCAGCGACTGGGCTTTGGCCGACCAGGGCATCAGTTCGCAGTCGAAGCAGGCCCAGTCCGTCTGGAACTCATTCCAGAAGTCGGCGGCACTCAATGCCTGACGGACCCGTTCCAGGAAGGCGGCTTCCAGTTCAGGCTGATTGAAGAAACGCCGGCCCGTCCGTGTGTAAACGATGCCGCATTCCGCTTCCTGCACGCCGAACCGCTGACGGGCCGTTTCCGGATCTCGACAGACGATAACCACCGCACGCGAACCCATGTGCTTTTCTTCGCAGATGACCTGGGGGACTCCCTGGTTGCGGAAATACGCAAATGCTTCGGCTGGATGTTCCAGCAGTCCCGGTTCCATAGATGTTTCCGGGGGCGACATCGTTGGCGGCAGGTAAATCAGCCATTTGGGATTGGCGGCGAAGCGGCTCATGACTTCCAGGGCCGCGGTCGCGTTCTCCTCGCGAATGGTAATGTTCGTCTGCAGTCGCGTGGAAACGATCCGCTTTCCGGTAACATCCTGCAGGTCGAGCAGGTCGTCGTGCTGCTGCTGAGCAGTTTGTGCTCCTGCATCCGGATCCCGGTACATGGGCTTAGCGTATTCGCAGTAGACTTCTTTCGCCGGTACGGAGACGAACTCTTTTTCCGGATAGCGGAGTGCCGTCAGGCGGCCACCAAAAACGCAGCCTGTGTCGATGTTGACCGTCCGGTTGAGCCATTCCGGATCGGGAACCGGAGTATGACCATAGACCACATGCGCAGTGCCCCGGTATTCGGCGGCCCAGTTATAGCGGACCGGAAAGCCGAATTCGTCGGTTTCGCCTGTCGTCTCACCGTAAAGAGCGAATGAACGAACCTTCCCCGAGCCACGTCCCTGCAGGTCTTCTGTCAATCCGGCATGGGCCACGACGAGTTTTCCCTGATCCAGCACGAAATGACTGATCAGGCTGTCGAGGAAGTCGGCCAGCGCCTGGCAGAACGGTTCCCGCGTCTCTGTTGATAGCGCTTCGATTTCAGCGACCGTTTCTGCGAGTCCGTGCGTCAGTTTGACATCTTTCCCTTTCAGCTTGCGAAGCAGTTTCATGTCATGGTTTCCGGGAACGCAGAGTGCCGTCCCCTCTTGGACCATGTTTCGTACAATCCGGACCGTATCCAGCGAACGAGGACCCCGGTCGACCAGATCGCCGAGAAAGACAACCTTGCGACCTGCGGGATGCGCATAACAGACATCGCCCCAGAGGGGATCTGCTTCCTCAACGGTGGTCTGCACATAACCTAGCTCTTTGAGCAACAGCTCCAGTTCGTCACAGCAGCCATGAATATCGCCGATGATGTCGAAGGGGCCCTGTTCCTCACGACGGTCGTTCCAGAGGGGAACCCGTTCCAGGCGAGCCGCATCGATCTGTTCGACCGAGTTCATTTCAAACACATAACGAAAACCCTCACGACGGAGGCGTTTCAGATTGCGTTTTAACTGCGAGCGCTGATTGCGGACCACGTGAGATCCAAACGAACGGTCGGGACGTTCCTGGTTCCGTGTATGACAGATCTTTTCGGACAGGTTGAGCACGATGACGACCGGCAGAAAGTGATACTTCCGCGCCAGTTCGACCCACTGTGCCCGGGCCTCCTGCTGGACGTTGGTGGCGTCGACGACGGTCAGCCGTCCGGATTTCAGGCGTTGGGAGACGATGTAACCCAGCAGTTCGAAGGCTTCCTTCGTGACATTCTGGTCGTTTTCGTCATCGCTGATCATCCCCCGGCAGAAATCGGAAGAGATGACTTCGGTCGGCAGGAAGTGTTTCCGCGCAAACGTACTTTTGCCTGCCCCGCTGGGGCCAACGAGTACGACGAGTGAGAGTTTCGGGATTGAGATATCCATTAATTGATACTTGTCTGAGTCTGATGTTAAGCAGGAAAACTGATTTGCGAATTCCTGAGTGGCTGAGAATGTGAACAAATGAAATTGAAGGCACGGCGATCAGGTATCGGTGTGCGACTTCAATTCAAACACTCCCATTTGTGTGGGGGCACCTACGGCTTTGTCTTCCGGTCCGACGGGCAGGAAGCGGACGGAGTAACCGAACTGGTCGGCAATGCCGGTGGCCCACGTCTGAAATTCAGACCGCGTCCATTCGAACCGGTGGTCGGCGTGACGCAGCTGGTCGGCTGGCAGGGTTTCCCACATCACGTTATATTCGCGGTTCGGCGTGGTCAGCACGACGGTTTTCGGACGGGCGAATTCAAACAGCATCCGTTCCAGCGCCGCCAGACGGGGCGGATCGAGGTGTTCGATGACTTCGACCAGGGCCGCGGCGTCGAAACCTTCGAGACGACGATCGCGGTAGGTCAGCGAGCCGTGCAGTAGCTTAACCCGTTGTGCCTGTCGTTCCGGCAACCGTTTCAGCTTGAGCCGTTTCGCAGCGATTTCCAGAGAACGGACCGAGATATCCAGGCCGACGATCTGTTCGAACTGTCGATCGGCCAGCAGCTCGCGAAGCAGCTTTCCTTCGCCGCAGCCCAGGTCGAGCACACTTTGCGCACCAGAAGCCCGCAGGGCGGCCATGACGCTGCCCAGTCGCTGCTGGTTCAGGGGAACCGCTTTGTCGGGGAGGTCCTCTGCTGTCTCTTTGGTTTCATTTTCCAGTTCCATCTCTTCGGTCTCGGTTTCTTCGACCAGACGGGCCAGGGCTGTGAGGTACAAGCTCGGTTTAAACTTCAGGTAGCGGCGGCTGATCTGGTCTTTCAGGGGATGGTCGGCCAGCCAGCCGGCTCCTTTCTCCAATAGCTTTTCCAGTTCGTTCTCGCCGACGAAGTAATGTTTGCGGTTGTCGAAGACCGGGATCAGGACATAGAGGTGGTTGAGCAGTTCCGAAAGTGTTTTCGTGCCTGTCAGGGTGACGGAATAACAGGGGCTCTCTCCCCAGTCCGGGAACAGTTCATCCAGCGGATAAGACTCGATGGCGACTTCATAACCCAGTGGTTCGAAGATTTCGCGAATCAGTTCCGCGCCGCCGCGTACGGGCAGGACGGCGACCTGTACCGTGAGCGGAAGCGGCGTGCTGACCAGTTCCGGACGATCCTTGCAACGCCCGTTGAGCGCAGATCCCAGGACCTGGGAGAGCGCGACACTCATGAAAGAGGAAGCGACATAGGGCCGATCGTTGACGTACTGGTCGAGCAGGAACGAGTGTTGACGTCCTTTGCCACGGACCATCCCTACCGGATCGACGTCCAGCAGCAGGCAGGCGGTGCACTGTTCCTCGGAAACCACAGGATAAAACACGTGGGCGTTGCCGAAACTCAGATTAAAACTCTGAAAACGGTCCGGGTGTTTGTGTAGCAGGTAGCTCAGATCGCTGGCGGGTTCGTGAGTCGTCGTGATGGATAAGAGCATGTTGGATTTCCAACTGTAGAGAAAGATTCAATGTGTACTGTAAGTCATTGTATGAGCCTCGGTCAGGGTGGGAGGTTCGACTTTACCTACCAGACGGCGTATGACTTTTTCCGGGACTGGTTGGAGACGCTGACAATTCTGTTTTAAGATTGTCTCCAGCGGTGGTTCCAGATAGATCAGTTCGATGCGGGCACCGTAGTCGGCGAAGAGCTGCAGCCAGCGTTTTCTGATCTGTCGTGTCAGATTAGTGGCGTTGAAAGCGAAATCAGTCTTGTTACGTAAGAGTTCGCGACAGCGTTCCCGGGCGAGTTGCGCTACTTCTCCCTGGTTGTCTGTTGGCTCAACACCCAGGTCATCGCGCACATCATCCAGGGAGATGATGGGCAGATTCGTGCGGTGCCGCGCGAGCCAGGTATCTTTCCCTGCGCCCGGCGGGCCGGAGAGCATTGTGACCGTACAGTTGAATTTTTCGTGGGGTACATAATGCACGTTCGGTTCGGGTAAGTGAAAAAACAGGAATCTCGCCTGATCGTTGGCGAACGGGTAGGGCTGATCGAAGCAGTGCTGTTCCTCGGCGATCATTTTCCAGAATCGCAGATGTTCTTCGGGGCGCGACATGCTGTCGGTCGTTCGTCCGCGGGTATCGGCCAGGGCGAACAGATAGAGCAGACGATGATTGACCAGCCAGGAGAGTGAAATCACTTCCTGTTCCGGATTCGGTTTTTCCAGCAGAAAAGCGGGACGACCATGGTAGCGGACCAGCCGGCAGATCGTCTCGCGGATTTCCAGATCGCAGCCCAGTCCGCGCAGGACATTTCGCGCCAGATACTCTCCCTTCACGGCATGTTTGGGCGAACGCAGGCGGCCGGATTCGGGATCGAGTTGCGTGGTCAGCGGTTTGGCGGCGTCGTGCAGGAGTGCGGTGAAGATCAGGATGGACTGTTCCCGGTTTGATAAGCCAGACCACTCAGTCAACTGCGGCAACTGCCGGCAGACGAGCTGGGTGTGCGTCCAGACGTCTCCCTCGGCGTGCCACTGGGCATCCTGCGCGCAGGCCGACATCGCCTGGCACCAGGGCTGCGTGGCGGCCCAGTGCAGGATCTCATCCAGAGTTGATGTTGTCAGTGTCTGCCAGTTCATGACCAGATATCTGCCTGTTTGGAGAGCAGGTTGGGAACCATAGTCTGGTGTTGCCAGTGGCTGCTCTGTTTGATTTTTTCTACAAATTCGGGACGGACAAATTTGGACCTGCCGGTAACGGCTGCTCCCGCTTCGGTGCGGAGATAAACGCCTTCCATCAGGTTGTCCGTGGTGTTGGAAAGTGGATTGTCAAAGACACTGTCAAAGGCGGACTGGCCAATCAGCGTCTCCAGGTCTTTGCGTGCCAGCGGGCCGGTATGGATCACGGGGACCGTTTCGATGCCGGTACCTGCGAGCAGTTCCAGTCGACAGGCGAGGCTGAGAAAGACCTGTTGTATTTTATCGTAAATGTCAAATTCAAAGAAGTAGTGCGGCAGGCTGCGATAATGAATCGAGTGCCGGGCATAGACCCATTCGCCGAACAGGATGAACCGGTCTTCCAGCATCTGTTCCAGGACCGGCCGTTTGACCATGGCCCATTGCTTGAACAGATCGTATTGCGGGTGCATGCCTTCGTTAATCAGGTGGCCCCGGCACTGCAGAACGAGTTCTCCCGTGGGAGAGAAATGCAGTCCGACGTTGGTGCCGTCAATCTTTTCCTCCACGATGAGAGACGGGTCGGCAATGAACTGCAGCGAAGCCTGTTCGCTGAGCCGTTTGTCGTCTGCCGTCCCCGTAGAGCCGAACAGATGAGGTGTCCGCGGATATTTCACAAATTGATCGTGGGAACTGCCCATCGGTCCGGACTCTCTTTAACAAAAGTGAAGGGGATGTATCAGATTCAGCCGTTTCAGTATGCGCAGACTCTCTATGTCGATTCTGGCAGAAAACAGCTGACGTGAAAACTCAGTGACGGAAAACCGGCGCATGGTAATTCCTGCGCACGGTTGTTATTCTCTGAAAAAAGTGATTGCGGTTCACGCCGTCAAAAGCAGCCCCGCGTGAGGCAGCACTTTTTAAAGCGCTTGCCTGAGCCGCAGGGGCATAAATCGTTGCGGCCGAGTTTTTCTTCGAGCAGCTTAACGCCATGCACGATGCGGACGCCCCGTTTGACTTGTGTTTCAGACGGGAAGCCTGTGCGGCGTTTGCTCATCGTTTCAAAAAAATGGCCGGTCGTCGAATTCGGAATAGTTCATAGCACACCTCCGATTAGGTCAGAGAACAGAGTGGTTTGAGAAGGGAGACACGACGGCTTCAGTGAGGTTCGCTGAATATCAGAACTGACCGGAATTCTTCCAGTTCCGTTTTTCAATGCGGCGCAGATTTGGTGCCTCGCAGAACTTTGGGAGATAGGCTGCCAACCGCCGCAACTCATTATCTTGTCTGTCATCACCGTACCAGGGCGTGACGTAGATCGCATTTCCATAGTTGCGTTCCACTTTGCGGGGCGTGTCATCCACGATCAGTGTGCGGTTCAGATCGTAGCCGTAGCGTTTTACTTTTCGCAAATCCTTGACGTAATAGTAAGACTGCCACTCCGGATCGAAGCGGGTAATGCAGCGATCCCGGCTCCAGGCAAATTCGAGTGAGACGGAGGTGGGGATAATCTGACTTGCTATCGCCTGGACATAATCAGGACTGGACGAGGACCAGAGCGCGAGCTTGAACAGCTGAGAGGTCTGTTCGAGGAATTCAGCGAGGTAAGGGCGCAGATAGACCACATACGGGCCAATGCGGCAGTCCGGACTGTGTTTTAAAGGCTGGACCGTGGCATGCAGCAGCGTTTCGTCGATATCGAGGATCAGCAGAATTGTCTGTGTGTGATTCACCTGGTTGATTTCATGAAAAAACCGAACCGTTGTTCGGAAGCTGTGTCAATGTCGATGAGAAAACGGAGGCCTGTTGTAAAGGGACTCCTCAATCATGACACGAGAGCCGGAGCCTGGTTCTCTTTAGTGCCTGCCGGGCACTCTGCTCCACGAGGTGATATTCATGCGAATTCGTACTGGTTTGATCTGACGAAACTCTAACGAGCATATCAATGGCGTTCTGCGCCAGGGATATGACTTGGGGGGCGATGTATGCGCATCGCAGGTCTGATTATTCCTTTTTCTCAGTACGGTAACCATGAATTCTCAAAACCGAAAACACCACGCCGCACGTTGCGTGGATGCGCTGATTGCGCGCCAATCTGTAACTCTTCGCGGCGTTCGACATCCTTTCTGGCGGCTGATCCATGTGATTCGGTCCAGAACCAGTCTGCTTTCTCCCCGACTGGGAGCAGATTATGCTACGCATCCGTATGATGCGCATCGCATCATCCTGGCTTGTCGCAGGCTGGCCTGCTATCGCAAACAATGGTATCAGGATCCGGAAGACTGGAGCCCTCCTGAGGGAAGCAGTTTCGTGCAGATGCGATCGCTGGTACAACATCTGCTGGATCAGTACACCGTGCCTGACTTTATGGCATCGGCCTGGTGGACCCACTACCCTGATTTCACTGGCATGGAACTTTATCTGCATCTGGGGGCGGGCTACAGTATTCGTCGATTTCCCAAACTTTCTCCCTTCGAAATCACGAAGGCGATGGCAGAAGAATTGATCGATGTGCCGGCCGACCTGTGTTGGATGTCTGCGATTCGCTGGTGTCAGATTCGCTCACTGGGAGGGGATGCACGACTGGCGCGGATTCTGATTTCCCAGACAATGCTCCGTTGGCCCACTTCAGATGAACGCTTCTGGGAAACAGTGATCCGCTTCCTGATTCAGTATCAGCCCATTTCTGAAGCAGAGATGTCAGCGATTGTCAATTTCATACAGGAACAACGATTCCTGCCTGCAGAAAAAACCTGGGGTATTGGTGCCGGATCTACTCCGGTGCAACCCGAGTTCAGTCTGCAGGGACGGACACTGATGTCACTCCGGCGGCATATGGTTCACTGGCGGTCGGATCTCATGGACCGGGGGATACTGCCGCCTCCGGATGTCAATCGCCTCGACTTCCCCTGGGAACGGTGTGAAATCAGTGCCTTTCGCTGTAAACAGGAAGATGAGGTCTGGAGTATTGAAGAACTGTTAACGCCGCGCCAGTTACAGAATGAAGGAAAAGCCATGCAGCATTGTGTGGCAGACTACATTTCCAAATGCATCAGACGAAAGACGAGCATCTGGTCGATGAAAAAGCAGACTGGCAGCAGGCAACGACGACAGTTGACGATTGAAGTACTGCCAGAGAAAAGAGTCATCTTTCAGGCCAGTGGAAAATGTAACTGTGAACCGAGTGAGATGGCACGCGAAATCCTCAAACGCTGGGCCGCGCAAGAAGACTTGAAGTTCAACGGGCAGGTGTAATACAAGGGGATTGATCGAGAATTCATATGAAGGAAAAGCAATTGACTCAGGATTGGTATAGAAAAGAACGCGAAGATCTCGCCAAGTCGTATGAAATGGCTAAGCGTGATGATGAAGAACTGGAATCTCACTTATCTCCCAGTGGGAAATACAGGCTGGAGATTACTTCTTATGATAACGGCACGTATTCCCAGGGAAAAATTCAATATGCGCAGTCAGAAGAGTTAATTACTGTTGTGGTTCGCAATTATGGTCATTTTCCCTTCGCATGGTGTGAAGGGCACCCAAGCGGTCATGATTATCTGATTTGTGGAGAAGACTATCAGGGGCAAACGATCATTGAACTTGATACGGGGCAGCGAGTGGATTTCGTTCCGGACGAGGCAGAACAGGGGCACGGCTTTTGCGGTGTTGTATTTTATCCTGCTCCCGACGGCAGGTATCTCTTTGTTGATGGTTGTTTCTGGGGATGTCCGTATGAGTTGATTCTCTTTGATTTCAGCAAACCATTGATATTACCGTATCAGGAACTCAATCGCTGGCTTGTGAACGAAGTACAAGGTTTTCAGCCAGATGGTTCCTTTCTTTTTAATTACGCAATTGAGATTCGGCTCAGCGATGGGATGCCACTTGAGGACTTCACCGATGCTGAATGGAACGAGTTCAATTTGAATCGCAGCAATAAAGAATTATACGGCAGGAGAAAAATCCGAGTGAAATGGGATCCAGATGGAACAACTGAGGAAATTCCAATTGAAAATTGAAGGATTTCGGAGAAAAGATAATGAAACAGGGGGAGACGGATCGACCCACCCGAGAACAGCGATTGCACAGGCTACAGATCTACGATGATGAGCGGGTATTGACAGTATACATTTTCTGGAACTATCGGGAGCATCTGACAGCACTTGAGGTATTAACTGAAAAAAAGAATCATGGTCGATGCTAAAAAACGTCATCGTGTCATTCCTGAATCAGGCGTTGTACGAATTCGGCATAGTCTGTTTTACGGGGAAGCTGATCGTTGACGATGAGCCGGCGGCGCAGCGCGACAACCGCTTCCCCGGTGAGGGGATTGACGGCCGGTTTGTCAAACTCTTCCCAATAGACCGCAATCCCCTGTTTCTGCCAGGCGGGCAGATCGTTGAAGTTGATGCCCCGCTGGAACAGGAGTTCGTTTTTCTGGCCGAAGGTCAGGCCGGAGAGCTCTTGAGTGGCCTGGCGGGCGTCGCGTCCCTCTTTGCGGAGGCACCAGTAACAGTGTGCGTTCAAGGCGTTGCGAGCGGCATCGGCACTGCGCCAGCGGAAATAGTCAATCACCCGTTCCTGGTTGGGCAGTTGTGAAATCCGGCAGTCAAACGTGGCGACCTGTCCCAGTTGCAGTGAGAACTGCGCGCTGGCTTCCCCGGCCAGGAGGGAGTTCAGTTTGCGGAGCTTTCGCCCGAACAACTGCTCTTCACGGTCAAAGAGCAGCGAGATTTCGTCGCTTTCGGTAAAGGCATAAACAATGCGGAAACCACAGCTCAATAAGGCTTTAGTGGTTCGGACCATCATGTCCCGAAATTGTACATCGAAGGGGCGTTCGAATGCGCAGACCTCTTTAGTGAGCCGGGTAAATCCACGGCCATCCAGCCGGGCGACCATATACATGTCGGGCAGAACGCAGGTGTCCGCAGCGGTTTCATAGACCCGCATCTTCTGATCCAGTTCATCAAAGTTCATCGTTCCACTCCTCAACCTGGAATACTCCCTGTTGCAGACTGACATAAAACAGTTGGTCGAAGCCTTCCTCCAGCGACGGACGCTGCAAGCGTCGGGCTGCAGACAGGATTGCGACGTCGGGAACCCGCGCGGGGGGCTCGCGTGCTGCATTCCGCTGCAGGCAGGGATTGACAGGGGAGGCAAAGTAATATCCGGTGATGGTAAAGTCGGCCTGGCGGGCCAGCTGTATGTATTTTGCACGTTCTTCGCGGCTCGGACTCGTATTGTCGACCACGAACTGCTGGCCGGTCTGCAGACAGGTTTCCAGGAAACTTGTTTCCCGAGCCCGCGTCTTCAAGAGGTCCAGGCTGATGCGCACGTGGGTTGCGAAAAACTCCTGTCGGTAAAACGAAGTTTTTCCGGCGCCCGGAATACCTGTGAAGATGATGGCCTGCATTGCAGTTCCTCTCAGTTGCGAACCCTGCGATTGGGTAGTGTGTCGTAGATCAAAATTCACCCCCAATTCTTATCTCGAAAGGAGGAAAACGATGTTATACAGATCGACTCTGAAACACAGACAAAGGTTCAAACAATTGATTTTATTTATTACAGAAACGACAGTCAGTCATGTCTCACAGAAAAGAAACGTCTACAAAACAGGCAGCAGATCCTGAACTGCTCGCGCATCTGCAAAGCCTCGGCTTAGAAACACCAGAGGATTATCGCCAGTGGTGCGTCGAGAATGGATTTCGCACCAGTTTCCGTAAGAGTCGGTTCCAGCGGCGCGAGGAACTGCTTTATTTCCGTCGCCAGATGGCAGTCAATTGTCTCAGACAGAGAAAACAGGAACAGCGGTCGATTGTTGATAAGCTGGAGGCTGTTTGTTCTAAGGATGTCAGTAAAAAATCCATTACTGATCCTGTATTGAGAATGATCTGGCAACTGCATGATCAGGAAAGTCCCTGCATCAACCATAGCGAAATGACACGCGATTCATTTATGAGGCTGATCTCGCATCTGTATTGCTGTAAAACAAAGTTTTTAATGGATACTGTTGCAGTCACACAACAGAGGTATCCCTGGGGAGTGCGATACATTGACGCACTGGCTTTCATTGCGTCCAAAGCGACTTACTGGATTCGACCGATTGAAACCTGGAAACCCAGAGGCACAAGTGCCCGGCGACAGTTTTCGTCGCTTTTGAGACACCTGTTCGTCAAATACCAGATGCCTCGTTTTTTCGATTCCGTCTGGCTGGTAAATTACACGCCGGAGTGCGAGGACTGGAGGGAGTGGTATCTCGAAGTCGGACAAGGACAGAATATCCGAAACTGCCGTTTGCCGGTTTCCTATTCGAAAAAAATGGCGCACTTTTTTATGCAGGCGCCACAGGATCTTACGATCTTACAGGCGCTGCGCTGGGGACAGGTTCTGGGGATGGGTGGAGATCCTGGTCTGGGCCGGGCAATCATGCAGTCCCCTTTTCCCGAAGAATTATCAAATGACCAGTTTTGGACCACGGTCATTCAATGGCTGATTCATCATGCAAGTCTGGATCGCCGACAGATTCAGTCTATCGTTGAATTCTTACGGTATCAGCGTTTTGGAGTCTTCACAATACCTGGTGATAATGATGTGTATGATGAAGTTGATGCTCCCGCACCTGATTATTCCATTAAGGGACGGACTCCGCGTTCTTTATTGCGGGATGTAGCCGACTGGCACCGTGAACAGGAACAAAAAAGTAAAATTCCCGAATGTACCTGGGTTGCGAGCGGAATTCGTGAGTTTGATTTTGAAGATGAAAATCGCTGGATGATCCGCGAGATATTAACCAGCGATGATCTGGTTACAGAAGGGAACCAGATGAAGCATTGTGTCGCGAGTTATATTGGAAATTGTACCGGCGGCGAAAGTTCGATCTGGTCGATGCAGATTGAGCTTCAACAGGGCTTCAAAAAGGCGATTACCATTGAGGTCCGTAAAGAGAACAACCTGATCAGTGAAGTGCGTGGCAAGGCGAATCGATTGCCTAATCGGAGAGAACGCAATGTCCTGCGTCGTTGGGCAGAGACAGCGGGGCTCAAGTTTTCGCGCTATGTTAATGTCTGATCAAGGCTTGCAGGAACTCAGTGTGATCAGGGATGCGTTACAGGCAGATCACTAACCGCGCTGACGCAGCGGAAGCCGAGGCAGCGACCGCGGGCGATGGGGGGGCGGCCGCGGCGATAGGAACTGCGGCAGAGAATATTCGGGCCGACCCAGCTGCCGCCCCGTTCGCTGCGGACGCGTGTGGGCTGGTGATTCCAGGCATTCGGCTCTGTCGCCTCGGGGTGGAGGTAGAAGGATTCGTCGTACCAGTCGCGGCACCATTGCCAGACATTTCCCGCCATGTGATGCAGGCCGAAAGTTGACATGCCCAACTCTTCATTGACAGCAGCCAGGGGGAGTGTCTGGGCTGTGTAACCTGTTTTCTGGCGATGCAGGCCGGCGCGCAGTTTATCCGGGTTGGGGGCTGCATCACCCCAGGGATAGACACGCGGAGTGGCGCCGCGGGCCGCGTATTCCCATTGGGCTTCGGTGGGGAGAAAGCTTCCCTCGGGATCGCCGGCTTCGTCGCGGTAGTTGCTCCAGAGTCGATTGTTGGCCCAGAGCGAATAGGCGTTCGCGCCATACCAGGAGACCAGAATCATCGGCCAGGTTTCGGTGCCGAGCAGTGGCTGCCAGCCGTAGGCGGCGGTATGTTGAATCAACATATGCTCGTCTCGGTCATCTTCCGGATCGAGGACAAACCAGTCGGTCAGGAACGATTCGGGGAGCTGACCGATGGAGTTCAGAAAGCGACAGTAGGCGGTGGTTGAGACCGGTTCGGCGTCGATCAGAAAGGAATCGAGTTCCACCTTATGCAGGGGGCGTTCATCGGGATTGGCTGTGGGAGTGTCGCTGCCCAGTAATACAGTATCGGCTGGAATGTGGATGCAGCGCATGCCATCGGTGCGTCTGCGCCACATGGTACAGGGACGCGTGGAATCCATGGGGGCGAACAAGTCGGGTTCCGTCAGTGCAGACCGTTTGCCGATGCCATCCAGTTGAGTGAAAGGGACGCGTTGTCCCTTCCCGGGTTGAGTGGCTGGTTGACGAAACCAGTTGGCACGAGGTACCGCACGCGTTCCCATCTGCAGGGTTACCAGTTCCACCAGGTCACAGAGTCGGAAGGGCTGGCGGGTGAAGATCTCTTTATGGATGGGATCGATGGGATCATCGGGAATCGTGATCTGAAACGCGTCTTCCAGGCTCATCATGAGTTCCGTCAGTTCCAGACTGTCGGCACGCAGATCTTCAATGATGCGATCATCCAGCGAGAGCTTTTCCAGTGGAATATCCAATGTCTCGGAGACGACGGCCAGGAGTTTCTGTTCGATTTCGATCTGGGGTAATGCGGGAAACGACATTGAAGCCTCGCTTGATAATGGACTGAGAATACGACCTGCCTGCTCAATTTCCTCGATCCTATAACCGGTATATTTTACCTGACCGGTTCTGGCAAGAGGAGTCGGAGAACACTTATTCAGAATTGGAGATTTCTTCAGCGAGTGAAATCCCGCGGTAGTCGAAAAAGAACCTGAGCCACCATTTTAATCGTTACAGACTGGAATTGATCACTCTCGGAACAATCCCACTGACAGGATAACAATGAACGCTAGAGTTTCCTCTCGACTTCTAGCCCTGCTGCTCTTGACTGCGCCAGGTCTGTTTACGCCTGCGTACGCACATGGTCAGGATCCGGAATGGCTCCAGGAAGATGATTATCTGTATCGCGCCTATTTTGATTTCTCAGGGGCAGCCGGTGGCTACCGTGATGTCGGACAGGGGCTGCTGTTTATTCCACTGGCGCAAGACGACGAAAGTCTGTTCTTCGCGGATCTGCGCGGGAATATCTTCAACGATTCTTCCGCTGAGGGGAATTTCGGCCTGGCCTACCGCAAGATGGTCAACGATCAGTGGATCGCGGGCATGTACGGATTCTACGATGTCCGTCGCAGCCAGTACAACAATATCTTCCGCCAGGGAAGTTTCGGCTTCGAGCTGATGAGCATTGAATGGGACTTCCGGGTAAACGGTTATATCCCCAATCAGAAACAGCAACGCGTGGATGGTCTGTCGACGGCTTATCTGAGTGGGAATAACGTGGTCGTGCGGGCTGGTGAAGAACGGGCTTACTGGGGAACCGACCTGGAAATCGGGCGATTGCTGAAGACTTTCGATCAGATGCCGATCGATGCAGAACTGAGAGGTTATGTAGGCGGTTACTACTTTGATAATAATGCCCCCAACTTCGAAAAAATGACCGGCCCCCGGGCCCGTGTGGAATTCCGGATGTTTGATCTACCCTTCCTGGGGAACGGTTCGCGCGTGGTACTGGCGGGACAGTATCAGCATGACGATGTCAGAGGTTCGCAGGGGGAAGGGCTGTTAACCGTGCGAATCCCGCTGCCCGGCAATGGAGACAGTCAGAAGCTGACCCGCTTCCAGCGCCGGATGGTTAATCCGATTCAGCGTGATATCGACATCGTGTTGAATCAGGGACAGGCACCGGAGGAATGTGCAAAGCTGCAGCTTAATGGTCAGTCGCTGGAGAATATCACTATCATCGATGCGAATACGGCGAACGCAGAGGCGGTATTCAATGCGGCTGGTGCAGACAGCGTGGTTCTGTTTGACGGGAGTGCCGGCACGATTGATACCGCGACCGGCTTTGTCTTCAACGATGGACAACTGGCACTGGCCGGCGGTACCAGTGTGAATGTGGTAGGTTGTAGCTCGGGAGCAGTCACCAGCTTTCAGTATGGCGGGCAGCCAACCGTCAGAGGGGTGAATACGATCAATGATATCTTCACCATAGCGGACAACTCGACAATGGTGGGACTGACATTGACCGGCGGTCGCAACGGGATTTACGGGAATAACCTGAGCGGCTTCACGATTACCGGCAACAGCATCAATGGTGCGTTTGAGGACGGTGTGCACCTGGATGGCGATACGAATGGTACCATCACCAACAACACATTTACTGCCAACGGAGTCGTGACCGGCAACGATGGTCTGGAAATCGAACATATGACCGGTGGACTCGTATCGGGTAACACATCGTGGGCGAACGAATATGGATATTACTTCAGCCGGGTCAGCGGGGGGACGATCAGCAACAACCTGGCTGAATTGAACGTGTCCGATGGTTTCGATTTCGATAACTTCGAAGGGGGAACACTCACGGGGAATACCGCACAGTATAACGGTGAAGACGGGTTCTACTTCGATGATGACGTGACCGGTGGTGAAATCTCAAATAACATCGCCCGGGAAAACTATAACTTTGGTTTTGATTTCTATGGTGTGGATGGCGGGACCATCAGTGGTAACCAGGCGATTGGCAATGATTACGCCGGCTTCGCTTTTTATGGTCATATCAATGGTGGAACGTTCGCCGACAACATCGCCAATCAGAACGACGCCGGTTTCTACTTTGATGAAAATGTGGATGGTGCTACCTTCACCGGGAACGTTGCCAATGAGAATAATCTGAACGGCTTCTGGTTTACTGAATCCGTGACCAACACCAGTTTCATGGATAACAGTGCCAGCCAGAACGGTGTGAACGGGATCAAGTTTGCAGATACCGTTGGTGTGGGGACCCTGATCAGCGGTAACTCTGCTCTCAATAACCTGGATGATGGTTTCGACTTTGAAGATGTGAATGGCGGAACGATTATCAATAACCTGGCACAGGGGAATCAGGAAGACGGCTTTGACTTCGACGATCCGTTCGTGAGTGGAACGTTCAGCAATAACACCTCGATCGGAAATGCGGTGAATGGGTTTGACTTTGGCGATCCCATCTTCGGTGGCACACTCGACGGCAACAGTGCCCAGAATAACGGCGGAGCTGGTTTCTCGATCTGGAGTTTCTCCGGCGGTAACACCGCAACCTTCTCGAATAACTCTGCCATCGACAATGCCCTGCAGGGGTACGATGTGAAATCGGGGACTCCCCAGAGCGGTACGGGGACGAACACCGGCTCTGGTAACGCCAGTGATAACAGCTTCTAAAGCTGATATCACCGTTTGTTGAACCAGACGTCTGATTTTCTTACTGGCCTGATTCCGGTTGCGACTGGAGTCGGGTCAGTTCTGTTTTGAGCTGACGGTTTTCTTCGCGCAGCTGTTCGAGCAGTGGCAGGATCTCCTGCTGGGGCAGACGAGGATGGATGTGCTGCGGGCAGTTGAGGTCCCAGGCTGAAATCGTAAACAGGATGGCCCGTTCGACCCGTCCCGGGTAGGTGGGGTCGTGCAGACGCGTCAGCAGTGCGGCGTCATCTTCTACGACGCGCGCCGTGCCCCAGATTTTGACGCGGCGACGATGGACGTAATCGATCAGGAACAGAAACGCCTGCGGGTTCTCGGAGAGGTTCCCCAGGGTAATGAACTGTTGGTTGCCCGCGAAGTCGGCAAAGCCTAGTGTGGACTCGTCGAGGACTTTGAGAAAGCCGGGATTACCGCCCCGATACTGAATGTAAGGCTGTCCGGTGCGGCTGGCGGTACCCAGGTAAAACATATCGAGGTGCGACAGAAAGTCCTGTAGATCGTCGGTTACTTTCGTCTGCCAGCCTGACCCCTGTTCCATCCGGGCATACTGAGAGCGGGAACCGTTGCGGGACTGTAATGCTTTGACTGATTCAGTAAAGGCGATATCGCTGGGAACCGAGTGCATGACATTCCTGTCTGCTAAACAGAGATGAAAAGAGGGAAGGGGAATGCGCTCGAGAGCGAATCCCCTTCCGGAAAATGACTGCAGACTCTCAGTGGCTGCAGGCGTTGCCCGCACAGAGCGGTTCGACTTCCGGGAAATCGACTTCGGTCTGGGCGATGTTGTTGAAGTAGTTCGTAAAGATGTTGAGGGCTACATTGGCGGCGATCTCGGCGACCTGTTCGTCGCTGAAACCGGCGTCACGTACTTCCTGCAGATCCTGGTCAGAAACCTGACCCCGTTTGTGGACGATCGTCCGGGAGAACTTGAGCAGGGCAGCCGACTGCGGATCGCTGTCGACACCTGCGCGGCTGTCCCGGATCTGTTCCGGACTCAGTCCTGCCATCTTCCCCAGGGTGCTATGAGCGGCCAGGCAGTAGTCACACTCATTTGCTTCCGCGACCGTCAATGAGACTTGCTCCCGATGCTGATCTGTCAGGGCTCCCTGTTTCAACAGTCCGCTGAACTGCAGATAAGACTCGAGGACTGCGGGGGAGTGAGCCATGGTTCTCATCAGATTGGGAGTCATCCCCAGTTTCTGTTGAACAGCATCCAGCAGGGTGCGGGCTTTGTCGGTAGCAGCTGCGTTGGTGAGGGCGGTTAAACGTGGCATGATCGTTCTCCTTTTAAAGTGAAAGTAACAGTGAAACGTAAATGGAAATAAACAGACAGGTCTGTATATATTGTGGTAAAATAAAAAGTGAAGCTTACTGTGAGAGTACACCGGCAATCAGTTGAAAGGCAGCTGCTTCGGCGATTTCAGCTGCCTCGGAATTTCCTTCGCTGACTGAGGTCACGATGGCCCCTTCGACGAGGACGGAAATCGCGGGTGCGACCGCCGCGGCCTGGTCTCCTTCGGACTCGATAACGATGTCAGTCAGTTGCTGTTTGAAACGACGTTTATGCTCGGCACAGAATTCGGTTGCCGCCGGGTTCGAGTCAGCCAGTTCCGAGGTGGCGTTGATGAAGGCACACCCACGGTAATCCGGACATTCGAACCAGTCTTTCAAGGCAGCGAAGAAGGCACGCAGCGGTTTCAAGCCGGCTGACTGATGTTCCATCATCCGTTGTTTGATATACAGGTCAAATTGTTCCTCCCGATATTTCAGTACCGCCAGGACGAGGTCATCCTTGGAGGCAAAATGATTGTAGAGCGTCATCTTGGCGACACCTGCTTCCGCGATCACCCGGTCGATGCCGACGGCGCGGATGCCTTCTGCATAAAACAGTCTTTCGGCTGTTTCGACGATGCGTTTGCGGGCACTGGATGCTCTGGGTGTCTTATTCATAACTGAAGTATACAGACCTGTCTGTTCTTGATCAAGTGGTAATTCAAAAAAAATCGAATTCAGTGTGCGTCGCCAGAATCATACCAGCAGTCGATCAGAGGACCGAACTGATATTCCTGCACAGCTGGGTGCTGCTCCAGCCAGTCGCGTATTTCAGTCAGGCGTTCCTGCAGACCGTGACTTGCCATACCAAGCTGAATGATACCTTCCAGGAGTGGAGACTTGCCGCCCCCACCAAACTGGCACTGATTCCCTTCAATGGCGCTTTCAATCCAGTCATCGAGAAATGCCTGATAATCGACTCCCGGATCGAGGTGGACTTCCACCGAGACACACCATTCCTTGAATTCTCCCAGATGTTTCTTTTTGCGGAGTCGTTTTCGCATCTTCCTGGATTTCGGTTGAACAGGATAAAGTGAGTTGAGGTACAGATTCTAGAAGTTCATTTTCCAGGCCTGATTTACCGCAGGGCTGCCAGAATCAGCAGGATGACCGTGACCAGGGCGAGAATGACCATGATGCAGCCCCAGTCGAAGGGGCGGGACTCGGCTCCGACAACTGACTCGTAGCGGATCAGGTCTGCCAGCTTTTCGGCATTATGGGGGTGTCCGCATTCGCAGGGAGTGTCGATTTCTGCGTAGCGGAGTCCGGCACATTTGGGGCAGCGACCACAACAGGTACAATAGGGAAGTTCGCACTCCGGGCAGTCTTTGATCTCCGGTTTTACGCGTCTCAGTCCACATACCGGACAGCGACCACAGCCGGGGCAGACAGCGCGGGTGGGATCGAAGATGGCCTCTTCACAACCCAGGCAACGGATATAGGGTAATTCGCTCATCTCTGCTTTCTGCGGGCGGGGCACAGGGGCAAAGTCAGTCGACGGACACCGGTTCCGTACGGGGGTTATTCAATTTTGAAGGGGATGGTCGTATCGAACTCTTTTCGCTGTTCTTCGGTCAAACTGTCGCGGACGACACGCAAGGTGTATCCGCCGACCAGTTTACCGTCATCCACGTACATCCAGTCTGAAATCTGATCCACGGGAATGTTGATCTCATCTCCCACGACATATTTTTTGATCTGATAAGGCTCGTTATCCAAGGTGCCGTAATAATTGCCGGCTTCGATACGGACCGGGGTCGTCCAGACATGTTCCTGGTGTTCGCCGTCTTCCACGAGTAACTTTACGGAGAAGAAGTCCTGACCGGGATGCTGCTTCTCGAACGCGGTCTGGAACTGGTCGAAGCTGCCGCGAGCCTTATCGATCGCAGCGACCATCTTCGGATCATCTGATTTGACGTAGGTAATTGCCGGCTCGCCTTCGCGTTCGACCATCTCACCCGAGCGGGGTGGCTGGTTATCACACCCGGTGCTCAGGCTGAGGGCTGTCAGCAGAATCAGGGAGGTGAGGGACGAGGCTCGCATGGCGGTATTCCTGAAACAGAGAGGCAAATCGTACGTAAGGTGGTTTACATTAATGGTGTAACCATCCTAACGCACGCCGCCTTCTGTGTCAGGTATCGGGATCAGAAATGGGGGGCGGTCAGGGGAAATCGATTGGCGATTCAGACTTCCTGCAGTTCGGGTTGTCGATCTTCCTCGCCGTTATAGTAGTTCGTGAGAATCGACTTCATCTCCTGGTTTCCCCGGGAGATTTCCACAATTTCATCCCACATTTCGTCTGAAAGCAGCTGTTTCAGCGGCTGTTCCAGGCTGGGAATGTGGTGAAAGACTTTGAGCAGTTTGCGGTCCCAGACCTTGTAGTATTTAATCAGGTCGTTGGGGTAGACGATTTTGCGGCGGGTGCCTTCATCGATGCCCCGGAAGGGAGAGGGGATATTCAGGTAGCCGTAATCGTCGGTCAACTGTTCGCCGGGGTGGATGTCTCTGATAGCGATTTCGAAGTCGTAAGCGGTGGTGAGACAGTTGGAGTTAAAGCTGTGGTTGACGTAGCGGCCGTTGTCCCAGCAGAGGACCAGATTCCCCTTGTTATTGCGGAACGAGTAAGTATCCAGGATGTTCTGGTAGATCTCGTCCATCGATTGAAACTCGTTCGAACTGAACTCGCGGTCGAGTTTGTCGAGGACCCAGGTGATGGAGCCGGCGGGGATGAATTCGGTGGCGACAACGCCGTAACCGATTTCGTTGCTGATGAATTTCAGCTCAGTTTTGGGGTGTATCATAGGAAAATTCTCAAATACACGGTCAGGGAGTGTGTCCGCAGGTTGGTGGCTTTGCGCAGCCCCCCGGTCACACGGTCTTTATTTCACAGAGCACCTCTTTGAATTGAATGTGTAAAAAGCTGGCGCATATATATCGTCGAAATTTGGGTTTGCCCAGTCCGGAATCGAGAAAATTTTCCGAATTAGGGCAGGTCTTTTTTCCAAGGCTGGACCGACCTCCCCGGCAGGCAGACTCTGCGGACGACCTGCCGGGGGAACGGGATTCGTGATTACGCAGGTTCCGGGGCGGATTTAGGATTGGCGCCGTAGGCATTGGTGTTGGGATCACTGTCCATAATCATGAAGATCAGCAGGACCAGACCACCGATCAATGGGACGAAAGTAATCAGAATCCACCAGCCACTTTTGTTGGTATCGTGCAGGCGACGGACGGTGACCGCGAGGCTGGGGATGAAGATGAATAATGCATAGACACCGGACAGGGAAACTGCGATCAACCCGTCTGTATCCCCGATTACGGCGCCAACAATAGAAATCAGAATCGAGACCAGGAAGTTCATCAACACGAACATCCAGTACTCTTTTCTGCGGGCCCGGCCGGAAAATTCAGCATATTTCTTGAGGACAGTCAAGTACCAGTTCATCTTGTCGCCTTTCTGCTTTCCTTGGATGTGAGGAGCGGGTTCTGTATCAGCCGGGCGAAAGTGGGATCGCAGGGGCTGTTCACCATAGTATAGCACACATTGTCAACCTCTCCTTAATAAACCAGATATTGTGGTCAGAACCCGGGATTGACTGGGCGGGCTACAGTACGTGTGGGACGTTTGACACAGGTAATCGCCCACCAGATCAGTGACGGAATCAGAATGACAGCCAGCAGGTAGATTTCGTCACCATAGGCGAACTGGAGTGCCGGCAAGAAATTGGCTCCGAGATCCTCCATCACATCGGAAAGCCGGGGACCGTAGGTAAGAAAGCGATATGCCGCCCGGAAGCTCAGGATCACTCCAAAAAAGAACAGGAAAATCAAGGCGGGGATCCCACACCGCCAGGCCGGTAAGGGGGCCTGTATTTCGTCCCAGTCGCCCGTATGAAATTTGAGTTTGCGAGCGAATGCGTTGCGTCGGTCGACGGCGTTGAATCGGAGGTTGAACCGCCTGTTTTTCTGTTTGATCGTATCGTAATAGTGCACCTTCAGGCTGGAGGTGCCTTTAAAAGCAATTTGACCGAAAAAGCCTTCGGACCATTCCAGGGCCTGAATGTCGGCCAGGGGAGTCCGTCTCACCGGGTTTTCCAGGGGGGAGTGCCCCTGGAGAACTTCAAACGGATCGTATCCCTGGTTGAGCTGGTCGAGGACTTCCTGCTGCCATTTTGATTTCATGGTGGCAGCCAGCAGTTCCGTTTCCGTGATCAGGAAAATCTTGTACCAGGGGCCGACAATGTAGGAGTCGAGCACCAGGATTGCGCCTGATTCTACGTCTTCTGTCATTACTGTTTGTATTCTGAAGAAAGATCAATCAAGAGGAGTTGGGACACCGAAACAATAGCAGTCCCGTGTCCGACACACTTAAATTAAGACGGCTCCATAGTAGTGTTCGTGTGGATATTACACAAGTCGTCTCTGAGGATTGATATTTACCTTGAGAATACAGACAGCGATGTGACAGAGGAGTTACTGATCCGACCAGACGGCCAGTTCATTACCCGAGGGTTCCTGAAACTGGAAACGCCTGCCGCCGGGAAAGGAGAAGATCGGTTTGACGATCTTGCCCCCTGCTGCTTCCACTTTACTGAGCGTCTCCTCCAGATTCTGACTAAAGAAAACGAGCAGTGCTCCGCCCGCATCAGTGGTGGAGCAGAGGTCGGATTGAAAAAATCCGCCTTCCAGGCCGGCATCCGCGAAGGCCGTGTATTCCGGGCCATAGTCTGTGAACGACCAGCCGAAGACGGTTTCGAAGAAGGCTTTGGTGGCAGGGAGATCCCGGGCAGGGAATTCGACGTAGTTGAGACGCTCGTGGTCAGGCATGAAGGGGGCTCCAGACGAAAGAATGTGTTGGCGTCAGCTTAGGTGATCGCGGTCTGGAATTGTAGTCTGAGCAGCGTTTTTCCCGTCGGTTCGTGGATGGATTCCGAGAGAGGCTGAAAGCCGTACCGTTCATAAAAGCGGCGTCCGATTGCATTGACTGCGAACACTTCCACCTCCAGGTTTCCCCGTAACTCCCGGGCCTGATCCATCAACGCCCGTCCGGCACCGGTGCCCTGGTGTAGGGGATCAACGAAGATCGCGCCCACTTCGTTGCCGAGCAAAGCGATAAAGCCGATGACACGCTGGTCCTGTTCGACGACCCAGGTTTCAGCGTTGGGCAGATAGAGTTCGGGGATATTCCGCCGTTCCTGATCCAGGAAATCATCGGTGAGAAACGGGTGCGCCAGACGCGTGGCACTCTCCCAGACAGCGAGCAGGTCTTGCAGATCGTCAGCCTGGTATTCACGAACAGTTCGATTCATCTTCATTCCGCCGGTATTGGTTTTCGCAGGAAGTGGGTGGGCTACACTGAACGGGGCAGTGCAGGAGATAATCTGCAGACAACGGAGCCGGGAAAAGGTTCGGGATGAATTGGGAGATTAACGAAGTGGTTCGGGGGATCGAATTATCCAAGTAGAGGTTCTAGATCCCTGCGCTCAGCGAGTGGCAGTTTGTGCCTACTGATTCTCAGGCAGCAGCCCGATAAATTCACCATCGTCATCAAAGAGTGATTTATGGGTAACAAGATTAGAGAAAAGCTGTGAAAAGTTTTGCGCAACATACAAAGTGTCTCCCGATTCCGATTCGAGGAAGACGATTGCTGGTTCTGATTTTGTGTTCCGATAGTCGAATGCAATCCAGGTATGACCATCACCATCGAGCAATACGAAGCCCCCGGGTAATTTCCATTCTTCTGTCATATATTCCGTTTTCAATACGCTTCCATGACTGTTTCCGATTCCGTTAATGCCGGTAATTGAAATATGCCCATGATCAACATAGGGAGCGAGATGGGAAGGAATTTCCTGCTTTGGTAATGGAATGTATTCGCCGAGTGTTGTACCACCGTTCTTCTCTCTGAGAGCAGACACATAGTCAGCAGGGAATCTCACATTCAGGCGACTTTCAGCATCTGAAAGCATTGTGCCAGTTAGTGAATCATTCCAGGCTGGTGCATTGAGGTCCCACATGTAGCTGTCTCGTTAGAGTTCGTATGGAGTCTTGATTTGTTATCCTGTCTGGTTGGCAATACGTTTAGCCGATTTCCTCATCCACGATTTCGATCTCCGCAGCCCATTTCCAGAAGAAGTAAGCAAGATAGCTGAGTGACGATATCATAACTACTAAGAACAATAAATTCAGGGATGACTTCACGGAAAGCTGCCAATAGTTTAAAGCAAACACAAATACTCCGACTGAGATGAGGGAAAAGGCTGCCAGGTAAATTAGCAATTCGAACCAGTATGCTGGTTTTTTCAAGTCGTATTTATGTGGCGGATAAACAAGTTTTTGACGCTTAATTTCCTTTCCGTTTTTGCTTAACGTACATACAAAAGGCCCCTTGAAAATGCTGACCATTTTCAAAGAGGTGTTATAACTGTCCTCTCCAATCTGGAAAAAGTTGGAAGAACGCGTGGTGCTATTTCTAGTAGACGATACCAGGGTTCCATCAACGAACACCTTTTCTGAGCCGGATAACGAACTGAACCACGCCTCGATGTTTCTGTCCTCATCGTCAAACGTAAATGAGTACCCTTTCAGAAAACTAAATGCTTTTGGTTTGCTCATCTATGCGTTTTCTTGTTGATAAGAATTTAAAGTGTGGAGGGACTGAATCATTCCACGCTCCGATCGTCCCATATGCTGCACAGGATTCAGCATACTATGAATACTTCGCAGGGAGAATATGAGACAGAATTATTTTCTGAATGGACTGCGCGACAGGGAGAGACGCAGATCTGCTTCCTCAAATGGCCAGGGGCCTTGCAGGTCGGATTCGATCCAGGTGTTGAGGCGGGTGAAGAGTTCGTCCTGGTGATTGATGGTTGTCCCGGTGCGTTTATCAAAGCGGGCGAGCTTGAGAAACAGTGTTCGGGCCTGGGCCGGGTGGGGGCATTTCTGATAGATTTGCTTTTGGGTGTGCGGTCCGAGGGGGAGCCAGCTGAACTGTCCTGAAGCCAGCCTGCCTGATTGCCAGGTTCCGACCTGCCAGCCAAAGAGATCGAAACCGCCCGCTAAGGTCCTGCGGACCCAGACATGCTGATGTTGCGGTTCCACGTGTGTGCGGTACCAGTCGCTGCAGGATGTCGGCTGATTTCGCGCGGAAAGGAACCAGCCTGTGCCCACGACACGCCATTGCGTCTGTTTCATGCCGCAGATCGCGCAGTCATGATAAGTGGCGATGATGACCGGGAACAGCAACAGGAACAGCAGGAGCAGAATCGCGTTGATCCAGCGGCCGATCCGGACGCGACGGGGGAGCGAACCTGTCGGTTGTGTCGCAGGCTGGTTTGCGTTCGAGCAGGATGAAGGGGCGGGGCGCTGGTCCATGGGGGTAAATTAACCCGTAGATCAAATTCCGTCCATATGACTTCCCCTCAATAAAACAGGCCCGATCGCAGGTGACAAGATCTAACGCTTCATGGTGCTAAATTCCCCCTCTTTGAACGGCCAAGGGCCATCCAGACCAGAATTAACCCAGGTATTTAAACGATTATAAATCGCATCTTGCTCTTTTCGCGTTTTCGAGTCGTCTCTCTCAAAGTGGGCGAGCTTTGAAAACAAGGCCCGGGCCTGGGCTGGATCAGGTGCTCTTTGATAAATCGCCAGCTGTCTGTGATGTCCCAGCATGAGCCAGCTGAAAGGGCCCGAGGCGAGCGAACCATCCTGATACATGCCTGCTTTCATGCCAAACACGTTCCTCCCTTCCGCATAGGGGACGCGGGCCCAGACATGTTGATGCTCGGGTTCGACCTCTGCCCGGTACCAGTCGCTGCAGGGAGTGGCATGGTCGCGGGACGAGAGCAACCAGCCGAAACCGATGATCCGCCATTCGGTGTGCCGCATGCCACAGATTACGCACTTGTGATAGGTTTCAATTACCAAAGGAAAAATCAGCAGGAACAGGAGCAGCAGGATCGCCTTGAGCCAGCGGCCGAAGCGTCGTCGTCTGGGGGGCGGACTTTCAGAATTTAAAACAGGGGCGGATGCGAGCTGATCTGCCGGGAGATCGAGATGTCCGGGATTATTCTCCATTAGGTCAGCGTACCCTCTGGAGCGAAAGCCGTCTACAAAATTCCTGGTGATCAGTTTAATAAAACAGGCCCGATCGCAGTACGCGAATCGGGCCTGGTGAGGGGCAGTTTGAACTCAGAACTATTTCTTGTGCTGCTTCGAGTAATGCTCTTTGAGCAGGTCGCGACCAAAATCGCCGTCAAATTCGCGGAAGACCGCATGCACGTGATTGGCATCGTTCTGGGTATTCGCAAATTCAATCAGGAAGACTTTGGACTGGATGCGGTAGTAGTGGAACTGGCCGCGGGCCTGACCACCACTCCAGGCGAAGTAGAGATGGTCGCCGTCCCGCAGGTTTCCAAGATAGCGGGTTCCTTTGAGCAGTTCCGGACGGAAGCGGCCCAGGTAGGCGTTGACCAGACGCAACAGCATTTTCTGCTGTTTCGGGTCGAGGTCGGCGTACTGAATGCCTTTGTGCGGCACCAGGCCTTTGTCGACGACCGGATCGTCGGTGGTAAGGACTTCCTTGATCACGCTTTTGGCGAGCAGTTTCTTGTCTACTTCAGCGGTGTCGATCGTGGCGATGGCCAGCTGATCTGGATTAAAGGATTTGACCAGATTCAGCGCCAGCTGCTGTTCTTCCTTGAGAACTTCAACGCCTTTGAGGGGGCCCTGCATGACGGTGGCGGGGTTGGATCCGAAGAAGGAGGGAGTGACGGAAAATTTTTCGCCGTCGACGATGGTGACATTCACACTGAGGTGATGCCCTTCGAACCGCCAGCCCCAGGTTCCCTTGGGATCGGGATTACCGAAGATGGAGACGTAGTAGAGTTCCGGATTCCGGTAGTCTTTCCCTTCCAGTTCGAACAGAACCTGCTCCAGGGCGCGGATGGAATTCATCTCGAGATAGCCGCGGTGCGAGAGTGCTGTTGCGGGGAGAGTGACAGCGAAGATCTTCTGCTGTGGTGACATTTTCGTCATCGGCAGTCCGGTGCGGCCGCCATCTTCTTTGATGGCGAAGTCGGGAATGAAGTACCACTGATCGCGTTCTTTGCTGTCCATTTTGAAGGTCGCGGCTTTGCGTTCTTCTTCGGACAGTGATGCGAGGAAACGTTTGGCGGCGCTGGCCATTTCTCGGCTGGCACGGCTGATCTGGGTTTTCTGTGCCTTGGGTGGTGCGGCGTCTGCCGGACGGGGGCTGGCCAGGTTCCAGCAGAGACCGGTGATCAGGGCCAGGCAGGTGAGTCGATGGTAGGTCTTCACGGTGCAGTTCCTTATTTCAAGATGAGCGAGGGATAAGTTTCAACCACAGCCCCGAAATCCCACAGGGGCCGTTGATCAGTTCGCATTTTCTTTCGCCATCTTAACAAACGTCTGTTGGCAGGAGTAGTAACCAGCGGAATCCGGGAGAAGATGTTTCGCTGCTGGGGGGATTTCACGAATGACAGAAAAAGTCGATTCTTTTTTTAAGATTGATCCGTAACCGGCGAACTTCCGTTTGTCAGCTGGCAATCACAACTCGGGCAGCGACTTACTGAGATTAATAAAAAAACGGAAATGATGCACAAAAACGTGCAACTAACGGGATCTGAATATTGTCTTACAGGAGTGAGTTACTGAGAACAGCGGTTTCGTAATACGGGTAATCCATTTGAAATTTCACTTCAATCAACTTTCGCGGGCACCGAAAGTGGGGAATGGCTTTAATGAAAGATATGCTCACCACCACTTCATCGTTGATCGTAATTCTGTTCTGCCTGTCTGTCATTTTTCTAAGCGAGGACCCTCCCGATGGCACGCCGGGTGTCGTTGAACTTCCCACTCGCCATAACGCTCTCAATGCAGAGACAAAGCATCCCCTGGCGAAAACGACGTTCTTCCATCGCGTACAGTCCGTGCGGTTTAAGAAAGGGGTGCTCAACTTTGTGACGGTCGGTAAAGAGGGCCTGGAGGATCACTTTTTCCTGATCCGGGATAAGAACGTGATTCTCGTCAAAGCCGCTGGTGGAAACATGCCCCGCAATTCTCTCAAATTCGAAGACGACGGCCATAATACGCTGCTCGTGACCATTCCGAACACCTTCGACGTGGACCTCATGAAAGAACTGACTGCCCAGTTCTAACCGGCTTTTCCCGGGAGGCTTAAATACGGAAGAGATCAATCATTGCCGATAGATGGTCTTTCTGTGAAATTGCCGGAAATCGCTTTTTTTGACGAAACATTCGCCGAAAATACCCGTTAGATGTTAAAATGGTTGACAGATAAACTTTTTTAACTCTGAAAGACAGGGAGCAGGTAATGCAACGTCAATCGACAAGCGCTGGTCGGCGGGATTTTCTCAAATGGTCTTCTTTCAGTCTGGCGGCGTTTACCACCCCCGGTTTGATGGCAGAGGAACTGATCCGGACGCCTTCCATGACCGAAGGGCCGTTCTACCCGGATAAGATGCCCCTGGATACCGACAATGACCTGCTGGTGATTAACGATTCCATCACGCCTGCGGTCGGAGAGATCACACACCTGACCGGCAAAGTTCTGGACAGTAAAGGGAATCCCCTGCGGAATGCCTTTGTCGAAATCTGGCAGGTGGACAATAAAGCCTCTTACATTCATACGCGAGGCGAAAATAAAGAGGGGCGTGACGGCAACTTTCAGGGTTATGGCCGCTTCCTGACCGATTCTAAAGGTAAGTATTATTTCCGCACCATCAAGCCGGTTCCCTATCGGGCGGGACGCGGATTCCGCACGCCGCATATTCACGTCGCCGTCAGTCAGAACGGACACCGGATTCTGACTACGCAGCTGCTGGTCAAAGGACATGAGATGAATGCGGAAGACGGCGTCTACCGCCAGATCCGCGATCCTGAGCAGCGGGAAACGATTCTGGTCGATTTCAAACCGTTGCCTGATTCCAGGCTGGGAGAGCTGGCGGCGAACTTTGATATCATCCTGGGTAAAACCGCAGAAGAAAATCCGGATGGCACCATCAAGGGGGGCATCGGGAAATCCGAGTTCGGCAGCAGACAGCGTCCGCCCCGCAGGTAATGACGGGGAGTGAACCGGTTTCGTACTCCTGACCGTTGCCAGAGTTGATCAACGGGAATCAGATCCCCATAATCGACACCAGCAGTGATCAACCGATTTCACTCCCGTCAAACATTCTGCAGGAACGCCTCATATGGATATCAGACAGCGAATCGAAGACTACCTGGCCGGACCGGAACAACTGCGACAGGCCATCGAGGGGATGACTGACGCTGAGCTGGATGCTGCCCCGGTTCCGGGTAAATGGTCGACGCGACAGGTGGTGTGCCACATCGCGGACTTCGAGCCCGTGTATGCGGACCGGATGAAGTGGGTCCTGGTAGAAGAGAATCCACCGCTGCCGGGAGGCGATCCCGATCAGTTCGCTGAAAAACTGGCGTATGACCAGCGCGATCTGGAAGAGGAACTGCAGCTGATTTCCGCGGTACGCAATCACCTGGGGCGAATCCTGAAGACATTGGAACCGGCTCAGTTCGAACGCACAGGCATCCATACCCGTGATGGGGAATTGTCGCTGTGGACTCTGCTCGACCGGATTACCGGTCATATCCCGCACCATATCAAACTGATTCAGGAAAAGCGGGACGCGCTGGCCTCCTGAGCACCGAAAGAAACACGCGTTTGATTCCGCGGCGGATTTGCTATCATAGATTCGAAATCAGGTTTCTCTGATGAACCGCGGTCCCGTACCAGGGAAGAAAATGATGACCAGTCTTGAACTTGAATCCAGTGTCGTTGAATGGGTGATTGAGCATCCCGAAGTGCAGGGGGTACTTGAATCTCTGGGGATTGATCAGTCCTGCCAGGGGAAATCGCTGGATTATGTCTGCCGACAGATGGGGCTCGACCCCCATTTTGTGCTGAAGCAGCTGCATGAAGTGATCGAAGCAGATTCCGGCGTTGATGAGTGACTGAATGATCACTGTCTGGGCCTGCGGAGACGTCTTTACCCATTTCGCCCGATCGCGTAAACTCCCGCTTCTCGAAACAGGGAGGGTTTCGGTTCAACGAGGCGAATGGAGCGATGCAGAATTTAATTGGTAAAACAGCACTCATCACCGGTGCCGCTGCGGGGATTGGCAGAGAGATTGCATTGCAGCTGGCTGCGGAAGGTGTGGATCTGTTTCTGCTGGATGTCAATGAAAGTGGTCTGGCCGATACGGCGGAAACGGCATCTTTGCTGGGTGTAAAGGTCGCCAGCCGACGCTGTGATCTGACCGACTCACAACAGATTTCCGCTACGATACAGGATGTGCTGAGTACCTGGGGCGGTGTCGATATTCTGGTGAATAACGCCGGCGTTGCTTTCTACGGTCCGACACATACGATGACTGCCGAGCAGTGGGACTGGCTTCTGGGGATCAATCTGCTGGCACCAATCCAGATTACGCGAGAATTACTGCCCAGTCTGTTAAACCGCCCCGAAGCCCATATTGTAAACGTTTCCAGCATTTGCGGCCTGGTTCAAGGCAATCGTTTCAGTGCTTACCAGGTCAGTAAATATGGCTTGCTGGGTTTCAGTGAATCACTTCGCGCCGAGTACAGTCGACAGGGGCTGGGCGTCTCTGCCATCTGTCCTGGGCCGGTGACGACACGTTTGTTCGAGGTGGCTCCGTCAGGACGTGACGGCAAGCAGACTCCGATTCCGCCCCGCTGGATCTGTACGACCCCCGAACTGGTGGCGCAGAAAGCGGTCAAAGCCATCTACCGTGATCAGGGAATTTGCCTGGTGGGCTGGGTGGCCTATGTGCTTTATTATCTGAAGCGAATTGCGCCCTGGTCATTGGATCTTGCTTTTCGATTCGGCCGCCGTCGACGCATGAAGAAGAAGGCACAGCAGCTGGCACTTCAGGCCGAACAACAGTTCGAAGCGTCTGCTGAGTCCTCTTCGAAGGCTGCGTGACACGCCGCAGCGTGAATCGTCGGTCTCCTGCTCAAAGCAGCTGGCTACAGCTCTGCCTCGTACCCGTTGTGGTCATCGTACCTGGGGAATATCGATTTCATTCGCTTCTGGAAATCGTCTGAAGGTACTCCCCTGTCTACACTTCCGGTAATTCCGCTCCTGATTGCTCCCTGATTTTCTATTTTATGATTGACAGTCCAAAAGTTAATATTATATATAATGCATAATGCATTATGCGTAGAAATGAACACGCTACGCACGTTTCGAGACGGGTTACGGTCATTCGGAACCCGTCTACACGCAGAAAAACAGGCGAAACCAGATGAGCACATCGACTCCTGAGGCAACCCGGCTCCTGCCCGTCAGTACTTTACGACTGGATATTTTCAGTCAGATACTGCTCTCGATTTTTACTGGCGAATATCCTTCGGGAACGCGACTCAAAGTGCAGCATCTGGCGCAGCGGTTTGGCGTCAGCAGTACGCCGGTCCGCGAAGCGATCGTGGAATTAAGCGGAATTGGAGTCGTCGAGATGATTCCCAATCGTGGAGCGGTTGTGACTCCTCTGGGGATTTCTGAAATACGCGAGATGTACCATATCCGGCGGATTCTCGAAGTGGAATCAGCGCGCTGTGCCTGTGAGTGTGCCGACCTGGAGGAAATCCGACAGCTGCTGGAGGAAACCCGAGCATTACAACAGGGGCCGCGGGGAGCGGACTGGAGTCTCCTCTGTTCGGACAACGACCAGCGCACCCATACCGCGATTGTTAAGGCATCCGGAATCAGACGATTGAAGACCGAACTGCAGCGCTACGATCGATTGATGCATATGATTCGCGTGTTACTCAAAGACTGGGAGCCTTACCTCGACCAGATTCTCAATGAGCACCTGCAGGTTCTGGAAGCGATCCTGCAACGAGATAAAGATGCTGCCGGGGCGGCGATGGAGCGTCATTTGAAAGGCACCTGTGAGCGGGCCGTCGAAGGCATATTTGTGCGACGGATTCCGGAAACCGAAACCAGGCAGAATTGAAAGCAGAATCACCTGCTGATTCCAGATCAGATTCGATTTGTCATCTCATATATCAGCCGCATACGTTTCATTGCTGTTTCTGCAGCCGGCTGAAGGAATTTATCTTCTATTCATCAAGGAGACGCTCATGTTTCGCGGGAGACGAGGATTCACGTTGATCGAACTGCTGGTGGTGATTGCCATCATTGCCATTTTAATTGCGCTCCTGCTTCCGGCTGTGCAACAGGCGCGGGAAGCGGCACGTCGCAGTCAGTGTAAGAACAACCTGAAACAACTGGGACTGGCGCTGCATAATTACCACGATACCTTCCAGGTGTTTCCCTTTGGTATGATCAATCCGACTAATGGAGATCTGCCCGGTTCCCCTCGTCCACCGACAGACAATACCGGCTGGTATCCGATGATTTTGCCTTATATTGAACAGGGGGCCTTGTACAACGCATTCATGGAAGAGCAGCAGAATTCAGCGCGGACCGGAGCCATCTACTGGAGCAGGAAAGAGTCCATCGTGCCGATGATGATGTGTCCCAGCGATCCGGCAGGACCGAAAAATGTGACCTATGGTCAGACGAGTCCCACCAGTAACGGTTCACAGGGATTCCACGGAAACTATGCGGTCTGTTCCGGCTCGACGCACTTTGGACCCGTAAACAGTTACACGCAGTTGAATGGAATGTTTTATTCGCGTTCCCGTACGCGGCTGCGTGATCTGACTGATGGTGCTTCTACGACCCTGATGGCCAGCGAGATTATTCTCTCTGCCGACAGTTCCAAGCATGATGTACGTGGCCGACTGATGAATCCCCGCTGCATGGGAACGTTTATCACAACACTGGAAACCCCGAATACGAATGTAGGTGATGTATTAATCGCCTGTCTGGAAATTCCGCACGCTCCCTGTGGGGCGGACAGTACCACGAACAGTCGCACGTTTGCCCGCAGCTATCATACAGGGGGAGTACATGGTCTGCTGGCCGATGGTGCGGTCCGCTTTATTTCAGAGAATATTGATCGCGCCACCTACCAGGGGCTGGGAACCCGCGCCGGTCAGGAAGTCATCAACGAATTTTAAGCAGATCTCTTTCACATGGGAGCATTAAACGAAATGTTGTTCAGCGTGAGATTCAACAGACGTTTTGTGAGGCTGGTTTGCATTCTGTGTCTGCTGTTGATCAGTGGCTGTTCCGGCGGGGCCGGTCCGAATGAGTCGGAGGTCAGCGGTATGATTCAACTGGATGGAGAACCTCTGCCTGAGGGGACGATTACCTTTGTTTCCGCAGATAATTCGACGCATTCTGCCCAGGGAAAAATTGAACAGGGAGAGTATCTCGTCAATGTTCCGATTGGGAATAAGCGGGTGGAAATTCACGCCTCCCGCTGGACAGGGAAGCCGTATGAGAAGTACGGTATAAAGGAGACCGAACAATACCTGCCTGCGATTTATAATGAGCAGAGCCAGTTAACTGCAGATATTAAAGCCGATCAGAGTCTGCAACTGGACTTTGAATTGAAGTCCGATTCTCAACCGTCCGGGGAGTGATTTGTGTCCGTGTTTCTTCAGTATCCTGAATCCCGGGTTCTGCCTGACCGCTCTCCGGATCACTGCCATTGTGCTACGGGAACACGGTCTATGATTGATGTTTCGTCTTTGTCAGTTCGCTTTCTGGTGTGTGCTTTCCTGATACTAACAACGTATTGTGAAGCCGAAGCTGCCGATGCGACTCCGGCTGGTATTGGACAAACTGAGCGTGCACTGCTGAAGTCAACCTGCGTGGATTGTCATGCGGGTGAATCGGCAGAGGCGAAGCTGGATCTGCAGCAGATCTCGTTTGACTTGAAAGACAAAAGGGCTCGCCACCGCTGGGTTCAGATCTATGACCGGATCGCGGCGGGGGAAATGCCCCCTGATCCGGCAGACCTGTCTGCGGAGAATCGGCAGGCGTTACTCAAGTCGTTATCGAGTGCGCTGCTGCAGGTTGATCAGGCGGAAGTCAACAGCCACGGACGGGGACCTATGCGGCGGCTGACGCGTCAGGAGTATGAGCAGAACCTGCGTGATCTGCTCCAGTTGCCCGAACTGGATATTCGCGACATGCTGCCCGCCGACCGGGAACGGCTGCATTGCAACAAGGTGGCTGAAGTGCTGGACATGTCCCGGATCCAGTTGGAAGCCTATCTCGATGCAGCCGATACTGTATTGCGGCAGGCAGTCGCTTCTGGAGTCAAACCCCGGCCCCGAAAACAGGAACGATTGCCGGCCACGCGGATGTTTTTAACCGCGCAAACCTTTGGCGAGCGGGAGGCGATGTACTACGCGAAGGATTCGAAACTGGTGCCACTCTCGATGGCGGACCTGAACCGGATCCGCAAAGAGAACAGCCATGATCCAGACATGGAACTTGCCATCTTTCGTTCTGCCTCCTGGCCTTATTATGGATATCCGGATCAGTTCAAAGCGGTGCAGCCTGGCACGTATCGACTACGATTTTCAGCGCGTGCGGTGCGACAGTTACGGGATTTCAGTCTCAAGCCGGCTCCGTCTTCAATTCCCATGAACTTCCGCGCGCGGAAACGGTCGGGGGCGGATGTCTCCGGCGATGTGCGGGCCACAAAAGAGATTCTGGACATTCAACCGGAGCCCGCGATCTATGAAACGACGATCCGGCTGAAACAGAACGAAACATTCGAGTATAGTCTGCTGGGACTGCCGGTTCCCCGGGCGATCAATCCACCCAATGCGCCGCTCTACTATGACTTTCCCCCACGCCCGGAAGGCGGTCATCCCGGTGTTGCCTTTCAGTGGCTGGAGATTACCGGCCCTCTCGATTCCGAGGTCTGGCCGCCCGCTTCACATCGGCGGCTGTTTGACGATCTGCCGATTCGTGCAACACGAAAAGGAACTCTGCCTGTCGAACTGGTGACAGATCAACCCGAGCAGGAAGCACGCAGGCTGCTCAGACGATTTATTCAACAGGCCGAGCGGGAACCTTCTCCGGTAGAGGTGATCCAGATTTATGAACGACTGGTGCTGGGAGAACTGAAGCGGGGGGAACCGCTCGCGGAGGCACTGCTCTTGGGTTATAGTGCCTTTCTCTGTTCGGGGCAGTACCTGTACCTGCCTGAGCCACAGCAGAGTTCTGAGCAACTGCCTTACGCGGTGGCGTCCCGTCTGTCCCACTTCCTGGGGAATACCTGTCCTGACGCCGAGCTGAAGTCACATGTGGCTGACGGTGATCTGCTGCAGCCAACGATATTGCGCTCAGAAACGAAACGCCTGCTGAAGGCGGAATCATCCGAAGCGTTTGTGAATAACTTTACGGATTACTGGCTATCGCTGAAAGACATTCGGCGGGATGAGCCCGATGCGCGGCTCTATCCCGAATATCGTTTCGATGATTACCTGATCGATTCTCTGGCGATGGAGACGCGTACTTTCTTCCGCTATCTGCTTGAAGAGAACCTGCCGATCACGGCCCTGGTGCAGACCGATTTTATTTTTGCGAACGACCGACTGGCCCGGCATTACGATCTGCCGCCGCTGGAAGGATCAAATCTCCGCCGCGTTGCGCTACCTGCAAACAGCCCGTATGGCGGGTTGATCACCCAGGGGGCGATCCTGAAAGTGACAGCAAACGGGACGACGACCTCACCTGTGATTCGGGGCGCCTGGATCATGGAGCGGATTATGGGCGAACCGCCGCCTCCGCCACCGCCGTCGGTGCCTGCGGTCGAACCCGACATTCGGGGAGCGAAGACCATCCGCGACCAACTGGCGCAACACACGCGGGATCCGGTCTGTGCGAACTGCCATGCCCGCTTTGATCCAGTCGGCTTTGCACTGGAAAATTATGATATCATGGGGGCCTGGCGGAACCGTTATCGCAGCCTCGGGCAGGGAGAAAAAGTGACGGGCATCGATCGAGCCGGTCACGATTTCGCTTATTTCATTGCTGGCCCCGTGGACGCCGGTGGTCAGCTCCGCGATGGTCGATCATTTCAGAACATTCAGGAATTAAAACAGTTGCTGGTGAAGAACCCGCGACAGCTGGCCCGGAATTTTCTGCAGCAGTTGACCGTGTATGCCACGGGCACCCCGGTTCGATTTTCGGATCGACCTGTGATTGAATCCATTCTCGATCAATGCGAGGCCGATCAATATCGGGTTCGCGATTTACTGCTGGCGCTGGTTCAGAGCCGCATTTTTCTGGGAACCGAACCTGTTGCAGCAGCGAAGGGAAGCGAATCATGAGGAATCACTCAGCCCGACGATGGACAGTGGATTATGCTCGCAGGCGTTTTTTACGCGGTGCCGGTGTGGCTCTCGCACTTCCGTTGCTGGAGAGTCTGCAGCGCCCTGCGCTGGGGAAGGAGTCTTCCTCTGCGACGCCTGGTCGCATGCTGTTGATTTCGAATAATCTGGGAGTCTTGCCGCAACACTTTTTTCCCAAAGAGAGCGGCGCCAAGTACCAGCTCTCTCCTTATCTGAGTGAGCTCAATGAGTTGACTTCTGATTTTACCGTCTTCAGTGGTTTATCGCATCCGGCCTGCGAAGGAGGACATTCTACTGAGAACTGTTTCCTGACCGGCGCCAAACATCCGACGAGCAGCGGTTTTCGCAATACGGTTTCCCTCGATCAATATGCGGCCGAGCATCTGGGACGCAAGACCCGGTTCGCCACTTTGAACCTGGGAGTAAATATCGACAAGGCGAATCGGAGTCTGTCGTGGACGCGGGACGGCGTATTGTTACCTGCAGAAGACAGTCCCGCCCGTCTGTTTCAGAAGATGTTCATTCAGGGAGACTCGGCGCAGATCAAGCGGCGGCTGGAACATCTGAAACGGCGGGGCAGTATTCTGGATGCGGTTTCCGAGTCGACACAGCGATTGAATCGTGAGCTGGGCCCGGAAGATCGTTCGCGTCTGGATCAGTATTTTACTTCGATCCGCGAACTGGAACAGCGACTGGTGACTGCAGGGGAATGGGAGCAGAGCCCCAAGCCGAAAACTGTGGCGGAATTGCCGGAAGATATTCTGGATCGGGGTTTGCTGTTCGACAAGCTGGAACAGATGCTGGCGATGGCGGTGCTGGCACTGCAGTCCGACTCGACGCGGATCGTCACATTGATGGTCGATGCCTTCGCGACGCCCGTCTTTCAACTCTCGGAGCAGGAAAAGAGTCTGACCAGCTATCATCCGCTGAGCCATCACGGGATGCGGGCTCATCATCTGGCGCAGCTGGAAAAAGCGGACCGCCGCCAGATGCAGTTGTTGAAGCGGGTGCTTGAGAAACTACAGACCGTGCAGGGCAATACGGGACGTCTGCTGGACAGTACGATGGTGCTGTATGGAAGTAACATGGGGGATGCGAATACCCATGATAATACAAATCTCCCGATTCTCCTGGCAGGAGGCGGCTTTCAACATGGCCAGCATCTCGCGTTTAACCGGGAAGCGAACGCACCTTTGTGCAATCTGTATCTGAGTATGCTGCAGCGGATGGGAGTGGAAACCGATCGCTTCGGTTCCAGCAGCAGTACGCTGACGGGCCTGAAAGGTTGAGACCAGCGTAACCTTACTCGTTGTGATTACTTTGCGGCGGGTGTGACTGGTTCTTCCGGTGCGACGTCGACAGAGACGGTCATGCGATGTTCGCCGCCACCCACGATCGTGCCCTGAATGGGACAGACGTCGTAGTAATCGCGACCCCAGGCAACGGTGATGTGATCGGTGGAAGCAGGCACGTTGTTCGTCGGGTCGACGTCGATCCAGCCCGCTTTCTCTCCGCAGTAAACTGAGAGCCAGGCGTGGGAGGCATCTGCTCCGACGAGGCGTGGCTTGCCCGGCGGGGGGATGGTCCGCAGGTAACCGCTGACATAACGGGCGGCCAGCCCCAGAATTCGCAGGCAGCCGATCTGGAAGTGGGCAAAATCCTGACAGACGCCGTGCTTTTTTGCGTAGACTTCATCAATCTGCGTGTTGACATTCGTGGCGCGGGGATCGTAGCGGAATTCCTTGTGGATCCGCGCGGTGAGATCGATAACCGCCTCCAGGATCGGACGTCCCTTCGTAAACGAGACTTCTGCATAATCAATGAGTTTGGGAAACAGCTTCACTCCCGGCGACTGAAACACATACTGATATGCGTCAAGCAATGCGGGGCTCTGATCGCTTTTCAATGCCAGGGAGATGGTTTCCCAGGCCGGCGTACTGGCGGGAGGGATCACCGGCGTTGCCATCACGGAGACCTGACTGGTGGCAGTCACGCTGAGTCCCGTATGAGGCTGGTCTATGGAGAAGAATGAGACATTGTTCCCAAAATAATCTTTGCGATGACTGATGCTATAGGGATCGGGGTGGATCAGCAGCTGGAAGTCATCGCACATCTGGTAAGGCAATGCGCGTGGGGCCAGGTGGACCACGTTCTGACAGACCGGCACCGCCTCGGAGTACGCATATTTCGTGATGTGGGTGATTTTGTATTTCATTGCGGACTGATATCTGCCAGCTGGTGAGAGGGAACCGCGTGAACCAGATAACGATGTGAGATCGCTTCAGAGAGCTTGGGCAGCTGGGCGTCCCAGGTTTCGATCAATTGCTCCAGTGGTTTGTAGTCGCCCAGACAGTGCGTGTCCGAAACTTCCTGGATATCCAGCATGCGTACCGATTGCAGGAGCGTCATCGCCAGACGCTGCTCGGCAGAGTAACCGGGCAGTTCCCGATTACGCGGCAGACGCTCGACCTGCTTGGAGAGCTGCATGAACTGGAAGACAAGCGACCGGGGATTGCTTTCATCGGTCAGCAGCAGATCCAGAACAGCCGCCAGTTGCAGGTTTGAGAGGTATCGCGAACGATACGTCATCAGGCTGTCGGCAACTTCGAGTACCGTTTCCAGAACCGGCGCCTGGATTTTGGGCATCGGGATAAAGCTGTTTTTGACGAGGCTGATAATCTGCAGCGAACGTTCGATCCGGCGTCCCAGTTCCAGAAAGCGGAAGGCCTGGGTCCGCGTCATACTTTCCATGATGATCCCGCTGAATGCAGAGAGTTCTGTAATCAGGTCGTTCATCATCGTCAGTACGTCAGACAGGTTCGTGACGCCAAAGCGGGCCGGCTGAAAGCCTTTGTCGATGCGACGGATGATCCGCCAGGTGTCGAGCGAGACCCGGTCGCGGACAATCGAGCCCAGACGGAACAGTTCATTGATAATCGAGCGCAGCGAAGCCGACTGGGTTTCGTCGAAGACCGCGGTGGGCAGCACATGTTCGATGGCGGGCAGCTGGTTCCGCATTTTTTCGATGGCATAGCCGGGTTCAATCTGTCCCTCGTCGGCCAGACAACGGAGCAGAACGGGGACTTCGAGATCGCTGTTCGATCGGGTTTCACCGCCGAGCCGATTGACCAGGCTGCGCAACAACCGGGCCAGCGATTCAGCCCGTTCCAGCTGTCGTCCCAGCCAGAAGAGGTTGTCTGCTGCGCGACTCGGTAATTCTGATCCGCTGCGGCGGAGAGAGATCGTGCGGCCCTGTTCTTTGAGGAGCGAAATATGTTCGACGGGCTGGTCGGAAAGAATCCAGGTATCCTTGCTGCCTTCCCCTTTGCGAATGGAGACTTCCAGCGGATCGAGTGCCTTGGCAGTCCGGGCCAGGGCTCCCTGCATTACGGTGTAAGAATCTCCGGAGGAGACTGCATAGGCCCTGAGCGAGAGATGTGCGGGGGTTGTTTCCCCTTTCCAGACCGGGACGCTGGAGCGGATGACTTTTTCCTGGGCGACAAACTGTTTCGGGTTGGCCTGAATCAGCTCGGCCCGTTTCTTGAGGGGGAGCTGATTCCAGCTTTCCATGGCGGGATGATCCTGACCCCGAATGCGGAAGGCCGACTGAATGGTCAACTTCTCCAGGTTCTTCAATACGTAATTCAGTCCCTGTGGATCTCCACACCACCAGGTGGCGACGCCGGGCAGTTTGAGTTCTTCCCCGAGCAACGCTTTACAGAGACGGGGCATGTAAGCCATGAACGCAGCGGATTCGATCAGACCACTCCCCAGTGAATTGGCGATGCCGACCTGTCCGGAGCGGGCCGCCTGTGTGAGTCCGGAGATACCCCTGCCGGACGAGGATCTCAGTTCCAGGGAATCACAATCATTACTGTTCTGTCGTCGGAAGATGACGTCAACAGGGATCAGTCCACCCAGTGTTTTGAGCATGACCTGATTACGGCGAATCGCGAGGTCACCACCTTCGACCAGCGTGTACCCGAGGTAGCGTGCCAGGTAGGCGTCTTCGAAATAGTTCGGGCTCTGCGGACCATGGCTGAGCAGAACCACGCGGGGGTTTTCCATACCCTGCGAAGCCAGGCTGCGCAGGCGATCCTGAACGGCGATGAAGAAGGGGGCCAGTCGTTTGACGTGGCACTGGTTGAACATCTCCGGAAACATCCGCGATGTCAGAATACGATTTTCGAGGGCAAAGCCGATGCCCGATGCCGCTTCGGTGCGATCGGCCAGCACCCACCATTTTCCATTGGGAGAACGGGCCAGATCGGCTGCGTAAAAATGCAGAAAGCAGTTATCGCGGGGGACCTGACCATGGTAGGCCCGCAGGAAGCCCGGGTGCGAGAAGACGATTTCGGCGGGCAGCGTTCCCTGTGTGAGCAGAGTCTGTTGTCCATACAGGTCGCTCAACACCAGGTTCAGCAGGCGTGCCCGTTGTTTTAACGCGGTTGCGATCACATCCCACTCGTTAGATGAGATCAGAAAAGGGATGGCATCGAGCTCCCAGGGGCGGGGCTGATCGCCGGGGGTAATATGTCCACTGTAGGCGAAATCATTGGCCTGGACAGTGCGTTGTGCCTGTTCCCAGCGGTGATCGAATTCTTCGCGGCCGATACGGGAGAGCGCATCCAGAAAGAGTTTGGCTTGCGGGCGGGGCTGCCCACCATCCAGCAGGAACTCATCAAACACGCCGGGGGGCGGCGTGTATCCTTGAAACAGATGGTTCACAGAGAGTGGGGAGGTTGTCACGGTAGTCTTTATTCCTCAAGTTGAGATGTACCTCAAGTGTTCGGTTGAAGTATATCTCGTCGCTGATCGTGTGTCGGTATTTATAATTCGGGAGCGGTTTGCTCCCGGTGGCCCGGATGGGATCAGACTATTTTACACGATGCCCCGGTTTCGGCGAAGGTCAAGCGTGAAGGGAAACAGTGCGTTTTTTTCCTCTTCCGGCACGGATCGGAAACCGCCTGTATGTCCCATTTTGAAAAATCGGGTGGCCCGACGGCTCTCTGCTTCATAAGCGTTCACTGGAAAAGTGCCCGGATTCAGCCCGCCAGGGTGGCCCACATGGTAGGTGCAGCCGCCGATGGAGCGTTGATTCCAGGTGTCGACCAGGTCGAAGACCAGCGGTTCATCGACGGGAATGGTCGGATGGAGGCAGCTGGGTGGCTGCCAGGCACGATAGCGGACGCCGGCGATGGCTTCTCCTTCGGTTCCAGTCGGATGCAGAGGGATGCGGCGGCCGTTACAGAGCAGGACGTGCCGACCAGCGGCTAATCCCTGTACTTTCACCTGCAGACGTTCGACGGAGGAATCGACATAGCGGGCGGTTCCACCCCCTGCCGCTTCTTCGCCGAGGACGTACCAGGGTTCGATCGCAGTCCTTAATTCGATATGGACACTGCGATATTCAATTTCTCCGATATGGGGAAAACGGAATTCAAAGTGCGGGCCGAACCAGCTGCTTTCGAGGGGATAGCCTGCCTGCTGCATTTCCGCGATGACATCTTCGAAGTCCTGCTGGATGAAATGCGGGAGCAGCCAGCGATCGTGAATCGAGGTGTTCCAGTCCATCAGCGGGATGTTATACGGGGTGTTCCAGAAACGGGCGACGAGTGCCCGGAGCAGCAACTGCTGTGTGAGACTCATCTGCCAGTGCGGAGGCATTTCGAAACCGCGGAACTCGACCAGCCCCAGTCGGCCGGTGGCACTGTCGGGAGAATAGAGTTTGTCGATACAGAATTCGGCACGGTGGGTGTTGCCGGTCAGGTCGACGAGCAGATGTCGAAAGACACGGTCGACGAGCCAGGGAGGAACGGGACCCGATTCGGGAATCTGCTCGAAGGCGATCTGCAGTTCGTAGATCGCATCGCGTCGGCCTTCATCGACCCGGGGCGCCTGACTGGTGGGACCAATGAACCGGCCGGAGAAGTAATACGACAATGATGGATGATTGTGCCAGTAGGCGATCAGGCTCCGTAACAGGTCGGGACGCCGCAGGAACGGACTGTCCTCGGGAGTATGAGAGCCCAGGACGATATGGTTTCCGCCTCCGGTTCCGGTATGGGTTCCGTCCAGGTCGAACTGTTCGGTTCCCAGTCGCGACATGCGGGCGTCTTCGTAGACGCCGGAAGTGATCTGGACCAGTTCCTCCCAGTTGCTGGCGGGATGCACATTGACTTCAATCACGCCGGGATCCGGAGTGGCCTTGATGTATTTAATGCGGTAGTCGGGGGGCGGCAGATATCCTTCGATGATGACGGGCATCTCGAGTTCTTCCGCTGTCTGCTCGATGGCGGTCAGCAGCTCAAGATAGCATTCGAGCCTGTCGACCGGCGGCATGAAGATGTGCAGACATCCGTCGCGCGGTTCGAAGCACATTGCGGTGCGAATGATTTCAGAGAGTTCGTCTGTTTTATTTTCTTCGGGAGTAGCACTTTCGCGGGGACTGCTTTCATCTCCGTCGCCTGTTCCGGACGAGCCAACGCGTTCCAGTACCTGATGCTGGACCAGGTTACTGGTTTGCCGGGTGGTACGGTGAGAGACGGCCTGCTGTTTGAGTCCTTCGTAGTCGGGCAGTGGTTCAGTTGCTTCGAATGGAACCACGGGCACGGACTGGTATTCGCCTTTCAGTGCGGGAGGCAGCGAATCCAGAGGGAGGCGGAGTCCCATGGGGGAATCGCCGGGAATCAGAAACATGTGTTCGGAGCGAACGGGCCAGGTGCCGCTTTTCCAGCGGGGACGGGCGTTCCACCACTGATGTGTCAGGGGGAGCATGCAGCCGACGGGGTTGCTGAGTCCCCGTCCGAAGACGCGGGCCAGGCGGGCCCGTTCTTCTGCATCGTCGAGGTCTGCATTCAGCACATCCGCGTTGACGGCCAGACGGCGCTCTTTCCAGAGGTAGTACATCGCGTCTTCGTATGCCCGCGAAACGTGGTCGGGATTAAGGTCGAGTCGTTCTGACAGCAGTTGCGAGAACTGCTCTGCCTGGTCGATGTCGTGTCCGTAATTCTTGCCTGGTTCGGCCAGGAGTTTCGTGTTTTTCCAGATGGGCTGTCCGTCGGTCCGCCAGAGGCAGGTGAGTGCCCAGCGGGGCAGTGATTCGCCGGGATACCATTTTCCCTGACCGTAGTGAATCAGGCCGTCGGGGGCGAAGCGTTCGCGGAGGCGTTCGATCAGATCACCCGCCAGAATGTGTTTTGTGGGGCCGACGGCAGCGGTTTTCCATTCGTCCGAATCCATGTCGTCGATGGAGACAAACGTCGGTTCGCCCCCCATTGTCAGGCGGACATCATGTTTTTCCAGATCGACGTCAACCTGGTGTCCCAGCTGTTCGATCTGCTGCCATTCTTCTTCGGTGTAGGGTTTGGTGATGCGCGGATCTTCGTGGACCCGGGCGATTGACATTTCGTGGTGAAACTCAACTTCGCATTGTTCGACGGTCCCGCTGATCGGGGCGGCATTGAGTGGTTCGGGGGTGCAGGCCAGGGGAATGTGACCTTCGCCGGCGAGCAGTCCGGAGGTTGGATCTAGACCAATCCAGCCGGCACCGGGGAGAAAGACTTCGGTCCAGGCATGCAGGTCGGTAAAGTCCACATCGGTACCGGAGGGACCATCGAGAGATTCAACATCGGGTTTGAGCTGGATCAGGTAGCCCGAGACGAAGCGGGACGCCATCCCCAGGTGGCGGAGGATCTGCACCAGCAGCCAGGCACTGTCGCGACAGGAGCCGCGGCCCAGCTTCAGAGTTTCTTCAGGAGTTTGTACGCCGGGTTCCATGCGGATGACGTAACCGATCATTTCTTGCAGACGCTGATTGATCTGTACGAGAAAATCGATGGTTTTGCATTCGCTGCGATCGATCGAATCAAGGAGTGCCTTGAGTTCGGGGCCGGGCGTGATCGGGTCGAGAAACGGTTGCAGATCTTTGGCGAGCCCCGGTTCGTAGGTGAAGGGGAATTCGGTTGCGTCGGGTTCGAGGAAGAAGTCAAACGGATTGACGACCGTCATCTCGGCGACGAGATCGATTTCGACATGCAGGTTGCGAGTCTTTTCGGGAAAGACCAGTCGCGCCAGATGGTTACTGTGCGGGTCCTGAAGCCAGTTAATGAAATGTTCTTCCGGTTCGACCCGCAGAGAGTAGCTGCAGATTGGTGTGCGGCAGTGGGGTGCGGGACGGAGTCGCACGAGCTGGGGGGCCAGTTCGACGAGGCGGTCGTACTTATAAATTGATTTGTGGTTGAGAGCGACGCGGATCATGTTGGTTCATCATTCGGTGTTAACTGAAACGGGGCTGCCGGACAGAGAGCAGAAATCAACCCGTTTGTGATTGCGTTTGCGTAGAGGATGCCTGTGACTGATATTGAGGCGTGAAGAATACATCCTGAATCGCTTCGCCTACCAGATTGAGCTGCTTTTGGAACCCGTCGATGTACTGGTGCAGTCCCTGATCGATGATGTCATCGATGCTGGTATAATCCATATTGGAACATAAGAGCCCCATCCGTTGTTCGGCAAGGTTCTGGAATGTGCCCGCGGTACTGCCGGTGATGTAGCGCAGTGACTGTTGAGCTTTCCGCAGGCAGAAGTGCATTGCCCGGGGAAACTGAGTATCCAGAATCAGAAAGTCCGCGACGCGCGAGGGGGTGATTTTGCCGTATTGTCTGCGGTACATGGCCAGGGCACTGGCGGAGCGGAGCAGAGCGGACCAGCGGACTACGTCGAGGGCACTTCCCACGTCCCGGGCATCGGGCAGCAGGATGTAGTACTGCACATCGACAATCCGCGAAGTCTTATCGGCCCGTTCAATCAGGCGACCTGTACGGGAGAAGTGCCAGGCTTCTCCATGCGACATGGTGGCATCCGTGGCACCAACCAGCATGTGGCTGGCGAGGCGGACGCGTTCACAGAAATCCTGCGGCTGATCCATCAGGCCGGGCTCGCTGGCTGCAGAGCGGACCATGAAATAGAACTGATTCAGCTGTTCCCAGACGACCGTGGGGATGATTTCGCGAATGGTTCGGGCGTTTTCCCGTGCCAGTGAGACGCAGGAGATGATCGAGTTCGGATTCTTCTTATCAAACGAGAGAAACTTGAGGACGTTTTCCCGCGTGGGTTCGCCGTAGAGTTCCTCGTAGGGAGCCTGGTCTCCAGTGGTATAGACCAGGGGAGCCCACTGGTTGGCGAGGGTATCCGTTTCTCCGAGTGTGAGGTTGTAGTTGACGTCTATAAATCGCGCGACGTTTTCTGCACGTTCCACATAGCGACTTAACCAGTAAACGGAACTAGCGACACGACTGAGCATCAATTCTTCTCCAGAGCTGCGGGTGAAAAATGCGGATCAGACAGCGCGTGTCCGTTTCGCAGAATCCACGTATCCTTGCTGCCTCCCCCCTGTGAAGAGTTAACGACCATTGATCCTTCTCGCAGCGCTACACGTGTCAAGCCTCCCGGCATTACGTAAATATCTTTTCCGCAGAGCACAAACGGTCGCAAGTCCACATGTCTGGGGCAAAGTTGATCGCCGATCAGGGTGGGGACGGTTGAGAGTTTCAACATGGGCTGGGCAATCCATTCGCGGGGATTGGCACGAATGGCGTCGGCACATTTATCACGTTCCGCCTGGGAGGACTGTGGCCCCATCAGGATGCCGTAGCCCCCTGATTCGTTGGTGGGTTTCACAACCAACTGGTCCAGGTTCCCCAGCACATGATCTCGCTGTTTCTGTTCCGAACAGAGGTAAGTCGGCACATTCGGCAGAATGGCTTCTTCCCCCAGGTAGTATTTGATGATCTGTGGCACGTAGGCATAGACGGCTTTGTCGTCAGCGACGCCGGTTCCCGGTGCATTGGCGAGAGTGACGCGACCGGCGCGACAGACTTCCATCAGGTTCTCAACGCCGAGGGCGGAATCGGAACGGAAGCATTTCGGGTCCAGGAAGTCATCGTCGATACGGCGGTAGATGACATCGACGCGACGCGGGCCCTGTGTGGTTTTCATGAAGACATAACCGTCTTCCACGAACAGGTCGGTACCCTGAACGAGTTCGACACCCATCTGCTGGGCGAGGAAGGTGTGTTCGAAGTAAGCCGAGTTATAGATGCCTGGTGTGAGTACGACCGCGGTGGGATCGCTGACGCCTTCGGGGGCACAGTCGAGCAGTGTTTTGAGCAGTTGTTCGTTGTAGTCTTCGATGGGAGCGACGGACATGCCCTGAAAGACGGGGGCGAAGGTCCGCTTCATCAGTTCGCGGTTTTCCAGCACGTAAGAGACGCCGGACGGACAGCGGAGGTTGTCTTCGAGAACGTAGATCTGCCCATCACGATCACGGATCAGGTCGACGCCGGTGATGTGGCACCAGACTCCCTGGGGAGGCTGATAGCCCTGACACTGCTGGCGGAGTGTTTTGGAACTGCGGATCAGGTCTTCGGGAACGGCTTTGTCTTTGAAGATCTTGCAGTCGTTGTAGACATCGTTAATGAAGAGGTTCAGGGCATGGATGCGCTGCTTGAGTCCACTTTCGACGACCTCCCATTCATGGGCGTCGATGATGCGGGGGAGCAGATCGAAGGGCCAGACTTTTTCGGTGCCGGCTTCATGCCCGTAGACATTGAAGGTGATTCCCATATTCTGCAGGGAGATCTCGGCCGCCTTCTGGCGTTGCTGCAGACTGCCTTCAGTCAGGGTCTGCAGGCGTTCCACGAATTTTTTGCCGCTGGGCCGGGGCTGGCCATCGGGCGCGAACATTTCATCAAAACAGTCTACTGACTGATAGGGAGCTAACCTCATCTTACGATTCCTCAACGAGCCTTCTAGTTGGAATTGCTACGGGGTCTAGTGTCTGCATTAAGTTTTAAGCAGATTGCGTGCCGTACTCAGCAAGTAATCGTTGATTGCCTGAATCTATGATGAAATCACAGCTTTTGGTGTTTGACTGTTCAAAACCTCGCGCAGGAAGTCAGCATGCCCTAGAGGTCATGCCTAATTATCGCGCAGCAGGATATTGAACAGAAAATCGTCATCTCCGACTCCAAAATTGTGGTTCACAGCGGGAGCTATGTCGTTTGACGATAACTATTTTACCAGAGCGAACTTCGATTCGGCTAGACCAGCTGCGCGATCTTACACTGAGAAGCAGATAATTATTCGTGCTGCTGCGAAAACTGAGTGCTGGTCTGCTTACTGGATCTCTTTGAGGTCGAAAGTGAATTCATTGGCCCCGGATTGCACATCGACGGTCAGTGGGCTGGTCTGAATCTTGCGAACCTTCGCAGGGATATTCGGGTATTCTTTGGGTTGTGCTGTGGGTTGATCCATACCGGGAGCAATTGGTTCCTGCGGTGGAGGATTGATTGTGACCGTGTATTTCCCCACGGCGACCATTTCGATCGTGGCAGTTCCCGATTCATCCAGCGGGCCTCCTCCGCCTTCTCCCGTCTCTTCGTTGGCCAGGTCGACCTGACCTTCGGGGACGGGGTCACCGCCGTTGGTGATGGTGACTGAGATTTCTCCGCGGGGCTTTTCTGCACCGGGGGTACGACTGCAGGCCGTATTCAGGCTGATCAGAAAGAGACTGACGGCGATTAACGCGGTGAAACGGACGCTATGACGTTGGATGGACTTGTTCATCGTGATACCAGGGAGATTAAAAGGGAGGTCTCATGCGGGAAAGCCTCCCCCGGACCGGAGCCTCGGGGGAGGGGGTTTGGTCACAGGTGTGGATTAAAATTCTCCGATGACCTGTCCGTCGTCACGTACACACAGTTGACGGAGTGTGTTCATGTCGATGTTTTCAGACAGGAAGCGAACGGAGCCATCGGTCAGCACGGCGTGAATGCCACCCACGTGATGCGAGTTGAGTACGGTATTAGCAGAATAGGCACTGTTGGCGTAAGTCGGTGCACCGGAAGTCCAGAAAGCATTGGGAGGATTCCGTACGGTCGTGGTTCCGGCTGCATACCAGTAGCCACCCGAACTGAGGGGCAGCGGCGTGCCTGCATTCCAGGTGGAGAGACTGGCGTTGGCCCAGCCGTGCCAGGCACCCAGTGCATTGGCACCCTTCTGTGCTCCGTTCACCTGACCAGACTGTTCAGCAAGGATGATGGTATTCGAGGTTCCGTCGGTACAGTCGCGGAAACGGACACTCTTGTAGGGGATCATCATCCCGGTGTTACAGTTGCTGGAACTGCTCGCCAGCACATCACCGGTACAGACACTGGTGCGGCCCACGGGGTCGGGGGTGGCACCGGAGATACCTACGTAGTCGATGATCATACTCTGCAGACTGGGATCGGAGTTGCTGTCAGACAGGGTGTAGTCAGTTGTGTTGGTCATGCCGTAGGGATTGGACGGACATTTGTAAACGGGGATACGGACCGAATACAAAATGGTGTTTCCCGGAAATCCCGAGTGGGCCCAGTAACCATTGGGACGTGTCAGCTGCGAGTAGACATTGGCCTGGTCGATGTAGGGCAGGATGGCAGCACGCCAGTTAGAGTAGGAACCGGTCTGTGTTCCAATGGGGAGCGCCAGAAAATTATCGTTGTAGTTGTGGAGTGCGAGTCCCAGCTGTTTCATGTTGTTCTTACAGGTGGAACGGCGGGCTGCTTCGCGGGCCTGCTGGACAGCCGGCAGGAGCAGGGCGATCAGAATCGCGATGATGGCGATTACGACCAGCAGTTCAATGAGCGTAAAGCCACGTTTCGGGAGGGTACGTTTCAACATTGGTGGGTTCCTGGGAAAGAAAATGAGGCGGGAAAATTTCAGTTGTTGAAACACAAATGCAAAGCGGATGCCATATTTAACGATTATTAAAAAATAAAGTTAAATTGCACCTGATGTGATTCTGTCAGGACAGATTTTAATGATTATATGCAAAGTGATTGATGTGTTCTCGTGCTGTCATACATATGCTAAAACACTTATTGAAAGGAGTTTAGGTGAGATCAGCGAATTGAGATTCTGTACAAAGGAGCAAAACGGAGTTTGATCGTCGCTCATTGCAGAGGGGCGCGCAACTTGCCTGTTTTCTAATCAGAGCCTGCGCGGATTTTGGCATCCGGGTTCTGATCAATCGTTCTCTTTGTTTCCGGTCTCCCTTAATTTCCCGGGAGAGGGGGACGGGGATCCGAGGGCATGTCGAGCGGCGTTCCGGGGATCCAGAGCAGCCGTCCGGTGTCGGTCATTTTCTGCTCGATCAGGAGCTCTGCAATTTCTGAAAGGCGGTCCATGACTTTGCCGTGGAACGTCTTGGGGTTGGAAATATCGCCGGCGGGCAGACCAGTGAAAAGTTCGATGGCCTGGTTCACATTCGAGATCGCATAGATGTGGAACTGTTTCTGCCGAATGGCTTCGATGACATCGGAACGCAGGACGAGATTCTGCACGTTGGAAACAGGGATACAGACTCCCTGTGTTCCGGTGAGCCCGTGGGCTCGACAGACATCGAAGAAACCCTCGACCTTTTCGTTGACGCCGCCGATCGCCTGGACTTCACCCCACTGGTTGACTGATCCGGTGACGGCCAGATCTTGGCGGAGGGGGACTTCTGAAATGGCGCTGAGCAGGCAGAGGAACTCGGCGACAGTGGCACTGTCACCGTCAATGCCGCCGTAACTCTGTTCCATGGCGATGCTGGCGGAAAGGGTCAGCGGCTGTTCGCTGGCGTAGAGGTTCCGCAGGAGTCCTTCCAGGATCAGCATGCTTTTGTCGTAGGTATTCCCGCTCAAACGGCTTTCCCGTTCGATGTTGATGATGCCTGCGGTTCCGACGCCAACGCTGGCCGTGAGTCGAGACGGGCGGCCGAAGGCGTAGTCCCCCAGATCGGCGACGGCGAGCCCGTTGATCTGGCTGGTTTCGGAACCTTCCAGTTGAAACAGCAGCGTCCCATCGGAGATCAATTCCCGGATGCGTTCGGCCACCAGGTCAGAGCGGTAGATGCGTTCCTGAACCGCCTGGTGCACGTATTTTGCTTTGACGACCTTCTGTTTATCCTGCTCGGCCCAGAAGCCGGCTTCGCGGGCGACGTCGGCAACGTGGCTGAAAATGGAAGTCACTTTTTTCTTGTCGTCAGCCAGACGCGAGCCGACGCGGACCAGTTCTGCGACCGCACCCGCATCGAAGGGAATCAGCCCTTCCCTGTCACTCAACTGGCGCACGAGCATGCCGTAGATTTGTCCGGTTTCACTGTTGCGATTGATTTCCGTGTCGAACTCGGCTTTGACGCGGAAGATCTCGCGGAAGTCTTCATCATGCAGGTAGAGCAGATGGTAGATCAGCGGTTCCCCCATCGCGACGAGCCGGATATTGAGGGGGATCGACTCGGGCTGCAGGGCGGAGGTGGTAAACATCGAAAACGGATCCTGGATCTGGATTTCCAGGGAACGGCTTTTGAGCGTGCGTTTGAGTTCTTTCCAGACGAACGGTTCGACCAGGGCATCCATGAGATTGATGACCAGGTAACCTCCGTTGGCTTTATGCAGGCTGCCCGATTTGATGCGGGTGAAATTGGTCATCATGCGGCCGGCCCGGTCGACGATGCGTTCAATGGTGCCAAACAGGTTGCGGTAATTAGGGGCATCCTCAACGATGATCGGCGGCTCTTTGAGCTGGCTGTTATCGACAACCACGTTGACGCGATAATCGAGAAAACGCTGCTGGGGGTCCAGGCCTTCGCCCAGCATCATCTGCGCCATCTGGGGAGGCATGTCCGAGATGTCGCGAAACAGGTTGAGATGTTCGATAACATGCTGCTTGAAACGGGGGAACCATTCCTTGAGTCGCGGGGACTCGAACTTCTGTTGCAGTTCATTGATCATCGGTTCGATGATCTGCGTGGCAAATTTACGGGCGACTTCGCGAACGTCTGTCGATAACTGTCGCTGGATTTCCCGTTGTTCCTGCAGAACCCGACCGGCCATCTCGACGAGTTTATCCTGGTGGCTTTCGATATCCTGCATCTGCTCGGGAGTGAGTTTCTCGATCTCTTCCTGGGTCATGGGCCGACCCTCGGCGGTGAGGGGGATGAACAGCATTTGACCATCGGGCAGTTGCTGCACGGTCATCTCGTGTTCGCCGGCCAGCTTTTGCAGCTTATCGAAGACCTCGTCGCCCCGCTTGCGGTAGACCTGGCGGAGACGCTCTTTTTCCTTGCCGAAATCTTCCTCTTTAAATGCCTTGGGGAGCAGTTCCTGCAGCTGCTCGATCAGGTCTTCCATCTCCTGACGCAGCTGGATCCCCTGGCCGGCGGGAAGGTTAATGGCGTGCGGACAATCGGGTTCATCGAAATTATTCAGATAGACCCAGTCGTCGGGAATCGAATCGTCGAGTACGCGCTGTCTGAGAGCGTGGGTGATGAGCTCGGATCGACCGGTGCCGACCAGACCGGAGATGTAGATGTGGTAATTGGGATGTTTGATTCCCGTCCCCAGGTCGAGGGCCTTCAAGGCGCGGGGCTGACCGATGATATCCGTCAGCGGTTCGAGTTCTTTGGTGGTTTTGAATCCGAACGATTTGGGGTCGATATCGAGAGTGACTTCGTCAGCGCTGAGCGCGCGATACTGCGGAGTGTCCGTCATGCATTCCTCACCAGATCAGTCAAAGACTAGGGTTGTGGTTTCAGTTTCTGTTTGGGGATTCTCAATGTCAGAGTTCCCGCTTTGTTTTCGCGTTCTACTCGATGCGGGTCGACGGCGTGTTCGAGCGGGAAGCGACGGAAAAAACTGCCTTTGCGGCGTTCGATGCAGACCCCCTGGGCAGATTTCTCAACACAGCCGGACTGACGCCAGCCGGAGATGCTGAGGGAATGCGGGGTGACTTCGATATGAATTTCATCCGTGGGGACGCCGGGGATATCGGCTTCCACGAAATAGGAGTCCGGGGTTTCATAAATATCGATTTCGGGTTGCCAGCCTCCCGAGGGGCCGCAGATGCCCCACTGGCCATGGAGTAGATCGTCGAAGGCCTGATCAATCTGCTGTTCGATGTTGCGGACCCGGATGGGTTTCCAGGGAAGTTGTGACATGAGAGCACCTGTCGATTCTCGATAGTACATGAGAAGTAAGTCGCTGCCGACATACTGTTCAGTTTACCTGCTGGAGGAGACTTCGTCCAGAATCGGGAAGGGAGAGAGGGACTCAGATTGTATGGCGAGAGTCCAGCGCCTGTCTCAAGCCGGAAAAGAAAACACGGAAAACAGAGCAGGCGGGTTCCTGGTGGAAAGCGCCTGTCTGTTTCCCGTGGGCAGGCCTTAGCGGGCTGGTCGCTACTGCATGGGAGCGGTTGAATCCGACTTGAGTGGAATGATGCCACGGACGCCGAAACCACCGTTGGCTTTATTCATGTCGGTCCAGAGCGTTCCTTCACCCGCGTAGAGAAAGTTCAGTTCGACATTCTCGGGCAGGTTGGTGGCAAAGTACCAGTTGTTGTAGGCCTGGGGAGAACCGAAGGCATCGACGGCCAGACGGAAGCGGTCTGACTTCGATTCTTCAACCATCTTCTTCCCTTCGTTGGTCGCTTCCCCCAGAATGGTCACAGCCTGGGCCTTCAGTTCTTCGGTCTCCTTGTCGATGGCGGCGACCAGCTTTTCGGTTTCGGCTTCGATTTTTGCCGCTTCACGCTGACCGCCAGCCTTGGCTTCTTCCACCTGCTTTTCCGTGTCGGCGTTCACGGTGTCGGTAGCCAGTTCAACTTTATTTTCCGCTTCCCGGAGCCGGGCTTCTTCTTTGGCGGTGGACTGCTCTTCCTCGCGGGTGAGTTTTAATTCATCGGCGATGAAAGCCCGTTGAATCGGTTCGCGGACCTGTTTGGGAATATAGACATGTCGCACCAGGCCGTAGAGCAGGGTGATCTCCTTATCGTCCAGGACGCTGTGGAACTGGTCGAGGCAGGTCTTCTGGTAGACTTCACGATCGCTGCCGACCAGCAGCTGGACTGCCTTGTATTCCGAACCGTTGTTACGACAGATCGATTCGATCTGAGGCAGGACCACTTTCTTTTCGACCTGGTCGACGTTTCCGAATGTCCGGACAGCGTGAGCCGCCTGGTCGGGCATCAGCCCCCAGATGCCGGTGAAGTCGATATGGATCGGGAAGCCGTCCGCACTGGGGAAGGCGATGCCGCTGCGGGGATCGGAGATCTGTGGTTCGCCGTTTTCGTCCACGACGGTTTCTCCGAGTTCATCATGTTTGACTTCCACGGAGATGGTACTGTGACGGTACCCGATTTCCACGATGTCAATCTGCTGTTCGCGTCCGTTGACGGGATAGTTACCCGGGGGCAGCACTTTGTCCTGAACGCCTTTCTTCACGCCGGTCGCCTGGTTGTCAGAGAGCTGTGTGACCACACCGACGTAACCGGTGGGGATCTCGACCCAGCCAGCGACTTTCTGGGATTGTCCCGAGGTGAAGTCGATCCGTTTTTTAACTTCGACTGTGTAGCCGTAGGGATTCACGCGATAGCGGCCCGGGTGAAGTACCTTGCGGAGCACCCCTTTATATTCTGTGTGTCCGATGTCGCCGTCGACGAGGAAGTTGGCCCCTTCCTGGTTCTTTCCGAGTTTACAGGTGACTTCACCGATTTCGCCCGGCTTGATGACGACGTCGTCAACGAGTTTGCGTTCCCACCAGATGGGGCAGTAGAAGTGCCGTCCGGGGCCACGCATTTTTTCGAGGATGCCCATCTGGCCTTCCTTGGCCCACATGCCGGGCTCGGCCTGAATCCGTTGTCCGAAGATCAAGGGACCTTTGTAGCGGAGCTGCAGGCTCTGTCCTTCGGGGACATAAATGCGGTCGATGGTCCAGTGGAACAGGAAGGCGGCGATGGCCAGCATCATCGACAGCACGACAACGGGGATGATGATCAATTTACTGCGTTGCATTGGATTTCTCTCCATTCTGGAGTGGTTGTTTTTTCTGAATCAAATGTGTTTCTGTGAAATCACTTTTCAGTCGACACCGCGGTCACCGGTTGTGTCTTCGCAGGTTGCGGTGTGATTGGTGCAGAGTCAGCAAAGTGATCGAAGATTCGCATCAGCGGTGAGTCCGCCGTGTTGGTCATGATTTTTTTGAATCCAGGGGCCAGCTTCTGGTAGAGGACATAGCGTCCGAAGCTGGAACCGTCGCCGCCAAATGCTTCGACGGCCCGTTTCCAGCCCGCGGCATCCGCAACGTTCTCAAAGCCGATCACGGCAGATTCCGCACGGGCCTTGGCGAGGATCGCCTGGGCTTTGTCTTTGGCCGCTTCCAGTTGTTCCTGGGCGACTTCCTTATCCCGTTCTGCCTGTTCGAGGGCGACGCCCTGTTCCTGGCGGGCGAGGGTGATCTTTTTGATGATCTCCCGCTCTGCAGTCACGAGGGCTTTCTTCTGTTCGATGAGCGCCGTCTCGGTAGCGAGAACCGCTTCCTGTTCTTTCTGCAGGGTTTCCCGGCTGTACTGTCCTTTTTTCTGGACCGCAATTTCGCGGTTCCGCAGCGGTTCCGCGATGGCTTCCGGAGGTGTGATTGTGGTGATCAGTGCCTGCACGATTTCGATGCCCTGTTCTTTACAGGTCTCGGTGATTTTGGCCTGGAACTCCTTCTGGAAAGCCGCACGGGTTTCACCGCCGATGAATTCGCGGGCACTGGTGTTAGAACCCCGCAGTCGACAGAAGGCCCGGGCGTTAGGCATGATGACCTTGTTGATGATTTCGTCGGCAATCGCTGTCGAACCTGTTTCGTCGTTCGAAACATCGTTGTAGGTTACATACGTCTGAGCCGCGGTGGTGGGGATGACGCGGAACTCGATGACGCCGTCGAGGGTAATCGGGAAACCGTCCTTACTGGGGAACATCATCACGCCCCCCTGGGAGAGGTCGAACCGGAGCGAACGCGTATCGATGGCATTGATGCGGATCGTGTACGGGTTCAGGTAGTACGTACCTTCGTCCAGGGTTTCTTTTTGTGGACCACGGTGGCCGGTATCAACGAGTAACTGGTTGGGATCTTCGGGCATCGGACCGGCCAGGTTCGTGACGATGCCTTTGTAACCGGCGGGAATGACCTTGGGTTCCCAGAGCTCGATGATTTCGATGTAGTCGTTTTTGAGACGGGGGGCACCCACGGGTTGCTTGGAATTCCGATCGATGACCAGGGCGTTGATGGCATAACGACCTGGTTTGAGCACTTCCTGGATGATGCCTTTGTGCTTTTCGCTGGTCGACATGAAGTCGCCGGGGGGCAGATCTTCGCCATAGAGTCGAATGCGGACGCCCATTGCGTCGGCGGGAATTTCGACCATCGGATAAATTTCCCAGTCCCAGGTATAGCAGTTGTAGAAGTAGCGTCCTTCGGGCAGGACTTCCCGCTGGAGTCCTTTGTGAGTGGCTTCTTTCAGCGTGAGGTCAGGGGAGATTTCCTGATCGTTGCTGAGGTCGTTACCTGTCTTGCGTGTCAGGACGGCAAAGTGCCGGGCGGGGACGTCGATGCGAAACTGGGAGTAGACAACGTACCCGAAAATCATCAGGAATAAACCGCCGACGAAGAGGCCGGTGATCCCGAATTTCAGCAAAAGAAGTCTGGCTTTGAATCGTTCGTCGCTCATTTCTGCTCCTTTGATCGAGTCCGTCTCGACCGTGAATAAAAGCAATGTGTTTCTACAAGTCACTATCAATGTAGAAGATAGGTTGTTTTGATTTGCTGTGTTTCTTCAGAGACATGGCTGTCAGGAATCTGAAGCATGACTCTGTTGTTATTGAAAACGCTGGGGATTTCGGAGAGATCAAAAAATCGGTTCACCGAATGTCCGATTTCGGTCGATTTTCGCTAACCTGAATATCTGAAAGAGTTAAGGGACCGGGTTGTTTCTGGCGACAGGATTTCTGAAAAAAGTGCGGATTTTCCTCTCTCAAATCACCCTGAAAACGTATTAAGTATGGAAGGAAAAAAGGGATCATGAGGATCCGAAAGGGTTGCGAGGAATGGACTCGTCATCCACCTCGCCTGTTGAAAGTGTGAGAAAGGAGGCTGGCTGTTAGTACCTCATATCGAAATTGGAAGGCAGCTCCATAATCGAGGGCGAATTTCGCGATAAGTGGGCTGAGGTCGTTGGGCCGAGGCATCCTGCATACGGGGAACTGTGATTCGCACGCTTATGGAGCTGATTGGCTGGTGCCTAGAAGGGTAGCAGCTTTTTTTATGCGCGGTATATCATCTTCGCGCTATGGCAGCGCAGCTCTTTACTTTGTTTCTTAATGTTCCTGTGCAGGTTTACCGCTGCCTGATGAGCTTCCAGGGTGGGCGCTCAGCGACCAGAATTCTGCGATCATGGCTGTTAAAGCGGCTGTGGTGCCTGCATGGGCGATTTCAGACACTGGCATATGAATTGCACCTTAATCTGGCTGGTCCATTATTAAGGAGAACCCATCATGGCATATCGCAAAGTAGAAGATATTTTAGGACTTGTCGAGTCTTTTCATAAACGGATGCGTCAGGCGCTGGAACGCGTGGAAGTGGAATCCCGATCCGAAAGCGTGGAATGGCTCTCCAAAGAGTTACGGGCGCATGAGCTGCACTGGCAGGCCGCTCTGAACGGATACGGAAAGCGGGTGGCAGAAGGCGTGCTGGATACGTGGCTGCAGTACATCCCGGATGAGGATGTACGCGAGCAGCTGGATTCCATTCGGGTACAGCGTGATATGACGCTGGATGAATTGAACGATATGAATATCCGGTTTCGCCAGGCATTGATTCAGTTGTATGAATCTCTTGCCAATGGTTCTTCCGCACCGCGTGTGAAAGAACTGTTTGAGCAACTGCTGGAATATGAAAAATCAGTGATCGCAGACCAGAGTCAGAAGTCACGAGAATCGGACCTTGTGGATGCAGACAGTCTGCCTCGCTCGCAGTCATCATGATCAGTTCATGATTGAATGAAACTGAAAAAGCCCCGGCAAGCAGGTTGTGTTGCTTGCCGGGGCTTTTTTGTTTCAGCCGGACCTTGCAGGCTGGGTTTCACTCAGATCAGGACGGCGTTTCTGACCATTCCAGCTTATCGTGTTTCGGTGCCGTCGAAGTGAAGAAGAGTGCCCTTACTGCATCGGAGAGGTTTTGCACATTTGCATCCCAGTACTCGGCTTCGGCGACATGCACGCAAATCAGCATCAGGCTGGGGTCTTCCGGACCGCCGGAGAACCATTCATTCAGGCTGTCGGTCCAGAGCAGCTCTGCTTTCTGCTTGTTCTGGATGAGCTGTGCCTGGCCGGAAATGGAGATGTAGCGGTCTTCCCTCGGTTCCGAATAGACGAGATTCACATGCGGGTCCTGCTCGATTTCTTTGACCTTGGGATCATCGGCGTGGGTAAACAGCCAGAGTTCACCATCGAACTCGTGTCGGGCTGTGATCATGGGTCTGCTTCTCATGCCTGCTTCAGAAGAGTGGGTTGTAAGCATGCAGATTTTAATATTACGGATCAGTTCACGCAGTGTCTCGATCGACTGCTGACGTTCCTGTTGTTTCGGTTCTTGCTGATTCATTGATTCACCTGTTGATTCTAAAAGAAAAGCTGACCGATGAAAATGAATGAATTGGCAGGAAACATTTCCATCGGCCAGCGAGAAAGCGTAAGACGAGTGATCACAGGATGCGCTGGTTACTGATGGCATTTAAGTAACCAGCACATCTCAATCAGTAATGACCACTCGAATTACGCCCCTGCAACGAGCTTTTCTCCGGCGTCGCTCCATGACTTTGATCCCCCTTCGTAATCATAGACATTGGAGAAGCCTGCCTCTTCCAGCTTCTGTGCCGCCTGTTCGGAGGAACCGCAATCTTCGCTCGCACAGTAAACGATGACAGGCAGTTCTTTGCTGCCAGCTGCCTGTTCCACCTGCGAGACGAAATTGTCCTGCTGCTGAGGGATGTTCATGGAATTCGGGATATGCGCCTTCTGAAAGTCATCCTGTGATAGGGTGTTGACGAGAATACCTTTTTCATTGCGCTGCATTTTGCCGCGGAGTTCTTCGGTCGAGATCGTTTGCATGATCGTCCTCCTGAATTAATTGAAAACTTTTGTAGTAGCAGTCGGAGAAGAGTGCAAAACGCATACCACCACGGTACTGCTTTTGCTGATATTGAGGAGGGGCTGGTTAATACCATGAAGGCCCCTGCTTCAGCAGAGATGAGTTTCATTTATCAGGGATTCATCTCGGGCCTGATGAGTTGACCGGACAGTCTGTCGCACCTGTGTGACAGGCTGTCCGCGTTTTTGGTGGGGTGGACTGCTGTCTGAGCGTTCGTTCTGGTCGTTTGTCAGTCTTATCGCAAGCTTAGTCATTCCAAATAGAAAGAAGTTGCTGACTCCATGTCATTATTCGAGTTGCAGACAAATCCGCTGGTATTGAATGTGCTCCTGTTCAGTCTCGCAGCCGGGGGAGTCTGGCTATGTGGTTCGAGGCTGAGTTACTACGTCGATCTGATCGCGGAACGAACAGGGATTGGGAAAGCGTTCGCCGGTGCGCTACTGCTGGGAGGTGCGACCAGTCTGCCCGAACTGGGGACTACACTCAGTGCCTCTGTCTCTGGTGCTGCGGAGATGGCGGGGAACAATCTGCTGGGCGGGGTGGTGATGCAGATCGCAGTGCTGGCCGTACTGGATGCGATTTTCCTGCGAAACAAGCCGCTGACGCTGTTCTCTCCTAAAGCAACGCTCCTGGTGCAGGGGGTGTTTCTGATCCTGATGTTGAGCTTCAGTATCATTACGCTGGTGACCGGCGAACTGCTGGTGGTCTGGGGAGTCGGGCTCTGGCCCGTGCTGCTGTTCCTGGCCTATCTGTTTTGCCTGGGAGTATTTCATCGCTATGAAGGGGAACCACGGTGGGAACCTGCGGGAGAATTCAAGCAGCCGATTGAATCGCCTCGTGATGTGAAAAATGCACATCCCGAATATCGTGATCTGAGTACCCGACAACTGGTGAATCGTTTCGTTCTGGCGGCGGTTGGTGTGCTGGTGAGCGGCTTTGTCGTGGCGCGGACGGGGGAAGTGCTGGCGGATCAGAGTGGTCTCGGTCAGAGCCTGATCGGTGCGACGCTGGTCGCGCTGGCGACCAGTCTGCCGGAGGTCAGTACTACGTGGACTGCAGTCCGTTTCGGTGCTTACAGTATGGCGGTGGCAAATATTCTGGGGACGAACCTGTTGGAAGTCGCGCTGTTTCTACCTGCCGATCTGGCGTATCGGGACGGGGCAATTATTGACAGCCTGGATCCCTCTGCAAGTTTTCTGGCAGCGCTGGGAATCATCTGCACCGGGCTGTATCTCTGGGGGATACTCGAACGCCGCGATAAGACCATCCTGGGGATGGGCTACGATTCGGCCATGATTCTGCTGGTTTATGTCAGTGGCATGGGCCTGTATTACTATGTGCTTTGAGCAATACATTACCGATGTCTGTCAGGCCTGTTTCTGCCGGGACGAACGTGCCCAGTTGATCAATCCGCCTGCCAGCAGGATCTCACGCTGACGTTCTGAGAGTCCATGCCGGGCCGTGATGGTTGTGTGGCCGTTAACGTGGACCTGGATTGTCGGCTGATCTGCGACCTGATGCCTGAGTGATTCCATGTGCAACAGTACGTTCTGCTCAATCTCTGCGTAATCGTCCGGGTTTTCAAAAGTGAGGGGGAGAATGCCGAAGTTGACGAGGTTCTGCCAGTGGATGCGAGCAAAGCTTTTGACGATGACCAGTCTCAGCCCGAGATAGCGCGGGGCGAGTGCTGCATGTTCGCGACTGGAACCCTGTCCGTAGTTCTCACCGGCCACGATTGAATGACCGCCGGCTTCGCGGATATGCAGAGCGTGTTCTGCATAGCTGGAGTCGATTTGTTCGAAAGCGAACTTACTGATTTCGGGAATATTGCTGCGATAGGGGAGGACCCGGGCACCAGCGGGCAGGATTTCGTCTGTCGAGATGTTATCGCGCATTTTGAGTAGTATGGGAACCTCGAGTTCGTCGGGCAGAGGTTCAAATTCCGGGATGGATTTAATATTTGGTCCTTTGCGTAGTGCGAACTGGGTGAGGTCGTCATCCATAGGCGGTGCCTGAAAGAGTTCGTCGCGACTGGTCCGAACCTGGGGGATCTCGATTGAGGGGCAGGGCATTTCCAGCGTGCGGGGATCGGTGATGCATCCGGAGAGTGCGGAAGCGGCAGCCGTCTCAGGGCTGACCAGGCAGACCTTGTCTTCCCGGGTTCCACTCCGCCCGGGAAAGTTGCGGGGAACGGTACGCAGACTGATCTGGTCGGTAGCAGGAGCCTGCCCCATGCCGATGCAGCCATTGCATCCCGCCTGGTGGATACGGGCACCGGACTGGATCAACGCGCCTAAAGCACTCTGTTCGACCAGGGACATCAGGATCTGCCGTGAACTGGGATTGATATCGAGTGATACGCGCGGATGAATGCGGCGGCCCCGGACGATCTCGGCAGCGATAGCGAAGTCGCGATAGCCGGGATTGGCAGAGGAACCGATGTAGGCCTGGTAGATGGGGGCGCCGGCCTGTTCGCGAACAGTGTGCACATTGCCCGGACTGGAGGGGAGTGCGATCAATGGTTCCAGGGCCCCCAGATCGATTTCGTCCTCAATGTCATAGCTGGCATTCGCGTCGGCTGTCTGTTCCGTATAATCGTCCGCGCGTCCCTGTTCGTGCAGGAAATGCTGAATCTCTGTGTCAGCCGGGAAGACCGTGGCGGTTGCGCCGAGCTCCGCGCCCATATTGGCGATCACATGGCGGTCCATGGCCGAGAGTTGTTTCAGACCGGGACCGTGGTATTCAATAATGCGATTCACGGCTCCTTTGACGTCGTGCCTACGCAACATTTCGAGAATCAGATCTTTGGCGCTGACCCAGTCGGGAAGCGTGCCTGTGAGATGAACGCCCCAGATCTCGGGCATCTTGAGATAGAAGGGAAAGCCTGCCATGGCCATCGCGACTTCGAGTCCACCTGCGCCGATGGCCAGTATCCCGAGTGCGCCGGCGGAACAGGTGTGGCTGTCTGAGCCGAGCAGTGTTTTGCCTGGCTTGCCGAAATATTCCTGGTGCAGGGGATGACTGACGCCATTCCCGGGACGACTGAACCAGATGCCGAAACGCTGGCAGGCACTTTGCAGGAAGAGGTGGTCATCGGGATTTTTGAAATCTTCCTGCAAGAGATTATGATCGACGTACTGCACGGAAACTTCGGTCTGCACGCGATCGAGCTGCATCGCTTCGAGTTCCAGCATGACCAGGGTACCGGTGGCGTCCTGAGTGAGTGTCTGATCGATGTGGAGACCGATTTCTTCTCCCGGTTCCATAGTACCTTCGACCAGATGCGAGCGGATGAGCTTTTGAGCAAGATTAGCGGCCATGACTGACTCCTTGGAAAGGGCGGGCGCTGAGAGCCCATTGATCTTGGCGCGAGTGAGTCGTGCTTTGATTCAGTGAACCCGCTTAAAAATTGATTGTAAGTAAAATGTTGCCCCTGGGCCGGTCCCTGTCTTAGAAGCCGCGGAGCTGAATTGCCTCCCTGACACGTTGTGTTCCAATTGTGTAAGCAGCCAGACGGCGGGAAATCTGTTCTTCGCGGGCATACGAGGTGAGGTGATTCCAGGCCTGGTGCAGTGTTTCTTCCAGAATGTGATTGACTTTTTCTTCTTTCCAGCTGTAACGTTGTCGGTTCTGTACCCATTCAAGGTAGGAAACCGTCACGCCACCGGCATTCGCGAGGATATCGGGGATCACCGGGATGCCCCGTTCTTCGAGACGTTGATCGGCTTCACAGGTGACCGGGATGTTGGCTGCTTCAACGATGAGCCGGGCTTGAATGTCTTCGACATTCTCTTCATTAATGACCGCCTCCACGGCAGCGGGAATCAATACATCGACATCGAGGGTCAACAGTTCTTCATTTGTGATCTGCTCTGCGGAAACAGCCAGCTCGTTCAAGCGGAGCTTTTCGTGCGGCTGTTGACGGACTTGGAGTATCTCAGGAATGTCGAGTCCTTCGGGGTGATACAGGCCTCCGTCCTTATCGCTGATGGCGACGACTCTGGCTCCGAAGTCATGTAGAAACTGTGCAGTATAACTGCCAACATTTCCGAAACCCTGAATCGCGATGCTGGCATCCTGAATGTCTATGTTCGAGTCTTCGCAGGCCCAGCGGGTGACGAAAGCGACCCCGTGGCCTGTTGCCTGGGTTCGTCCTTCCGATCCGAAGAGTTGCAGCGGTTTGCCAGTCACAGTGCCTGGTTCGAAACCATGATCCTGCGAGCGGGCTTCGAGGATCCAGGCCATTTCCTGAGGGCCGGTGCCCATGTCTGGGGCGGGGATATCGTGATCGGGGCCAAGCATTTCATCCAGGCGTTCGACAAAACGTTTTGTGAGGACTTCCATTTCCTGTTGATTCAGGTCACGCGGATTGCAGTTAATGCCCCCCTTGGCACCGCCAAAGGGAATATCGACCAGCGCGCATTTCCAGGTCATGACGGAAGCGAGATCACGAAAGTGATCGAGGTCGACATCGGGATGGAAACGGAGTCCTCCCTTGAAGGGCCCGCGGCTGTGATTGTGTTGCACGCGAAAGCCGGTATAGAGTTTCATACCCCCTTCATGATCGACAATTGGCAGACCGAATTTTATTTCACGGTACGGCGTGATCATCAGGTGCCGCATTTCATCACTGACGCCCTGACGATCCAGAGCCGGGTGGATGAACTGACTGATAGCGGAAGGCATCTTTCATTCCTGTCTATTCAAGACATTTCCGGCGCTTTATCGTACCAGCAGCGGGGAGGCTGGCTGGCACGGTTAGGCACCAGGGCAAACATCAATAATAATAAGCCGGTCATAATCAGGTTCTGGAGTGCGGGGGGAATTGGAGCCGGGACGGCGAAACGTCCATAGCCGATCAGCGCCAGCGCAAGAAAGAAGATCGCTAAATGTGCGTGGCGCAGTGGCGGCCAGTAAGAAACCAGGCTGAGGCAGATGATCAGCAGGGCAGAAGCCCAGGTCACAGCCGTCAACGCAGGCACCTGTTCTCCTGCAGTGAAGATAAAGGGACTGATAGCGAGCCAGCAGCCCAGCATGAATTCAATAACGCGCGACCACATGCGATTCTCCCTCGATAACTCAGGTTCTCTGTACCATCTCACTGGCGATTTCGTCGGCGATTTTTGTGGGACGTCCCCAGAGTACCTGCCAGAGCACTTTTTTATCGTGTGTCCGCTGCCAGACGCGATAGAGCAGCTTGAGCGAGGCATAGACTTCGTCATAAGCCATCACGACCAGCACCAGTGAGATGACCGCGGTGATCAGACAGAACAGACACCAGTTGCCGACAATCGTTGCCTGGCAGACAACGAGAATTGCACTGACGATTCCCAGCGGAATGACATCGATCCCAAACAGAATGACCAGCCAGGGACGGTACTGCCAGCGACGGGTCGAACCAGCCAGACCGAAAATTGCATCACCCAGATACGCGAGCGCACCCAGGGCTGCGTCCGGCACTCCGAACCAGTAATGCATTTTCAAGGCGACATCTGAGGTCAGTACCCTCCGCGTCTGTTCGCCGAAGACCGGATCCCAGGGGGCTTCGATCAGCCCCCACTGAAAGAGAGCCATGTGCCCTGCCAGTAAGAAGGCGATGCAGGCCAGAACGCAGATCGGGATCCGCTGACTCCAGGTGGACGGGTTATAATCGAACGGCGGAACTGCGACCTCAAGGTCAGCCTGTTCTGCGGGATACCCTTTGAGCGATAACTGGCTCATTTCCGGGCTCCCGTGGCTTCGAGCTGCGGCAACTCACGAGGAACCGGCAGGCCGTTTTCCTCATACCAGGCTTTGGGATCGTCGAGCAGCGCGTCGATCATATCGGGCAGTGTTTCGCGGAGCAGATGCCGGGGTTCCCAGCCAAGCTGTTCCCGGGCCCGTTCTGCGCTGACCGGATAGTTCTGGTCGGCCAGATCGATCATCCAGGGCTTAATGAACGGGGCGTCCGAGTCTGCTGCGAGCTGATCTTTCACCCAGGCACCTGCCTTGGCGGCGGCTTTGGGAATCCGAATAGCGGGCCACTGGTCCCCATGCAGATAGAGTCCGATTTTTTCCTGCAGTTCTTCGTAGCTCATGACATCTTCTTCACCGATGACGAACAGGCTATGTTCCGGAAGTCGACGGCGATGACCGATGACGGCTTCGAAACAGCCGACCAGATCGTTCAGATGCAGAAAGGCCTGGCCGTGGGTTTTGTCGCCGGGGAAGAAATAACTTTCCAGCTTCTTCTGGAAGATACGAGAGATCTGCTGCCCGATGGGAATCGAGTGACACTGCTCATCATAGACACCGGCCAGACGCAGGATGACGGTCGGAATCGATCCGGCGTACTGCCGAATGGTAGACTCGGCTTCCAGCTTGGACTGGGGGTATTGCCATTCCGCTTCGACCGGTGATGATGCCTTAATGAGCTCCCCGTCGTCGACTGACTTTTGCACCAGCAGAGAGCTTGAGAAGATAAACTGCTCGACGTCAAAATCCTGCAGCCCCTGTAAGAGCCGTCGAGTCCCCGCTACGGTCAGATCCTGGTACAGCGGGCTCGGCTCGCCGGAAAAGTCGTAGTAGGCGGCCAGGTGAACCACGCTGGCGATTTTACTGCCGTGCTGAACCTTGAGGTCTGACAGCGCGCGGGCGACCGAATCATCGTCTGTCAGATCACAGGAGATCCATTCTGCGGAATGCTGCTCTTTGGGCAGTGGTTTGACATCAAAGGCGACCACCTGGAACTGTTCTGAGAACGCTTGAACGAGTCGTGTGCCGATCAACCCGGCTGCTCCGGTAACCAGAATAACGGGTTTCTCTATCGATGTGCCATTCATGCTCTGCCTCCCTTCTGTTGGTTTCGATTGAAATTCAGAGAAAGAATGCCGCAACTGGAATGCCAAGCAGGGATTTTTCCTCTGGTTTGCAACAATCTGCAGAGAATGCAGTCATATTGCCGTACTTATGACTTTAGGCATGTCAGATTGACTTTCCCGCTGATCGCTGAGCCGTCAGGCTGATTGCTGACCAGCCCGAAAACAGGGCGGAATAATGCTAAAAGAAACGATTATATGTGCAATTCTCCATGGCACGGGCTTTGCGAAACTGAAAAGTAACGCAAGTCTGTTCAGAAGGGGGAGAACAAACATGTCTAACGACCAATTACTGATCATTTCAGAAGAACAAACTTCAGACTCAAAAATATACAACTGGTTTTCAAAACAGGATTTCTGTCAAACTCAGTGCTGTGCGCCGAGTGAGGTATCACGATACCTGGAACAGAGGGTCGACCTGATTCTCTGCGATACCGGAGAGGATGTCAGTATCTCTCTGGAACTGCTTTATCTCTGTAAACAACAGGCGCCCGAGGTGCCTTTTCTGATTTTGTCACACACCAGTGATGTCGTTACGGCTGTCGCCGCGATGAAACAGGGGGCAGACGAATTTCTGGTCAAGCCGTTGCAGGCTGAGTCCCTGGTAAAGTTGGTCAAGGGATATCTGCAGGCCCGGCAATCGCGTGTTGCTGTAGAAGAGAAGCACGGATCCAGCACTGCACGACTGGGGCGTTACGTGGGATTCGAAAAGATGGTGGGGACGACCCAGGTGATGCAGCAGCTGTTTGAGCGGGCGCAGCGCGTCGCCGGCACAGACAGTACGGTATTGATTACGGGAGAATCAGGAACCGGGAAGGAACTGCTGGCGGAAGCAATCCACCGGAACAGTCCCCGTGGGGACCGTCCGTTTGTGACGATCAACATGGCTGCGGTGCCGGAACACCTGGTGGAGAGCGAACTGTTCGGACACGTGAAAGGGTCCTTCACTGGCGCCAGTGAATCACGGGTGGGCCGTTTTGAGGCAGCACATGGCGGAACCCTGTTCATTGACGAAATCGGCGACTTCAAGCTGGAGTCGCAGGCCAAACTGCTACGAGTGCTGGAAAATCACCGGGTGACCCTGATCGGCAGTAACCGGGACCGGGAAGTGGATGTGCGTGTCATTGCGGCGACCAGTCATCCATTACAGCAGATGGTACAGACAGGAGACTTTCGCGAAGATCTGTTCTATCGACTGAATGTGGTCAATCTGGCCTTACCGCCTCTGCGCGAACGTCGGGATGACATACCGGTGCTGGTGAACTTTTTTCTGAGACAGCTGTGCCAGTGCCTTAAGCGTGATGTGCCTGTGCTGGATCCTGAGCTGGAGGCCTGGCTGCGAAATGGCCACTGGCCGGGTAATATTCGTCAGTTGCGTAACTGTCTGGAGAGTATGCTGGTGCTGTCACGTGAAGAAGTGCTGACGCTGGCCGATCTACCCGAGATGATGAACGGGGGGCAACTGGCAGCAGGCCAGATTGCGATTCCGGCAGGAACCCGGCTGGAGGATCTGGAACGCACGGCGATTGAGCAGACGCTCAAACGCTATCGGGGAAACCGGACTCAGTCGGCCCGCTCACTGGGAGTTTCCGTGAGGACGCTCCAGAGGAAATTGAAAGCCTGGGGAGTGACTGCGGACTATCGCGGGAATGGTCAGTCTGCTGCCGCGAAGAAAGGATTGCACGAATCGGAAACGATTTCTTCTTCACATTGAATCGACTCTGAGTAGAGGGATCGGTAAAAGCGACCTTGCGTTGCCAGCGTTCTACGCAAAAGGTACAACAGAGTTTGAGTTAAACAACCTGACGCGCTGACAAATTCTACTGCCGAACTTCCGCTGTAAGAACCACTGCACCATGTTAGAATTAAACCTGCCACTCTGGGGCGATGTCACCGTGTTTATCATGGCAGCTGTGGTGATCGGAGTCTCGGGAGTCAAGCTGGCGGAATACGCGGATCGGCTGGCAGATCGGACCGGTCTGGGAGAAGCAGTGACCGGGACCATCATGCTGGGGCTGATCACAGCGCTACCGGGACTGGCGGCTTCGGTGACGGCGGCTTTGCAGGGACATGCGGTGCTCGCGTTGAGTAACGCGATGGGAGGCATCGCGTTTCAGACGACGGTGCTCGCGCTGGCCGATGTGTTGCATCGTAAGGCAAATCTGGAACATGCTGCTGCTTCGGCCACGACGATGATCCAGACCATCATGCTGATCCTGCTGATCACGATTGTGTTGCTCGGTCTGGGCAGTCCGAATGTGGTGATCGGTCCCGTGCATCCGGCGACTCTGTTGTTGCTGGCGGGAGCGGTGATGGCGTTCTGGCTGACCTATCGCGTGCAGGAAGAACCGATGTGGCATCCGCGGCATACTTCGGAGACAGTACTCGATGAACCTGCGCCGGGTTCACAGCACGAACGACTCTGGCTGTTGTGGACGGGACTGATCATTTCAGGACTGCTCACATTATTCAGTGGCAGCCTGGTCGCGGAGTCGGCGGGGAACATTCAGGATAAAACGAATCTTTCCGCGCCGATTATCGGTGGTCTCTTGATGGCGGGGGCGACGTCGCTCCCTGAACTGGTCACCTGCCTGGCAGCGGTCAGGCGCGGCGCATTGACGCTGGCCGTGAGTGACGTGGTCGGCGGGAATTTCTTTGATGTGCTATTCATCGCGGCTGCTGATTTCGCATTTCTCAGCGGTTCGATCTATCACGGCCCGGGGATGGGGACACGGGAAATTCTGCTGACGACGATCACACTCCTGTTGAATGTGGTCCTGCTCTCCGGATTGATCTACCGACAGAAGCATGGTCCCGGTAACATCGGTTTCGAGAGTCTATTGATGCTCGTGATTTACCTGGTTGGTTTCATAGTGCTGTCGCTGATGCAGTGATGTGTTCATCAAAGAGAGCGCGTTTAATCATCTGAATTCGATCAGAGATCAATTACGGCACGTAAGCCGACGAGCAGGGCGGTATCGATGGTTTGACGGGCGGGGCGGATGACCTGCATGTCGGTGGTCAGGTGGAACCATTTGGTAACTTCTACGTTGTAGAACAGTTCAACGCCGTAACCGTCACCTACGCCTCCCAGTACCTTGTCGATGAAGGGGGTCAGGCGGTCGCTGGTAGCGGAATAATACCAGCCGATACCGAAGGTGTCTGCTTCGCGGCTGGCAATGGGACTGCTGCCGCCGATCCCGAGGCTGAGGAACCACTCGATGGGATTCGTCTGCTTATCGGCGATCCCGGCACGGCCGAAGAGCCCCCAGCCACGCTGGGGATTGTCGGGATCGACCACCAGGTATTGGTCGAAGTTCCAGTAGAACGACCAGGATTCCGATTCGCGGTCGATGGGAACAGTGGGTAGAACGAACAGGGGATCCTGTTCCAGCGAGGCGAACGAACGAGTGCTGTAGCTGGCGCCGAACAGGAAGTGTCCTGGTTTGCCGAAGAGGTTTGTGGGGAGACGCAGTTCCGGAACGATGGCAGCACCGTGGGCGAACAGTTCATTGAAGCCACTGGTGCGGGTGGTATCTGTTGCGTTGAGGACGGTGAAGGTGAAGATCGGTTCGCCTTCTCGGAGGATCAGGAAACCGGTTCCAAGTGTTGAATAGACGATGGTTCGCAGACCGATGGGCGTGGCGATAAAGGCGGTATTGGAGAACTGGGTTTTGCCGCGACCATGGGCGAAGGCGTTCATATCGCCGTCGAGCGTGTCGAGCTTTCCTGCGAAGACACCAAACGATTCGGAAAACATCTGAGTAAACAGGACGTTAGTCAGGTAGAGTTCATCACTGTAGGAGACAGGCAAATCGGGAGCCAGGGTCGCCGGGATAATTGCACCGGTTGCGTTGTTGATGGTTTCACCAAAACGGTGTTCGGCGCGGAGTTTGACGAACAGGCCTTGAGGTCCGCCCAGCTTGCCTGAGTCGATATTCATCACATAGTCGCCGTGACCCGAGTAGCGAAATTCCTGTTCCCGGCCTCCCGAGGCGACGCCCATGTAGTATTGAATCAGGTCGGCATCGAAGGTAATTCCCTGCTCAGCCAGACAGGCGCGACTGGGAAACAGGTTCTGTGTCATCGTTGTCTGCGTCCAGAAGTCGGGACCATCACAACAAACACAGGGACCGGTGTTCTCAGCGCAGGTTGACTCAGTGCAGAGCAGGTCAGACTCGGCTGACTGCTGCATTTCTTCGTAGAGGGAGACTGGCAACGCATCGTCGGCGAAAGCAGATCGACTAAAGGGAGCAGAACAGCAGAAGTAAATCAGGCAGCAGATCGAGACGGTTAAGCGACTGCGTTCCAGGATCCAGAGTAGATTGGAAGAGCCTGGGATCATAGTTTTTCTCGAAAAGTAGAGCGTATAAGGAAACTGAACCTTTAGATACTTTTCGTCGTCTGGCGGCACCTGCTGAATGTTTTTTTCGTTAAGACTGGAATAAACGGAACGGCGTCGGTCAGTTTGTAACGGTTATAGCGGTTGGGCTATATACTATCTGGGAAGTCTCCGATCATTCCGGGAATAGACCAGTGTTGTCACAGGATCAAATTTCGCTTACTCAGCGGCAGCGGGCTGGCCGGTTTCTGACTGTTGCCGACAGCGACTTGCCAGGGTACCCAGGATGGGAGAGATCAACGCGGTCCAGCCGGTCTGGTGGCTGGCTCCCAGTCCGCGTCCCGTTTCCGCGTCAAAATATTCGTAGAACAGCACCAGGTCGCGCCAGTGCGGATCGTTGAGCAGGACATCGGTGCGGGCATAGCTGGGACGATCGCCGGCTTCGTCGGAGAGGAACAGACGGGAGAGACGCCGGCGGATTTCGTCGGCGACTTCCTGCAGGTCCATGTAGTTACCCGAGCGGGTCGGACATTCGACGCGGAGCGTTTTACCGTAGAAGGTGTGGTAGCGTTCGAGGGCTTCGATCAACAGGTAGTTAAGGGGGAACCAGATGGGGCCCCGCCAGTTGGAGTTACCACCGAACAGTCCGCTGTCCGACTCGGCGGGCAGGTACTGTACCTTTAACAGCTCGCCGTTGAGTTCGTATTCGAACGGATGCTCTTCATGGAATTTGGAGAGCGAGCGGATACCGTAGTCGGAGAGAAATTCGTCTTCATCCAGCAGGTAGCGGAGCAGACGCAAGAGTCGGTCGCGCGTAGGGATCGCCAGCAGGCGATGGCCGCCTGAAGAGGTTTCCGAATCGCGTTCCATGTAGGTCATGAACTTTTGCAGATTGGGGCGGCTCTTCAGGAACCACTCCATCCGCTTGCGGAAAGCGGGGAGTTTTTCGATGGTCTCATCAAAGAGAACGTCGACGGTAAACAGGGGGATCAACCCGACAATGGAACGGATTTTGAGTGGGATGCTGCGTCCGTCAAGGTGCAGATGATCGTAGTAGAAACCATCTTCTTCGTCCCAGAGACCGGTGCCGTCCAGTGAGTTCATCGCCTCAGCGATCGAGACGTAATGTTCGAAGAACTTGGACGCCATATCTTCGTAGGCAGGGTTATTATCGGCCAGTTCAAAGGCGATGGAAAGCATGCTCGAACAGAAGAAGGCCATCCAGGCGGTGCCGTCGGCCTGTTCCAGGTGGCCGCCTGTCGGCAGTGGTTTAGATCGGTCGAAGATTCCGATGTTATCCAGTCCGAGGAAGCCGCCACTAAAGACGTGTTTGCCGCGGATATCTTTACGGTTGACCCACCAGGTGAAGTTGAGCAGGAGCTTCTGGAAGACGCGTTCCAGGAAATTGCGATCGCGATCTCCGTTGGAAGCGGTCATCTGGTAGACGCGCCAGCAGGCCCAGGCGTGCACGGGCGGGTTGACGTCGCTGAAATTCCATTCGTAGGCGGGCAGCTGTCCGTTGGGATGCATGTACCATTCGCGGAGGAAGAGGATGGCCTGGTCCTTGGCGAAGTGCGGATCAATCTTGGAGAACGGAATCAGGTGAAACGCGAGGTCCCAGGCCGCGTACCAGGGGTATTCCCATTTGTCGGGCATGGAGATGATATTGCGGTTGTAAAGGTGTCCCCAGTCAGCGTTGCGGGGGCTGGGCATGCCGGGCAGGCGGCGAGCCGGTTCCTTATTTCCCTTGCCGGCGTTTTCGAGCCAGCGGGGAATGACGTAGTGATAAAACTGTTTGGTCCAGAGCAGACCAGCATTGGCCTGGCGAAGGATCTGCTGCTCGTCCGGAGAGAGCCCCGGTTCCACTAAGGAATCGGCGAACCGATCGGCTTCGTCAATTCGCTGGGCAAAGATTTCATCGAATTCCGGTCCGAAGGGAGTTTCCGGTAATTCATCAATGGCAGACATACGCAGGCGGAACTCAACTGATTCGCCGGCGGGAATGACGCGTTTAAAGTGAGCGGCAGCCTTGGTGCCTGTGGGGCGTGGATTGATGACGCCTTCGACTCCCTCGACGACTGCCAGGTGAAAGGCGTCTTTGCAGGAGGGGCGGCGGCTGTTCGGGTCTTCAAATCGCCAGGTATTGGTTTCGTTTTCGGTAAAGAGCCAGTCGGGAGTCTCTCCATCCGGACCGAGATCAGTGAAGAGCCGGAATTCGCCCAGGGTTTCGTGCTCTGCTTTCAGGCAGGTGTCGGCGATCTGTTCCATGTTGGGTTTTTCGCTGGGGCGATCGAGCGTAGGTCCCCAGCTCCAGGTGTTGCGAAACCACCAGGTGGGGAGGAAGTGCAGGGGCGCAGATTTTGGTCCGCGGTTGAAAATGGTGACGCGAATCAGAATGTCTTCGTCGGCTGCTTTGGCGTATTCCATCTGGATGTCAAAGTAGCGGCTTTCGTCGAAGATGCCGGTATTGGTGAGTTCGTATTCCTGTTCCTGACGGGAGCGTCGCGCGTTTTCCTCGCGGAGTTCCCCATAAGGGAATTCTGACTGCGGGTATTTATAAAGTGCCTTGAGGTAGGAATGCGAGGGGGTTGAGTCGAGGTAGTAGTAGGCTTCCTTGACGTCCTCACCGTGATTGCCTTCCGGGCCGGTCAGGCCAAACAGACGTTCCTTGAGGATCGGGTCTTCGCCGTTCCAGAGGGCGAGCCCGAAGCAGAGTCGGCACTGACGGTCGCAGATACCCAGCAGCCCATCCTCTCCCCACCGATAGGTGCGCCAGGTGGCCTCTTCGTGTGTGAAATTGAGCCACGGATCGCCGTCAGCTGTACTTTCCCGCACGGTTCCCCACTGTCGTTCTGCGAGGTAGGGCCCCCAGCGTTTCCAGTTTGCTCCCGGTTCACGATTTACTTCGGCGGCAAGACGATCCCATTCTACTTCAGCCATAGACTCTATTAACTCTTTTCCATTCAGGCAGAGGCAGGCGTGCCTGTTAAATTTGCAGAATGTGCGCAGGAATAATGCTCCCCTGCTGAAGAACAGGTGTTTCGGCACCAGTTACACACTGATGATAGTCACGATGCGAATCCTGTTCCCATATATCTGTGATTTTGCGGTCAGATTTGGGCAAAAATCAATTCACTGGACAGGCCTGCATTTGCATGGGGAGAACTTGATAAGGTAATCCACTATCGCGGCGTGCAGGTGATCTGCGTGCCGCTGGACAGTCGCTAATTGATTGTCTGGCTGGAATTTAGCAGAACGGCGCGGGAATGCAAAGAGGTGTATGAACCTGCAGATTCCGAGGCGAACTCAGAAGAGTTCGGTGATCGGTCTGGATTTGTCGAGCAGGAAGTAGAGACGGCCGAGCTTGTCGTACGCGGTCAGGTCGTGAATGCCCATCGCATGGTAGACCGTATGCGTGATGTCGGCGGGGGTGACAGGTTTGTCCTTGGGATATTCCCCATGCTTGTCGCTGGCACCAAAGGTCTGGCCCCCCTGAATGCCGCCACCCGCGAGGACATCTGTCAGACAGTGCGTCCAATGGTCACGGCCTGCGCCCGATTTGCCGCCGGAACGGGGATCGCCGATCTTTGGTTTGCGGCCCATTTCACTGGTGACAAGGACCAGCGTATCATCGATAAGCCCCCGCTCGGCGAGGTCTTCGATGAGTGCGGAGTAAGCACGGTCGAATTCGGGCATCAGGTCTTCTTTGAGGCACTGGAAATTGTTGCCGTGAGTATCCCAGCTGCCGGCGCTCTTGCACTTCTTGCCGAGGGCCCTGAGATCGCCTTTCCAGAAGACGGTAATGAAGGGGACGCCGACTTCTACCAGACGGCGGGCAACGAGCAGACTCATGCCGTTGATGGTTTTGCCGTAGCGTTCGAGTGTGGCCGGTTTTTCCTGCTGCACATCAAAGGCGGAGGTCGACTGGGCAGACATCAACAACGACAGGGCGCGTTCCTGATGCTGATTCATCGTGGAGATGCTGGCGAAGTCGTCGAACTGTCGCCGGGCGGAATCGAGTTGTTCGAGCAGGGAAATGCGATCGGTGAGCCGGTCGGCTGTGATGCCCCCTTCCAGCGAGAGTGCAGGACCGCGGAGCTTCAGCGGTTCTTCACGTGTGCCCTGAATATACATCGGATCGTGTTCGACTCCCAGTCGGGCAGCGAACTGACCGGGACGGGTATACGGGGCGCGGCTGGGCATGTGCGGCAGTGAAATGGCGTTGGGCAGATTCGGATGCGCGGGGCGCCGGGAGGCGACCACGGAACCCATGTAAGGCCAGTCGTCCGGCTGGGGAGTGCGGTTGTTCCCTTTGGTGATGAAGGTCTGATCGGGGATATGTCCGGTGAGGTTGTAGTAATATCCGGCGTGGTGATCGTTGGTGTTAACGGTGCCTCCGACCGAGTTGACCAGTGCCAGATGATGCGCCTGCTTGGCGAGCAGGGGCAGATGTTCGGAGAGATGGACTCCCGGGGCGGAAGTCTGGATCGGTTGAAACGGACCCCGGTATTCCAGGGGGGCTTCCGGCTTCATATCCCACATATCCATATGCGATGCACCACCACACAGGAAGAACAGAATCGTTGATTTGGCGGGTTTTCTGCCGGGGGGTGTGGGAGCCGGTGCAGCGGAAACGGCGGGGGTGGGAGAGCCGAATGTCATCCCGGCAAAGCCGAGACCGGATGCGACCAGAAATTGACGCCGTTGCATAACCCGTTCCTCACTCTAAACTTCAGGCCTGTTGCTGGCCTGGAATGTGATTGCAGCGCACCAGGGACGCTTAAACTGAGACGTGGCCGTGGCGCGCAGACTGAACGCATCAATATGCTAACATGTGATAGTGTATCTGTCCAGCACGGGTTTTGAGGAAGGGTGTCGTTCTCCAGGAAGGGTGATCTGCGGCTGGAGTGGGGGAAGAGATTTAAAATTCGTAGCCGCCAGTCACCTGTCATGCTAGCTACCCGCCAAAGTAAGCACATGAAGGTGACTGGCAAACTACGAAATCTGCCGTCGTGAAAGGGGTGGTTGCCCCGTTTCAGGCGATGAATTTATTGGGGTCTCGGACACGCACGGATTCCAGGTAGGCGGAAATCGCATACGATTCGAAGCGGGGTTGCCGACAGTAATCGACGATTGATTCTGCGATGGCTTCAGTGGTGATGATTTCAATGCGTGTCTGGGAGTGTCCGATAAAGGGCTCGTCGTAGACCTGGTGGTGACCCTGTCCCCAGCAGTTCATGCAGGTAAACCCTTTGATTCCCAGTTCGCGGAACGCGTTTAACAGATCCTGTTCGAAATGGGTTTCGGTGATGACAATGACTTTGGTTAATTCTGTGGTGGTAGCCATGTCGTGGTTTCCTGTGAGACTGAGCTCGATACTTTCTCTGGTTTCAACAATGATTTAGTCAGTGGAGTGAAGTTGGTTATGCGACGGGTAAGGTTTTCATGACCAGCTCGGCGATGAGCATGTAAACCGGGATTCCGATGGTGACGTTGTAAGTGAAGGTCAGACCGAGCGAAGCTGCCAGGGGCAGTGTCGGGCTGGCTTCGGGGATGGCCAGTCTCTGGACCGCGGGTACGGCGATGTAAGAGGCTGCGGCACAGAGGACTGAGAACAGAGCGTAGGTTCCCAGGTCAAAGGGCTGTCCCAGGGCCATGCTGTAACCGTGTGCCAGCAGAATGCCGAACAACGCGAACAGGTTGGGGCAGAGCAGTGCAAACATGATGAACCGCCAGCCGGCTGTTTTGAGGTCTTTGAGACGACGACAGGCCGTGATACCCATTTCCAGCAGGAACAGGCAGAGCATTCCGTGGAAGATATTCACAAACAGGGTGTCATCCAGGCTGGTGACCGCTTTGCCCTGCAGACGTCCGAGGAAGCCGATGATAATCCCGCCGAACAGGAGGTAGAGGCCCGGGTTCAGAAAGACTTCGTGCAGGAGTTCTTTGCTGAAGATCGGTTTTTTCTTTTCTTCAACTTCCACATCCAGCTGAGCAGCCAGTTCGCGACGGGCTTCCGTTTTCGCGGCAACGGCGGTCTGAGAATGAGTCGTTCCGGTAGACTGGTGGCCAACCGATGCACCTTCGCTACTGACAGAAGCTACTTCTCCGCCGGTGCCTTCCAGCACTGGTGCGGAATGCGGGGGCTGATAGTCTGCTTCGTGAGGCATGTTTCCGTGAGCATCCATCCCTTTCTGTCGCAGGCGCGATACGAGATAGAGGGCTACCAGACAGCCGGGAATTTCCATGACAGCCAGCATCACAGGCATGTAAGCGGCATAGGCGATTTGAGCTGCAGTGATGACACCCAGGCAGGTTACGAAGGTACCGGCTGAGTCGGACCCGTAGAAGCCGGCCACGGTGGCGGCGTCAATCTGACGCAGCCTGGTGGTTTTGAGCAGTAGGATATAGGCGAAGATCCCGATGATGAGATTCGCGAAAAAGCCGATGACCATAAATCCGAGTGCCTGCCCGAATTCGGAGATCGAGAGGGACGCCAGTTCTTCACCGCCGTGCCAGCCAATGGCGATCAGCAGGTAGAGTGTCAGCCCCTGATAGACGGCTTTGGGAAACTCAAAGGGAACTTTGAGAATAGGAATCAGAAAGCCCATGTAAAAGAAAAGCAGCAGCGGTTTAAAGAGGTTATGCAGGAAATTGTCCAGAAAGGCCTCTAACATGGTTGTGTTCCTTGGGGGGCGGGTTTGGTCGGCGTCAGTGCCGCTTGGGGGCGCATTTGTTTGCACGTTGACTGACCAACGTGGCGAGTATGACTGGGGGAGATGCAATCAGTGTGCCGCAGGGGCAAAATAAACGGGGCTGGCACGTAAGGAGAGGGGTTTTTCCGGTTTTCTGCCTGAGATACAGATCCAGTTATCTGGAATAATTTTTCGCAAGGGAGATGAATGAACCAGATTTTGCAGCAGGGGCGTGCAAAGACTTGCAGGGTGCATGCAGCATCTTGCGTGTAAGGGGTGGGGCTCGCTGAAACGAGATGTCGCTAATTCGACTGCGACAACAACTATTAACTGCGTTTGCTCCCGGAGCTTACAGTAGCGACTTTTTAGTCGGTCATGATGTATGATTCCAAGGCATACTCCGAGAACAGCTATCAAAAAAGATTTAGAGCATAATGAATTACAGCTTATACGATCAGATAATTGACGCCATGTATGAGTTGGCGTATGACCCCATCAAAAAAAGATTTCCTTTTAGAAAGGAGGTCAACAGGCAACGAAATGATTTAAGTATGGCTGAGGTTTTCAGACGCCTGGAGAAACAATATCCGACTACCGAAATCATTGCGGCTGTGAAGTGGGTACTGAATGATGCCGGTAATCTCTTTTTTATGAAGCGGGAAACTGCGCTGTCAATCGAGTTGCTGCAGAGTATCAGAATTCTCTTTTGTCTGCACCTGCTTGCAGAACTAGAACAGCCTGTACTGAGTTTTGATGAATTTTTTGATCTACTTATCAAGTTTCCAGTCATAGATTATAAAGGTAATTTTATTCATATCGCCAGGAACTATCAGATTGAGATCAATCAATTTTTGCAACGTGTTCTGGAAGGACTGAATTCTGACGATATTGATGTGGTCGTCAAATGGTTAGAAATGTTTGGTGGATATAGTTATTCTTTTAAAGTTCCCAAAGAACCTGCAGTGGTGATGGATCTGATTAAGCAAATCGAGAGGCGGATTACCATTCTGGAAGCCAATCCTGATATGAGACTCAGAACGTCGTTGGAAGGTGCCAGAATTACGACCTGGTGCTTTCGAACCGAGTATTTTGACCCTTTTAAACCAGGGAAACCATTTCAGACTGAATAGTGGGGGCGTTAGACAGGAGACAGATTTTCCTTTCTTGTAAACATCGGTATCTTTTTATGCATAGTCTGTGTATTATCAGAGCACTCAACGGAGTGTGGGTTTCATTATTCCTGGTTTCCCGGAACAGGCAGCATGCTGAAAATTGAAGGCCGTGCCACGAAATTCTGTGATCAAATCTCCCGCCGCTCTTTCCTGCAGATCGGCGGTCTGGCGATGGGGGGCTTATCGCTGCCTCAATTGCTGCAGGCCGAGCAGCAGAATCCGCAGCGTCAGTCTCACAAAGCGGTGATCATGATCTTCCTGAATGGGGGACCGCCGCACCAGGACATGTTCGACCTGAAGCCCGATGCCCCCGCCGAGATTCGCGGTGAGTTTCAACCGATTGCGACCAATGTTCCCGGCATTGAAATCAGCGAGTTGATGCCTCGCGTCGCGGGGATGATGGACAAGTTCTCGATCATCCGATCGCTGGTGGGTTCCGAAGGCCGACACGATTCGTTCCAATGCTGCACCGGGCATCAGTTCCGTGATCCCAAACCGCAGGGGGGCTGGCCGTCCATGGGGTCGGCGCTCTCCAAACTGCAGGGGGCCGTTGATCCTTCCGTGCCCCCTTATATTGATCTGTCGCAGAAGATGGCGCACGATCCTTATAACATTAAGGGGCCGGGCTTCCTGGGAATGGCCCATTCACCATTTCGCCCTGATGGCGAGGTGATGAGCAACATGACGCTGAATGCGATCTCCACGGTCCGTCTGCACGAGCGGACCAGGCTGCTGGAAGAGCTCGATACGTTTCGGCGGAAGGTCGATCAGAAACTGGCCGCCGAGTCCAGCGACAACTTTACCGAACAGGCATTGGGCGTGTTGACGTCGTCCCGGCTGGTGGAAGCGCTGGACCTGGAGAAAGTCGATCCGCAAGTCCGGGCCCGGTATGGAATCGACGATCCCAAAGTGCTCGGCTTCGATCCCAAGATGGGCTACCAGGCGCTGATGTCCCGCTTCCTGCAGGCGCGGCGGGCGGTAGAAGCAGGGGCCCGGATGGTGACCTGCAGTTTCGCTGATTTCGATTACCACAGCGATAACTTCGGCAGAGGCCGCAAAGTGATTCCGTTACTGGATCAGGGTGTGGCGGCGCTGGTCGAAGATCTGCATGAACGCGGCCTGGATCAGGACGTGACGGTCATCGTGTGGGGCGAGTTTGGTCGGACTCCCAAGATCAATGACAAAGCCGGTCGCGATCATTGGTCGCGCGTGCATGCGGGCCTCCTGGCTGGGGGCGGAATGTCAGCCGGACAGGTGATCGGCTCGACGGATAAATGGGCTGAAGCAGCGGTCGACCGTCCCGTGCATATGCAGGAGGTCTTCGCCACGCTGTATCACAACCTGGGCATTGATCCTGCCACGACCATCATCCCGGACAATAATGGCCGGCCGCAGTATTTGCTGGAACGCCAGGAACCGATTCGGGAACTGATCTGACGGCGGTTGGTTTGGCTTGCCTGGCTGTATGCGGTTTGGGATCACTCCACTTAAGAAGAGGTGCGGAATGGATGTCCGTTACATTGTAATCTCTGTCTCATTATTATTTGGTACTTGTCTTTCCGGTTGTCACCGTGGATTATCGACCAGCAATTCCCCTCCGGCTGAGGAGCTACCACAGTTCTCAGACGAGTCTGATCTACCAGCTTATTTATTCAATAAGCCCATGATCGCCGTTTTTCAAACTCGATTTTCACCATTTCATAACGATCTGTTTCAGCCCGAAATTACCTTTGCAGTCTGGGATAACGGAACGTTTTTACTCAAGGAAAATCGAAACTATGTAACGGGAACGCTGTCTGTTCAATCTTTGTCAGATGTAAATAACATCATGAACAATAAAAAATATTATTCAAGTTTAACTAAATCGCTTTATGTATATCCGCATTCAGATCTTTACTGCTCAATATTATCTACAGGCAACAAAGATTATTCGACCTATTCCTCTTTCAGGCTGACCGGTGCAGACGATCTCGATGACGTGAGCGGTTTCCAAATATGGGAAAGTGGCAATAGGAGTTTTGAACATATCCGTAAAACTAACGACACCATCAAGTCGCATTTGGAGAAGAGTACAGTCTCTGGGAGGGTGTCTCTGTCTGAAGGAAATGTAATGCAGATTGTCTCAAAGTGGGGTTATGGACCACCGTATCGCTCCAAGGAAGAGATTAAGGAGATGACCCAAGGGGATTACAGACCACCGTATATCACCAACGATAACAGCAGCAAGACGGATTAGAAACTGACTGTGGTGGTACAGTGGCTCCTTTGAGGGCAACAGCAGGCGGAAGCATTAAAACAGGGAAGAGTCATGACGGAATCAGTTCGTTCACAAGTGACACCCATCATCGTGTGGGGCGCAGTTGCCTTTCTTGTCATTAATGCCTTCTCATGGAATCCAGGTTGGGGTGGACGGAGAGACCGTGAGCCCGGATGGGAACTCGAACGGTATTTTGGATGGCCTGCCTGTTACTACTGCGATCTCTGGCGTTCAGATCGCCCAGACGAGATCGACCATCCTGCGTATTTCCCGCTCATCCCCTTCAGTCGGCAGATGGGTTATGTGTACCACAGCTTCTCATTTACGGCACTCGCATTAAATCTGCTGCTGGTGGTCTGTGGAGTCGTGAGCATCATTCTTTGGAACCTGTCAAAGCACGACGCCGGGAAGCCGTGGATGGGGCCAGCGGGAATTGCCTTGGCTATCCTGGGGATTATCATTGTGATGTCCGGCAACGAATTCAGTACCTACCTTTGATTTGGCAGCGTGAAGAACAAAGGGATCGAGGCTCTTAAACAAGAGTCCTGCCCACTTTCAGGTTCCCTTTACTTGAGGTCTCACACTTCGTTTTCTACGCTCACGTTGAACTGTCATGCGCTATTGTACTATGCTTAGGCTGGTACAGACTTAACATCGGCTGTTTGAGTCTATCTACAATTCTTCCAGGTTCTCCCAAAAATCCCGAGATGAAAACGATCAAGTTGCCATTGAAGTCTGCACAGCGTTTGATGGTGGCTAGTCAGAAGCTGACAGGACCAGCTTTGGATCCCGTGGAAATCATTGAGCATCTGGGGTACGTCCAGATTGACACCATCTCTGTCGTCGAACGTGCCCATCATCATGTGTTTTGGAGTCGAAATCAAAAATACAGTCCGGTTAACCTGGACCAGCTCATTGAATCACGAGACGCATTTGAGTACTGGAGCCATGCTGCCTCATACCTGCCTATGAAAGACTACCGGTATTCTCTACCACTAAAACGAGAGTTTCAGAAACGCGAGACGTCCTGGTATCCCAAAGACCTGAAAATGATGAAACAGGTTTTAACCAGGATACGTAAAGAAGGTCCACTTCGATCAAAAGACTTTGAGATGACAAAGCAGGGGAAATCGGGATGGTGGGACTGGAAACCAGCCAAGAAAGCGTTAGAGCGACTTTTTCTTGAAGGCAAGCTGGAAATCACTCGTCGTGAAGGATTCCAGAAAGTATACGATCTCCCGGAGAATGTGATTCCTCGTACTGTTGACACCACACTACCGAGCGAAACCGACTTTGCTCGATACCTGATTCAACGAACGCTTCAGCATCATGGCTTGGCAACGGTAAGCGAAATTGCCTACATGCGCAAGTCTCGCACCAAAACCAGTGTCTTGACGACCCTCGACCAAATGGTCGCTGATGACGAAGTTTCTCAAGTCGCTGTTGAAGGAGTTGAACAGACTTATTATGCCCTCAGGCAATCACTGGAGAGCATTCCCAGGGGCAGCCAGAAAATACACATCTTGTCACCGTTTGATAATTTGGTCATTCAAAGAGATAAACTGATCACCTTATTTGATTTTGATTATAAAATTGAATGCTATGTTCCGGCGACAAAAAGAAAGTATGGGTATTTTTCACTGCCTGTCCTACAGGGCAGCCGATTTGTCGCCCGCATCGATTGCAAAGCAGATCGAACCAATCAACGGCTGATGATTCACTCGATTCACTACGAAAAAAACGTAGATCGGCATAAATTACAGAAAAAAATGGAATCCAAATTGTCAGCATTCGCCAAATTCAATGGCTGTAACGCGGTGGAGTACAACTTGAAGTGAGATCCAGGGAACAATAAGAGACCTGGTCCATTATTGTTTTTCTACTCTGTTTTTTGTGAGCGGAATGGCGCTAGCCACCGGTGTTGTTCTTCGACGCCAACCTTGATTACCGGCGGCTAGCGCCTTGCCGCTCACGGGGAAGCGTCTAACCGGAGCTGACTCCCTGCGTTTCATCATGACGGTATATTGGCCAGTTAATAGATCAATCCAAAGGATTATTAAAGGGAGGCAGGTCTCATCATTAAGAGCGGCGTACAGATGATTTTGAGTCTCGTCAAAACCAGACGTTTCAGCGTGATCTGGATATTGTGTGCCCTGATCACTTTGTATGTCCTGGAAGTAAGGGGGGCTCTCTTTGGGGTTGCTAAAGGGTCGTTCGGTGATGATGGTACTCGCCTGAGCCTGTTCTGGCATCTCGGTGCAGCGAGTTTACTGGGATTTGTGCTTACACTTGTTACGCTGCTGGCGATCGAAACCAAACGTTTTCGCGTGGTTTGGCTGATGTGTTCAACGATCGCTTTTTACACTCTGTTGTATTCCTACCTGATTATTGCTTCGTTTCCATCGGAGTATAAAACTGAAGATGGCAGATCGGTAATCGGGAGTGACAGTTACATATTGGGTAACTGGTATGAATTGGAAATCAGGCGTGTTTTCTATGGGGATACTCCCGTGTTTATCGCCCCTGATAATACTCTCCTGGTCCTGTTCTGGCATGTCATTGCAGCGTGTTTAGTGGGCCTTGTTTTCGCACCTGTTACGCTGATGGTCATCAAAACCAGACGTTTTCGCGCGGTTTGGCTATTGTGTTCATTGATCACTTTTTGCATTCTGTGGTTTTCATACCACCTTTATAATTCGTTTCCTGTCGCCTGCTTTGTTGCTTGCTCACTGGGTAACTGGTATGAATTGGAAATCAGGCGGGTTCTCTTTGGGGAGACTCCCGTGTTGATCTTCTCTGACAATACTCTCCTGACCCTGTTCTGGCATGTCAGTGCATCGTGTTTGATTGGACTTGTGCTCGCACTTGTTTCGCTGATGGCAATCAAACCTGCTGACAATGAAAAAGAGTAGCTACAGAAAGTAATCAAAGGTGTCAGGTCGATAGTGATAAGGAGCGGTTTTTATGAGTTTATTTAGCGATATAAAGTATAAATCTGAGTATGAAGCGTGGCTTGGAAAAGTGGAATTGGCAGGGTTTGAAACCTGTGGGATTCTCTGGGATTGCGATGCGGATTATCTCTCTGAAGCATACGAAAAAAGTGAGCCAAATAACGGGCCGGTTTTGCTAGAGCTTCAAATCGAATCAGCAGATGGGAAACCGCCTGCGAAAGAACAAGAGGCTGCTTTTGAATATTTATGTGCGAATGAAGATTCAATTGCAAAAGCGGCATTAAAATATGCCCTTCAACAATGTAAATCAGCGTACTATCCGGAATCACTGCCTGAAACCAAGACGTTACAAGGTGAAAAACGTGAGCTTCGCAAACGGTTGAATACTTTAGATGGATTTTGTGAATTAGTAGAACCAAATACAGTTACCATTCTTTCAGAACATAAAAACAAAGTTGCTTATATCGCATTTGATTTCAGAACATCATTAGATTACGAACACGGCTTTAGCGTTTTAACGCATCGCAGAAAAGCTGTGAATTGGGCAGGGGCTGGCGAACGAGGAGGCGGACCACCAGCAACCATTTCTCCAGAAGGTCAGGACTTAATCAAAAAGAGTATTGATTGTGAAGCACTTTATCTTGACCTGGTGTCTCAAGTCGTCGATTTAAAATCAGCAGAACGGCTAGCTGAAGATATTGCTCAAGTAGAAGCAGAGAGTAAGGTTCTTTATAATGAAACTTCCCGGTTATTCATTCCCAATTCTCCACAAGATCAGAAACATTCCCGTATTCTGTCACAGCGATTTTCTGAATTTCAAAGAATATGGAAAAAATGCCCTGAAGCAGCTAAGCATTTGAACTTGTATCTTAAAAAGTGCCTTGCGTGGAAAAATAGTCGTTCCTAGCTCATCCACTATTTTTCATTGGACAATAACAGGTGTCAGGAACTTTATATATAAGGTTCCTGACACCTGCTACATCCCAATCTTCGGATCACGTATGATGTGACACTTTGCATCTGCGGGGATAGTGGCCAGCAGTTCTGCGATTGCGGAATCAGAAACATCGGTGCCGGTCAGGTCGATTTCGTCTACCGCGAGACCATGCAGCTGTTTGAGGCCCTGATCCGTGATGTTCGTATTTCTGAGATAGACACCTGAGTACGGCTGAAGCTTCCGCACATATTTGAGATCACTGTCCGTAGCAGGCGTGTCGTTGAGATTGACGATTTCGTAGAGGGTTGATCCCCAGGCTGTGTCGGAACGAACCCCTCCCCCCAGTTTCTCGATGCGCGAAACTGCATAATTCGTTGTATCCAGGTGATAAATGATGAAACCGCCGCCCACGACGATGAGACAGCCCATCATACACTCATACAATGTTTTGAGTGATTTCATCTCAAGCGGGCCTTGTTAAGGAACTGGTGAGTTACCCGGAGTCCGGTTCAATCCCTTTAATACTACCTGTTGAATAATACTGCGCACAGGGGATTTTCGTGTCTTTCGTGACGTTCGTGGTTTGTAAACAGGAAGGGAAACCAGGGCCTGTTACTCCTTGGTACTCCGTTTTTGTGAGCGGAATGGCGCTAGTAACTCCGCTCTTAAGTTCGTTCCCACCAGAGCGGTTTTTTATGCTGTTTTCCTGATTTCTGTAGACTGC